>NZ_JBXWSP010000010.1:0-117988 GCF_059613485.1 Ruegeria sp. CRTD044 | reverse complement strand
AAACCATCGTCCAGATGGACCAAAGGCCGGCGATGCACTAACACTCGAACTGGACCACTCGGGTGGGGCTGATCAGTGCTTTGTCGAAGAGATCAGTCGTTACCGAGCTTCGTGGAAGAACAGTCCATTCAATTCGATGGTTTGAAGCATCCCATGTTGCGTCGAGCAACCCGATTACAGGATGCATCATCAGGCGGCCCAAGGAAACACGCGAAACTGGCACGCCACCATCAATAAGCCTTTGACTTAACTGCTCGACTAGCCCGCCAAGGTCAGCATCAAAAAAGGCCAGCTTTTGCAGCCAATCTGCAATGCGGTCGAAAACATCCGCCATAACGTACACCTCTGCCACCATCTTGTTACAGCCGGAGGCTCGTGTCATTTGGTTTGTCTTCGAACTCTCAATTCTCTTGCAATTGGTTTGGAAATTCTGACACGCGTACGCTCCCGATACTCAGACGAACGTCAGGTTCGAGCCCCAAGTGACCGATGCTGCGCGATCGACCGACGGCGGCTGTGCGCAGAAAGCTGACTTTACAAAGTCTCGCGCTCGGCCCATCGAGGATGAATATCAACTGGCAAATTTCTGCCGGGAAACAGGCCGGGCTCTTTTCTTAAGCCACAAGATCGCCATAAAACTAGTCAACTCCACAAACCGTCAATGTAATTTCTTGAAAAACAGCGACAGCAAAACGAATACGAAACGGCGGCGCATGCGAGGTACTGCTCGCGCTGCGTTTGCGATGGGGCTTATTGCTCTTGTTTCTGCCTGCGCTCAGGGCTCAAGCGACTCGGATCTCGATCCAGAACGTCAGGCTATGGCATTGCGCGAGGTCTCTCAAAAACAAGCTCGAGGGCAAAGGGTATGGTGCGTACCCTACGCACGTAACCTCAGCGGTATCGAAATTCGCGGAAACGCCAAGGACTGGTGGGGGAAGGCG
This sequence comes from Ruegeria sp. CRTD044, assembly GCF_059613485.1. Taxonomy (NCBI): domain Bacteria; kingdom Pseudomonadati; phylum Pseudomonadota; class Alphaproteobacteria; order Rhodobacterales; family Roseobacteraceae; genus Ruegeria; species Ruegeria sp. CRTD044. The sequence goes on along the minus strand of NZ_JBXWSP010000010.1, from coordinate 117,047 downwards.
CGCAATACTTTTGAGCGAGGCAATGAACCGGTTGTTGGTGCGGTCATGTCATTTCGAGCAACCCGAGGGATGCCGCTTGGTCACGTGGCCGTCGTATCCGATGTCGTCACTGACAGAGAAGTCATCGTGAACCACGCCAACTGGCACCGCAACAAGGTATCATTGAAAATGGGCGTCAAGGATGTATCCAAAAACAATGATTGGACATTGGTCCGCGTTGAAAGCCATCCGGGCCGGTATGGCAGCTTCTACCCGGTGAACGGGTTCATTTATCCCAAAGTTGGCGAATAATTTTATTCAATTGTGAACCGCATACTGTGCGTATCCGACGGATGGGTCACAAGCGGCTCAGCAGTGCACGCGGGCCAGTGACGGAAAAGGTCCGCAAATCGGATAATCTTCGCGGTAGAGCGAATGACCGCATCGAGCCCCCCGTAGAAGTGAAGAATTTACGCTGCGAGCGCTCGTAGCAAGATTACTCGCCGCACCGCCGAAAATCACCCGCTGCATGACAGAGGAAAATGCGGACGTTCAGGCAGAACGCAGCGAGATTGCGATCCGGAATGACCGGGTCCCGGGGCAAAACAACCGCTCTCGACATACGAATCAGCCAGTAAGTCGGATGCAAATTTGCAAAAACTCGCGGCCGCTCACTCCTCCCTCTAAAATCACTTCAACCTGGAGCAATCTCTTACCAATCGAGACACCTTGAAGCTGACATGCAACGCTACCCTCGGCGAGTGGCGCGAGCTTGGTGCAGCAAAAAGGCAGCTATTTGGGGCTGGCCGAGAATGCTTTGAGTTTGTTTGATGACACTCTCTCGAAGCTTTTTGAACACCTAAGCGACGACAGGTTTTTGCCGTCGCTTCGCCATTCCGCGAACTCAGTTCAGGACTTTAGGTAGGTGTTAAACCAATCAATGGTGCGGTCCCAGGCCAAGTTTGCCATTTCCTCGTCATAACGAGGCGTGCTGTCGTTATGAAAGCCGTGGTTGGCATTTTCGTAGATGTAGGCCTCGTAAACCTTATTATTGGATTGCAGCGCAGCTTCGAATTCCGGCCAACCTGCGTTGATGCGTTCATCAAGCTCTCCCATCTGAATCAGCAACGGTGCCTGAATTTTAGCCACATCCTCAGCGGCCGGCTGCCGGCCATAGAATGGCACGCCGGCGGCCAATTCGGGGTACGCCACGGCAATTGCGCTGACCACACCACCGCCATAGCAGAAACCTACAGCGCCAACTTTCCCAGTACAGTCTTCCCGGTTCAACAGGTATTCGAAGCCATTGAAGAAATCATTCATCAGCTCGACCCGGTCGACGGTCTTCTGCAACTCGCGCCCATCAGCGTCGTTACCGGGATATCCGCCCACCGACGTTAGGCCGTCGGGAGCCAGTGCCATAAAGCCTGATTTCGCCAAGCGTCGCGCCACATCTTCGATGTAGGGATTCAGGCCGCGGTTTTCGTGTATCACGAGCACCCCGGGCAGGGGTTCTTCCACACCAGCGGGACGAACAAGGTAGCCTCGGACATCACCCGTTCCGTTCGGAGAAGGGTAGGTTATGTAGTCTGCGTGGATATCGGGATCGTTGAACGACACCTGCTGTGCCAGCGCATAGTTCGGACTGAGCATGTTCAATAACGCGGCAGCCGTTAAGCCGCCAACCGCGAATTTTCCGGCGCGGTCCAGAAATTGGCGTTTGGTGATCTTTCCGTGCGCATAATAGTCGTACAGATCCAGCAGTTCCTGATCGAAGTCTTTTGCCTTCATGCGATTCATGGTCAATCTCCTGATGAGGTGGTGGTTCAATCCATGGGATACTATCAGTTCAAAGGGTTATGGTTTGTTCGAAGTTCTAGGCAGGTCGGCTAAGACATTGCCGATGCGGATTCCTTTTTTGTGTGCTGCTCGCGCAGAACGTTCTTTTGGACTTTGGCCATTGTGTTTCGTGGCAACTCTTGGACGAGTTCGTAGCGACGCGGATGTTTGAAGCGCGACAGCCTTTCCCCGACGGTTGATGCAATCTGATCCGTGTCGAGCTCTACGCCTGGCTCAGCAACCAGAGCGGCGATGATCTTTTCCCCGAAGTCGTTGTCAGGGACGCCAAAAACTGCCGACTCCAGTACGCCATCGATGTCGTTTAAAACGTCTTCGATTTCCTTGGGGTAGACGTTGTAACCGCCTGTGATGATGAGGTCTTTTGAACGACCTACAATCGACAGGTAGCCATCCTCGCTGTATTTGCCCAGATCCCCGGTGATAAAGAATCCATTCTCGCGAAGTTCTACAGCGGTTTTTTCAGGCATCTGCCAATAGCCTTGGAAAACATTAGGGCCGCGTATTTCGATCATTCCTACCGCCCCTCTGGGCAGTTGCTCACCGGTTTCAGGATCAGTAACGATCACCTCGATGCCGGGCAATGCCATGCCAACAGTTCCTGCGCGACGTTCGCCAGTATACGGGTTCGAGGTGTTCATGTTTGTCTCGGTCATACCGTAGCGCTCTAGGATGCGGTGGCCTGTGCGCGCTTCGAACGCCTGATGGGTTTCGGTCAGCAATGGGGCAGAGCCCGACACGAACAACCGCATGCTCCCCACGATCTCTTTGGTGAACCCGTCATCCGCCAGCAATCGAGTGTAGAAAGTGGGGACACCCATTAGAAGGGTTGAATGCGGTAGTTCCTCCAAGATCAGGCCAATATCAAATTTTTCCATCAACCGAACTTCGGACCCGGCGACTAATGACGTGTTCATCGCCACGAAAAGCCCGTGCGTGTGAAAGATCGGCAGCGCGTGAACCAAGCGATCGTTGTTTGTGATAGCCCACAAATCCGCGAGAGCTTGCGCATTGGTCAAAAGGTTCTGGTGGCTCAACATTGCGCCCTTAGAGCGACCCGTGGTTCCCGACGTATAAAGCAAAGCCGCAAGGTCGTCCGGGGCGCGATCAACGGATTCAAACTCGCGGGGCTGCGCGTCAGCCTGGCGGCTTAAGCTTGATATTTCACCACCAAGGGTAAGCAGCCTTGCGCCATACCGATCCGCCAGTGTTTTGATCTCGGCTGCGTCGTTGTCGTCGCAGACGATCACCGCAGGCTGGGCGTCAGATGCGAAGTAGTCCAATTCTGCCATTGTGTAAGCAGTGTTTAGCGGCGAATAGACAGCACCTGCCTGAACTGAAGCAGCATAGAGTGCAATCGTATCGGCCAACTTTGGGGCCTGCACAACGATGCGGTCGCCAGGAGAAACTCCGTTGTTCTGCAAAACATGCGCGATCTGTGCCGCGCGTTTCAGAAACGCGTCATATGACACTACCTCTCCGTCATCGAGTAGCAGGAACGGAACCTCGTTTCCCGCGTGGTGGGCAAACAAGCTGTCGTAGAGAGTGTTAGTCACGCTGGATTTTCCTCTGGTCTGGCCGCAAGTACTGCGGTTGAAGCCGCGCGCACGGAACGCGAGGTTTCGATTGTGGCGTGCGCCACAAATTCTTCGTGGTTACGTTCAGTCTTTTTCAAGTCGTAAAGGTAATTGACCATTGCGCCGCCGGATTGGGATCGTCCGTTCTGCGACGGATCGGCCCCGGCATGCAGTTCGTGAAGCTCGGCGCCATTGCCCAGGTGAAAGCGGGCCACAGGATCCAGCGGCATCCCATCTTCGCGCTTGGCGAGTAACAGGTATCGGGCGGCCATCGCCCGCACGTCCTGCGGAGGGGCTGTTCCCGCAAGTACGGCTTCGGCAGCATGGCCATGCTCGGGATGCCCTGTTTCGCCAGCTAACCACCGGTTCATACCAGGTATCGGAGACAAGGTCACAAATGTGTCGAGGCCCGGAAGCTCTCGCGAGAGTTCGGTCACAACCTGTTTGATCAGCAGGTTTCCAAAGCTGATACCCGTTAAACCCCTCTGGCAGTTTGAAATTGAGTAGAATGCGGCGATTGTTGCCTGTTCTGGTTCGATCGGTTCTCGAACTTCCGACAAAAGCACATCAATCGCGTTCGGAATCTCAGTCGTCAAAGCGACTTCGACAAAAATCAGCGGCTCATCCGGCATTGAGGGATGAAAAAACGCAAAACAGCGACGGTCGGGAGGGAATAGCCGGCGCCGCAGGTCGTCCAGATCATGAATCTGATGGACGGCCTCATACGCGACGATCTTGTCCAGAACGCGGGCTGGTGTATCCCAACTGATTTGTTTGAGGACTAGAAAACCCCGGTTGAACCAGCTTCGCAGTAAATGCACGAAATCTACATCTGTGCGCTTGAGTTCGGGGTTGGATTTGAGAAAACGCAACAGGTCAACGCGCATTGCCACAAGCTCTTGCGTCGCGCCGGAGGGTTGATTCAGACGGCGCAGCAATTCTTGCCGTTTGGGTTCGGCCGCCTCGCTAAGCTTTTTATACAGATCGACACTTCTATACTCGGCATAATGACGCGCCGTCTCAGACAGTTGATCCGCGTCTAACTCAAGCTGGTCATTCAAATAGGCGAAGAAGTCCAGTTTTTCCGGGTCGTCCAAGGTCTGGTATCGATCCAGTATCGTTGATGCGAGCGCGAAACCTGATACTTCACCTTCCGCAGACAAGAGTGCTTCACATAGCTCCGATATGGATCGCTTATCATCTATGCCCCGCTTTTTGCCGGGGCGGTCGAACAGCTGATCAAGCAGATCGCCCAGAAACCAGTTCCGCTGCATTTCACGACTCCATCTGACTGCTCAGATAGTCACCTGTTCGACGGTAATGATCGATCAAATGCCGCGTTGCGCTTTCTGCATCTCGATCCAGTGCTGCGTCCAAAATTTCCTGATGCTCTGCGTTGATATCGCGCTTTTTGTAACTCGACCCGCCAGCCGCCAGATAACGATAGCGGATGTTCAGATCGTAAAGCTGCGAGCAATACCGCAAGAGTAATGGAAGCCTCGCATTGTCCAACAAGGCCATGTGAAACGCCTTGTGTGCGTCTTCAAAGTCGTGTGCCCCTTTTTGGCTCGCCTTCTTCATATGGTGGTGCCGCAAAACAAGCCTGTCTTCCCAGGCCGAGTTTGCATTGGCGATGGACGTACGCAACGCGGTTTCTTCAAGATTGCATCGCAACATAAGGATTTCCTCGAAGTTGCATTTGCTAACTGGTGCCGCCCTGAAGCCGCGCTGGTCAATTCGTTCCACCAACATATCCGATGTCAAAAGGCTTAGTGCTTCGCGAACCGGGCTTGCGCCGGTGTCCAGCATCCCGCGGAGCTGTTCGATCTTGAGCTTTTGACCGGGCGGCAGCTCGCCAGTCAGGATCATTTCGCGCAGTTTTCGATACGCACCATGAGTGGCGGATGTCTCTTTGCCCTCGGTATCAAGCATGGCATCCATGTCTGGCATTCCCTTCTTCGTGGCGCAGTCTATTGGGAGCTCTTAGCTGAGCGTGCTCGTTCCAGTCGATAGTCCGATTGAGATGTTCAGCGAGCCCTCGTTTATCAGCCATCGCCGAAGTACAAAGCTGCGTGCCCCGCTTTTGTGCATCGGGTCATCTTCTGCAAGCTTTCGGGCGGCTTCGAGACTGTCGGCCCTATAGATGATGAGGCCAATGCCCTGCATATGCTCGCCGGTTTCATCCGACATGGGACCTGCAAAAGCCAGCTGCCCCGAATGTTCAAGCTTCGCCTGATACGCCAGGTGATCCGGCAGTGAAGCCTTTACGTCTTCGGGCGCTTTGGCTGGCGTGCTCAGTGCGACGTAAAGCTCCAAAGCAAGCGCACCGCGGCTTTTTGCTTCTGATTTGTAGTCTGCCCAAGCAACCATTCGCGGCCTCCAAAAATATCGATATTATTTGACATATGGCAAAATAGTCGGCAAAAATCAAGCAAGCTAACATGGAAGGTGACAATGAAATACCTGGTGGGAGAGACTTCGGAAGGCACAGCGGTTTTTGCCGTGAACGGTGAAAACGCAGTGAATCTAACGGCTTTGGACCCTGCCGTCGGTTCCGACTTGATGGGTTTGATCAGCAAGCCTGGCCTGGCCGACTCGCTGGCTGAAAAAATCACCTCGGCAGATAGTGTGCCGTTATCCTCAGTCACACCGGCGTTGCCCGTGGCGTCACCCGGCACGATCATTTGTATGGGTTTGAACTATACGGATCACATCAAAGAGGGCGGCTACGACATCCCCGAATATCCAACGCTGTTCATGCGCGGTAAGAATTCGATCATGGCGGCAGGCCAGCCTATGGTGCGGCCTGCGTGTTCGGAAAAACTCGACTACGAAGCCGAACTAATGCTGATCGTTGGAAAACGCGGCCGCCATATCTCGGAGCAGGACGCGCTGGATTATGTCTTTGGCTACACTGTATTCAACGATGGTTCGCTGCGGGACTATCAGCGCAAAACCGTTCAGTGGACGCCCGGCAAAAACTTTGATGACACGGGCGCGATCGGTCCTTTCACCGTGACGCCGGATGAGTTGCCGGAAGGGGCATCTGGTCTGAAGATCGAAAGCCGTGTGGGCGATGAAATCCTGCAAAGCTCGAATACGGCCAATATGATTTGGGGTGTCCGGCAGGTAATTGCGACGATTTCGGAATATACTACTTTGGAGCCGGGGGATCTGATTGCGCTGGGCACGCCGCCTGGTGTGGGACACGCCCAAAAGCCCAATCCCCGTTGGTTGAAGCCCGGCGAAACCGTTGAGGTCGAGATTGAAGGCATTGGAATTTGCGCCAGCCCAGTCATTGACGAAAAAGACGCCAAGTCCAAGGTGGCCGCAGCATGACCGCACCAACCGGGGCAGAGCTGGAAGAACTTCGCGCCAAGGCGCAGCAAGATCATCGTGATCTGCGCGAGCGCATTCCGCGTTTGTCCGACGATGCGATTGCCTTGATCCTTCGCGAGTCCAGGTCTCACTATGCGTGGACCGACCAGCCAGTTTCTGACGATCTGCTCGAAGAGATTTATGACATCACGATCAACGGTGCGACCAGCATGAATACGCTGCCCGCCCGCTTCGTTTTCGTGAAAAGCGCCGAAGGAAAAGAGCGGCTTGCCAAGTCGTTGAAGCCTAAGAACGTTCCAAAAATGATGGATGCGCCGGTCACGGCGATCATTGCCTATGACATGGACTTCTGGAAGGAATTGCCCTTTCTTTTCCCGCATGAAGACCGACGGCCATTGTTTGAGAACAATCCCGAATATGTAGCCGATACAGCGTTTCGCAATGGAACGCTTCAGGGCGCTTACTTCATGATCGCCGCCCGAGCGGTAGGGTTGGATGTCGGTGCGATGTCAGGCTTTTCGAACAAGATCGTCGACGAGGAGTTCTTTGCAGGAACAACGCTCAAGTCGAACTTTTTGTGCAATTTGGGCTACGCAGATGAAACGGGACTGTTTCACAAGCTGCCTCGCTTCCCATTCGAAAAGGTTTGCTCTTATGCATGAGGAGGTGACCCTGTGGCCATGAAAGTGAAACCTGTCGTTACGTATCGCACGACAGCTCAATGCCCGACGCACGCGCGCACCGAGATTCCCATTCGTGATTTGGATGTTGTCGTCGACGAACCGGTCGAACGGGGCGGAACAAATCTTGGCCCGTCTCCGACCGAAACCGCAATGGCAGCGCTGATCGCCTGCACCAACGTCATTGGGCACAAGAACGCGCACCGTTTGGGAATTGATCTTGGCACAGTGACGATAGACGCGAAATGCAGGTTGGATCGGCGCGGCGTCCTGATGGAAGAAGAGATCGATGTTCCGTTTCCGGAAATTGAACTCACCGTGAATTGTGAAACACCCGCCAGTCAGGAGGAGCTGACACGCGTTGGTGAGGAAACGGCCAAATACTGTGCCATCGCAAAGCTGTTCGAAGCGGCAGGCACTGACCTGACCGTCAACTGGGTCAAAACAAGCAGCTAAAAGTCAATAGACCCGACTTTCTGGGAGGAGAGAAATGAAAAACTGGACCAAACGCAGCCTTGTTGCGGCTGCTGTGGCAAGCGTCATGGCGATGCCTGCCAAGGCGGAAGAGACCATTTCAGCCGTTGTGATTGATGGGTACCCAGATCGGGCCCTATGGGTGAAGGAATTCACCAATTTCTTCATTCCAGAAGTGGACAAGCGGCTGGCTGAGTCCGGTAACTACAGGATGAATTGGCAAGAGAACTATGGCGGTTCGATCGTCAAGCCGAAGGGTGTTTTGGAAGGTGTCCAGCTTGGCCTTGGAGATATTGGGATCGTCACAACGATCTTCCATTCTTCAAAGCTTCCCAGTCAGGGTATCTCGGGTTCGACGCCCTTCGTTGCATCCGACGCCCGTGCTGTGGCCAAAGCCGTGGATGAAATCGCGCGTGAGTTCCCGGCGATGCAAAATGAGTTTGCCGCGCAGAACCAGGTTTACCTGGCAACTGGTGTCGTGCTCGATACCTATCAGGTTTTCTGTACAGAGCCGGTTTCGGCTGTTTCAGATCTGGAAGGCCGAAAAGTGGCCGGAGCTGGACTGAACCTCAGATATCTTGAAGGCATCAAAGACGCGGCCGGGGTGCGTGGTGGCCTGACCGATTTCTACAATATGCTTCAAACTGGCCTAGTCGATTGTGCGATGCTTTGGCCCGAGGCTGCCAAAACATTCAAGATCGCCGAAGTAGCTCCTTACATGCTCAAAGCTGACTTGGGTGCGGTGAATTCCAAGACGATAACTGTGAATTCTGACTATTGGGCAAAGTTGCCGGACGAAGTCAAAGACGTTCTTAAGGCCGTCGCCATCGACTACCGTGATCATGTGGCCGGTATCGCCATGGACCGCGCCGCGGCCTCAAGGGATGCCTATACCGAAGCCGGCGGAACGATTGTCGAAGTTTCGGACGAAGAACGAGCGGCTTGGGCCAACGCTATGCCAAATGTTGCACAGGAATGGGCAGCCACCCTGAATGAAAACGGAGAACAAGGCGACGCGATTTTGGCCGCTTACCTCGGCAAGCTGCAGGACGCCGGTTTCACCGGAGTTCGTGACTGGACGGCCAAATAACCAGTTGGCGATCCACGAAAGGGGCCTCTCATGCTGAAGACCGCAGTTGCTGGCTTGTCGCGGGTCGCCAATTCGCTTGCAATCGCCGCCAACGCATTGGGTACGCTCGTCGTCCTTGCGCTGGTGGTCATTCTGAATGTTGACGTCATTGCACGGGGTCTGTTTTCGGCCCCGCTGCGCGGAACCTATGAGATGGTGCAATTCTCGGTCGTGATGATCGTGTTCCTGCAGCTGGCCGACGTGGTCAGAGTGGATCGATTGACACGCTCGGACGGGTTTTTGAACCTGCTACACCATCGTCGCCCCGGTCTGACAGCCAATCTCAGGCGCATCATCAACGCGATTTCCGCAATCTTCATGGCCCTGATCGCTTATGTAACCTTCCCGGAATTTCTTCTTATGTGGGAGACACAGGACTACTTCGGAGTACCGGGTCTTTTCACATTGCCTTGGTGGCCGGTCAAACTGGTCATCGCGTGCGGTACCGCGCTTGCCTGCGTGATCTTCCTGCTCAAGGTCGTCACGGCGCAGGACCGCCCACAACTTGTCCGCACCCCAGAGCATGACGAGGCCGCAAAATGACTCCGATCGAGATTGGCCTGATCTCGGTCATCGCCATCGTCTTTCTGATTTACGCGGGCGTTTACATTCCTATCGCTCTGGGCGTGGTCTCGTTCGTGTCGATCTGGCTGATGCGGGACAACTTCACGCTTGCGCTCAACCTGTTGAAAGTGGCGGTTGGCGATAGTGCGATGGAGTATAGTTTTGCGACCATCCCGCTGTTTACTTTTATGGGGCTGATTGTTTCGAAGGCGGGTTTGGGTCGCGACATTTACGAAGTCATGACCATGCGGTTTCGAAAGGTCAAAGGCGGTATCGGTATGGCAACTGTCGGAGCCAACGCCGTCTTTGCCGCAGTTACCGGTTCGTCAATTGCATCTGCATCCGTTTTTACCAAAGTCTCGGTCCCGCAAATGATGGCGCAGGCTTATAACCCGCGCTTTGCGGTTGGGGTAGTAGCAGGGTCTTCGGTCCTGGGGATGATCATCCCGCCGTCGGCAATGCTGATCATCTATTCCTTCGTCGCCGAACAATCCGTTGGGGACATGTTTCTGGCGGGGGTCATTCCTGGGATAATGCTGGCAATCGCTTATGTCGGCGCAATTTGGGTCATGGGGCGCTTCACCCCAGCTTTCGTCGGTGGTCGTGTTGTTGAAGACACTGAGTGGATGTCTGGGCGCGAGATCGCCTCCAAGACACTGCCGACACTGTTCATTATTACCATCGTTCTTGGTGGTATCTATACGGGTTGGTTGACAGCAGTAGAAGCAGGGGCCGCCGGAGCTTTTGTCGCGCTAATCATAGCGGTTGCCCGCAAGTCGATGTCACCACGCGCATTCTGGGACGCATTGCTGGAAACCGGGCACATCACGGCGGCGATCCTGTTCCTGATTACGGCGGCTTCAATATACAGCCGAATGCTGGGACTGGCCGGGCTGCCCAATCAACTGCAGGATCTGCTCGCGGGCAATTCCGCATCTTTCTGGTCGATCATGCTGCTCTATGTTCTTCTGATGCTGTTCCTGGGAACACTGCTCGACACCGCGTCGATCATTCTGATCGTTGTTCCGTTGTTCCTGCCCATGGCTGAGGCGCTGGATATGTCGCTGATCTGGTTCGGCATTATCACCGTGGTCGGAGCCGAAATCGGTCTTTTGACACCGCCTTTGGGCATATCCTGCTTCGTTATCAAATCCACGATCAACGATGACCGCATATCACTCAAAGACGTGTTCATGGGCGCAATTCCCTTTGCGTTCGTGATGCTGATCGTTCTGTTCATTCTGATCGAGTTCCCGATCCTCAGCCTTGCCCTGATTTAAGGAGGCCAAGATGCGCTCTGTCACCAAAGACAATATCACTGACGTCTTCATGGGGTACCTGTCCAAAGACACCGATCCACGGATGCGTGAAATCATGGGCACTCTGGTCAAACACCTGCACGATTTCGCACGGGAAACCAACCTGACGCATGACGAGTGGCGGGCCGGGATTGCGTTTCTGGAAGGCTGCGCCGCGGTGGAAACCGAGGATAGGCATGAATTCGTGCTAGCCTCGGACGTGTTGGGCCTGTCGTCATTGGTTGACATGCTGCATTCCAGCCCTGACGCGACCAGCTCGTCTGTGTTGGGGCCATTCCATGTCTCGGGCGCCCCCCCGCTGCCGATCGGTGGCGATATGAAACGTAACTATGGAGGGCCGGTTCTGCTGGCCGAAGGCGTGATCCGGGATTCAAGGGGCAATCCGATTGCGGGTGCCGAGCTCGACATCTGGCAAACAGCGCCAAACGGGCTCTACGCCAGTCAGGATGAGGAACAGGATATCTACTCTTTTCATGGCTTGATGACGGTCGGCTCAGATGGCCGTTACGCTTTCACCACAGTCAAACCAGTCGAATACACGGTGCCATCTGATGGGCCAGTCGGAGACATTCTGCGAGCCTGTGGTCGCCATCCCTGGCGACCGTCGCACCTGCATTACATCGTCAAAGCTCCCGGTTATCGTACTTTGGTGACCGAGATATTTCCCGACGATGATCCCTATCTGGATGAAGACACGGTGTTTGGCGTGCGCGACGATCTAGTGATGACCTATGTTGAACGCCCAGCTTCTGAATTTCCTGATGGCATGGAGCTTTCTGGTAAGATCACTGAACCTTTCTTGCATGTGAATTTCGACGTGACGCTTGCCAAGGACTGATTGACAGATAGGAGGCTTGAGGTGCTGAAACGTATCTTCATTTTGGGCGCTGTGCTGTTTTGCAGTGCCGCCATCGCACAAGAGCGCCCCATCTTCGACGCGCATATTCATTACAGCCACGACGCCGTCGAACTGGTGCCACCAGAACAGGTGGCTAAAATCCTTCGGGATGCGGGAGTGCGGAAAGCGCTAGTATCCAGCTCAGACGACAATGGCACTCAGCTGTTGTTGGCCGCGGCACCGGACATCGTCGTTCCAGCGTTGCGCCCGTACCGTCGTCGCGGCGAAATCAACACCTGGATGCACGATGAAACTTTAATTGACTATCTGGAAGAAAACCTGGCCAAAAACGACTACGAAGCTATCGGCGAGTTTCACGCTTACGGCGACGATATCAAAACGCCGGTCATCCAGCGTATGATTGCACTGGCCAAAGAGCGGAACCTCATTTTACACCACCACGGTGATCGAGAGGCAGTTGACCTAATCTTCGAAACTTGGCCAGAGGCGCGGGTTTTGTGGGCGCATTCTGGCTTTGATGACCCGGCCAGTGTGTCTGACGCGTTGGATACCTATCCCAGACTTTGGGCGGACTTGGCTTTTCGGTCGGATATGGTTTCACGCGGCCGATTAGACCCGGATTGGAAGGCCGCGTTCGAGGCGCATCCCGATCGGTTCATGGTCGGTACGGACACATTTGCGCCGGAACGTTGGTACTATGTTGGCCCCCACGCAGATTTTTCGCGTGAATGGCTGGATCTGCTGCCGGATCGGATCGCAGACAACATCGCCTATGCCAACGCTGAACGTTTGCTGGCATCAGAATGATCCGTTGGGTTGTATGGCTTCTTGCTTCACCTGGCGCAGCAATTGCTTGTGACGCTGTGGGGCAACGCATGGGGTCGGAAGCCCCAGATGCGCCTGAGGTTTATTTGGATGTCATCGAAATTCCGTTGGCCCAACCGTTTTCCGTTCTGATTTCAGTCTGCGGTGAAGCAACAGCACATGAGATGCATGTTGATGCAATCATGCCCGCTCATCAGCACGGGTTGAACTACGCTCCCGAAGTTTCGCCATTGGGCGACGGAAAGTTCCGGGTCGATGATTTGCTGTTTCACATGCCGGGACTTTGGGAACTGCAGGCTGACGTTGATATTGGAGGGCGATCGTTGTCCTACACGTCAGAGATTACGCTCAAATGAAGTTCTGGACTTTAACCGCGCTAATGACGCTTCCGGCTACTGTACACTCAGAAATTCTATTGTCCGAAGATGAAATACAGCAAACGCTTTCCTTCGGGCCGTGGCCGCCAACATACCAGCCAGACCCCAGTAATCGCGTTTCAGGTGACTCAAGAGCTATTTCGCTCGGCGCGGCTTTGTTCAACGATCCGGTGCTGTCGGTAGACGGCGCTTTTTCTTGCGCGAGTTGTCACGACCCCGAACAGGCATTTGCAACATCCGAGGCGCGGGCGCTCGGCCGTGTCAGGTTGGATCAGAACACCCCATCCCTGAGAAACCTTGCGGGTCTGCGCTGGTACGGTTGGGGCGGCAAGAGCGATAGTCTCTGGGCAGCAAGTCTGCATCCGATCATCGAAGAACAAGAGATGGCTCATAGCAGCGAAAGTCTAAAGGCGGCAATTTCCGAGAGTTCTTATGCTGCTGATTTTGAGTCCATTTTTGGCAATATCCAAAATCAAGACCCGGAGTTGGTGCTGGTCAACACTGCCAAGTCTCTATCAGCCTATTTGGAGACGCTTAGAACCGAGCGGACACAATTTGACAGTTTCCGCGATGCGCTGGAACGCGGAGATCTGTTGGCGGCTGCGAACTATCCCGAAGCTGCTCAGAGAGGTCTAAAGCTCTTTCTGGGGCGCGGGAAATGTGCCCTTTGCCACAATGGCCCGGCATTTTCCAACAATGAATTTCACGACGCCGGGGTGCCTTACTTCCTAAGCGAAACCGAAGTCGATGAAGGACGGTTCGGCGGGTTGAACTTCCTGTTTTCAAGCGTCTACACACTGGACGGGGAATGGAACGACGATCCCGCCAAGCAAGGTGCATGGGCGGTTCGCAGTGTGCGTAGGCGTCATTCTGATTTTGGGACCTTTCGTACGCCAAGCCTGCGGGGAGTGGCTGAAACTCCGCCCTACATGCACGACGGCAGTTTGATCGACTTGGATGCGGTGGTCCGGCACTACAGCGAGCTTGATACCGAAAGGCTGCATGCCGACGGTGAGGCCATACTTGCAGAATTGAGCTTGTCCGAGCAGGAGATCGCCGATCTCGTTACGTTTTTGGAGACTTTGTCCGACGTTACATGGCGTTGAAATACTCTATTTCAGCCTAAGTGCCGCCCGAGTTATGCGGCACGCCGCATTTGGTTGACCCCATCTCCACGTCAGAGAGTGTGGCCATCAATCCAAGGTCGTTGCTGTCGTCCGAATGATCTATGCCGAATACCTTGTCGGCTACCGTGGTTGGGCCGTTCCCGAGTGAAATATCGTATTGCTCCAGCGCCTACCCACAAAAACTCTCGTCACGGGTCGCTTCGCATCCTGCAAGGCTGCACTAAGGCAATTGGGTTGGGCGCTATCAACAAACGGCAAATGGGCAGGTGACTCAACAACCACCTCGAGAATTCCCACCTGCCGTTTCGACGACTCGACCTCGCGTTACAGCGTTTCAAACACATGCGATATCTATAGAAATTTGCCGCCTTCAAATCCTCTGAATTTGACCACCTCAACTAGGAAAGATCGCTAACCAGCCCGGGCACCTTCAGGCTGATCCGCGCCGCCGGTCTCAGCGAGTGTTGTCAACTCTGTTCCGGACGGGTTTGGGGTTGCCGCGGTAAACTGAGACTAATTCGAATTCGCCTGACAGCGCCGCTACTCATTCCCGCCACCCTGCACTTAACTTTTCCGTCACGGGTTTCTGTCGACATTACCGTGGGTTGTGCCGCCTTCCTCAATCGGAGACGGCCCGATTTGCAGATTGAGGGCGCATTCTCGATGCAAGTCTCTGTTCCTTTTTTCGGACCAGGCCAGAGATTATTCGCTTGGAGGAAAAGACTGCATTCGGTTTCCGCTGCCGCTGCGGAATCTGCAGGATCTTGAGCACGAGCGCTGCATCGACGTGACCAATAATTCAGTACGGTCCTAGCGGCGGTTTGCGCACAGTTTGCGGCTGAGATGCGCAGGTAACACTTCCAGCTTATGCGCGGATATTCCAATTGGCGATGGCGCTTGGATGAGATGTTTGTGGGGATCAACGGCGACCGGCACTGCCTTTGCGGAGACTGGTTCTCATCCGTCCGACACCACGTTCCGGAAGACTGTTGGTTGTCCGCCCTAGGCCAAATCCAAAGTCACTCCGCAGCGATCGCTTTTTCTTGCTGAGTCTTTTCGCCTTCAACCAACAAAGTGCGGGTTGGAAACGGAATATTGATATCGGCTTCGTCCAGTGCCTCTTTGACCTTGCGCTTCATGTCTGCCTGGTATTGGAAGTAGTCCGAAGACTTGCACCAAACGCGGACAAGAAAATCGACGCTGCTGCTGCCAAGATTGTTCACCTGGATGAACGGTTCTGGGTCGGCCAGTGAACGAGCGTCCGACGTGATCGTGTCGCGAATTACACGCTCGGCCTCCGTCAGGTTGACGCCGTATCCAACGCCGAACGTCCACTCGGCACGACGGGTCTCGTAGACGGAATAGTTCTTGATGGTGTTTCCCCACACCTCGGCGTTGGGAACGATAACCTTGACATTCCCCATATCCGCAATTTCGGTATAGTTCAGGGTGATGTCTTTGACGGTTCCGAGCACCCCATTCACGTCGACGAAATCCCCGATCTTGAGTGGCCGGAACAGGATGATCATCACGCCGGCTGCAACGTTGGACAATGTGCCTTGCAGCGCAAGTCCAATGGCCAAACCCGCGGCACCGATCAGCGCGATGATCGACGTGGTCTGCACCCCGAACGTGTTCAGAATGAACAGCCCCGTAAACGCCAGAATCGTATAGCGCGCCAGATTGCCGAGAAAGTTGAACAGCGTATCATCCAGGCGTTCCGATTTTTCACCGACGCCCCGGATCTTCCGGCTGACATATCTTGAAATCACAAGCCCAAGAACCAGAAGGATCAGCGCCGCAATCGTGTTCGCGACGAGGCCAAGAAGGGCCTCGAGCGTCAGCAGGTCGCTTAGCGATTTCCCGTCATAAAGTTCGGTATTCAGAACTTGCGACAGCTCGGCCCAAACGGTGTTCGTCACGGTCTCTGCGGTCTGTGCAATCTCGTTTTCCATGGTATTCCTCGTGTGTCATCGCCGGAGTGTGAGTGTCTTGCAGCGCGGCCCAGCTGCGTCAGACCTCGATCACGGCGCTAGAGGCAAAGAACATGGCCTGGCTGACGGCCGATTTGACCTGTTCTTCAGTGTAGGGTTTGGAAATCAAAAAGGCCGGTTCGGGCCCTTTGCCCGTCAGAAGGCGCTCGGGGAAGGCGGTGATGAAAATGACGGGGCAATCGCCGTGCTGGGCAATGATGCGGTTCACCGCATCGATCCCGCTGGATTTGTCCGCCAGTTGGATGTCTGACAGGATCAAGTCGAACGGCTCGCGCTCGGCCAGTTCGATGGCGGCGGTTTCGGTGCGTGCGACCCCGGTGACCCGGTGGCCCAGGTCGGAGACCATCGTTTCAAGATCCATCGCGATGATTGCTTCGTCTTCGATGATCAAAATGCGACCGGATGTGTGGCGGGCCATTTCATCGTAGGCGATATCGATCAGCTTCTGAGCCTCGGCGGGTTCTATCTGCATGATCGCGGCGATATCGCTGACCGAGAACTCTTCGACCGTGCGCAGCAGCAAGGCCTCGCGCGTGTTCGGCGTCAGGCGTGCCAACTGGGCGTGAGCGCGCGATTGAATGTCAGAACTGCCGCCATCGGTGTCAATAGGCATTCCCGACGTTGACCAGATGCTGTGAAAAACACGAAACAACGCGACCCGCGGCGTGAGATCGGCATCGAACTGGGCGGGATCTGCAAGGATCGCTTCAAGCGATGCAGCGGCGTAGGCGTCGCCACTGTCCTGTGAGCCAGTGAGGGCACGGGCATAACGGCGCAGAAACGGCAGCAGCGGGCCAATTTGATCTGCGACGGAAACTCCGGTCAGCTCAGTCATCTATGTTTTCCTCATTTTTTTCTCTAAACTCGGGAACCAAACGCATACTGGGGCGTTATGGTTCCAGCAAAAGTAAAAATTTTTGATGATGCCATGACAAAACCACAGCCCAGCCGAGAACATCGGCAAGAAATAGAACAAAGGATCGACGAGAACCTCAAGCGGGCTTTCGATGAGGTTGCCAGCGAACCGGTTCCGGATCGGTTCGTCGATCTTCTTGAAAAACTGCGCAATCAGACCAGTGTTCCCAAGAGCGGTGACACGGGAGGCTCGGATGGTTGATCCCCGAGAAGAGCTTGTCGAACATATTGGCGCGATGCGTGCCTTTGCGATCAGCCTGTGCCGAAACGGGGCCACGGCCGATGACATCGTCCAGGACGCATTGATCAAGGCATGGAGTAATATCGACTCGTTCCAGGAAGGCACCAACATGCGGGCTTGGTTGTTCACCATCGTCCGGAACACTTATTTTTCCCTGCACCGCAAGCGCAAGCGCGAGGTCGAGGATGTCGATGGTGTCATGGCCGAGACCCTTTCGCAAAAGCCCGACCATGACGGACGTTTGGCCTTGAAGGATTTTGCGGTTGCTTTTGATCAGTTGACGGATGAGCAGCGCGAAGCGTTGGTGTTGGTCGGTGCACAAGGGTTTTCCTATGAGGAAGCGGCCGAGATGTGCGGCGTCGCCCTTGGAACGATCAAAAGCCGGGTGAACCGGGCCCGCGCGCAACTGGCCGAACTGATGGATTTGGAAGATGACGAACCCATCGAATTGACCGATGCGGTAACGGCGGCAATCGTTCAGACGCAACCGGCGGCCTGACGATCGATGGATGCGAAGCCGCGCAGCCTGACCGTCTATCTTGCCGCGCTGGTCACTCTGGCGCTTCTGCCGTTGGGCCTGATTGCCGTCCTCCAGACCCGTGCGGTCATCGCAGAAGCCGACGACAACTCGCGCTCCTCGGTTTTGGCCCGAACAATCGAGGCGGCCAGCCGGGAACAAGAGCTGTTGCAAAAGGCCGTGGGTGCCGGCGCCGGTTTGGCGGCGGCGCTGGCGGAGGTGCGGGAAGATGGGGTCGCCTGTTCCGCCCTTATGCAGCGGTTCCTGAAAAGTGCGCCGGAATTTGTATTTGCCGGGTTCATCCGACCCGACGGTATCATGGCGTGTTCGACAGCGGACGAAGTCATGGACCTGTCCGACGCTTCGGGCTTCTCCAAAATTATCGAAAACCCGCAGCTGACTTTTTCCGTCAACCGATCCGGCGCTGTTTCAGGGCAATCCGTGATTATCGTCACCCGACCGGTCATGGATCGGGCACAGCTGCTGGGGTTCGTATCCATATCCATCCCCCATGCCCTCGCCAGCATTCCTTTGGATGTCGAGGACCAAAAGAGCGACGTCGTCATTGCCCTGTTCGATGCGAGCGGTGAGGTGCTCTTGTCGAATGTCGGTCTGGACGAAGTGAGCGGCTATTTGCCTCCCGCGCCGGACAAGCGTTTGGTGCTTTCCAACTCGGGAAAGACGTTCTCTGACCGTACACCCCTTGGAGAGGAGCGTATCTTCGCGGTTGCGACGATCATTCCGGGTGAAGTCGCCGTGATTGGTAGTTGGCCACGAGACGTGGCCTTGGCTTCGGTCGGCGCCGGCAGTACCGCCCTGACCATTGCCTTCCCGATCCTTATGTGGGTAACGGGGCTGGGGGTGGCGCTGTGGGGCTTGCATCGGCTGGTGATCCGGCATCTCGACAGCTTGCGTTCGGCCGTGCGTCGTTTTGCGTTGGGTGAGCGCGATCCGATTGAAAGCCTGGAAGGGGCGCCGCAGGAGTTTCAGCAAATCCAGACTGCATTCAACCGCATGGTCTTGTTGATCCGCGAGGCTGAGGCACAGCACGAACGGGATCTTGTCGAAAAAACGCTGTTGTTGCGCGAGGTTCACCATCGTGTCAAAAACAACCTGCAACTGATCGCTTCGATCATGAACATGCATTTGCGCAAGGCTGAAACCCCCGAGGCCCGGCGCTTGCTGGAACAGTTGCAGCGTCGGGTTCGCGGCCTGGCCATGGTGCACCAAACCTTGAACCAGAACTCGCAGATGACGACGATCAACACCGAGGCTCTCATCGGGCATTTGGTGGCCGAACTGGCGCATCGACCGCCAATTCTGGGTCAGGTGGTCGAGGTCGACTGCCGGATCGCGCCGGTCGAACTGGGGCAGGATCAGGCCGTCACGATGTCGATGCTGGTGGCCGAGGCGCTGACGAACGCGGTCAAATACGTAGGCGTACCGCAGGACGGACCGCCGACAATCTCGGTGGAATTAACCCGACCCGAGGAGAGCATCTTGCATCTGAAAATCTCCAACACGCGCGGGCAGACAGACGACGGTGCGGATTTGTTCCACAGTGGCGGGATCGGTCAACGGCTGATGCAGGCCTTCCTTCGCCAATTGGACGGTTACGAAACCATAACCGAGACATCATCGCATTATGTATATGAGGTGACGTTCGAAATCGCCGAAGTAGAAGGGGATAGCGAACCACAGACCATTGCGGATGAGAGAGGCGGTGATGCCCGTGCCGCAGCAGAATGACTTTGAGGTCCTGATCACGGCCGAGCAAGCCTGGCCCGCCTTGGAAAAAGCGGTTCTGGAGGCCCGGCACCAGATCAAGGCAAGTTTTCGGATATTCGATTTCATGACACGGCTGCGCAGCGATGAGGCGCGCCGGATCGGCGATACCTGGTTTGACCTGATCGAGCATGTCATCCGCAAGGGTGTCTCGTTTCATTTGGTCATCAGCGATTTCGATCCGATCTTTGCGACCGAGTTACACGAACTGAGCTGGCGCACCAAACGGCAGGCAGTTGCGCTTGGGGAAATCCTTGGCCTAGAACTGGCCGCGCGCTTGAGCGTTCGCGTGTCCATGCATCCCGCGCAGGCCGGCGCATTGCCTTGGGCCACGCTGTTGCCCGCGGTTTTGCGAAAAAAGGCGCAGCGGATGCAGGAGCTGTCCCGCGAACGACGCGAACGGCAGGCGGTACGGCTGGGGTCGGACATGTTGCCCCGGCTTCACACCGTGTCGCACCATCAGAAAGTCGCCGTGATCGACAATGAGGTCTGCTACCTCGGCGGATTGGACTTGAACGAAAGGCGCTTTGACACACCGGATCACAACCGTCTGGCCAAGAACACCTGGTCAGACGTTCAATTGCTGGTCCGCGGACCCGAGGCCACCGAGGCCGCGCGCCATATCGACCGGTTCGAACATGAAATCGCAACCGGACAACCGGACCCCCAGACGACCCATCTGCGCCGCACCCTGTCCAGCCCGCGCCGGTTTGCGTTCTGGCGGCTGTCGCCAAAGACCATCGCGCATGAGATCGAGGACGAGCACATCGCCGCCTTTCAGGCCGCGCGGCAACTTCTGCACATCGAGACCCAGTATTTCAGATCAACCCGGCTGGCCGAGGCCTTGGCTGAGGCGGGCCATTCCAAGCAGGATCTGAAACTGGTGCTTGTTCTGCCAGCCTTGCCCGAGGAAGTGGCCTTTGGCGGGCATGACGGACTGGACGCGCAATATGGTTTGGACCTGCAGGCCAAATGCCTGGAGATCATCCAGCAGGGGTTCCAAGACCGGGTTTCGGTGTCGACCCCGGTCCAACCGATTTCAGCCAGTGGGGCCGATGCCAGCGCCGAGGTTCTGAGCGGGTCTCCGATCATTCACGTTCACAACAAAGTTCTGGTGGTGGATGACCATCATGCTTTGGTCGGGTCCGCCAACCTGAACGGACGGTCTTTGCGGTGGGACACAGAAGTCGCCCTTCGGGTAACCGACCGGCAGCGGGTTGCGGTTCTGCGGCAGGCCCTGGTGGACCATTGGTGGTTCTCGGATGATCTGAGCAAACCGATCGAGCCCGATTCCATGTTCGCGTGGTGGCAGCGAGAGGTTCGCGCCAACGGTGTGCGGCGCCCCGAAGCGCGCAGTGGTTTCTTGGTCCCGCATGACGCCGATGTCGCGCGCGACATGCGGCAACCGTTGCCGGGGGTTACTGAAAACATCGTCTAGGTGTTTTCGATCGAACTCATGACCTTGGGGTTCATCAACACGCCGAACCACAACAGGATCGGCAGCGCGACGATGGCCCCGACCGGCCCCCACAGCCAAAGTCCGAAGATGATGGCGATGAACACGACCAGCGGGTTCACCTGTAGACGCTGGCCGACGAAGGCGGGTGTCACGAATTGCGCCTCGGACAAATTGATTGCCAGGAAAACCAGCGGGGGCAACAAGGCCGCTGCCCCGCCGAACTGAGTCAAACCGGCAATCAGAAGGCCGGTCATGATCATCAGAGGCCCCAGATACAGCACAAAGTTCAGAAGGCCGGCGGCCACCCCCCAGATCACGGCGTCATTGATGCCTATCAGTCCCAAGGCCACGGCCGTTACCGTCCCAAGGCCAATATTGACCAACGTCACGGCAGCGAAATAGCGATAGACGGCGCGGTCGGCCAGATACAGCCGCTCTTTCAGGGGACCAGCTGCGGCATAGAGCTCGGGTCGGGTCAAAACGAAGAAGAACAGCGTGCCGATGAAAATCAGGATCTTTGATCCGAAATTGGGCGCCAGCCACAAAGCATCCATCACTGACGGAAGGGCGGACTCCGTTTCCGCTGCCCCATCGGCGCCGACGGTTTCCTCGATCTCGCGTCCAAGCGTTTCGATACCCCGAATGAATTCGGACATCGCAGCGACCCAAGAGCGCAACTCGCGTTTGATGGCAGGCAACTGTTCGACCAGCGCGGACAGCAATGGTTCGAGCAGCAGGAAAGCCGCGACGATGACGGTGCTGGTCACGAACAGCAGTGACGAAGCGGATATCACACGTGGGCAACCGACCTTCTCAAGCTTGTCGGCAAGCGGGGCGACCACGACCCCCAAAACCAACGCAAAGGTGATCGGAGCGACGATGGACCGGGCCAGGTACAAAGCGGTGATGATGGCGATCCCGGTCAGGATCGCCAACATTGCACGCAAGGCCGATGGAGAGCTGAAGGCAGTTGGCATGGGCGCGCTTCACTGACTGCGCAAAGCGTCAGAGGCCCGATCAGCCGCCTCATCCAGCCGTACACTGGCCGCGGCATGCAGCTTGTCCAGTTCTTCATTCAAAACCCTTTGGGCGTGTAGCATCAGCTGATCGCGCCGATGGCCCAGCAACTCGTCCTCTTTGCGGGTGTTGGGCAGCAGAGCACCAGCCAGAATACCTACGCCGAGCGCCAATGCTCCGGCCGCCAGCGGCTGATCATGAACGAAGGTTTGCGACGCCTTCGCCGCCTTCCGCGCACGCTTCTCGACCGCTTGCTGTGCACCGATTGCGGCCTTGCGCGCTTCGATCACACGGGCACGGGCTTGGGGTGAGAGCTTGTCCAGACCACGATCCAAGGCGGCGGACAGCACGCTGGCAGATTGGCTGTGTTCAGTCATTCCGGTCATCTCCTGTTTCATGCGGCTGTCGGCGTCGGCAACACGCCGGTCAAACCCGTCGAACGCCTGCTGCGGAGGTACGGCCTGGGGCGGGGATTGGGTGCTTTTTGCGCCAGACTCAGGACCCGCGACCAAAAGGGCTGCTCCTGCACCGAACAGAGCAAAGGCCGCCGGGTTTTTCCGGGCCGCGGACCAGAGCTGCGCACCGATCTGCCCGCCATAGGTTTCGAGCGTCGATTTCGCCTCGTCTGCCAGGCGCTGCGGTGCCAGCGTATCCGACAGAGCATTCAGCGAGCGCGCAAGGGCGCTGCGTTCATATGCGATCTGCGTTTCAAGGGGTGTCAGGTCAGACATGGGTCGACTCCTTCATCGCTTCGATGTCGCGCTGCAGGTTTTTCATGGCTTGCTCGGGAACCAAGGCGGTGGCGGACATGCGGGACCGGCCAAAAAGCGCCAGGCACGCAGCAACCAGTGCCAAGCCCGCGCCAACGAGCAACGAGGCCATACCCACCGATAAGCCATTGGCGGTGATATACGCGACCAGGGCTGTGGCCATGAGGTTCAGCGCGATCATCAACAGGATCAGAGCAATGCCAATGCAGGCCAGCCCTACGCCCGCTCGCGTCAGGTTTCGGGACAACTCCTCCCTCGCAAGCTTCGCCTCAGCCTGAAGCAAACCTGACAGATGTTTGAGCGCGTGTGCCAAAAGCCCCGGTGCAGATCGCAGATCGTTGGGGTTATGCATCGCGGCCACCATTCATTCGCGCCAACGCGCTGGTGTGGCCCGAGGTATCGACCGAGGTCCCATGCAGCGGCGACGGATCAATATCCCATGGATCTGCACCAAAAGATGCGGATTGAGCCGCGCCCGTATTGCGCGCGCTCAGAAAACGGGCTGCGGCAAACCCGGCCAGGGCAGCCGATCCGACGAACAACAGCGGGTTTTCCCGGGCGAAATCAGATACCTTTCGGCTCATACTGGCCAAGTCGGCAGAGCGCACCTGCCCAGCCACGGCCTCCATGTTGTCGGCAATCCTCGACAGGACCTGATGCTGCACAGATTGGTCGGGAAATGCATCGGCGGCTGCTTCGGCTGCATAAGCGGCACTCTCAGCCTCCTGCGCTGCGCTGTCTTTCAAGGATTCGGCCCGGGCCGATGCCTCGGCGGTCACGGTGTCCTTGACCTTGCCGGTCAAGTCCTGGGCATGGGCTTTCGCTTTCTCCGTGGTCTCGGTTCGACGTGGCATGGTTCAATCTCCTGTGTTGAGGTCTCGGTCCTCCAACGCATGGAAGGCGAGATTGTTCCCAAGACCAGTTCGAACGCCACTGAGGACAAATTTCGGTAACTGCCCGACCCCCTTTTTTCCGGGGCCAACGCAGAAATATCGCCGGCGCCCGGAACCAGCTCGCGTTTGGCGCGTTTCACTGACAGCGACGAAGCAATCGAAAGGAAATTACGATGAACTGGGACCAAATTCTTGGACGCTGGACCGAATTCAAAGGCAAGCTGATCGAGCGTTTCGGCGATTTGACTGATGATGAGATCGAACAAGCCCGGGGCGATCGCGAGCAATTGGAAGGCATCATCCAAAAGAAATACGGAGATTCGAAAGAAGACGTTCGGGAAATCGTGGATCGCCTGATGAAGGACATGTAGCCCAAAGGTAGATGCGCACATCGCGTGGGGTGGCGTCAGACCAATGGCGCCCCACACACTCCCAAAATCGACCCCAAAGGTAATCACGAGCGCCATGAAGCTGTCTGACCTCACCAACACGCCCGTTGTCCCAGCTGGAGCCGACCAAGCGATTGGTCGCGTTTCCGATATCGCCATCCGCGCTGGGCAGACCGAGTTGGAGTACGTCTTGGTCAATCTGAGCCTCACCGGAGGGAATGACCCGGTGGCGTTCACGGCCGATACGCTCGAATTTGGCGCAAGCGAGGTAACGTGCGCGATTTCCCAACAGCAAGTGGATCATCTGCGCCAGCGCAAAGACGACGAAGATCCCCTTGCAGTGGACATCGAAGGCCTGCCGCCCTTGGTCGTAGGGCCGTTCGGCAACGCGATTGCACCGGTTGTGATGGGGGCGGTCCTGAATGACGCCCTCCGCCAACGCCCCCAACCGACGCCACCCGGTAGCAACTTCCGGTGGTTTACGAAGGTGCAGGGCAACCCCGTGTTTGACTCGACTGGTGAGTTGGGCAGATTCAAGGATATTGAGTTCGACCCTGACACCAAGGCACTGCGGTTTCTTCTGATCGACGGGCGACCAGATATCCTGAGTTTTCCATTCGCCGAGTTACGCAATATTCCCGACGACGAACACTACATGGTTCTATCCAGGTCTTCCGACCCGCTGCACCCGGTCTGAGTATCTGGACACGGCTTGTCAAACTGCGCAGACGCGCGGTTTTTTCTTTTTAAAACAAATATTTTTGCATTTTTCTGGGAACAAGTTTCTGCGTCATTCGTTTGTTCAACAAGACCGCGGGAAATGCGGTCAGAACAGACCAAAGGAGTGAGCTATGAAACGTTTTCTGACCACAACTTCGATCGTTCTGGTGATGTCGGCATCGGCCTACGCAGAAAGCTCGAATGTCGAAGAAGTCGGCAAGAACCTGGAAGAGGCAGCCGAGGCAGCCGGTGATGCGCTGTCCAATACCGCGCAGGATATCAAGAACGCTGCGCAGAACACGGCGGAAGACGTCGACCAGGCAGCCGAAGCAACCGGTGAGTACATCAGCGAAAAAGCCGGACAGATGGCTGATGCGGTTGATCCCACCACCATCGACATCGAGGGTTATGTCCCCGTTGCCCAGGGCACTATCCCGGCCGAAGACCTGACCGGCATGCGCGTCTATGACGTCTCGCAAGAGTGGATCGGCGAGATCGAAGAGGTCGTCGTCGACATGGACGGAACGGTCGATGGGGCCGTGATCGGCGTCGGCGGGTTCCTCGGCTTGGGGGAAAAGGATGTTCTGATCGATTTCTCGCGCGTGTCGCTGATGCGTGAAGTCGATGGTGACAACACCTATGCATTTGTTCACGGGGACAAGGAGATGCTGAAGGACATGCCGGCCTACGAAGGGTCGTAAACCCTCTATTCAGTCGCAAAGCATGTGATCAAGCCGCCGGCCGATTTTTCGGTCGGCGGTCTTTCAATTCCTGTCCATCCGCCACGTTTAGATCAGCGGGCGCGGAACGGCTTCGGTGATTTCGACCAAGCCAAGCTCGGCTAGACCCTCAAGATCGTTAATCTGCAGCACATTGTTGGACCACTCGGCCAGGCCGAGAACCTTCAGCCGGCGCAGGGTCTTGTTCGTGTGAACCAGCGACAAGCCCAACGCATCCGCAAGATCCTGCTGCCGGTATGGCAGCGGACACCGCAAGCCTTTGGCCAATCCGACGGCCTGGGACCGTGTGTAGAAGCGGTGCAGGCTCCACGCGATCTTCTCGATCGCGCCGCGCTGGCCAACGGTTGTCAAGGCGTCGCCCAGGAAATGCTCTTCGACGGCTGCCAGGAATGTCAGGTCAAAGGCCCGATCAGGCTGGTTCTGATATAATTCGAACAGCCGCGAGCGATTGAACACGCATAGCCTCATCGCGGTTGTCGCCTCGACGGAGTGCCGCATCTCGCCCATGACCCCAGCCTGCAACCCGACCAAATCGCCGGGAAGCACAAAGCCGATGACCTGCCTACGACCGTTTTCCAGCGTTTTGTAACGAACGCCCATCCCGCTCAGGACCGTGAACAGATGCGCGGATTTCGCGCCCTCGATGAACAGTTGTGTTCCGGGTTCGGCCTGCATCTCGCCGGTTTTGAAACTCTGCATGAACCGCAGGTCGTCTTCCGCGAACGGCAGGAAGACGTCCATCTGCCTCAGCGGACAGTCCGCACATGCGATCAGAGAAATTTTTCGTTGCTGTGTCATAGTTTGTTGCGGCGCTGCGGGATTGCCCTACGGTGGCATCGAACAGATTTCAGGATGGTATTGATGAAAGCCTCTTCCCGCAGCGTAGCAGATGTTTTGATTGTTACGGAAAACTTTATCGAAGCAGCGGACATCAGTGATGCCGTCCCCGGAGTTTCGCCCGATCGCATTGTCCATATCCGCGAGCTGCACGCGGGCGGGCATTTCTGGCAGAATCCCAAATTCGCCCCGGCCTTAGGCGTTCTGAGCTATCGCAGAAGTGAGACGTCATTCAACGCCGTCGCGCGGCTGTTGGTTGAACGCGGCAGTGCACTGTTGCTGTTGGACCCGTCCCCCGAGGTGCAAGCTCAATTTGAATGCGCGGCTCTGACACGGCCTTTCACGGCCGCGGATCTTACCCGCACGATTGCATCCATTGATTTCAGTGGGAACGGCTTGAAGATCGGTTCTGATCCTGGGTGAAACGGCGCAGGGCGCATTGTGCCCCCAATATCCTTGAACGAAAAAAGCGCGGCCGATGCCGCGCTTTGTTTTGTACTGACAATTTCCGAACTGATCAGATCGCGCTGCGCGCGGCCTTCGGGCCAAAGATCAGCCAGCAGATGAATCCGATGACCGGAAGCAACAGAACGAAAAGGACCCACAAGATTTTTGCACCGGTCGTCGCAGACGAACCGATGATCGAGATAATGGCCCAGATCGACAAAACCAGGACGATCAGACCGCCAATGCCATATATTTCCACCATACCGAAGTTCCTTTCGAATTACGTGTCGTTGTTCCTACGAGGATACAACGCGATAGGTGGCTGAAAGTTCCCGACAAAGATCTGGGTGTGATCCCAGTTCTCGTAGAAGTCTTGAGGATTTCTTCGCCTGACGGAACCAAAACGACCGGCAGAACGTTGGGATTGAAGGTCGATACATGGGGTCAAAATGTCCGATACACACGAAGCGCCGCGAAAAGATCTTGTCGAGAAAGAAAGCGAGCGCGAAGCGGTCGAAGAAGCGTCTGGGCTGTCTCCGCGCCTGATATTCGAGATCATCCGCCAAAACGGCGAGGAGGAACTGGATCGCCCGACCAAAGCGTTGTTCTGGTCCGGGATTGCCGCAGGAGTGCTGATCAGCTTTTCGGTGCTGGGCGAAGCGATCTTGCGGGCACATCTGCCCGACACCAGCGGTCGGTTCCTGATCGAGAACCTGGGCTATTCTCTCGGCTTTGTTCTGGTCATTTTGGGGCGGATGCAGTTGTTCACCGAGAACACCATAACGACCGTCGTTCCAGCCATGATTAATCCGTCTGTTGCCTGCTTCACCAAAACCGCGAGGTTGTGGGCAATCGTTCTGGGTGCCAATGTGCTTGGGGCGTTTGCGATATCTGCCTTCCTGATCCATACGCCGGTGTTGTCGCCCCAGCTCGTCTCAGTCATCAACGACCTGAGCCACCACGCCACTGGCATGGGCGCCTGGGTTGGCTTTCTGCGCGGAGTACCGGCAGGGATCCTGATTGCGGCGATCGTTTGGATGCTGCCATCGGCACAGAACAACGAGGTGCTGGTCATCGTAATCTTCACTTGGATGATTGCGGCCGGTGACTTTACCCACGTCGTTGCCGGATCGGTGGAAATGGCGGTTCTGATGCTTCAGGGGCAGTTGCCACCAGGCGCAGCCGTTTTCAGCTTTTTCCTGCCCGTTCTGGCCGGCAACATCATCGGAGGAACCGCTGTCTTCACGATGCTGGCCTACGCCCAGATCAAACCCGAAATAGAAGAAGACCCAAAGCGCGGCTGAGGCGCTTTGGGTCTTTGGATCGCGGGTTGGTTGGCGTGGCAGTGACGAATAGCGGTTTCAGCGATTCCTGATGAAAAACCAGATCAGTAAACCGGCCAAACCCAAGCCGAGCATGGCCGGCAATACGTATTCGATGCCCATATCGGTCGCAGTGTACCGCGTGTTCTAACCGCGGTCCGCCTTGCGCAAAGCGAGGCCCAACAGGACACCCACGCCCAACGCTCCGACCATTGCCAAACCCGGGTTCTCGCGCACGAATGCGGCGCCCTTCTCGGATGTCTGTGTCAGCTGCTTTTGCGCCTCGTCGCGCGCCGTCTTCAACGTGTCACGCGTTGCGGTTACGCCATCTTCCAACGCTGATTTGGCCTCCTTGGCCACTTCGTCGATCCGCGCCGCCATCTCCACATGCGGAGTGTCCTGAGGGGCCTTCTTCGCCGTTTTCTGTGTCATGTCAGATCTCCTTTCACCGACCCAACGCGAGCGGTCGCCAATGGTTCCACCAAAATGATCCGGAACCAATCTGGGCTTCCAAGCGTTGACCCGTCAGTAGCCACAGAAATGAAAGGAAATTCCATGTTGTCCTGGGCGTTGATCTTTTTCGCACTTGCTATCGTCGCTGGCATCTTCGGGTTTGGCGGCATCGCGTCGGCCTCGGCCGGTATCGCGCAGATCCTTTTCGTGATCTTTCTGGTCCTGTTCATCGGTTCGCTGATCTTGCGGCTGATCCGTGGGTAAGCCCCCGCGCATCCGCACTCCCTGAAACAGTACCCCGAGGTTCAAAGCCCTATGAAAGATGCCGTCCATACCCAAACCGCCGCCGAATTGCTGATTGCCTGCCTCGAGGCCAACGGCGTGACCTGTGCATTCGGTGTTCCGGGTGAGGAAACAACCGATCTGATCGCAGCAATCGACAAGTCGAGCATCGACTTTGTCTTGTGCCGGCACGAGCAGTCGGCGGCGTTCATGGCATCGGTTCACGGTCGATTGACGGGGAACCCGGCGGTTTGCCTTTCGACGCTTGGACCTGGAGCGACCAACCTTGTCACCGGTGTGGCTGACGCTACGCTTGACCATGTGCCGCTGATCGCCCTCACAGGACAGGGTGCGCGGTCCAGGCTGGGCCGCGAAAGCCATCAGATCATCGATCTCGAAGCACTCTTTGCGCCAGTCACCAAGTTGAGCCGAACGCTGATGGTCGCGGATGAAATTCCCCAAGTCGTTGCCGAGGCCGTGCGGTTGAGCAAGATCGACAAACCCGGAGCCGTCCATCTTTCCCTGCCCGAGGATCTGGCCGAGGTCCCGACACTGGCCGAACCTTTCGTGGCCCCGCCGCCAGCCGAGGTGCGACCGGCGGCCGATGCGGTCATCCGTTCCGCGCGCCTGCTGGCCGAGGCGAAAAAGCCCTTGATCCTTGCAGGACATGGGGTGATCCGATCCGGCACCGCAAGCGACGTTCGGGCACTTGCGGAAAGCCTTTCCGCACCGCTCGTCACGACATTCATGGCCAAAGGCGTTTTGCCGCCGGGTCACCCGCTCTCGCTGCATTCGATCGGTCAACCGGGCAAGGAATTGGCATCAGAAGCCTTCGACCTGTGCGACCTGATCATTGCCATCGGGTTTGACCCGGTTGAATATCCACCCTCGAACATCTCGATGGGCGGTAAGAAGCCGGTACTCGAGATCACGGACGTGGCCTCGACTGTTGATGTGGACTGGCCGGTAAAGGCCGCTCTGACTGGGGATCTTCCGCACTGCATCGACGTTCTGGCCAAGGCCACCGCCGAACGTCCCACGCAAAGCTGGTTCAAAGGTCTCCAGCGGAGGATTGACGCCTCGCTGGAGGGTGGACCAACAGCTACCGATGCCGCCTGCGTCGCGCCGTCGGACATTTGTCAGGCGATTTCCGAGACGCTTCGCGAAAGCGACGTTCTGTTGTCTGGCGTGGGCCTGCACAAACTTTGGGTCGCCAGCAAGGTTCAAGCGCGCCGGGCGGGGCAAATCATCATTCCGAACGGCCTGGCCGGTATGGGCCTTGCGCTGCCCGGAGCGATCGAGGCTGCCCGCCTTTTGGACGAGGGTCGGGTGATCGCCGTTTGCGGTGATGGGGACTTTCTGATGAACGTTCAGGAGATGGAGACGGCGGCCCGGTTGTGCGTGCCCGTGACTCTTCTGGTCTGGGAAGACAACGGCTATGGTCTGATCGACGAAAAACAGCCAGGTGCGCGCGAGTTTTCCTTCGGCAACCCCGATTGGGAGTCACTTGCCCGATCCTTTGGCTGGGTCTACCACGACATCGAAAGCCACGGCAAACTGGCCCCTGCGCTGCAGGCGGCGGCTGACGTCGCCGTTCCGACCTTGCTGCGGGTGTCGGTCGACTATTCGGCTGATGGCGGGATGCCGACTGTCACCTGATTTTTTGCTGAAAGTGGAACAATACCCGGCTTTGGGCGTTTCTTCCCCAGTAGAAAAAAGGAGTTGTCATGACCGACGCATTGAACGTTGTCCCGAACGAAAACCCCGTTTCCACTGGCGTGCGCGACACCGCGCCCTTGGCCAAGGGTCTGGCTGATGTTCTGGCCGACACCTACCGGCTGACTTTCAAGACACATGCGTATCACTGGAACGTGGAAGGCCCGCTGTTCTATTCGATCCACAAGCTGACCGAAGAACAGTACGAAAACATGTTCGCCGCCGCTGATGAGATCGCGGAACGCATTCGCGCGCTGGGCCATCTGGCGCCCTCGCGGATGTCCGACATCCTGGATTTCTCGGCCATCAAGGATCGCGAAGGGGACCTGTCCGCCGCCGAAATGATCGAAGATCTGGCTGCTGATCACGAGCGGGCGGCTCACCGCCTGCACGCCCTGACCGAGCTTGCAGGAAGCCGCAAAGATGTCGTGACTGAAGATCTGGCGACCGAACGTTCGGCATTTCATGAGCAGGCAGCTTGGATGCTGCGGGCGATCTCGAAATCAAGCTGACGCGGTGACCGGGCGCGTGTGTCGTTTTGCGACCCAACTGTGCGCGTTTAAGGTCTTGTGCAGGCTTGCCGAAAAACCGGCAAGCCTGCACATTCCGATCTGGTGACTAGTCCAAAGGTCGGCAATGTCTGAAAAAAACACGAAAAGCCAAAACTTGGCCGAGGAGCGGACCGACTGGGCCGAAGACCGCACCATTTTGGCAAATGAGCGTACATTTGCGGGATGGATGAGAACCGGAATGGCATGCGTGGCCATCGCCCTTGGCCTCAAGGCCGTATTTTCCGCCGTCGAGCCCGAGTGGCTGGCGAAAGCCGCAGCCACTCTTTTTGTGTTGATCTCGCTGCTGATCTATTGGGGAGCGTGGATGAACGCCCGCCGCGTGTATTCCCGATTGGAAGCGCACAGCGCCCAACCGGCATCTCGCTTCCACTTGCAACTGGTTGTCGGAAGCCTGTCCCTAGGTTCAGTCGCGTGTTGCCTTGTGTTGTGGTTGGTTTAGACGCCCTTGTGCCGTCGTTGTTTGACTTCGTTTACGGTGCGGCCAAAGACAGCCAACCCTAATTTCCCGCTTGCCTGATCCCCAGTTGCTCTGCCTGCACTGGTCCAGGAAAAATCCAGCTCCCGGCGGTCCAATGCCGAGGAGCAGTGCACTAATTTTTTTTTGCAGCATCGAAATTTTGGGCTCGAAGTGGCCCTTCGCGGAATTGCTTTGTGACCGCTCATTGGAGCTATCGGCCGTTTGCCCAATAGCCCGGGCTATTTAGAACGCGTCGATAGAACGTACCCTGACTTCGCGCCCGTATATCTTGTCTTCTGTGCACAGTCCAAATTTAGAGCTTCTGAGGTTGCGGTTTGCCTTGCGATTTTGGACAGGGTGCTTCGTCAGGCGATCAAATTTTTTAGTATGACAGGCTGACTGGCTTTGAGCCGCAATTCCTCTGGAACGACACGACTCCAAGAAACCTCCCCACCTTTCTCGGAACATACTTGCAATCGTGCCTCTTGGCGTAGTCACCTATGAGCGACGAGCGGAGGAAGTCGATGAAGCCTTGGACAATCATGTTTTGTGCGTTCTGCACATTCGCTCTTGTCGCTTGTGCCCCGAAAGTTCGTACATATGAGAAGGTTAATTCGGTTTCATTTTCGGCTAGGACAAACAACGCACTTGGGCAGGCGGCGACCCGGCTTGGGGACCCAAAAGACGGCCGGTCCGGTGTCAAATTGATCAGCGACGGTGAACAAGCCTTGGTGTCACGGCTTCTACTCGCTGCAGCAGCTGAACAATCGATCGACGCTCAATACTACCTTTTGCATAACGACCCGACAGGTCATCTCTTTGCGGCCAGTCTTTTGCAGGCGGCGGACCGAGGCGTACGTGTTCGCTTGCTTTTGGATGACATGGACACATCCGGATATGACGCGATGACAGCCGCATTGGACTACCACGAGAATATTGAAATCCGTTTGTTCAATCCTTTCTGGCGCAATCAAAGCCTGATCATTGCCGGGCTCACGGATTTCAAGCGGATCAATCGCAGAATGCACAATAAGTCGATGACCGCAGACAACGTGTTCACAATTGTCGGTGGCCGGAATATAGGCGCCGAGTACTTCCTGGCACGGGAGGAAATGAACTATGCGGATCTGGATGTTCTGGCAGCCGGTCCCGTCGTAAATGAAGTTTCCAAAAGTTTTGACGAATATTGGAACAGTGAGTTCGCGGTTCCGGCCCGCGTGGTCGTCGGGCAACCTGAAGAATTTTCGCTTGGTCAAGCGCGAAGCAGACTGAATGAACTCGTGGAGGCGGCAAAGCGGACCCAGTACGGCGAAGCTCTCAGAAAATCTGCAAGGGAGAGTTTTGCAGACGGCACGCTTTCCTTGGATTGGGTGCCTGCAAAACTCTACGCCGACCCGCCTTCCAAAGCCGCAGGGCTTGATAACTCAGGTCCAATTCTCGCGTCGCAATTGCTGCCGTATTTCGAGAGTGCCGACAGGGAGGTCAATATCGTTTCGGCCTACTTCGTGCCACGCAACAACGGCGTGAAGTGGATGACCGAACTGGAAAACCGAGGTGTCGAAGTCAAAGTCGTAACCAACTCGCTTGCTTCAAACGACGTAGCGCCAGTCTATGCACACTACGCCAAGAAACGCCGGGCTTTGCTGCGCGGTGGTGTCGAGCTTTATGAATTGCGGCCTGACGCTTATCAGGTCCAACGTCGTGGAATAAACTGGGCTCAATCTCGGTCAGGTCTTCACTCCAAAGCGTTCGCTGTCGATGACCGATATCTGTTTGTCGGTTCGTTCAATTGGGACCCTCGTTCAGTCAACATCAACACGGAAATGGGCATTCTCATCGACTCTCCAGCGCTGACCGCACAAACGATGGGTGCTTTGGATGATGCGCTTCCAGCTTATACATATCATGTGACGCTGGAGAGTGCTGGCCAACTCAAATGGAGAACCCGGGGCGAGGACGGAGAAATTCTTGAATATGACTCAGAACCAACGGGTTCGGCTTGGGACCATATCGTGGCTGGATTTTTTAGTATTCTACCAATCGGCTCTCAGCTTTAGTAGAGTGGGAGAAGGTCCGTTCTTCTGCTGTGCTGTTGACGTTCTATCAATTGCATTGCGCTTGTGGCAGTCTTCTTCGCATTTGAAGAAAAGTGGATAAGCAGGAGGGGCACATGGAAATCCGAACCACATCCGGGCGCGGCCGTCTATACGACAGCGTCCTGGACACGGTCGGCAACACGCCGTGCATTCGCATCAACAAAATCGCGCCGGCCAACGTGAAGGTCTACGTCAAGTTTGAAGCCTTCAACCCCGCGGGCTCGGTCAAGGACCGCCTTGCGCTGAACATCATCGAAGCTGGTGAAAGGGAAGGTCGGCTGAAACCCGGGCAAACGGTCGTCGAGGCTACCTCGGGAAATACCGGGATTGGTCTTGCGATGGTATGTGCCGCAAAGGGTTATCCGCTTGTGGTCACTATGGCTGACAGCTTCTCGGTGGAACGCCGCCGGTTGATGCGGTTTCTTGGGGCCAAGGTTGTGCTCACGCCTCGTGCGCTCAAGGGTTTTGGGATGTACTACAAGGCCAAGGAGTTGGCCGAGGCAAATGGCTGGTTTCTCGCCAGCCAATTCGAGACAAGCGCCAACGCCGACATCCACGAGGCCACGACAGCGAGGGAAATACTAAGCGACTTCGAAGGAGAGCGGCTGGATTACTGGATCACTGGTTATGGAACGGGCGGCACTGTTTCGGGCGTCTCGCGCGTGCTCAAGCGGGATCGCCCTGACACCAAGATTATCCTGACCGAACCTGCAAACGCTGCGATTGTCGGGTCTGGCTACGTGAACACCCGCAACGAGGCCCATCAGCCCACTGAGAGCCATCCGGCCTTCGAGCCGCATCCCATTCAGGGTTGGACGCCCGACTTCATCCCGTATGTGCTTCAGGAAGCTCTGGACAATGCTTACTACGATGAACTGCTCCCCGTCGCCGGAGCGGATGGTATTGCATGGTCCAGGCGTCTGGCCGCAGAGGAGGGGATATTCACCGGAATCTCAGGGGGATCCACATTTGCCATCGCAATGGAAGTGGCCAAAAGCGCCCCGGACGGATCGGTGATGCTGGTGATGCTGCCCGACACAGGCGAGCGGTATCTTTCGACACCGCTCTTTGACGGGATTGCCGAAGATATGACGGATGAGGAACGAGCGATTTCCATGTCGACACCAACGGCGCAAATGCCGTCTGATTGAGCCGGGTCTCGTTGCTAATAGATCCGGGTATTAGACCGTTCGATCTGCGGCGTTGATGCCGTCTGAAATTCTGCGGACAGCGTGGTTATGGCAATGCGTGGCTCGACGATCAAACGCTCCGGTTGGGTCGCGATGCATACGTTGAGCAGGCTTCAACGAGGGGCTGCCGAGTTTCCTTTATCATGGTCGCGCCTGTGCGGGTGAATACTGACCTATTGCGTTGATCGAGAAAGCCTGTCGGTGACCAAAGACTGTCTACTCAGCGGGAAGCGCAGAAATTGCACCGCCAACTGAGCAGTGCCTAAGCGCCCTTCCGCAGGGCGGATTGGGTGATCCAGCACCTCCGCAGCCTCAGGCTGGGGGTGTATCATCTTCTGGGGCATTCGATGGGCAGCATGATCGCTCAGGAAATCGCCCGGCGGGATTTTGAAAGGGTGGACCGATTGGTGTTGTACGCAACCGGCGCGATTGGCGTTTTGCCCGAGCGGTTCGAGACCATTGAGGAAAGTAAAAAGCGTGCGGCAGAGGACGGCCCCGCCGCAACCGCCCATCGGATCGCTGCAACTTGGTTTCTGGATCGTGAAGCCGCACAAGGGTTTGAGCACTGCGCCGCCGTCGCCGCGCAAAGCAAACTGGCTGCAACAAACGCTGGCCTGGACGCGATGTACTCTTGGTCCGGAGAGCAGAACCTCAGCCAAATCCGGCAGGAAACACTTGTGCTTTGGGGCGATCGGGATCGGACTTATCCGTGGAGCCAGACTCATATGCTTTGGCAAGAAATCCCCAAGACCTCGCTTGCGGTCGTGCCGGGTTGCGCCCATGCGGTTCATGCCGAGAAGCCTGAACTACTCCAGCGTCTGGTCTCCGACTTTCTGGAGTGATGGGTGCTGCAGGCGGCAGGGTGCTCTGCAGGAAATAGCCGCGTTCGGGCTGTTGAAGTTGCCTTGGCGTCTATACAAGAGCGAAGCGGGTTTTTCTTCGTGCCAGTCGCAACGCGCAGGTTTCCTGCGCTGGGCCAGAAAAACCTAAGTCAATCGCTCGTAGCTTGATTTGACGGCGACATAGGGCCAACACTCATGTCTCACGAAATGCTTTCGCAAAATAGTCGCTGAACGGTTTGATCAGGTAGGCAATCGGTGTTCTGTCCTGCGTCCGTATGAAGGTTTCGACCGGCATTCCAGGAACCAGAGGTGTTTCCGCGGGCAGTTTTTTCTGCTCCCCGGCGTTCAGTGCGATTTCGGCCGTGTAGTAGGTCTGGTTTGTCGAAGCCTCCTCGAACGCATCCGCAGAAACCAAGGTGACCCGTCCTGTCAATTCGGGCGTCTTTCGCTGATCCATGGCCGAGAAGCGCAAAACGACATCTTGTCCCACGAACATCTGGTCGACGTGAATAGGGTCGACGCGGGCACTTATGATCAGCGGACGATCCTGCGGAACGAGGTACAATACCGGATCAGCCGGTTTTACGACCGCACCAAGGCTGAAGATGTTCAATCCGTGTACGACCCCAGAGACCGGCGCCGTGATTTCAAGGTTGGCGATACGATCTGCAATATTCGTCGTTTCCTCGCGCAACTCCAGTTCCCGATACCGCAGGTCCCTGAGGCGGGTAATGGCATCTTCGCGGCGTTTGCTTTGCAATTTGAGGATTTGAATCTCGATTTCGGTCTTTCGCCCTTCGGATTCCGCGATACGGGCAGTCAGATCACCCATCGTGCCGCTCAGGCGTGCTTCTTCCCGTTGCAATGACAGAACGCGGGATGCGGGGGCCAATCCGCGTTCAAACAAGGACTCTTGATCCGTCAGTTCCTTTCGTATCAGGTCCAGCTGGGTGGCAAGCGCCAGTTTTTGAGCATCAATCCCGACAATCTGGCTGTCGATCTGACCAACCCTTTTGAGTTGTTGATCAATCTCCTGCGCGATGGATTGCTTGCGCGCCACAAACAAACGTTCCTGCCCAAAGACCAAGTCCGCGATGTCGACGTCCAAAGATGCGGCTTGTTGAAGTATGGGATCAAAGCGGATTTCTTCGGATCCGTCTCTTTCCGCCTCAAGCCGGCCACGGCGGGCCATGAGTTCGTAAAGCTCTTTTTCGGCGATCGCCAATTTGGTGGCAAGGTCATTGGACGCCAGCTTGATCAGCACATCACCGGCCTCGACCACGGACCCTTCGTCGACACGTATCTCGGCGACCACGCCGCCATCAGGGTGTTCCACAACCTGTTGATTTTGGTCAACTTCAATTCGACCGCTGGCAACGATTGCCCCGGCAATATTGGTCGTGAAGGACCAATATCCAAAGCCCCCAAGCAACAGTATCAGGCCCACGAGACCCACGAGCACTGGCCCGCGCGCAGACCACGACAGGGACGAGTTCACGTCGGACCGTTCCGGTTTCATTTCAGGCCTCCCTGTCTGGCGGTTTTTGCGATTTGTTCGTGGTTGATAACGAGTTTCCGAAGAACGTCTTTCTTGGCGCCAAAGTCCCGGACGGTGCCGTTTTCAAGCATTATCAGCTTGTCGCATTCCTGGATTGCGGCCGGCCGGTGGGCCACGATCAACACGGATTTTCCGTTTGCCTTGAACTCTTCAATTGCGCGATTGACCGCGGCACTGCCTTCCACGTCGAGGTTTGAATTTGGTTCGTCCAGCACCAGCAGAACGGGGTCGCCGTACATGGCGCGGGCAAGGCCGATACGTTGCATCTGACCACCGGACAGTTGCCCTCCGTTCGCCGACACGTAGGTGTCATAACCATCAGCGAGCCGCAGTATCATCTCATGCGCATCTGCTTTCTTTGCGGCTGCCACGACGGCGGCATCGTCCGGCTCGGGCGCCATTCGGGCAATGTTTTCGGCAATGGTGCCGTCGAACAGTTGAAACCGCTGCGGAAGGTAGCCGATAAGGCTGCCAAGTTCGGTCGAGCCGTATTGATCCAGCGCGGCGCCATCCAGCCGGATCGTGCCGCTGTGCGGACGCCATACGCCAGTCAGAGATCTGGCGAGTGTGGACTTTCCCGCGCCGGACGATCCAATCAAGCCAACCGCTTCGCCTGGGTTCACGTTGAAGGAAACGGATTTCAGAGCGGCTTGCCGTGAGTTCGGCGGAAAGACGGTCAGGTTTTGAACAACCAACTTGGCTTTGGGTTTCGGCAGTCGCGTATTCACACGTTCGGGCGGTACGGTGCCGAGCAGTTCGGCCAGATTGTCCCAGCCTCTTTTTGCGGTCTGAACCAACTGCCATTGCGCCACAAGCTGCTCCATCGGTGCCAGCGCCCGGCCCAGCAGGATTGAGCTGGCAATCATTGCGCCTGCAGTCAGTTCCCCCTGAAGCACAAGATATGCACCAACGCCAAGGATGGCTGACTGCAAAAACAACCGGAAAGTCTTTGTTACGTTCGCAAAGCTGCCGCTTACGTCGGCCGAGCGGATCTGCTCCTTCAGCGCCCGGTCGCGCAAGGCCTTCCACCGCGTGAAGGTCGCATCGCGCATACCCATCGCCTCAACGATTTCGGCTTCGTTCCGCAGCTGGTTGGACATTGCTTCGGACGAGGCGACAGCACGGCTGGCATTCGACATGGGCCGTGCCGAAAAAACTCGGTTCAAACCCGTCAGTGCCAAGATGAGCAAACCACCCAACGCAGCAACAGCGCCAAGCCACGGGTGGAATATCCAGATGCCCAAGAGGAAAACGGGCGTCCAGAATACGTCGAAAAAGGCCATTGGAACCGGAGATGACAGAAGCCGCTGAACAGCCTCAAGATCGCGCAGGCCGGTTTCCGTTTGATCGTCCGGAGCGACCGAGGCCTTACGCTGCACAGCTTCGAAAACCCGACGGTCAAGGCGTGCCTGGAAACGCGCCGCGACGCGTCCGAAAATCCTTCCCCGCGCATATTCAAGCAGGCCCAGAATGCCGTACAAGAATGCAACAAGCACAGAGAGAGCGACCAGCGTTTCCACCGATCTGCTGCCCAGAACCCGGTCGTATACCTGCAGCATATACAATGGCCCGGTCAGCATAAGAAGGTTGGTGAAGCAACTGAGAACACCGACAAAAACGTAAAGCCGCCAGCTTTCCCGACGCACTTCGCGAAGTTCCTGACGCCCCGTTTCGACTACGAATTTGGGTTTTCCCATTGGCCGTCACCTTTGTTCTCAACTGATGACCGATACGCTGATCAGACCCGGCCGGATTTGTTTTTTGATTTTGGCCTCAGCGGGCGCGGGAACGATCCACGCGGTGTCGCGAGGAACATATCGTGATTCATAAATATTTGATCCGAACGGCCTGTGCGCTCCGTACCAGCGGTAAGCCAATCATTGGCTTGCAAATCTCAGGTGGAGGAAATTATGACGACAATTGCAGGAATTGCCGCAGGAAATCCAAGCTTTAGCATTCTTGTCGCAGCAATAGGTTTTATCGATGACCAGAAGGGGACTGACTACCTCGGTGTCCTCAGTGGAACGGCCGGTGACCCTTCTGCGACCTACACGGTTTTTGCCCCGACAAACGCGGCATTCGGGCAGCTCGCAGCTGATCTGGGTTTTGCGGGCGACGTTACCGACACCGCAGCCGTAACCGCATTTCTGACCTCTTTGAACGAAGATCCCGTCGAAACCGCAACGCTGCTTGAGACGATCGTCACCTATCATGTTGCAGCTGGCACCCAAGGGTCGTCCGAGATTGCGTCGGCGGGTTCGGTGACCTCACTTCAGGGCGGAGTGATCGATGCGTCCGAGCTGCCGACACTTGGCGATCTGGAGCCGGACCTCATCAACCCGTCGCTGGTGCAGACAGACATTTTGGCGGACAATGGCGTGGTCCACGTGATTGATCGCGTTCTGCTGCCGATCGATCTGCCAGGCAATGACGCCCCGACGATCACCGAAACCGTTCTTGCGGTAAGCGGCGCATCCGGTTTTGACGAAAACGGAGGTGATTTCGATATTCTTCGAGAAGCCCTGATCGCGGCTGATCTGGCGGGCGCCCTGAATGACCCGAATGCCGACCTTACCGCCTTTGCGCCGACCGATGACGCGTTTATCGCGCTCTCGAACTCGCTGGGATACGAAGGCAGCGATGAGGGCGGAGCGTTTGCATACCTTGTAGACGCACTGCGTTTGCTCAACGGCGGAAACGATCCCATCGAGCTGTTGACAACGGTGCTGACCTACCATGTCTCGGGTGAAAGCCTGCAGGCCAGCCAAGTTCTGGCATCTGAGGAAATCGAAACGCTCCAGGGCGGAACGATTGGTGTGGATGCCGAGACCCTTACCCTTATCGATGCCGATCCGGACGTTCAGGATCCAAGCCTCATCGCGACCGACATTCAGGCGTCGAACGGTGTGATCCATGTGTTGAACGGCGTTCTGCTGCCCGCCGATCTGCAGCAATCTGACGGTTCAGGGGCAGTCGATTTCGTCATCGGAGACGATGGTCGCGAAGTCATCCGCACGGGCCGGGACAATGACCTGATCGATGCCAAGGGCGGCAACGATATCGTTTTTGCAGGAAGTGGTGACGATCTGGTTCTCGCCGGTGACGGTCGGGACAAGGTTTTCGGCGGCAAGGGTGACGACACCCTGAACGGCGAGGGTGGAAACGACATCATCTTCGGCGGCCGCGGAAATGACGAGATCGCGGGCGGTGCCGGAAACGACAAACTCATCGGCGGCTCGGGCTCTGACAGCTTCGTCTTCGAACAAGGCGGCGGTCATGACACTGTGTTCGGCTTTCGCGCAGGTCGCGACAAGATCGACCTCAGCGCCTATGGCTTCACAGATTACGAGGAAGTCGAGGATGCGATCAGCGGCCGTTTCTTCAAGACCAAGATCGATTTGGGAGACACGGAAATCTCGTTGTTCGGCGTCCGCGCCAGCAGCCTAGACGAAGGTGATTTCATACTCTGATGGGCAAGCCCGCCTAGACTGGTCAAAACTGTTTGGGCGGGCTTTT
Source organism: Ruegeria sp. CRTD044 (assembly GCF_059613485.1). Classification (NCBI taxonomy): domain Bacteria; kingdom Pseudomonadati; phylum Pseudomonadota; class Alphaproteobacteria; order Rhodobacterales; family Roseobacteraceae; genus Ruegeria; species Ruegeria sp. CRTD044. The sequence goes on along the minus strand of NZ_JBXWSP010000010.1, from coordinate 76,213 downwards.
CTTGTTGAAATTGCTTCACTACATTTTTCGTTAACAGTGTTTTGGATGTGTCTGGCGACAGCCGGGGCAAACCCCGTTACTTTACGTAAGTCATTAATTTTCAATGATTTTATTTTTTAGGCCCGCGTGCATCCTGCATGACGCAGGCACCCAATCAAGGCCGAAAACTCGTGATTACAGCGGTGCCGGGCGAGGTCGGACCACGCATCGCGCGAAGCTCACCGCTGGCGTCCTCAAGGCAGACCTCCCTGGCCACCATCGGCTGTATGTCAACGTCACCCCGCTCGATCAGTCCAAGCAGACGCGGGTACTTCCAGGACGGCATGCCCCGGGTGCCAAAAACCGAGAGCTGCTTGGAATAGATCGCGCGCATGTTCATGCGCATCCAACCGTCACCCGACGGCATCCCAATCTGTACATGACGGCCCAAGATCGCGAGGCACTCCAGTGACGCGTTCGTCGTTGTTTCGATGCCAAGAGCTTCGATGGAAACTTGCGCTCCTCCACCGGTGATTTCCAGGATCGCGGTCGCCGCATCCTCTTTGGATGCATTGACCGTCGCGTCCGCGCCGTGGAGTTTTGCGTGCTCGAGTTTCTCATCGACCACATCCACCACGACAACCCGGCATCCCAGCATTTTCGCAAGCAAGAGGACGGACAGACCAATTCCACCGGTTCCATGGACAGCAACCCATTCGCCCGCAGCAACATCTGCTCGGTCCGTCAAAGCATGCCATGCGGTGGTGACGCGGCAGCCCAGGCCGGCGGCGAGGGCAGGGGAGAGTGTGTCTGGCAAGTGAACCAAGTTATGGTCAAAGGGCACCGCAACATATTCCGCATAGGCGCCCGGTGCGCCAAATCCGGGAACGATCTGGTTGGCGCAGGTATTCGACACTCCGGTTTGACAGGCATGGCAACTGCCGCAGCCCAGGATGAATGGGGCGATGAGGCGATCACCCACCTTGTGTTTCGCATTGGACCCGGCCTCGACCACAGTGCCACAGTATTCGTGCCCCAGGATGGAGCCGTTTTGAACTTTCGGGTGGGCACCGGACCAGCCGTGGTAGTCCGAGCGGCACACGCCGCATGCGGTGACCTCCAAGACCACTCCGTTGTCGGGGCAGGTTGGGTCCGGGACCGTTTCAATCGAAAGGTCCTCGTTGAACTCTCTGACGACTGCAGCTCGCACTTCGCGCTCCCAAAATGGTTTCTTCGACGGTGAAATCCTGTCCAGTCGAAACTAGACGGGGCGGTCGCCTTTCACGGTTACACGCCGCCCCTTTCGTTCCGCGGGCCAATAGTCCCAGATGGCGCGATGCATACAGCAACGATTGTCCCAAAACGCCATATCGTTGAGCGACCACCGGAACCTGATTTGATAGTTGATCTGTTCGGCATGCTCGAACAGCATGTTGAGGATCGCCTCACTTTCCTTGTCCGACAAGCCGATAATCTTCGTTGTGAACGTTCGGTTGACGAACAGCGATTTTCGCCCTGTCTCAGGGTGAGTTCTGACGATCGGATGAATTGCTTCGGGGCAATCAATATCGGCGTCCTTTTGGCCCCGGTCGCTGTACCGGCCCTTGTAGATGTGCTCGGAGCTGTGGAGGGCGGACAGGCCGTCGAGCATGCTTTTGATCGGTTCGGACAGATCGTCGTAAGCCGCATACATATCGCTGAACATGGTGTCCCCGCCGCAAGGCGGGGCAATGTGGATTTGAAGCATTGTACCCAATGGGGGCGTTTCATCACATGACACGTCCGAGTGCCAGAACTCACCGTTGGCCACCTTTGAATTCTTGGTGGCATGGATCTCGAATATCTCCGGATACCCTTCCATCGTTGGGGCTGCGGGGTGTGCGTGGAGCGGCCCGAAGCGTTTCCCAAACTCGATGTGCTGCGCAGGCGGTATCTCTTTCTGCTCTTTGAAGAACAGAACCTGATAGGTGTGAAAGGCATCGCGGATTTCGGCGAACTGTTCGTCGGGCACAGGCTGGCTCAAATCGACCCCATAGATCTCGGCCCCGAGGTTCGGAGCGAAAGGCTTGGCAACGATGGACGTGTAGGTGTTGGACTTTGGGGCAACCATAGGGACCTCGGGGCGCTGTTTCATTGAGCTTGTTTCGCGCAGGTTACAGATCAAAAAATGTAAACAAAAACGAAAATGATTTGATCCATCGGTGAAAATCTCTCATCTTACGTGGACCAGGATAGAGGTGGCGAGGTCTTTGAAATGAGTATTCGTGCCTTGCGAACTCTGATCGCAATACATCGGCATGGAAGCTTTCGAGCCGCATCGGAGGCCGAGCATCTGACGCCGTCGGCGGTAAGCCATCAGATGCGGAACCTTGAAGTCATGTGGGGGCTCGACTTGTTTGACCGGTCGGCGAAGACACCCAAACTGACCAGTGCGGGGCTCATGCTTGTTGAAGAAGCGGCGGCGGTCGTCGCTGCCTATGACGGTCTGGCCGACAAGGTGAGATCAGACAAGGAACTTGCCGGCGAGATCATCTTGGGCGCAGTTCCAACGAGTTTGACGGGTTTGGTGCCTGCTGCGTTATCAAGGCTGAAGTCAGAACATCCTGACGTGCGTGTCAGAATTGTTCCGGGCTTGACCAATCAACTGCTGTTGCAGCTGGACCGCAAACAGGTTCACGCGGCAATCATCTCACGCCCGGATATCCTGCCGAAGTCGCTGGAGTTCTCGGAAATCGTGACCGAGAAACTGGTCTTGCTCGTCTCGGAAAAAACTCCGGACCTTTCTCCCGAAGAACTGCTCGGCGCGTTGCCGTTTATTCGGTTCACTCGCGACGCGGTTGTAGGGAGGCAGATCGAGACCTGGCTGCAAAGGATGGGCATAGAAGTCAAAGACGCCATGGAGCTTGAAAGCCTCGAGGCAATATCAAGCATGGTCGGCGCTGAACTCGGAGTCTCGATCATACCTGACAGTCGTCTGGCGTCTAATGACCATTTGCGGCTCAGAAAAATTCCTCTGGAGCAGTTCGGACCCCGACGCATCGTCGGTCTTGCGAGTGCGGCAATGTCACCCCGTGCCAGAATGGTAGATGCAGTCCGGGGCGCACTACTGGATGCGGTGGGCACCCAGTCGGATCTCAGGCGGAGCCGTAGCCCCTGATTGCTTTCGAGGAATGCTTTGGTGGCTACACGTCGTTGAAGTCAGAAGCCGGTAGAGGGGCGGCGATGATTTTCGCTGCACCCAGAAGCAGTTTCGTCATCGACGGGCGGGCTGCCGTTCGCTCGAAAACTGTGCATTTCTTGGTGGGCCGCCAACTAGAAAAGCCCGTACAACTTGCAAACTTTGAAATGATCGTCACACTTCTCGTATGAGCGAGTATTTTGATGAGATGTTCAACGGCGACGGATCTCTCAGAGGTCCTTACGAAGAGATCGGACGTTGGTTCAATGCGGAAGATGTCTCACGGCTGAGGGCCAAACAGCGCGAAGCCGAGGAAGTATTCAGGCTGACGGGGATCACTTTCAACGTCTACGGCAAGACCGAGGCCGAAGAACGCTTGATCCCATTTGATATCGTTCCGCGCGTGATTTCAGGGCGCGAATGGCAACGTCTGGAGCGCGGTATCGAACAACGGGTTCGGGCGATCAATGCGTTTCTTCACGACATCTATCACCGTCAGGAAATCGTGCGTGCCGGTCGCGTGCCGGCAGAGATGCTTGCCAGCAACGAAGCCTTCCTGCCGCAGATGCTGGGTGTCTCACCGCCGGGGCAGGTCTACACCCATGTGGTCGGCGTTGATCTGGTGCGTACCGGGCCGGATGAGTTCTTCGTGTTGGAAGACAACGCCCGCACGCCGTCCGGGGTCAGCTACATGCTCGAAAACCGGGAAACGATGCTGAAGATGTTCCCCGAGCTTTTCAGCGCCACGAATGTGCGCAATGTATCCGACTACCCCCGCAATCTGAGACGCTCGCTTGCGGCCAGTGCGCCGGCCTGCGCGGATGGCGAGCCGACCGTCGCGGTATTGACACCGGGGATCTACAATTCAGCCTATTTTGAACATGCGTTTTTGGCCGATCAGATGGCCGTTGAACTGGTCGAAGGGCACGACCTGCGGGTTGTTGATGCGCGCGTCTGCATGCGCACCACGCGAGGCTACAAACCAATCGACGTTCTTTACCGCCGGGTTGACGACGATTTCCTGGACCCGCTGAACTTCAACCCGGACAGCGCGCTGGGCGTTCCGGGAATTCTGGACGTCTATCGGGCCGGGGGCATTACAATCGCCAACGCGCCGGGCACGGGCATTGCCGATGACAAGGCCATCTATTCCTACATGCCTGAAATCGTTGAGTTCTACACGGGTGAGAAGCCCCTGCTTAAAAATGTTCCTACGTGGCGCTGCAGCGATCCCGAGTCGCTGTCCTACGTATTGGACAATCTGTCAGATCTTGTCGTTAAAGAGGTGCACGGCTCGGGCGGCTATGGGATGCTGATCGGTCCGACCGCCAGCAAGAAAGAGATTTCGGCCTTCCGCGACAAGCTTAAGTCGCGGCCGTCTAACTATATCGCGCAGCCCACATTGTCTCTCTCGACGGTGCCGATCTTCGCCCGTTCGGGACTTGCCCCCAGGCATGTCGATCTGCGGCCGTTTGTTCTGGTGTCCCCCGATGGGATCGAGATCACCCCCGGCGGCCTGACGCGCGTTGCGCTGAAAAAAGGGTCCCTAGTCGTGAATTCAAGCCAAGGCGGCGGGACCAAAGACACCTGGGTTCTGGAGGACTGACCATGCTGGGAAAAACTGCTGGCGGGTTGTTCTGGATGTCCCGGTTTCTTGAGAGGGCGGAAAACACGGCCAGACTGCTTGAAACAGGCCAGAGGATGGCACTGACCCGGACCAAGAACTCCGATGCGGAATGGGGCTCGGTTCTGAAAACCGCCGGCGTTTTCGGCGGTTACAGCGCCAAATATGATGAGATTTCAAAAGACAATGCCGTGGATTGGATGTTGCGTGATGCCGACAACCCATCCTCGATCAAGTCCGTCATCAAGCAGGCGCGAGACAACGCGCGTCTTGTTCGAACCGCATTGACCCATGATGTCTGGAGCGCGGTGAACGCCACATGGATGCAGATTGATCAAGCCATGAAGCGCCGCGTGAATGAGAGGGACCTGCCGGGGACGTTGGAGCTTATTCGTCAACAGGCGGCTCTGGTTCGTGGTGCGACGCTGGGGACCATGCTGCGCAACGATATTTTCGATTTCACCCGGATCGGCACTTTTGTCGAGCGGGCCGACAATACCGGGCGCATCCTGGACGTGAAGTACTATGTCCTTCTGCCCACGGCCTTTTCGGTCGGCTCGTCACTGGACAACATCCAATGGGAAAGCATTCTGCGGTCCGTGGGTGCGGGCGGTGGCTATCGCATGACCCACGGCCAGAATACCCGGCCGTCGGAAATCGCTCAGTTTCTGATCCTCGATCAGCGGATGCCCCGCAGTCTGCATTTCTGCTGCAGGAAAATCCAAGAGAACCTGTCCTATCTCAGCAAAGACTATGGTTTTATGGGGCCGTCGGTTACGGCAGCCGATGCGCTGTCCGAAAAATACCTCGACCGGCAGATTTCTGATATCTTTGACCTTGGGCTGCACGAGTACATTCAGGACTTTTTGAAGGATCTTGGGAACTTGAGCCGCCAGATTGAAGTTGACTACCGGTTCTATGAGTGACCAATGAAACTGCATATTCGCCATGAGACACGATACGATTTCGACGCGCCGGTTCCCTTTGGCCTGCAGCAGCTGAGAAAGACGCCCAAATCCTTCCGCAATCAGAATATCCTCTCTTGGAGCACCGAAGTGACCGGGGGGCGCAAGGAACTGAGCTTTGAGGACTACCACCGCAACACGGTGGAGCTGATCAGTTTCGAAGCGAATACACAAAGCATCTCTTTGATCTCGGAAGGTGTTGTCGAGGTTGAAGATACGAATGGTGTGTTGGGACGTCACGAGGGGTCGACACCGTTGTGGCTTTTTCAGCGGAGCACGCCTTTGACAACGCCGGGCAAGGGTGTTGCAGACGTAATCGCCGAGTTGCCGGATGGTGAGCCGCTTGAGCGGATGCATGCGCTGTCCGAAAGAGTTCGGGCTCAGGTTTCCTACGAAGTGGGAGGCTCGCACCCGGACTGGAGCGCAGAAGACGCCCTCAAGGCCGGGCGCGGCGTGTGCCAGGACCACGCGCATGTTTTCATCACCTGCGCGCGGAAGATCGGCGTGCCGGCCCGCTATGTCTCGGGTTATCTGATGATGAACGAAACCGAATTGCAGGATGCCACCCACGCGTGGGCCGAAGTTCATCTGGACGGGCTTGGCTGGGTTGGATTTGACGTGTCCAACGGGATTTCACCCGATGATCGATACGTGCGTGTCGCAACCGGTCTGGACTATGCCCAGGCGGCCCCGGTAATAGGAAACAGAATTGGGGCAGCGGGCGAGCAGTTGACGGTTCAATTGCAGGTCGCACAGCAGTAACGGAGAACCTGATGACCTATGCTGTGGGCATGCGGTTGAACCGCGGACTGGTTTTCATGTCGGACACGCGTACGAATGCAGGTGTCGACAACGTGTCCACCTTCAACAAGATGTTCAATTGGACCGTTGAAGGCAACCGTTCGATCACCTTGTTGTCGGCCGGCAACTTGGCGACTACCCAAGCTACCATAAGCCTGCTGGAAGAACGCACAAAAGCCCCGGAAGACCGGTCGCCGTCGATCCTTGAGGCGCCGACGATGTTTCAGGTCGCCCAATTGGTTGCGGCAACGCTGAACGACGTCATCGAGGGGCATTCCCGAGCGGGCCAGCAGGCTGACAGTGCCTTTCACGCAACCCTGATCCTGGGGGGGCAGATCAAAGGCGGCCCGTCGCGCCTGTTTCTGATCTATCCCGAGGGCAATTTTATCGAGGCCGGTGAGGACACCCCGTTCTTTCAGATCGGTGAGACGAAATACGGCCGCCCCATACTGGTACGTGCGTTTGATCCGGACATGAGCTTTTCCGAAACGGTCAAGCTGTTGCTGGTCAGTTTCGATTCAACGATCAAGGCCAATTTGTCCGTCGGTGCACCGCTTGATCTGCTGCTTTATGAGGAAGACAGCCTAACGGCCGGTACGCGTTCAAGGTTCGAGCCTGACGATCAGTACTTTCGGACAATATCCGAAGGGTGGGGCGATGCGCTGAAGGTCGCCCTGTCAAAGCTTCCGGCATACGAAGCCTGAGGAGCGAGTTCTTGTGCTCCTGCGGGGTGCATTTCGGGCTGCCAGACCCTCAGCAGGCATTTGACTCAGGGGCGCTCAGGTAGGCGATCATCTGGTCTAGGTCGCGGCGAATCCTGTGCAGGTCTTTGATCTTTTGATCCACATCGGCCAACTTGCTCCTTAGGTTCGCGATCACCTCGGGCCGCGGGATGGTGTTTTCCGGGTCTTCCGGTAGGAAGCGCTTGATTTCCGACAGAGAAAAGCCAAGCGACTTGCTCATTGCGATGGTCTTGATGCGGGAAATCATTGCATCGGGATAGTCGCGATAACCGTTCTCCAGACGCTCGGGCGGTGGGATCAGGCCGTGTTTTTCGTAGAACCGAATGCTTGACGCTGACACGCCCGTGGCTTCTGCCAATTTTCCGATCTTCATGCCCTTGACCTTCAACCATTGTCGAAGGTTTATATCACCTGGGATCGAGAAGAAAAGGATCCCAAGATGACTGTTTCACCGCTGTTTGAACCGCTCACATTGCCAAATGGGGCGGTTCTCAGAAACCGTCTGGCAAAAGCTGCAATGGAAGAAAGCCTGGCGGCTTTCGGGCAGGTGCCAGACGAGAAAATTCACCGGCTCTACCGCCGCTGGGCCGCGGGCGGCGCGGGCTTGTTGATCACTGGAAATGTAATGGTCTCGGCTGATGCGCTGTCCGGCCCCGCCAGCGTGGTTCTGGAAGACGGAACTGATCTTGCGCCTTTCCGGGAATGGGCCGAGGCAGGGCAGATGCGCGGCGGAGCAATCTGGATGCAGATCAATCATCCCGGTCGTCAGGTCCTGGCGAGCCTGGGAGAAGAAGCGGTGTCGGCATCCGACGTTCCGGTCGAGATCCCCGGCATGTCCAAAAACTTCAACCCGCCGCGGGCCCTGACCGAGGCCGAAATCGAAGGCTTGATTGCCCGCTTTGCCCGAACAGCCGCGTTGGCCGAAGAAGCAGGATTTGACGGCGTTCAGATACATGCCGCCCACGGTTATCTTATCAGCCAGTTTCTATCGCCCTTGACCAATCGCCGCACCGACCATTGGGGCGGCTCTTTGGAGAATAGGGCGCGATTTCTGTTTGAGGTCGTGCGCGCGATCCGGGCCAGCGTGTCCAAGGGTTTCACCGTTTCCGTGAAGCTGAACTCGGCTGATTTTCAGAAAGGTGGATTTGGGCAGGATGATTCCAAATGGGTGGTCGACCAACTTGGCGATACGGCTATTGATCTGGTCGAATTGTCCGGCGGTTCCTATGAGAGTCCGGCCATGCAGGGCAGGCAGGAGGATGGCACCAGCACGGCCCGGCGCGAAGCCTATTTTGTAGACTTTGCGCGGGACATCGCTGCTGACTCGAAAATACCGATCATGGTGACCGGCGGCATTCGCTCTCGGGCTGTTGCCGAGGATGCATTGGCCAACAACAGGGGCGGGATTGGCGTCTCGGTTCTGGGGGTGGCCCGCGCGATGGCGTTTGAACCTGATCTTGTCGAAAACTGGCGGAATGGCAAATCACAGTCGGTCAATATCCCGGAAGTGTCTTGGAAAAACAAAAGGCTGGCGGGGTTCGCCTCGATGGTGCTGGCGTATTTCCAGCTAGAACGACTGGCAAATGGCAAGCCACCGAAAGTACCGCACTCGGCGTTTTTGGCGCTGATGCGAAATCAGATGCGGGCGAAGCGATGGACGAAACGATACCGTTCTTGGCGCGATGCCCGGGCATAGTGTGGTCAGGGATGCCTAAAGCAAGGAGCCAACGCCTTTGTGCGGGTGGTCACCTTGTAGCGGTGTCTTTGACGCCTGGCTTGGGGCGCCGACCGGAGGTGTTTCTTCCGTTGCCGCCAGTGCCGAAACCGGGCGCAACCTTACACAGGTTGCGCCCGAACTTTTTGTCTGCTCGCCGCTTCTAACCAAGCAACCCCGGCAGGGTCAGCGAGATCGCGGGCACAAAGGTGATCAGCATCAGGGCGACCAGAATTGCGAGGTAAAAGGGCCATATTGTCCGAACCGCCTTTTCCATCGGCAGTTTGCCGACGGCGCAGCCGACAAACAGGCAGGAGCCAACCGGAGGGGTGCAAAGTCCCAGGCCCAGATTCACCAGCAAGATCATTCCGAACTGCAGGGGATCAATACCAAGGCTGTTGGCAACCGGCAGGAAGATCGGCGTGCAGATCAGGATCAGTGCCGCCATGTCCATGATCATGCCCAGAAGCAACAAAACCGCATTGATCATCAGCAGGATAAGGATCGGGTTTTCCGTCAGACCTGTTAGCAGATCCACCGTTTTGTCCGGCACTCTGTAGAAGGTCAGCATGTAGGCAAAGGCGCCCGCGCAGGCGATCAGGATCATGACCATGGCCGTCGTGCGTACGGCAGACGCAACCGCGATGCAGAACTTGTCCCAGGTGATGCTCCGGTAGACCACGAGCGTGACGACAAAGGCATAGATTGCGCCGAACGCCCCGGATTCGGTGACCGTGAAGATGCCTGACAGGACGCCTCCGACGATGATCACCGCAGTCAGCAGCCCGGGGATCGCGCTGAGAAAGCTGATGACCAGAGCGTTCCAGCCAGGAAAGGTTTCGGCCTGATACCCTCGGCGCACCGCAACAAGATACGCGGCGACGGCAAGGCAGAGGCACATCAATACGCCGGGAACTACGCCCGCGAGGAAAAGCTTCGAGATCGAAATGCCGCCGCCTGCTGCAATGGCGAAGATGATCATGTTGTGGCTGGGGGGGATGATGATCCCTGCGATCGACGACGTGACAGTCACATTGACCGCATAGTCCGCGTCGTAGCCTTTCTCTTTCATCACGGGAACCAGGATGGAGCCTAGGGCAGAGATATCGGCGATGGCCGATCCGGAGATTCCACCAAACAACATCGACGAAAACACGTTCACGATGCCCAAGCCGCCACGAACGGCGCCAACCGCTGCTGACGCGAACCGCACCAGACGCATGGCGATCCCACCGTGGAACATCAGTTCACCGGCGAAGATGAAGAACGGGATTGCCATCAACGAGAAAACGTTGATGCCCGAGACAATTCGCTGGAACCCGATCATCAGCGGCAAGCCTTCGAACCAGAAGGCCGAGATGGCGGCAATGCCCAAGGCGAAGGCCACGGGTGTTCCGATCAGTACACACAGGGCAAATACGCCAAGCAAAAGAAAAATTCCCATGATCCGCCTCTATTCGATGCTGTCTTTTCGCTCGTCAAAGCCGACGCAGAGGCGGATCAGATGACCAACGGAAAACATAAGGATAAGGCCCCCGCCAATGGTCAGGGGCAGTGACCGCAAGCCTTCTGGAACCTGGATCAAGGGGATGAGCGACCCCCATTTAAACATCGTAAGCCGCGCCCCGAACACCAGCATCAGAGCACCGAATCCGGCCATGATCACGTCTGTACAAACGACCAGAGCCGTCCTGACTCGCCGCGGAACCGCCGAGCGCACGAGGGACACGGACAAATGCGTGTTGTCGTGCACACCGACCGCCGCGCCGATGAACGCGATTGTCATGACCAGTAGCAGGGCGACCTGCTCGACCCACGTTGGCGTTGCGTTCAGGACGTAGCGGCCGAAGACGAGCCACCCGAAAATGACGGTGACCACGACCAGCGCGACACCGGTCACGATCCGGCATGCATCGGCGATGCGGTCCAGAATCCGGACCATCTTGCGCAGCGCGGACGGGGGCGGAGATGTATTGCTCATAAGCCTGAAACTCTTGATCAGATGTCCGGCCCCGCATTGGCAGGGCCGGGCGGTGTCAGATCCGATGCGGTCCGATCACTCGGTCGCCTGGATGGTTTCAACCAACGGGCGGAGGTCAGGGTTCGTTGCGAAATAGGCCTCGTAGACCGGGGCCATCGCGGCCTGGAACGGCGCTTTGTCGGCCACTTCGTTCACTACCACACCTGCAGCCTCGACTGCTGCGCGGCTGGCCGCTTCACGTTCGGCCCACAATTGCCGCTGCAATTCAGCGGACTCTTGCGCCGCCTCTCTGACTGCGGCCTGCAATTCGGGCGACAAGGCGTTGAATTTGTCGGTGTTGACGCAAACGCATTCGGGAATGATCAGGTGCTGGGACAGCGAGTAATAGCCGGCAACCTCGAAATGGCCGGTCGACTCGTAGGATGGCCAGTTGTTCTCGGCGCCATCGACGACCCCGGTCTTCAGCGCCTGATAAACCTCGGCGAAGGCCATGGGTGACGGGTTGCCGCCAAGCTCGGCGATCATGCCGGTGAACAGGTCGTTGTTCATGACCCGAACTTTCATGCCTTGGACATCGGCCGGGGTATTGATCGGCTTGGTTCCATTGTAGAAGGATCGGGCACCGGCGTCATACCAGGCAAGCGGGGTCAAACCCTTGGCTGCCATACCGGCCGCGATCGCGGCACCGCCCTCGCTGTCCAGAACGCGGAACATGTGAGGGACGTCCTTGAAGATGAAGGGCAATGAAACGACATTTGCCTCGGCGACAATCGGTCCAATCGGACCCAGGTTGAAATTTCCGACCTCCAGGGCGCCAGCACGGACCTGTTCTACCGCATCGGGCTGGCTGCCCAATGTGCCGCCGTGGAACATTTGCAGGTTGATTTCACCGCCGGTCTTTTCGGTGACCAGTTCGGCGAATTTGTCCATCGCGACAGTATTCGGGTAGCCGTCTGCGTGGATGTTCCACCCGCGCCAATCCTCGGCCAAAGATGCGCTGCCGGTCATGACGACCATGGCTGCGGCGCCAATCAGTGTTTTTGTAAGTTTGGTGTTCATGCTTTCCTCCCTAGAAGCAGACAGATGTTTTTGGTGATCGGTCGAAGCCGGCTATGAAAAGAGCAAGCCTCCGTTGATGTCGATGTTCGCGCCCGTAATGAATGCGGCGGCGTCCGAGGCCAGAAACGCGACGAGGTTTGCCACATCCTCTGACGTGCCTTCGCGTTTCAGCGGTGTGGCGCTGGCCACGTTGGTTCGGACTTCGGTCTTGGTGAAGACATTGTGGAAATCTGTGTCGATCATGCCCGGGCAAACCGAATTGATCCGGATGTCGGGGCCCAGTTCCTTGGCCAGCCCACGTGTCATCGTCATGACCGCCCCCTTCGAGGCCGCATAGGCGACCGCGCCGGGACCGCCTCCGTCACGACCCGCTTGACTTGCAAACCCGACGATTGCGCCACCTTTTTTCATGTGCGGCAACACCGACTGAACGGCACGGGCAAAAGAAGTGGTGTTCAGGTCCATAACGTAACGCCAATGGTCCATGTCCATCTCGGACAGGGTCTTTCGGGCCACCAACCCTCCGGTCACGTGGACAAGAATGTCGATCTGGGGCCCGAAGGCGGCAATCGTTTCTGAGACCAGCCTGTCTACATCTGCGCCAGAGGTCATGTCGCCCTGTACGGCGATCGCTTGACCGCCGGCAGCCGTTATCTCCTGGACCGCCGACTCTGCACCCGTGGATGAGCTGTGATAGTTGATTGCGACCGACGCTCCGGCCTCGGCCAGTTTCAGAACACAGGCACGGCCAATGTCCCGTCCGCCGCCGGTCACGATCGCAACCTTTCCTGCAAGGTTCCGGTTCAGGCCAATCTGTTCAGCGTTCAATTCGGTCATTCTCTTGTCCCTTTGGATCCCCGGTCAGCCTGTTGGCGCGCCCGTTCCGAACTTTGAGTCCCAACAGGCATGGAGCAGTGTTGCATATTTTAGTCGACTAGGATACTAGTATTGTCAACAACTTTGTTTGGGGATCACAAACGGCATCGCACGGCGCGTGCCAAATCAATTGGCTAGAGATACATTGAGGAGTATCGAGGGAGGGGCCTCGAGCCTCAGAAGATCGCCCGAGTTGGTCACGCGCAGAAAAAGGCAGGAAATGCAAAGTATTACGGACAAGATCGAGCGGCGCACAACCACCGACATCGTTTATGAGAGCCTGTACGAGGCGATCGTTTCGCTTGAAATCCTGCCGGGGACGAAACTGTCCGAAGCAGACATCGCAAAAAAATTTGAGGTGTCCAGACAGCCTGTCCGCGATGCTTTCAACAGGCTCGAGGCGCAGGATTTGCTGCTGATCCGGCCTCAGAAAGCCACCCGGGTACGTAGCTTTTCAATGGAACGGATCGGTCATGCACGCTTTGTTCGCCTGGCCGTCGAGTTGGAGGTGGTGCGCGCTGCATGCCAGGTCTGGAAGCCCGAATACTCGAAGCTGCTGGAAGACAATCTCAAGCAGCAGAAAGACGTGGTTTCAAGGAGCGACGCCGAAGAGTTCCATCAACTCGACTACGACTTTCACCGGTTGATATGCGAGTTGAGCGGCAACCCGCTGGCCTTCGACACGATCCAGGAATGCAAAAGAAAGATCGACCGCCTGTGCGTTCTGAGCCTCGGGCGCGAGAGCGAGGCCGAGACTCTGGTTCGGGATCATGTGGCGCTGGCCAAGGCGCTTGCAGACCGCGACGAGGCGATGGCAAGCGAAACCATTCGCCGTCATCTGGGCCGTATCGACAAGACCATCGAGGAGGTTCACGCGAAACATGCCGAGTATTTCGAGTGAAATGAACGCCGCCGCCTGACCGAGGACACTGCATCATGACAAAAAGCTATCCGATTGTGTCGCCCGCGCCGGGCGTATGGCGCCAGGTTTTGGCAGATCACGAAGACCTCATGATGGTGTCGTTCCGGTTTGACGAAGGTGCCGAAGGCGCACTTCACGACCACCCGCATGTTCAGTCGACATTTGTGCGGTCCGGGCGGTTCAATTTCGTCATCGGAGATCAGGAGCGAGAGCTTGGGCCCGGCGACAGCCTGATCATTCCGTCCGGGGTTAGCCATGGTTGTGTTTGCCGGGCGGCCGGAGAGTTGATCGATTGTTTCACGCCCAGGCGGGACGACTTTCTGTAGGACGCTTACCACGAGCGACCTTGCCTCGGGCTGCGATTATCTTGACGCCTTGAGGCCACGTAATCTGTTTTTTGGCGAGACGGGCCGGGCGCGGGGCATATCATTGCGCCGGAAATCGGATCAACCGACAGTGGCTCCGCAGCTTGGGCTAGGAATTGCGGCCCTCGCGTGCTGATCCAATGCCAAGGATCAGGTCAGCGCATCGTTCGCCCAGCATCATGGCGGGTGCGTTTGTATTGCCTGCGTTAATGTCCGGCACGGCGGACATATCGCACACCCGCAAGCCCTCGATTCCGCGCACGCGCATTCTGGGGTCCAGCACGGCCATTCCATCACCGTCCCGGCCCATTCTGGCAGTGCCCGCCGGGTGATAGTTCGTCTTCACGAACCGTTTGCAATGTGCTCGCAGCGTCTGGTCGTCGTCCGCTGTAGGAATCACGATTTCGCGGATCCTTTGCGCAAGCGGGCCCGAGGTGAATGCCCGACGAAAGAAACGCTGCCCCCGGATCATCTCCTGCATATCGTCTTCATGCTTAAGAAGGTTCGGCGAAACCACTGGCATGGCGTCGGGGTCTGCCGAGCGAAGCCGAACCTCACCGCGTGATTTCGGTTTGACCACGACGGTCGTGACGGTCAGGCCAAAGTCATCCTGCACCTCGTCCAGCGCGTCGCGATCCAGATAGACGATGGGAACGCAAAAGGCCTGAATGGTCGGTTCCCCATCAGGGTTCGACGGATTGACGAACGCGCCGGCTTCTACCCCCGCCGAAGTCACCGGGCCGCTGCCGAACAGCTTGAACTGGATGCCGTTGCGCAGCATCCGCCAGCCCTCACCTTGCTTGAAATATCCGTAAGCGCCGTTGGCAAAGGCGGTGATCGGAACCTCGGGGTGGTCGATCAGGTTCTGGCCAACCCCGGGCAATGAGCAGACCACGGGAATATCGTGTTCGGCAAGATGTGCATCCGGTCCGATACCCGACAGCATAAGAATTTTCGGCGTGACCAGGGCGCCAGCCGCAAGCACAACCTCACCATCACACCGGACGGTGTGGGACCCGCGTTTGTCGCGATACTGCACGCCGACGGCCCGGTCGTTTTCGATGATGATTTTGCTGACTTTTGCGCCAAGCCGGATGGTCAATTTCGGGTTCGTCTCGAGTGGGGCGAGGAAAGCGTAAGCTGACGAACTGCGCTTTCCGGCGCGATTGGTGAATTGATAGAACCCGACACCGCGCTGCGTGGCGCCGTTGAAGTCCGTGTTGAATGGTTCGCCAAGGGCCTGCACCGACTGAACGAACCAACGGGACATGTCGTCGATATGCCCCGGATCCGAGACCTGCACCGGACCGTCGCTGCCATGCAGGTCGTTGTGAAGCCTGTTGTTGCCTTCCATCCTGCGGAAATAAGGCAGCACATCGTCCCACCCCCAACCGACCCCGTCGTTGTTCTGTCGCAGCAGGTCGTCCCACGAATCATAGTCGGAAGGCCGGCCACGCATATAGACCTGCGCATTCACCGACGACCCGCCGCCCAGTACATTGGCCTGCGGAATGTCATGCATGCGGCCGTCCAGGTGGTCCTGCGGTTCGGTCTGGTGGTAGGTCATGAACTTGGACCCGTTGATCATCTTGAAGATACCCGGCGGCATGTCCAACAGCGGATGGCGATGCGAATGCCCCGCCTCCAGCACCAGAACCCTGCACTTGCCCTTGTTGACCAGCAGCGCTGCTGCCGCGGCGCCGGCCGAGCCGCCGCCGATGACGATGTGATCGAAGGTTTCCGTCATGATTTCGCCTTCAGGTCCGGCGTTTGGGTTCGCTGATCGAGTCACGCTCGACCAGTTCGCATTCAAGCTTCACGAGTGGATGCCGCTGACCGTCCGTCGGTCCATGGAACAACTGTTCGACGACCCAGCGTCCCATCGCCCGGGTGGGAAGGATCATCGACGTCAGGGGCGGCGACAGGTGTCGCGCGGTTTCGTCATCGTCAAATCCAATGACCGAAATGTCCTCGGGGATGGACAGGCCAAGTTCCTTGAGCGCCTCATAGCACCCGATCGCCATGCGGTCATTCTGGCAGAAAATGGCGGTTGGCGGTGAGGGCAGGTCCATCAATTCCCGCGTGGCGGCGTAGCCTGCGCTGGGCAGCCAGTTGCCCTCGATGACCAAATCCTCGTCAAATGGGATGTCGGCGGAAGCCAGAGCGTTTCTGTACCCGGTCGTACGCCCGGCGGCGCATTCCATAAACGGCTCGCCGGTGATGGTGGCAATTCGTTTGTGCCCGGCCTTGATCAGGGCGTTGGTCGCCGTATGTCCGGCAGCGACTTCGCCGGGGATCACCGCAGGAAAAGAGAGGTCGTCGCAGAAGCAGTTCAACAGCAGAACCGGGGTGGCCGTCTGCCTGAGGATGTCCGGCACGACCACCCGTCGCGTGAAAACGGTCGCGTAGATGATGCCTGCAACCTGTTGGTCGAGGAAATACCTCAGCGTTCTGGGCTCGACCTCGGGGTCGTTTTGGGTTTCGGCCAGCAACACAAGATTTCCGGTGTCCCGAACGGCCTGTTTCACCCCGTTGAACGCGTTCACCATTTCGGGGCTCGACGCCAGATCATCCACGACGAAAGCGATGGTTCCGTCCAGCGCCGCGGGCCGGCGCGCGCTGTCCTGGGGTGTCCTGAGTTGAGAGGGCATGGCGTATCCAAGCGTGTTGGCGGCATCCAGGACCCGTTGCTTGGTATCCTCGGAGATCTTGACGGAATCATTCTTGTTGAGAACCAGCGATACTGTCGTCTGCGAACACCCGGCGACCCGCGCAATGTCGTGCATCGTTACGCGCTGCCGGCCCGCGACTCGTCCTACGCCCCTGTGCTGCCCGGCTTTGTTCGCTTGATCGTTCATCGCTCAACCTTTTTGTTCGCATCCTATTTATCGACTATCCGGAGGGCGCGCAACTAATATTAGTGGATGATAATTAATATTAGTGTTGACGAAATAATATTATTAGTGTTTTGATCGGCGGTGCGGTCGCCATTGTGGTCTGGCCGAGCAAGTGCGGGAGGCGAAATTGCGGTCTGTTGTGGGGGAGTTGGGTCAAGTCGTTCGTCATTCGATGTTCATCGATGGCCGCTTTGCCGACTTTGACGCGAACGCGGTCGATGTCGAAAACCCTGCAAATGAAGAGATCGTTGCGCAGGTTCCAGATGGTGGTGCCATTCATGCCGATGCGGCGGTCGATGCGGCCCGCCGGGCTTTTGGCGCGTGGTCTGCGCGCCCGGCGATCGAGCGGGCGCAAATGGTCCGAAAGCTCGCCGAGGCTATCCGGGCCGACGCCGCGCGTCTGGCTGCTTTGATCACAGCCGAGCAGGGCAAGCCGATCTCGCAAGCTCGAGGTGAAGTGGATGCCGCCGTCACCTTTCTGTGCCATGCAGCTGAAGAGGCCCGACGCATTTCGGGTGACATAGTGGCCTCGGACAACAGGTCCGAAGAAATCCAGATTCGGCGCCATCCCTATGGTGTTGTCGTTGCGCTGACGGCCTGGAACTATCCCTTGGCATTGGCCGCCAGGAAAATCGGGCCAGCGCTGGTCGCGGGCAACACCGTTGTTTTGTTGGGGCATGAAATCACGCCGCTGTCCGGTCTCGCGGTTGCCGAGCTTGCGGACAAGGTCGGCTTTCCGCCCGGCGTTCTGAATGTTCTGACGGGGAAAGGGCCGGTGGTCGGGCAGCGGTTGGTTGAACACCCCGATACGTCGCTGATCACGATGACCGGCAGCACGCGCGCCGGGAAAGAGATTTTTCGCACCGCGGCCGACCGGATCAAGGTTGTCCGGCTCGAGCTTGGGGGCAAGGCTCCGTTCATCGTGATGGAGGATGCGGATGTTGACGCCGCCGTTTCGGCCGCCATTGCCGCCCGGTTTGCCAATTGCGGCCAGATTTGCACCTGCAACGAGCGTATGTATCTGCATCGCGACATTGCGGATCAGTTTTTGGAGAAATTCGT
Source organism: Ruegeria sp. CRTD044 (assembly GCF_059613485.1). Taxonomy (NCBI): domain Bacteria; kingdom Pseudomonadati; phylum Pseudomonadota; class Alphaproteobacteria; order Rhodobacterales; family Roseobacteraceae; genus Ruegeria; species Ruegeria sp. CRTD044. The sequence goes on along the minus strand of NZ_JBXWSP010000010.1, from coordinate 58,047 downwards.
GTCCGCAGCCCGCGCTTTGTCGATCGGGGATCCGATGGAGGACTGCGACCTGGGGCCCAAAGTCAGCAAGGACGAAGTGACCAAGGTCGCCGGAATCATCCAGCGCAGCATCGCTGAGGGTGCCACGGTGCATCTCGAAGGTGGGCCTTTGAAGGACGGCGCGCACCGCAAAGGGCACTGGATGTCCCCGACCGTTCTCGAGGTCTCCGACAACGGCAATGCCGCAATGCAGGAGGAGGTCTTTGGTCCCGTGGCGACAGCCATGCGAGTCGATGATTTTGATCAGGCGATAGCCTTTGCGAATGACACGTCTTTCGGGCTGTCCGCCTATCTCTTTACGGCATCGCACCGTCGATTGATGGAGGCCCCGAGCCGTTTGAAGTTCGGCGAACTGTACCTGAACCGGTCGAATGGCGAGGCCGTGCAGGGGTTTCACACTGGTTGGGGGCTGTCCGGGGTTGGGGGCGAAGACGGCGCCTATGGCTTCGATGGCTATCTGAGGAAACAGACAACTTACATGAATTGGGCATGACCTGAAAACTCGCGGTCAAAACGGAGGCGACCGCACCAATGGAGGAGGAATAACCATGAAACGCAGAACTCTTTTGATCTCGACGGTTGTCGCAGGTGCGCTGTTGGGCACCACGGCGATGGCGCAGGATCTGCCGCCGCTTGAGCAGAAAGATCGCTACAAGGTCGGCTTTGCGCAGATGGAGTCGAACAATCCCTGGCGTATTGCCGAGACGAAATCGTTCCATGACACCGCCGAGGCCTGCGGCTGGGATCTTATCGCGACGGATGCGGCCGGATCTGCGGCCAAGCAGGTTGCGGATGTGGACAGCATGATCGCCCAAGGCATCGACGTCCTGTTCCTGCCCCCGCGGGAAGAAAAGCCGCTGATCCCGGCCGTTATGAAGGCTCGTGCCGCCGGCATTCCGACCTTTCTGGTGGACCGCTCGGTTGATCCGGCCGTCGCCAAGCCGGGCGAACATTTCGTGGCATTCCTTGGGTCGGATTTCATTGATCAGGGCAACCGGGCCGCGCAATGGCTGATGGAAAATTTCGAGGGCGACAAAGGCATCATCGTCCAGTTGGAAGGCACGACAGGGTCCTCGCCTGCAAATGACCGCAAAAAGGGCTTCGACGACGCGATCGCAGCGGATGACCGTTTTGAAATCGTGGCGTCTCAGACCGGGGACTTTGCGCGCGACCTGGGTCGTCAGGTGATGGAAACCCTGCTGCAGGCGCATCCTGACGTGAACGTGGTCTACGCCCACAATGACGAGATGGCGATTGGCGCGATCCAAGCTCTGGAACTGGCCGGCCGCAAACCCGGCGAGGACGTGACCATCGTGTCGATCGACGGGACACGCGATGCGCTTCAGGCCATCATCGACGGCAAGATGGGCGTCACGGTTGAAAGCTCGCCCTTCTTCGGCCCACTGGCCTGTGAGGTCATGAAGAAATACGCGGCTGGCGAGACGATCCCGGAATGGGTGAAAGTCGAAGATCGCATCTTTACCAAGGACAACGCGGCCGATCACATCGACGAAGCCTATTGATTCTCCCTGGTGGGTGGTGCTGGCCTGTGGTCGGCGCCGCCTGCAAGCAATCGGAGGAAGACATCTCATGAATGCGCTCGTCTCGATGTCGGGAATTGAAAAGTCCTTTGCCGGCGTACCGGCACTCAGCCAGGCCAGCCTGGAGATCGCACCGGGCGAGGTTCATGCGCTGATCGGTCAGAACGGTGCCGGCAAATCGACGATGATCAAGGTCCTGACCGGAGTTTACGACCGGGATGCCGGAGACGTCCATCTGGCGGGTGTGCCGAGCCGCATCTCCACTCCGCGCGAAGCGCAGGAATCCGGAATTGCCACGATCTATCAAGAGCTCAACCTGGTGCCGCTGCGGTCAGTGACCGAGAACATCATCATGGGGTACGAGCCCAAACGTCTTGGCTTTCTCGTCGACTGGCGCGAAGGCAACAGGCGCGCACGCGAGGTTCTTGCGCGCTTTGGCATAGATATCGACGTGACCGAGCCGCTGGGAAATTTCTCGACAGCGATCCAGCAGTTGGTTGCGATTGCGCGGGCTGTGTCATTGGACGCAAAGCTGGTCATCATGGACGAACCCACCTCGTCACTGGATGCCAGCGAGGTCGAGGTTCTGTTCGGTGTGGTGCGCGAGTTAAAGAAACAGGGTGTTTCCGTTCTTTATGTCTCGCATTTTCTCGATGAGCTGTTCCAGATCTGCGACCGGGTCACAACGATGCGAGACGGGCGTACCGTCAGCACGCGCAACGTGCAGGGCACGACCAAACTGGAAATGATCGCGGACATGCTGGGCCGCAACAAGGACGAGATCGCGGCAGACGGACTCACGGACTTTGCAGGCGCCAAGGCCAAGAAAGGCGATATCGTTTTGCGGGCCGACTCTGTTTCGACAGGCCCGCGACTGACGCATTTCGACCTCACGCTCCACCGCGGGGAGATCGTTGGGCTGGGCGGGCTTCTGGGCTCTGGCCGGACCGAGGCTGCGCGCGCATTGTTCGGAGTGGATAGTGCACGCGGCGGCGCAATCGAGCTGCACGGTGCGGTCGGGCAACCGTCCGGACCGGGTGACGCGATCGCAAACGGGGTTGGCTTTCTGACCGAAGATCGCAAGGCCGAAGGGATCATTCCTGACATGTCCGTGCGCGAGAATATGACGCTGGCCCTGCTGCCGAAACTGGCCAGCCGTGGTCAGATCGACTTTGCCCGCGAGCGCGAGATCGTTCAGGCCTTCATCGACGATCTGGGTATCAAGGCGGCGCATATGGACCAACCCATTCGCGAGTTGTCCGGCGGCAACCAGCAAAAGGTACTCCTTGCCCGTTGGCTGGCGACACAGCCAGACATCCTGATACTGGACGAACCGACCCGAGGCGTAGATGTCGGCGCCAAGCGAGAGATCCAATCGTTCATTCGGTCTTATGTCGAGAAAGGATTTGGCGTCGTCCTAATCAGTTCGGAATTCGAAGAACTGGTGGAAGGCGCCGACCGCATTGTGGTCATGCACGAGGGTCGCTCGGTCAAGGAACTGACTAACCCCGGGATTACCGAGAACATACTGGTGCGCGCGCTTGCGCATCATGAAGAAGGAACTGGTTCATGGACCGCGCAATGAAGTTGCCTCAACGGGTTGCATCGATGCCCTTCCGCTTTCATGGCGGCATCGCCGCGTTGGTCGCCCTGCTGGTGTTCAACGCGTTTTTCACCCCCAATTTCCTGCAGCTGCAGACCCTGTTCGTGAATATCAGCCAGGTTGCCACGATCGCCATCGTGGCCATGGGTATGACGCTTGTCATCGCCACGGGTGGAATTGATCTGTCGGTTGGCGCTGTCATGGCTCTGGCGGGGGCGTTGGCCCCGCTGATCTTTCTATCGGATCTGGGCGCCGCCAATCCGATGCTTGGCGTCATTTTGGCCATTGTCCTGCCACTGTTCGTCGCGGGTTTATGCGGGGTATTCAACGGCGTGATGGTTGCCGTGTTGAACGTGCAGCCCATTATTGCGACGCTCATTCTATTCATCTCGGGTCGCGGTATTGCCCAGGTTTTGACGAATGGCAACCTGCAGACATTTTCAAACCCTTCATTCAGTTATCTTGGAACCGGCAAGGTGCTTGGCTTGCCGTTCCAGGGTTGGCTGGCGCTGGCCATTGCCTGTGTGCTGTTCTGGGTGATCACCAGGACCACTTGGGGCCGCTACCTGCTGGCGATCGGCGGAAATGAACGTGCGGCCTATCTGGCGGGTGGTCCCGTCCGGCGGGTCAAGATCGGGGCCTATGTCATCTGCGCGGTGCTTGCGGGCTTGGCTGGTCTGATCGTGGTTGCGATCAACTCGGCCTCGGACGCCGCGCGCAACGGCAATCTGATGGAGCTTGACGCCATCGCGGCCGCCGTCGTTGGCGGGGCTCTTTTACAAGGCGGACGGGCGCCGATCTTTGGTGCCATACTGGGCGCCGTGATCATCCAGCTGGTCAAATATACATTGCTGGCCAACGGGGTAGAGGACGAAGTTGCACTAATCGCCAAAGCGGTCATTATTATCCTGGCCGTCTGGGTCCAGCAGTTCCGGAGGGCTTGATCGATGTTGGATGAAACGGCTTTTGACCTGCGAAAGTACCTTCGGCGCAATTCGGCTTCGGTGACGGCGTGGATCGCACTGCTGGCTTTGATCCTGTTTGGGCTGATGCGCTATGACAACTTTGGCAGCGCCTACAATTTCTCGTCTTTCCTGAACTACAACGCGATGTTCATCGCGATTGCGCTGGGTATGTGTTTTGTGATCATGACCGGCGGGATTGATCTGTCGGTTGGATCCGTTGCGGCCTTTACGTCGGTTGTTGCGGCCTATCTCAGCCCATACGGGATTCAGGTTGCGCTGCCGGGGGCCGTGCTTGCCGGGGTGGGCTTCGGAGCGATCAACGCCTTTTGCATCATCATCCTTCGGATTCCGCCCTTCATCGCCACACTGGCGACCATGCTTGCCGCAAAAGGCGGCGCATTGGTGATTTCGGGCGCCCAGACAATTTCGGTTGATTGGGGGTCGAACTTTACCAAGCTTGGCATGGGGCAGGCGTTTGGTCTGTTTCCATGGGCAATAGTCATAGTGGCCGGACTGATGCTGGTACTGTGGCTGGTGCTGGAAAGAACAACCATCGGGCGGACCGTCTTGGCGATCGGTGGCAGCGAGGATGCCTCGAACCTCATGGGTCTGAAGGTGAATCGTGCCAAGGCTTTCGTCTACCTGCTTTCGGGCGGCTGCGCAGGGCTGGCTGGCGTCTTTCTGGCCTCGGGTTTTGGAGCCGGACAACCCCTTGAGGGCATCGGATGGGAATTGTCGGCCATCGCGTCCGTTGTTGTGGGCGGCACCTTGTTGACAGGTGGGATGGGTTCGATCCCTGCGACCGTGGCCGGAGCGCTTTTGCTGGGTCTGGTGTTCAACGTTCTGAACTTTGAAAACGGTCAGGGGACCATCAGTTTCAGCGCCTATTGGCAGATGGTCATACGTGGAGGCTTTCTTTTTGCGGTCATCCTTTTACAGTCTCGGGTTATTGCCAGGCAGCAGAAGGTCTTGGGTTCGTGAATCGCATAGAAAGTGTTTCAGCGCGGCTATTCAACGTCCCGCTCGCCGAAGTCCTGGTCGATGCCAAACATGGGGATCACACGTTCTTTCAATTGATCACCGTTGCCATTCAAACGTCGGATGGGGTCGAGGGGGTTGGGTATACCTATACCGGTGGCAAGGGCGGCCACGCCATCTTGGCGATGATCCAGCATGATCTAGCGCCGTTCCTGGTTGGACAAGACGCCGAACAGATCGAAAGCCTGTACGATGCCATGCAGTGGCATGTCCACTACGTCGCACGGGGCGGGATCGCATCGTTCGCCATCTCGGCCGTGGATATTGCCCTTTGGGACATTCGTGGCAGAAGGCAGAATGCACCGCTGTGGCAAATGGCCGGCGGAGCGTCCAAACGGTGCAAGGCCTACGCCGGCGGGATCGACCTGAATTTCTCGTTGGAGAAACTGCTGCGGCAGACCGAAGGCTACCTTGCGCGTGGGTTCAACGCGGTCAAGATCAAGGTTGGGCAACCGGATCTGGCCGACGATTTTGCACGTGCCCGGGCAGTGCGCGAGATGCTGGGGCCGGACCGGTTCTTCATGGTCGACGCGAATTACTCCATGAGCGTAGAGCAGGCCATCGTGGCAGCCCGAGGGTTCGCCGACTGCGATATCCTGTGGTTCGAGGAACCGACTATTCCAGACGACTACAAAGGCTATGGCCGAATTGCCGAAGCCACGGGCGTTCCCCTTGCCATGGGTGAAAACCTGCACACGATTCACGAATTCGAGTACGCCTTCGATGATGCGAAGCTGAGTTTCATCCAGCCCGATGCCTCAAACTGTGGCGGGATTACCGGCTGGTTGCGCGTAGCCGCGCTGAGCGCCCAGCACGGCATTCCGGTTTGTAGCCATGGCATGCAGGAGCTGCACGTCAGCCTTGTTTCTGCGCAACCCAATGCGGGTTGGCTGGAAGTACACTCATTCCCGATAGACCAGTACACGACCCGTCCGCTGGTCGTGGAAGACTGCCTGGCCGTGGCCCCGGATACGCCGGGGACCGGAGTGGAATTCGACTGGGACAAACTGAATGCGGAACACAGGGAGATGCATACATGACGACCCAGACGATCTCTGCGGCGTACTACAGGGGCAACAAGAGCTTTGCCGTGGAACAGGCCCAGGCGACGGCACCGGGCCCCGGCGAGGCCGCCATTCGCGTTGCCTATTGCGGGATTTGCGGGACGGATATGCACGTCTACCACGGCAACATGGATGCCCGTGTCGGCCTGAACCGGGTAATTGGGCATGAGATGTCCGGTGTCGTAGAAGCGGTGGGCGAGGGCGTCGATACGATAAAACCCGGCCAAAAGGTCGTCGTCCGACCGCTTGATCACTGCGGCGAGTGCCCGGCCTGCAAACGGGGGCATCAGCATATCTGTCAGAACCTCAAGTTTCTCGGCCTCGATACCGATGGTGCCATGCAAGAGATCTGGACCGTTCCGGCCCATACGTTGCACGTTCTGCCGGATGACTTGCGCATGGATCACGCGGCGCTGATCGAGCCGGTCGCCGTTGCCTGCCACGATGTGCGCTTGTCTGGCCTGCAACCTGGCGAGGACGTCGTCGTCATCGGCGGCGGCCCGATCGGCATCCTGGTTGCCATGGTTGCGCGGGACGCGGGCGGAAACGTCGTGATTTCCGAAGTGAACCCAAACCGCTTGGCCATTGCCGAAAAGCTTGGTTTTGACACGATCAACCCAATCGAAACCGATCTGGTGGCCACGATCAACGGGCGCACGGGCGACAAAGGGGCGGATGTAGTTTTCGAGGTATCGGGAACGCAGCCCGGTGTTGATGCGATGACAGCCGTTGCCGCGACGCGGGCCCGGATCGTGATGGTCGCGATCCATGCTCAAAAACCCAAGATCGACCTCTTCCAATTCTTCTGGCGAGAGCTGCAACTGATCGGTGCTCGGGTCTATGAGCCGGAGGATTACGAGAAGGCGATCGCAGTTGTCGCCTCGGGCGGAGTGGACGCGGATGTCGTGATCACTGATGTCAGCCCTCTGGCAGACATTCAGGCCGCGTTCGAAGCACTGGATCGCAGCCCAACCGCAATGAAAAGCCTGATCGAAGTAGGACCGCGTTCATGAGTGTTTTGCAAAGTTTCGACCTGACGGGAAAAACGGCCCTTGTGACCGGATGCAAACGCGGCATCGGGCGCGGCATGGCCGAGGCATTGGCATCGGCTGGAGCAGACATCATCGGTGTGTCCGCCTCGCTCGAGCTGTCCGGCTCGGAGGTCGAAAAAGCCGTCACGGCGATGGGGCGCAGTTTCCGGGCTTACCAATGCGACTTCTCGGACCGCTCTGCACTGCATGGGTTTATTGATCAGTTAAGAGCCGATGGACAAACCCCTGATATCCTTGTCAATAATGCCGGTACAATCAAACGCAAACCTGCCGCCGAACACCCGGACGACTGGTGGGACGAAGTGATTGAGGTCAACCTGTCCTCTCAGTTTGTTCTGTCTCGCGAGATCGGCAAGGACATGCTGGCGCGCGGCTCGGGCAAGATCATCTTCACCGCCTCGCTGCTGACGTTTCAGGGCGGCATCACCGTGCCCGGATATGCGGCGTCGAAAGGTGGGATTGGACAGCTGACCAAGGCCTTGGCCAATGAATGGGCCGGGCAGGGTGTGAACGTGAATGCGATCGCCCCCGGCTACATCGCGACTGACAATACCCAAGCCTTGCAGGACGATCCGGTTCGATCAAAGTCGATTCTGGAACGAACACCACAAGGCCGTTGGGGTACGCCTGGTGATTTTGCCGGACCTGTAGTCTTTTTGGCTTCTGCAGCGTCGGACTACGTCAACGGTGAAATCCTTGTTGTCGACGGGGGCTGGATGGGGCGGTAACCCCGTCAACTCTCCATGTGACACAAGGCATCACGTCCCGATGTAGTGCACCTTCAATCGTCGTGTCTTGGGTGCCTCGCGATGTTCGAAGAGATACAGGCTTTGTACGCGGCCCAGCGGAAGCTGCCCCTGTTCGACCGGGATGGACACCTGCGTTTGCGTCAACAGCGCCCGCAAATGCGATGGTGCGTTGTCGTCTTCGCTCGGGCGGTGGTGATATTTGCCTGGTGATTTGGGGACCAGTTCTTCGAAGAACGTCTCGATATCCTTGACCACCTCGGGATCGGCATTGGCCTGAACCAACAGCGCGGCACCGGTGTGGACGCACCAAAGGGTCAGCAGACCCGAGACAAACTCATGTTCGGAAACCGCACGCTGAACCACCCCGCTGATGTCGGTGAGGGATTTGCCGGGCGTTTCAATGGACAGCTCAAAAAACTCTTGCTTCATCCATCAGATCCTTTCCTTGATCTTGCGCGAATGCGCCCAGCTTTCCGCACCCCATTCGGCATTCATAGTTGAGGCTTAAGTATTTGATTTGTAACACGATAGAGCTTTCATTCATGCAAACAGGTTTTTGAACCTGTCCACACACAGACGAAACCCATCTTCGAAGTTTCCGTTGCCGGGATGATAAACGCTCTCGAAGGAAATCACGCCATCATAGCCATCGGATCGGAGCGCGTCCGCGATGGGTTGGAACAGAGGCGCAAGCTGACCTTCCCCCATACGGCGCACTTCCAGCGTTGCCCGTGGCGTGTCGACCTTTACGTCCTTGATGTGAATGTGACCTAAATAGCCGCCGCGCAGTTCTTCGTAACCGTCCGGGTATGCCAGTTCATGGCACCAGCAGTTGTTTCCGGGGTCCCAAAGAACTTTCAACGCATCCTTTGTATCCAACTCGTCGATCAGTTTGCGGGCGGTATAGTTGGAATTGACCAGCGTGCCGTTTCCGGTTTCCACGACAAGCGTCACGCCCTCAGTCCTGGCCAATTCAACCGCCGGCGCGATCAGCGGCGGCATCGAGTCCCATATCCCATGCGCCACGTTCCACTTCTCGGCGCCGTTTTTTCCCCAGAGTATCTGCTCTTTTCGTTGGGTCATGATCCGAACCAGCGGAGACCCCACGACATGCGCCATGTCGATCACACGTTTCAAGGCGTCCATGTGTCGGGTGTGCAGGTCGTCACCGGGCCTGTTGGCAGCTGTCATCCCCGCGAAGATATGGCGCGACAGACAGGACACAGGCTTGCCCCGGTCGCGCAAGAGCGCGTCGATCTCGGCAATTTCCTGCGGGGAATGGTCCCCGACCTCGGTGTCGCCTACGAATTGAAGCTCTGCATAGTCGAGGCCAAATTCGTCCATAACGTCCACGGCATGCCGCAGATCGCGGGAAATGCCGTCGCAAATCACACCTAGTTTCATGTCCGGTTCCCTCAGCGATGCAATTCTGCGCCAACGATCTCTTCGATGACGCGGGTACACACCCAGTTGTCGCCGTTCGGGTATTTGGTTTTTCCGGCGTGAAAGATCTGCATTGCGGACGAGGCGGTATGCATGGGAACGCCCAACGCACCGGCTAGTGCCAGAGAGATCGTCAGGTCCTTGTGCATGGTTGCGATATGGCTGCCGGTAGCCTCAAACTTGCGATCAATGATGTTTTCAAGGGCGGTGTTCACAACACCGCACCCCGCGCTGGAGGATGAGAACACGTCAAGCAATGCCTGACCGCTGACACCGGCTTTGGCCGCCAGGGCCGCAGCCTCGAATGTGGCGGAAAAGATCGATCCGATCAGGGATTGCAGGCAGGCTTTCACGGTTTGCCCGTCACCGGCGTTTTCTCCGACCCGGTGGATGGTTGCCGACACTGCCTGCATGACTTCGGCATTTCGATCCAGCACATCCGCGGCACCGGCAGCCATCATCGTCAAAGTGCCGTTCTGCGCGCCGGGAAACCCACCCGAGACCGGAGTGTCGATCAGGTGGATGCCCGAACCCTCCATGTCTTGCCCGATGGCGCTTGCTTCGGCCGGTGTAATGGTCGCGGACAGGATCACAGTTCCGCCTTCGGCCATGTTAGCAACCAGTCCGTCTTCACTCAGAATGACATCGCGGGCCTGATCTCCGTTCATCACCATGACAAACACGCTGGCGGCGTGACGACCGACCTGACCCACGCTGTCCTTGGCCAGGCCGCCCATGTCGGAAAATGCGGTCATGCGTGTCTCGCTCAGGTCGAAACCGGATGTTTCAAAGCCATTCTTGATCAGGTTCTTGGCAAGGCCGCTGCCCATGTCGCCAAGACCGATTACACCTGCTGTTTTCATTTGGACTCCTCCCGTTCTTCCGTCTTTGCCGTCTGGCAGACGTTTCGAAAATTGATGCCTCAAGGCATCGGTTTTCGCGGGAGTTTCACGCGTCTTGAACAGACGTCGGGCGAGTCCGGAAGACACCCCGCTGCCCGTTTACGTCACGCAAGTAAACGAAGAATGCGGCACACAGGCAAGCAAAGAAGTGTTACTGGCGGAAAGAAACTGCCTGATCCGACGTGTCAGGAAAACGCCGCCATGATGCCGCGCAGTTCCGCCAACCCGCGCATGCGTCCGATCAGCGGATAGCCGGGAGTGCTGTGTCCGCCCAGATCGCTCAGCAGCTCTTGTCCGTGGTCGGGTCGCATCGGAATTTGCCAGTCACTACGCCCTTGAGATTTGCGGCGGCGTTGTTCGTTCATCAACTCGCGAATGGTTCCGACCATGTCGGTGTCGCCCTCCAGATGCGGAGCCTCATAGAAATCCGGCTTCTGGCTGTCCGACCCCGCGATGCGTCGGGTATTTCGCAAGTGAACAAAGTGAATCCGGTCGCCATGCCGGCGCACGAAGTCTGGCCCATCGAATTCGAAGGAAACACCAAGCGATCCGGTACACAAGGTTGCGCCGTTCGCGGGCATATCAACCGCATCCAGTACGGCGCCGTAGTCCTCGGTACTGGACATGACCCGCGGCAGACCGAGCAACGAGAAGGGTGGATCATCGGGATGACAGCACAAGCGCAGACCCAATTCTTGGGCGACCGGGGCGACTTCAGACAGGAAGTCGATGAGGTTCGCGCGCAGCCGGTCACGGTCTATCTCGGCATATGTCTGCAGCAAGCCGCGTACGTCCTCTACGCTCCACTGATCGTTGGCGCCGGGCAGCCCCGCGGTGACATTGTGCTGCAACTGGGCCTTGGATTCCTCCGACATGCGCGAAAAGCGATCCTTGGCCACTTGCTGGACGGTGTTGGAATAGTCTTCGGACGCGCCCGGACGTTCGAGAATATGTATGTCAAAAACTGCAAAATCGGTCAGGTCGAACAGCATGGCCGTTCCGCCATGCGGCTGTGGGGCACGAAGGGCGGTGCGCGTCCAATCCAGGATCGGCATGAAGTTGTAGCAAACAACTTTGATGCCACTGGCGGATAGAGCCCTGAGGCTGGACTTGTACGCCTGCAGATGCTCGGCCATGTCTGCCGACTGCGTCTTGATCGCCTCGGAGACTGGCAGGCTTTCGACAACGTCCCAACTGTACCCGGCCGCGGCCAGAACGGCCTGCCGGTCGGCGATGCTCGGTTCGTCCCAGGGCAGTCCAGGCGGGATGTGATGCAACGCAGTAACGATGCCCTGAACCCCGACCTGATGTAGATCGGCCAGAGCGATCGGATCATCGGGTCCGAACCAACGCCAGCATTGTTTCATGGCAGCCATCCTTCATACAGTGGGTGATCGGGCCTGATGGGAAGGGCAACGCGCTGCCCGGTGCGCGCCGCGTGATAAATCGCCGTAACAAGGCCGATGGACGCAGCGCCATCCTTCAGCGTAACGGCCGAATTTGCCTCGGACCGCAGCGCCTTGCCGACTTCGGTAAAAAACCCTTCGAACCCCGTTGGCTCGGCAGCGGCGGCTGCAAGAGCCGCGTCGATAGCGGCTTGATCCGCCGGGTCCCGCGCGACGAATGACCAGGGCGTTTGACCCGGGGCATAAGGTTCGGTGCCAGAGGTGGCGGTCAATTTTTCAAAGACGAACCGCAGGCGGGTTTCGTCCGTGGCAGCGCCCAAGGTGATATTGCTTGTGCACAAGGCTCCGGAAGCCATGCCAAAGCAGATTGCGGCACAGTCTTCGGTCTCGATCGGGTTGACCCGCGTTGTGGTCATTGCAGACACCCAGGCGATATCGCCCGCAATATGTGTCAGCAGATCATGGTTGTGGATGGCATGGCCCAGAACCGCGCCGCCGCGTTCACCGGCCCATGTTCCCCGCCACGGCACCGCGTAATAGTCCGCCCCTCGGGACCAATGGGTTTCAAGCGCGGCAGTTTGGACCGCTCCGGTCAGGCCTGCGCGTTGCAGGTGGCGCAGTTGGGCCAATGACGTGCCCCACCGGTATTGAAAAACCGGAAACACATGCTTGCCCGCGTTGCGTGCGGCTGCCGTGATCCGATCCACATCCCGCATCGAGGTCGCAAGAGGCTTTTCGCAGACAACGTGTTTTCCTGCGGCCAGTGCCGCAAGCGTGGTTGGTACATGCAGATGCGGCGGCAGGCAGATGTCGATGACATCAATCGTCGGATCATCCAGAGCGTCCTGAATGTTGGTCAGTGTTCGAAAACCCGAGTTCTGTCGTATCTGTTCGATCCGGTCCGTATTCTGGTCGACCACGGCGGCTACGCAAAAGGTGCGGTCAAGCCGTTCCAGAGCGTCCAGATGTTGCGCACCGATACCTGCGCCGAGGATCGCAACGTTGATCATCTGCGTTCCGCCATTTCCTGCGCGCGCAGTGCCAGTTCCATGACTGTAAAGCAGTGGGTCTGCGTCATTGCGGTTTCAGTCCGGTTGCGAATGTCATCGGCCAGGCGCGCAAAGTAGGGGAGGCCGGCGTCGGATGCGTCGATCTTTTGGCAGGTTTCTCCGTTGACGAGGATCAGATGATCTGTCCCCGTGGCTCCACCCACGTCGACGTATTTCCGCAACTCGACATAGCCTTCGGTGCCCAGGATCGTCAGACGACCATCCCCCCAGTTTGGCAGGGCATCTGGCGTGAACCAGTCAACCCGGATGTACCCGGTGCCATTCTCGCCGCGCAGATTGACCTCGCCGAAATCCTGCAATCCGGGATCCTTCGGGTATGCGTAGTTCGCCACGTAGGCGTTCGTGATTTCTGCGCTTTTTGAACCTGTGTAATGTAGGAATTGATCAATCTGATGTGAGGCGATGTCGGTCAGAATGCCGCCATAGCGGTCACGCCGAAAAAACCATTCAGGCCGGGTTGCCCGGTTCAATCGGTGCGGGCCAAGTCCGACCGTCTGGACCACGCGCCCGATGGCACCGGCCTCGACCAGCTCGGTGGCCCGGGTGCTGACGGGCGTTTCGAACCGTTCCGAGAAGTTCACCGACCAGATCCGACCGGTGTCCGCAACCGTTCGCTTGATCTGGTCCAGTTGCTCGAACGTCGTGCAGCCCGGCTTGTCGCTCATGACATCCATGCCGTTCTGCATCGCGCGGACCGCCAACGCGGCCCTATCTGCCGGTATCGCTGAAATCAGCGCCAGATCCGCCCCGCTGGTCAGGGCGTCTTCCAGTCGGGCCAGCCGCGGAATATCGGGAAACCTTTTGACGTAGCCCGCCAGCGTCTCCGGATCGCCCTGTGTCCAATAGCCAACGCAGTCTACGCCGATTTTGCGCATGTTTTCTGTCATGCCATAGATATGGCGGTGGTCCAGGCCAAGGGCGACGCAGGTCAGGCTCATGAGATGACTCGTGTTTTCTGGCCGGTTCGATTGGCGATCTGCATCGCGTCGATGACGGCGTGGGTCAAAAGGGCACTGCGTCCTGTGGCCATAGGTTGCGTTCCACTGGAAACGGCCTTGGCGAAGTCCTCGATGACCGCTTGGTGCCACGCATGCGTGAACGCCATGGGATCGGCCCCTCCGCCTGTGGCGGCGGTTTCGCCGACCGTGGATTCCCGGCCGTCGAAAGTGGTCACGGTCAGGACACCTGACTCCAGATGCGCTTTGGCGCGCGTGCCCTGGATCGTGATGGACTCAGCAGCCCCGGGATATTCGGCGGTAGTTGCCATCAACGTTCCCACCGCGCCGTTGTCCATTTCAAAGATTGCACCCGCCCAATCCTCGGCCTCGAGATCGTGTAGTGGAGTTTTTCTCATCACGGCCTGAATGTCCGAGATCGGCCCCAGTAGCCACATCGCGAGGTCAAGCGTGTGGATCGCCTGCGAGATCATGACGCCGCCTCCGTCACGTGCATACGTGCCGCGCCCTGGCTCGTCATAGTAGCTCTGATCGCGCCACCAGGGGACACGGATCTCCACTGTGGCGATCGTGCCCAGTTCCCCCTGTTCGATGGCCGATTTCAGCGCATGCGAGGCGGCGCGGGCGCGGTGCTGAAAAACGATGCCCAGCGGTACGCCAGAGGCCTCGCACTGCCCGACAATGGCTTTCGCGGCGTCCAGCGTTCTTTCGATGGGCTTTTCCATCAGGATAGGTTTCGAAGCGGTCGAAAGAATCTGTACCAACTCTGTGCGCTGATCGGGCGGGGTTGCGATGATCGCAAAGTCGACCTTTGGGTCGTTTGCGATTTCCTCGACCGAGACGAATGCGCGGGTCTCGTTTCGCCGCGCGAACTCAGCTGCCTTGTCAGGACTGCGCCCGAGGACTCCGGCAAGACTGAGGCCTTGATCCGATGCCCGAATGGCGGCGACATGCGTGCCAGAAACCATCCCCAAACCAATCAGCGCAATATTCATTCAGTCCCCCGGATCACCCGGTCAGTCTGCGGGTTCGAACGGGAAAGATGCAACCATTAAAAACTGTGTTAACAATTGCGGGTAGCAGTATCGGAGGCAGAATTGACTGGCAATTTGAATGGGATGGCAGAAGACCTGTACCTGGGCATCAAGGACCTGCCGATCGTGTCTCCGCATGGTCACTGCGATCCGGGGTGGTTTGCAACCGATGCGCCGTTCCCCAACCCGGCAGAGCTGTTGGTGGTCCCCGACCATTACGTGTTCCGTATGCTCTATTCGCAGGGAGTTCCCTTGTCGGAAC
The DNA here is from genome assembly GCF_059613485.1 of Ruegeria sp. CRTD044. Taxonomy (NCBI): domain Bacteria; kingdom Pseudomonadati; phylum Pseudomonadota; class Alphaproteobacteria; order Rhodobacterales; family Roseobacteraceae; genus Ruegeria; species Ruegeria sp. CRTD044. The sequence continues at coordinate 42,923 of NZ_JBXWSP010000010.1, read as the reverse complement.
TCGGCGTTGGGGAAGAGGGGCGAAAGAAGGATCCTCGCGCCGTTTTCCGCACCTTTGCCGAGCACTGGCATCTGTTTCTGGGAACGCCTTCCCGGATCTGGATGAACTACGTGCTGCATGAAACGCTGGGCGTGTCTGAGGAGTTGTCTTCGCGTACGGCAGATCTGATCTACGACAAGATCTCCGAAAAGCTGGCGCAACCCGATTTTCGCCCGAGGGCTTTGTTCGACAGGTTCGGGATCGAGGTTCTGGCCACTACGGATTCGGCTCTCGACACTCTCACACAGCATCAGGAGATCCGTGCAAGCGGTTGGGGCGGGCGGGTTGTTCCGACGTTCCGCCCGGACGGGGTTTTGGATGGGGCGGACCCGGAGTTCGTACAGAACCTGAACAAGTTGGCCGAGCTGACAGGCTGCGATCTGGACAGCTATGATGGCTACCTCAACGCGCTGCGGATGCGGCGGGCTTATTTCATCCAGCTTGGTTGTACCGCCACGGACCACGGTATCGAACGCGTACAGACCGAGTGGCTGGAGGACCCGGATGCGCTTTACCAACGGCTGAGACGGCGGGAAGGGACCGAACAGGACGCGCGCCGGTTCTATGGGCATATGCTGATCGAAATGGCGCAGATGTCTGTCGATGATGGACTGACCATGCAAATACATGCAGGCAGCAAGCGCAACACGAACGACTCGGTAATGCGGGACTTCGGACGGGACAAGGGGGCCGACATTCCAATCGCGATGGATTGGGTCACGGGCCTTGAGGCGCTGTTGAACCGGGTCGGAAACTCAGCGGAACTGCGCATCATTCTGTTCACACTGGACGAAGGCACCTATGCCCGTGAATTGGCCCCTATGGCGGGACATTGGCCGTGCCTTCGGATCGGACCGCCTTGGTGGTTCCATGACAGCCCGGCTGGGATTGCGCGGTATTTCGATCAGGTCGTTGAGACGGCCGGGTACTACAACCTGGCCGGATTCAATGACGACACGCGAGCCTTTCTGTCCATTCCTGCACGACATGACCTCTGGCGGCGAGGCGTGGCGATTCATTTGGCCGAGCAGGTTGCGCGCGGTTACTTCGGTCGGGACAGTGCCGAGCATCTTGCTCGGTTGCTGGCGGTCGATCTGGCGAAACAGGTTTATGGGTTGCAAAGCTAGATGGGTACACTTCTTCACTTCGGCCTCGGAAACTTTGCCCGGGCGCATTTGCTGGACTACACCGATCAAGCGGGCGGATGGGACGTTGTCGGCGTCAGCCTGCGTTCATCCTCGGTTCGGGATGGATTGGCCCGACAGGGTTTCGAGTACGATCTGTGCGTACAGGGGCAGGGTGTCCGTCGCATCAAAGTTCTGAGGGATGTTCTGGTCGCGCCCGAGGATCGTGCAGCGGTTTTCGATGTGATGGCGGATGCCGAGATCATCTCGGCGACAGTGACCGAGAAAGGTTATCATCTTGATGCCGCGGGCAAGCTGAACCTTCGGGACCCGGCGATTGTCGCCGATCTGGCGGGGCAGGGGCCCGCAACGCTGATCGGGTTTCTTGCCTTTGGTCTTGCGGAACGGCGCAAGCCAGTGACGGTGCTGAGCTGCGACAATCGTATGGAGAACGGAAAAACGCTCGAAACGGCCGTATCCGATTTTGCCAATGCAGCCGGTCTGGACGTCAATTGGGACGTCGTTCGCTTTCCCAACGCGATGGTCGACCGGATCACCCCGGCCACAACGGACGCCGTTCGCGCAATCAGCGGTGACCCTATGGCCGTTCCGACCGAGGCGTTCTCGGAGTGGGTGATCGAAGACAGTTTTGCTGGCCCACATCCGGATTGGCAGGGCGTGCAACTGGTCGATGACGTGGCCCCGCACGAGATGCGAAAGCTGCGCATGTTGAACGGGGCCCATTCCCTGTTGGCTTATGCCGGGTTGGAGAGAGGTCTGACCTATGTCCACGAAGCGGTTCGAGACCCGGTTCTGCGCCCGCTGGTTTCCGAGTTGATGAAGGATGCGGGCGCAACGCTGCCCGCAGCGCTGCAAGCGCAAGCTCCGGACTATGCCGAGGCTCTGTTGCGCCGTTTTGAAAACCCCGAGCTGGCGCACCGTCTGGACCAAATCGCGATGGATGGTAGCCAGAAGCTGCCCTATCGATTTGTTCCCACACTCCGTGAGACCGGCTCTCAGGCGGTGATTGCGGGGATGCGGGCCTGGATCTCCTATTGCATGTCCGAGACCGCCAAGGGCAGGGCGCTGAACGATCCGTGCGCGTCGGAAATCGCTTTGGCTGCCAAGCAGCCAGATCCGCTAGTGCCGCTTTTGCGTCTTGTCGGAGCCGAGGATCTCGCGCCGCTTATCCGGGAATGATCGCGCCGCGGAACTGAACAACGGTGGATGCCAGATTGTGTCCAGCCATCAAGGCCTCGGCCTGTGATTTCCCAGTCAGCAACGCCGCAAGGTACCCACCGTTGAAACTGTCGCCCGCCGCGGTCGTATCCAGCACGTTTTTGGCAGGCTCATAGGTTTGGTCAATGTTCTGACCGATGGACAGGGGGCCATTCTCTCCGCGCTTCAACGCGCCGACTCCGTGATGACCCGCAAAGCGTGCCGCCACCTGATCGGCGCTTTCCCCGAACAGTGCCATCTCGTCGTCGATGGATGGCAGGGCAAAGTCAGCACGCCGCCAAAGCCGTTGGTTGATCTGCCGGGCGTGTTCAACGCTGTCCCAAAGACGCGGACGAAAGTTGCTGTCATAGACCAACCGGACTGAAGCGCCTTCGAGCCAGTCCAGAAGCGCAAGCCTTACCGAATGCGGAAGAATGGCCACAGAAATCCCCGACAAATACAGCACGTCATAACCGTTCAACGAGCTGAAATCGTGATCGGAAAAAAGCTGACGGGCGGCCGCTTCGCTGCGCCAATAGGTAAAGCTGCGTTCACCGTCCGCAGAGGTCGTGATCGCGTACAGGCCCGGAGAGGCGTTCGGAATGATGCGGATGCCGGATGTCCCGACGCCATGACTGGCGATGAAGTCCGCGATGCGCCCCGAGAACGGGTCGTCGCCCAGACATGTCACATACTCCACCTGCAGGTCAGGCGCTGCGCGGTGCATGTAGATGGCCGTGTTCAGCGTATCGCCCGCGACACCCACCTTCGCGCCGGTTTCCAGCATGGACAATTCAATCATTGCTTCGCCGATGCAGGCAATTCGCATCATTTCTTTTCTCTTTTCCAGATGATGAGACCGGCAGCCATGATCAGCGCAGCCCCTGCCAACGTGAATGCGTCCGGTACCGTGTCAAAGAACAGATAACCCCAGATCGCAACATAGATCAGGAACGAATAGGTAAATGGCATCAGCTGGTTCGCCGTTCCGAACCGATGCGCGTTCGTCAGCAGTTGATGCCCGCACCATCCAAAGACGCCAAGACTGATCAGGACGATCATGCTCCACGTGTTTTCCGGTTGGATCCAAAACCAGATGGCGAAGGGCAGCAGGACCACTGTACCGGTAAGTCCGAGGTAGAATTGCATGGTGTCCACGGCAACAACCCCCGACAGCCTGCGCGTCATGATCGAGTACAAGGCCAAAGCGGTGGCATTGTAGACGATCAGCAGCATGGTCAGATGAAAAGCCGAACCAAACGGCCGCACGACAACCAGCACCCCCAAAAAGCCCAGGATGATAGCCGCCCAACGCCATGGTCCCACTCTCTCCTTCAACACGAAAACGGACAGGAAGCACACGATGACCGGGCTTGAGAACATGATTGCCGACACGACGGTCAGAGGCAAAAACCGCAGGGCATAGAAGTTGAAAACGGTCGCCGAGATCAGCAGTAATGCCCGGCTTATCACCTGCCAAGGGTGGTCGGTCTTGAACCGGCCAGCCTCGATCCCGCCCTTGGCGATCACGCCCACTGAGATCACGAAGTGCCCTGCATAGCGCATGAACGCCAACTGAAACGCCGGCACGCCGGCCAACGCCAACCATTTGGCCCCAAGGTCAACCAGCGAAAAGAACAGCCACGCCGTCAGCATCAGCACGATGCCAAGGCGCGGCAGGTCCGCGTTGGGGTTGGCGATGACGGCCATAGATCAGGTGTTGAAACGTTTGACGTAGTAGTCAACCATCTGGCTGACCATGTCATCCGCCTGACCGTGGTCGCGCGCGTCGTTCAGCGCCGAAAGCGCGCCCTGCGACATCACGCTGGTAACGCCGGCCTCGCGCGCCATTCGATCATAATACCCAAGGTCTTTTGCCGCGTTCTTGATGGCAAAGGCCAGCTGGTTTGGATCATTCTCGACACCGTAGGCTTTGACGAAATCCATCATGCCGGAATGCAGCGGCCCTGCGGCCATGACGTCATACAGCTGCTTGCGGTCAACGCCGGTGATGTCAGCCATTGCAAAGGCTTCAGCCATCGCGTTCGCGACCGTCATTCCGAAGAAGTTGTTGATCAGCTTGATCGTATGTCCCGATCCGACAGGGCCCAGGTAAAAGACGTTTTCACCCAGATCCTTCAGTGTCGGCTCGGACTTGTCAAAGGCAGTCTTGTCACCGGACGCCATGATGTTCAGCTTGCCTTCCAGTGCATGCGACGGCGTCCGGCCCAGTGGCGCGTCAAGATAGCTTCCGCCGGCTGCGGCAACCTCCTCGGCCAGGGCGCGTGTACTGCCCGGAAGCGAGGTGCCAAAGTCGATGACGATCGCCCCGGGCTTCAGTCCCGCGATCACTCCATCAGCACCGCGCATACGGCCCTCGACCTGTTCGGACGTTCCCATGCACAGCATCACGATGTCGCTGGCCTGAGCCAGTTCCCGGGCGTTTTGCGCCTCGCGGGCGCCCCGGTCAATCGCGGCGTCCAGATGTGTGCGGTCGCGGTTTCCCAACACCGTGACAGAGTATCCCTGGTCCAAAAGCCGGCTCACCATGGCTCCGCCCATAAGTCCCAGGCCGATAAACCCGATTGATGGTTTGCTCATTGGTTTCCCTTTCCGTGAATATGTCTGGTTTTCATTCTTGTGTCTGTCGCGAGCGGATTTGCAGTCTGATTGCTCATATTGCCCGGGGAATAGTCATTGGTCTTTTGAATGGTCCGATATTTTGCCCTGCCGCGTCTCAGTCAGGCCGGGGCCCGCGCTCGGGCCGTTCGCGCCTTCAGCTCCTGTTCGATGCGTGATGTGACTTCGAGCGTTCGGGCTGCATCCTCGACGTCGATCAAAGGTGGGGCGCCATCGATCACGTCAAGGAAGTGATCCAGTTGCGCCTCCAGCGGTGTGCGTGTTTGGTCCGGCCTTGGAAGTTGGTCTTTTTGGGCCGCAGTGCCCCAATCCTGTCCGCGCCACAGGGTCATGGATGGAAAACTGAAGGCGCCCTTGGTTCCCGTGATCCACATCATGTCCTGGCGGGTCGTGCCGATGTTCGGATTTTCGCCGGTTCCGGCTTCAAACCCCCAAGGGCTGGGCGCGGTGTCGGCAAAGCTGATGGTACCCGTCGCGCCGTTTTCGAATGCGATCGCGACAGCGCCGCTTTCGATCCGATCAGATTCGCGGATCGACGCACCGGGCAGGGCGACGACATCCGAGATTTCTCCGATCACAAAGCGCAGGACATCAATATCGTGCACGAGATTGATCATCACCGGGCTGCCATCGGAAGTCCGCCAGTTCTGTTCAAAATAGCTGTCGGGTTTACGCATGGCCCACAGCAACGAGACGTTGATGACTTGTCCGATCGTACCTTGCGCGATCACCTCCTTCAGGTGCTGCAAGGTTGTGTGGTACCGCCTATGGTGGCCGACCAGGCTGCGGACATTGGCCTCGCTAACAGCCGTCTTAAGGCGCAGGGCATCATCGACCGACGCGGCAACCGGCTTTTCGATCAGCATATTCCAACCGCGGGATGCGGCCAGAATGCCATGTTCGGCATGCAGGCGGGTCGGCGTCGCGATGATGACACCATCCACTGTGTCCTGCACCTCGTCCATACTGGCAAAACGCGGCGCGTCGATCTGGATTGAGCCATCCGGATCGGCCAACCCGACCAACGTGCAGCCGGGATGCTCAATGACGGCGCGGACGTGGCGGATACCGATCAATCCGCCGCCGGCTACGAGGATCCGTTTCACATCACCGCTCCGATCTGCCAGGGAACGAATTCGTAGTCACCCAGGCCTTGCGCCTCGGACTTGGTTCGCGCGCCCGAGGCGACTTGGAGCAGCCGTCGGTATATCTCCTGTCCTTTTTCTTCGACGCTGACGCCTTTGGTCAGAATGTCGCCCGCGTCCACGTCCATTTCTTCGGGCATGCGCGCCGCCAATTCGGAATTGGTGGCGATTTTCAGCGTCGGTGCCGGTTTGGACCCAAAGGCCGAACCGCGCCCCGTGGTGAAACACACAAGGTTGCACCCGGCCGCGATCTGGCCGGTCACCGAGGCCGGGTCGTATCCGGGGCTGTCCATGAAGGTGAAGCCTTTGGCGGTGATGGGTTCGGCGTATTTGAATACACCGGTCAAAGGGGTGGTTCCGCCCTTCGCCGCAGCCCCCAGCGATTTCTCGAGGATGGTCGTCAGACCCCCTTGCTTGTTGCCGGGGCTTGGGTTGTTGTCCATCGAACCGTGATTGCGGGCGGTGTAGTCCTGCCACCAATCGATCAGTCCGATCAGTTTTTCCCCAGTTGCGCGGTCAAGGGCACGGCGGATCAAAAGATGTTCGGCTCCGTAGATTTCGGGCGTCTCCGCGAGGACACCCGTGCCATCTTGAGCGACCAACAGGTCGCAGGCATGTCCGAGCGCCGGGTTCGCCGTCACACCGGACCAAGCGTCCGATCCACCACATTGCAGCGCAACCATCAGTTCAGACGCCGGGGCTTCTCTGCGCTTTGCCTCATTGGCAATGGGCAGCATCTGGTTGATCTTGCTGATGCCCATTTCCACGGTCCGACGCAACCCGGCAACGTTTTGGATGTTCATCGTCTGGAAGGTTGGACTCTGCTTCAACCCATATGCGTCCAGCAGCCAGTCGATCTGGTTCATTTCGCAGCCCAGACCGACCATCAGAACGGCAGCGTGGTTGGGATGTTTTGCAAACCCCCACATGACCCGTTGAAGAGCTTCGAAACCGTCGCCGGAATCTGCCATTCCGCAGCCCGTTCCGTGGACAAAGGCCACCACGCCGTCGACATTCGGATACGCGGCAAGCTTGTCCGGCGTGAAGTGGTTAGCGATCATGCGGGCCGCCGTAGCAGAACAGTTCACGGTGGTCAGAACCGCAATGTAATTGCGCGTGCCGACCCGACCGCTGTCCCGATGGTAGCCCATGAACGTATCGACCGAGGTGGCGGGTCTCATAGGCCTGTGATCCGTCGCAAACTCATAGTCCACGCTGGTGTTTCGGAACTCGACATTATGGGTGTGTACATGATCGCCGGGGTGGATCGGTTGGGTGGCGTAACCAATGATCTGGGCGTATTTTCTGACCGGATCACCGGGTGCAAGGGTCGCCGTGGCGACCTTGTGGCCCGATGGGATGCGCGCATTGGTCGTGACGCCTTCGACCACACTGCCGGCCTCCAGCAGCCGAGTTGCAACCACCACGCTATCCGTTCGATCTAAACGTACAAAAGTCATAATCAGCTTTCCTGGCGGCTGCAGCTAGGCGCAGAACGGCGAGTCCGATGTCCACCGGTGAATATCTATATGCGGCTGTCCAGACAGCTTTGCTCGCGCCGCCTCCCAATTGGATTTGCAGACACGCCAATCCCGCAGCTCGGTTTCGGGGCGCGATCTGGACCTTGCGATGAAGCTGGGGAAATGGTCTCGACCGGTGGGCTGGCCTGCCGCACTGAAGCGGATGTCGAACGACCAGCGGAACCGGTCCGTTTCGTTGACCAACGACGCATGTGGCGTCAGAGGATGAAACAGGATGACCCCGCCTGCCTTGACGGGCAAGGGCACGGCTCGCTCTTCGTCAATGAATCCGTCGGCAATGCCTGTCTGCGTCCGCGCGCAATGCGGTAGGATGGATTGGCCCTTTGCCTTAGGCAGCACTTGCAGGCAGCCGTTCTCGATCGTTGCATCGTTGACGGCAATCCAGACCGTGACCATGTCGGTCTGGTCCGCATCCTCCAACGCAACTGCCCGGTCCTGATGCCAGTCCGTTGCGGTGATATGCGCGCGCACCTCATCCTTGGACAGCTTGAGGGCAGGGGGCTTCAGCCGAACGTGCTGGATCGGATTGCTCACCAACTCTGACCCGATCAACTGCTCGACGATGTCCAGCATGGGTTGGGCCGTCAGCAGGTCGAACACGGCGGGCCCAATATGGAACGGTGTGTCAGCCATGATCCGGTCGCCGGGCAGCGAGATGTCCAGCGGCTGGAAATAGTCGCAACCGGCCTGATAGGCGGACAGAAGTTTGTCCCAGAAGGTCATTCCTGACGGCTCGTCCTTGACCAGCCCCTTTTCGTACCAACCGTCATAGAGCCGGTTCAGGACATCCGAGTATTCGGTCTGTACCCGATCCAGGACATCGCCGGGAATTACATCCTCGACCACGAGGTATCCGTCCGCCTGGAACTTGCCAATCTGATCTTGTGTCAGCATGGGTGCAACCTCACAACAGCAGCGCGATGATGCCCGGCCAGATCAGAAGAACGGAAAGCGCCAGCAGCTGGATCCCGATGAATGGCAGGAAGCCGCGGAAGATATCCGTCAGGCTGATATGCGGCGGGGCCACGGATTTCAGGTAGAACGCCGCCGGGCCGAACGGGGGCGACAGGAAGCTGACCTGCATGTTCATACAGAACACGACGCCAAACCAGATCGCGACATGGCTGGGCTGCAACTGACCGATGAGTCCGATTTCATCGATGGGAAGGCGCAGGACGATAGGCAGAAAGACCGGGATGATCAAAAGCACAATGCCGACCCAATCCATGAACGCGCCCATGAACAGCAGGATCAGCATCATCACCAGAATGACCAGCATGGTCGGCAAGTCTTGCCCGACGATCAGATCGGCCACGTATTGGGGTCCGCCAGCAATGGTGTAGGCACCCGCCAGCGCGGCGGCCCCGATCGTAACCCAGATGATGGTGCCTGTGGATTTGAGCGTCCGCATCAAGCTGTCCCAAACCAGTTCGAACGATCCTTCACCGCGTAGGATGGCGATGATCAGAACGGCGAAGGCGCCCATGCCTGCAGCCTCGGTGATGCCGGTGATCCCGCCATAGATCGAACCGAGCACGACGCCGATGACGACAAGCGGTGCAACGAGGCCTTTGCCCATTTCCCAGCCGATTTTTGCGCGCTGTCGACCAAAGACAAAGAATATCAGCAAAAGGGCGACGATGGTGATGCCAGCAAACCAGGGCAGGTAGTCAGCGGTACCCAGCCGTGCGGGCTCGCCCTGGCTGGCAGCGTTCGAGCCGGAAAGCTCGAAAAACGCGGCGCGGATAAACAGAACGGTGGAAAATCCGGCGACGACGATGCTCATGAAGGCGGCAAACAGTTTGCGCTTTTCGGTTGGCTCGGGGTCGTTCGGGTCCGGTTCCGGCAGCGGAGCGTGGTGGGGATTCAGCCGCGTGCGGATGATGATGTATAGGATGATCATCGAGGCCAGCATGAAACCCGGGATGAAGGACGCGGTGAACAGCGACTTGATCGAGGTTTCGGTGATCAGCCCATAGATGATCAGAACGATCGAGGGCGGGATCATGGTCCCCAGCGACCCCGAGGCGCAGATCACGCCGATCGCGAGATTCTGATCGTAGCCGAGGCGCAGCATCTGGGGCAGGGCGATCAGACCAAGAAGGACAACCTCACCGCCGATGATGCCGGACATGGCCGCCATGATCACCGCCATGATCGAGGTCACGATCGCAATGCCGCCACGTGTTCTGGACAGCCAGACATTCAGCGACGAATACATGTCGCGCGCGATCCCGGACCGCTCCAGCAGCGATGCCATGAAGATGAACAATGGTACTGATATGAGCACGTAGTCCGTTAAGAGCCCGTATATCTTCTGCGCCAGAATGTAGAGTGGCCCAGTCCCCGGGCGTCCGGTCAGAATGCCGTCACCGAATGAAAACGGGTTCAAAAGAAGTGTTGGTTCGAACTTCAGAACAAGAACCAGAACCGCAAGCGAGGCCGAGGCCAGACCCAAGGGCATCCCGATCGCCAGAAGCACGATCAGGGCGACCATCAGGATGAGTGAGATCGTTCCAATATCCATCAGTCTTGTCCCACCGCTCGTTTGATCATTTCAATTTCGTCTTCGTCCGGTTCATCCGTGTGGATTTCCGGTTCTTTGTTCCAATCCGCGATCAGGTTCAGAATGGCCTGCATGGCGACAAGGGTGATCACGATCAGGACCATGGGCTGCAACGTCGCCGGGATCGGCGGGTTGAAGGCCGAGCCATAAAGCTCCCATTTGTAAAGTTTGTTGACGAAAACCTGCTGATAGCTGCCGTAGACTAGAAAGAACGCGAACATCACGATCAGGATGGTCGAGATCGTGTCGAACACCCGCTGCAACCAGCGAGGAACCGCATCATACAGCAGAAATATCCGGATATGGCTGCGTTGCTGCATGGCATAGTAGCCGGACATCAGGAATACGAAGCTGGCGAACCACAGCGTCATCTCGTTGGCCCATTCGGTCGGCTTCTCGAGGATGTAGCGCATGAAGACTTCGTACAGCATCACCACCGTCATGATGGCGATCATCATCATCGTGACCCGACCGATGAACAGGGCGAAGCGGTCCATCGCAGTCGTACCCTCGTATTCCATCGCGGCCGGCTGGACGGTCTTGGTTCCGATCACCGCAAGGATCGGCAGCAGTATCAGCGCGCCGATATCCACTATATCGACAAATCCGCCGAAAACCCCGGCCATTTCGGGCGTCACGTCGCTGCGCAGATAGATTTCCGTTACCTGGCTTTTCAGAGAGTCGGACGTGTACGGCAGCCAGTCCAACAGGAAGGCCGGCAAATGCCAGACGAGCCAACTGGCCGTTGCGACGAAGGCGAGCGGTATGAGCCACTCCAGTATTCCGCCTGAGTTTTTTTGCATCACGTAGCCCTCGTCCTTATCCGTCGATCCGGTGGTGATCGATAAACTCCAGGTCCGGCTCGACGCCCAATCCGGGGCCGGTCGGGATCGTCACGCGGCCGTTGTTGGCCTTGACTTGTTTCTGAATCTCCAACGGAACGGTCAGCAGATCGTCGCGGAATTTGTTGTCCGTGGTGTCGAATTCCAACATCGGTTCCCAAGGGTGCAGCCCGCCCGGCATTGCCGGCATTGCCGCGAGCAGATGCAGGTTGGTGGCCACAGCAACCGCACTTCCCCAGACGTGATTGACGACCGGGGTGAAGTGCGTGTGGCACAGCGCAAGTACCCGCAGATACTCCGAGATTCCGCCCAACGCGCATACTTCGGGCTGAGCGATATCGACACTGCGGTTTTCGAGAAGCGCGCGCCACGCCCAGCGATTGAAGACAGCCTCGCCGCCGGAGATATTGATCTTCAGCCCCGCGCGCAGTTCGCGATAGCCGTCAAGATCCTCAGGGGCCACCGGTTCTTCAAACCAATAGGCGCCAAGCTCTTCCAAGGCACGGCCCACATAAAACGCGTCCGAGGTCGTGTAGGCATGATTCGCGTCGACCATGAAGGGGAAGTCTTCGCCAACCCCGCGACGCACCGCCTCGCAGAGCTGTACGTCCGGTTTGGGTCCGAACCCGGTTTTCATCTTGGTGGCGACAAACCCTATGTCCTTGATCGTTGCGGCTTCGTCCTTGAACCGGGCGGCAAGGTCGGCAATCGGCTCATCCCGCAGCATCATTCCGTAGCCGTAGCAGGGAACGCTTGTCCGATGCGCGCCGCCGATGAGTTTGTGCAGCGGCAAACCGGCCACCTTGCCGACGATGTCCCAAAGGGCGATGTCCACGCCGGACAGCGCCTGTATCGGCATTCCGCCTTGCCCATGATCTCGCAGAAGGTTGTACACCTTGTGCCAGATCACGTCCTTGTCCAAAGGGTCCAGTCCCAGGACCATCGGCTGAATGACCTGTTCAACGATGGATTTGTTGGCTCTTGCCACGTTGCCGGGGCCAAAACACTCTCCCCAGCCGGTCACGCCCTCGTCGGTTTGAACCTCGACCAGATGGGTTGTGCGCTTGTCATAATACTGCTGCGAATACCCCAGGACTTCGGGCATCTCGTACTGCAGTACATGGCTGGTGATCTTGGTGATTTTCATGAAATGCAGGGTCCCGGGCACATTCGGAGAGGCCGTCAGCACGGCCTTTCCGATTGTTGTTGAATGGCCGAAGCCCGATTATTGCATTGCGCCCAGATCGCGCAGGAAGTTGATGTGGCTTTCCAGCAGCGCCTTAGCCTCTGGGGTCGTGGCGAACTCGGTCCACCCGACCTGAACGGCTGCGCGGTAGGCGGCCAGATCTTCCGGCGACCATTCATACAGCTGAACGCCTTTGGCCTTCAGGTCCTTGGCGGTCTGAGCGTTCTGCACTTCGTTGATCGTCGCATTGTGCAGCGCCAGGCTGTCCATCGCGACTTCCATGATCTTTTTGTGATGTGCAGGCATCGCGTCCCAAACGTCCTTGCGGCAGGCCAGGTGGTCTGCGGGCATCGAGTGGAAGCCGGGATAGTTCGTGTGACCGGCGATTTCGTACAGACCCAGACCCACGTTGTTGGTCAGGTTCGCAGCGTCCGCGCCGTCGATGATGCCGGTTTCCAGAGCGGTGAAGATTTCGTTGAAGTCCATCACGATCGGCGATGCGCCCAGCTCGGCAAACACCTTGGTGGCCAGGCCCGGGGGCGAACGGAATTTCCAGTCTTTGAAGTCATCGACCTTGGCGATCGGCTTTGTCGAGGCCAGAGATTCCGGTCCCGGGATCCACCAGCCGATGAATTCCATGTCGTAGCCGTTGTACAGGTCATTGACGGCATCTCTGCCGCCACCGTGCAGCAGCCATGCCATTTGCTGATAGGGGTTCTGGTAACCGCCCAGCAGATCGCCCGCGAACTGGAAGGCCGGGTTCTTACCGGTCTGATAGCCGCCGCCGGTCATGTCGCAGTCGAGGATGCCCGTTGCCGCGGCATCGAAGGTTTCGACCGATTTGACCACCGAGGACGAGTAGAACATCTCGACTTCGATCTCGCCGTTCGACATTTCCTGGATGTCTTCGACGTATTTTGCCGCCATCTGCCCGGACAGCGTTTCGGGCGAGAAATGGGTTTGAATTCTCAGTTTGGTCGTTTCGGCCACCGCGAAACCGGCCGCCATCGTCGTTGCTACGGCCGCAACAGCCGCTGTCTTGACTATTTTCATAATGTCCTCCCAGACGTTGAGCAGTGCGCCGGGTAGGAGATCTTGCCGCCTCCCTTGTCGACACGCTGCTAGACGTTAAGCGGTCGAATCGAATGCAACAAGAAAAATATGAAATTTCCAAAAATTTCGAGATTCTTGCAATAAATCGAAAATACGACTAGGACACTAAGGGGCCAGACCTGAAAGGTGCAAACCGGAATGAATGAAGAAGTAGATATTTATCAGCACCTTAAAATGCGTCTGATCTCGAACGGATTCGAGCATGGTGCCAAGGTTCGGGCCGAAGAGTTGCGCAAGGACTATGGGTGCTCGGCCAGCACGGTTCGCGAAGTTCTTTTTCGGTTGTCATCGGTGGGTTTGGTGGACTTTCAGGAGCAGAAGGGCTTTCGCGTCCCGAAGCGTTCACCGCAAAAACTGATCGAGCTGACCCACATCCGCGTTTTGCTGGAGGGAGAGGGCACCGTAATGTCGATCCGCAACGGCGGGGTGGATTGGGAAGCCAGGCTGACCGCGGCGCATCACAAACTGAGCCATATCGAAAAGCGCATTCATGCCACCGACGACCCTAGCGAGCTGATCGAGATCTGGTTTGCTTCGGAAAAGGAATTCCATCAAACGCTGATATCGGCCTGTGGGTCGGACACGTTGAAGCAGATGCACGGCCGAATTTACGCGCAGTTCCGGCAGCAATTGATGGTGGCGGACCGGCGGTTCGAGTTCATCTCCGAGAACATCCGGCATCACGCCGACATCCTCGAGGCCGCATTGTCCGGCGATGAGCAACAGACCAAGCAGAAGATTCATGACCACCTCAAGCGCCATCTGACAGGCAAGACGATGGGCGACTAAGCGCGGAAGTCATCCTCAAGATAAACGCGGATGATGTCTTCAAAGCTCGACTCTGCGCGGAAGCCCAGCTCAAGCGCGCGATCGGTTTGAAAGTCGCGTGGCCAGCCTTTGACAATGCGCTCTATGTCCGGGTCGGGAACATGCTTGATCAGGTTGACCGCGTCTTGACCGGCGATGGTCCGCAAAGCTTCGATCTGTTCGGCGACCGTACAACTGATGCCTGGCATGTTCAGGGCGCGCCGGTCGTTCAGCAGTTTCGTATCAAGATCGGCCGCGTGGGTCAGAAATCGTGCCGCTGCCCGAGGGCTGGCGTGCCAATGGCGAACGGTGTCGTCGACCGGCAGAACCGCCTCGAGCCCGTTCAGGGGCTCTCGTATGATACCCGAAAAGAAGGAGGAAGCGGCGGCATTTGCCTTGCCAGGCCGCACGCACAGCGTCGGCAGACGCAGGGAGATGCCGTCGATGTATCCTTTTCGACTGAAGTCGGAAATCATCAACTCGGACGCAGCCTTCTGCGCCCCGTAGCTGGTCAGAGGGGCGCATAGGAATTCATCGTCGATCCTTGCGGGGAAAGGGGCGCCAAAGACGGCTATGGACGAAGCGAAGACCAGCCGCGGGCGGTAGGCGCCGCTGGTGGCGTTATGCTCGTCCTTCAATGCGTTCAACAGTGCCCAGGTCGTCATCAAGTTGACGTCCCAACCAAGGTCAAAATCAGCTTCTGCCTGACCCGAGACAATCGCGGCCAGATGAAAGATCACGTCAGGGCGCTGAGCTGCCAGAAGCTTGGCCGAGTTCGGGGCCGCGATGTCGCCAACGATTTGTTCTCCCGGTGCACCCTCGACCGGAAATGAAAGGTCGAACAATGATACACGGGCGTCCGGACCAAAGGTCTGCTCGGCCGAAATGTGATGCGCCAGCTTCTGACCCAGCATTCCACCGCCGCCGATGATGAGGATATGCGTCACGACATGCCATTCCGTTTTCTGAGCTCGAGGTAGAGCGCAGAGTGATCCAGCTCGGCCCCATCCATTTCGTTTATCAGGTATTCGAACCGGTCGCGTACGGCTTGCGTATTGGGCAGTTCCAGGCCGAGACCGCGCGCCTCAGCCAGGGTGTTGTCCAGATCCTTCAGCTGAAACTTCGAGAGCCCGCCGGGAACGAAATCCCGGTTGGACATGCGTTCTCCGTGCTGTTGCAGGATCACGCTGTCGGCAAACCCACCGCGCAGCGCGGTGCGCAAAGCAGCCGGGTCTGCGCCACCTTGTTCGGCCAGCAGGGTTGCCTCGGCAACGGCGGAAATTGTGACGGCGACGATCGTCTGATTGGCCAGTTTGCACAATTGACCTGCGCCGCTGGGGCCGACATGCACGGGGCGCCCCATGGCGGAAAGGACTGGCAGTACCTCCTGCATGACGCCCTCGTCGCCCCCCACCATGATCGCCAGCGAGCCCGCCTCGGCCCCCCTGGTGCCACCGGAAACCGGGGCATCCAGATGCCGCAGGCCGAGGGTTTCGAGATGGGCAGACTGCGCGCGGGCATGTTCAGGCTTGGCGCTGGACATGTCGATCCAGACGGCGCCAGGTTTAAGCTGGTCGCAGAAAGAAGGGTCTTCCAGCAGCGCGCCGGTTGCGTATCCGTCGGACAGCATGGTCACGATCACATCGGCTTGGGCAACCGCGTGGGCCGGGGTGTCCGCAACCGTGGCACCTTGGTCCGCCAATGGTCGTGCCTTTTCGGCGCTGCGGTTCCAAACGGTCAGGGGAAAGCCTGCCGCAAGCAGGTTTCGTGCCATCGGCGCCCCCATTAGGCCGGTGCCCAAAAGGGTCACTTTGCGCTGTTCGCTCATACTTGCTTATCCTCCTTCGGGCCGCACCACGCATGGTTATAGCCAAACCAAAATCTCTGTCATACGCTAACGGCATCAAGTTCCTGCGCCAAAGCCTGTCGCGTGTCCATGCAGAATTTTTTGGTGCTGCCCGGTCGCACTCGGGCCCGGGGTCGTGGTGTTTGATCGCAAGTAGTGAAAGGTAAATTTTACATATGTCAGAAAGACTTGTGGGGAAGCGCGTCCTTGTGACGGCTGCCGGACAGGGTATCGGTCGTGCCAGCGCAATCGCAATGGCGCGCGAAGGGGCGCAGGTGTTTGCGACGGATATCAACCTCGAAAACCTTTCTTCGATTCGGTCCGAGAATCTCGAAAATATCGAAATTTTCGAGATGAACGTCACCGATGACGCCAGCGTCTCTCAGGGGGTTGAGCGGGCAAATCCGGACGTGTTGTTCAACTGTGCGGGCTTCGTGCATCACGGGACCATCCTGGACGCCACCGACGAGGAGTGGGATTTTGCGATAGACCTCAACGTGCGGTCCATGATGCGCACAACGAAGGCTGTGCTGCCGGGGATGGTCGAACGGGGCGGCGGCTCGATCATCAACATGTCTTCCGCTCTGGGGTCGATCATCGGCGCGCCCAACCGCTTTGTCTATGGCGTGACCAAAGCTGCGGTTGTTGGGCTGACGAAATCGGTGGCGGTTGATTTCATCACAAAGGGCATTCGCTGCAACTGTATCTGCCCCGGAACGGTCGACAGCCCCAGTTGGCGCGATCGGGTCGAGGCCTTGGCCCAAGAGCTGGGCAGCAGGGAAGAGGCCATGGCGCAGTTCGTGGCTCGCCAACCCATGGGCCGCGTCGCCAAGGCGGAAGAAATAGCGGCACTGGTCGTCTACCTGGCAAGCGATGAGAGTGCTTTCACCACAGGACATACACACATAATCGATGGGGGGTGGTCAGGCCAATGACGAAGATAACAAAGGACGATCTGCGGTCGCGGAAATGGTTCATGAACTCGGAGAACCTCGAGATGACCGCGCTGTATCTGGAACGGTATCTCAACTACGGCCTGACCCGCGCCGAGCTTCAATCCGGCAAGCCAATCATCGGCATTGCGCAAACGGGTAGCGATCTCAGCCCGTGCAACCGCCACCACCTGGAATTGTCCAAACGTGTGCGCGACGGGATCATCGCGGCCGGTGGCACGTGCATCGAAATTCCGGTGCACCCGATTCAGGAAACGGGTAAACGGCCGACTGCCTCGCTGGATCGCAATCTGGCCTATCTTTCGCTGGTCGAGAGCTTGTTTGGTTACCCAATCGACGGCGTGGTGCTGAACATCGGTTGCGACAAGACCACGCCGGCGCTGTTGATGGCGGCCGCCACCGTCAATATCCCGGCAATCGCTCTGTCCGTCGGCCCGATGTTGAACGGCTGGTGGAAGGGCGAGCGCGCAGGGTCGGGAACTGTGATCTGGAAGGCTCGGGAAGACCTGGCCGCCGGTGAAATCGACACTGATGAGTTCATGGAAATCGCAGCGGCTTCGGCGCCCTCGGTTGGCTATTGCAACACGATGGGAACAGCGACCACGATGAATTCGCTGGCCGAAGCCTTGGGAATGCAACTGCCCGGGTCCGCCGCGATACCGGCCCCGTACCGGGAACGCGGGCAGATCAGCTATGAAACCGGAAAGCGCATCGTCGAGATGGTGTGGGAGGATCTGCGCCCAAGCGATGTCATGACCCGGGCGGCATTTGAAAATGCGATCGTCATCAACTCGGCGATCGGTGGATCGACGAACGCGCCGATCCATTTGAACGCGATCGCCCGGCACCTTGGCGTTCCTCTCAGCAACGATGACTGGCAAAGCCTGGGTCACGACGTGCCGCTGCTGGTCAACATGCAGCCGGCCGGGAAATACCTTGGAGAGGACTACCAGCGCGCCGGCGGTGTCCCTGCCGTGGTCGGTGAGTTGATTGATGCCGGATTGCTGCCCAACCCCGATGCACTGACGGTCAACGGCCAGTCGATGGGCGAGAACTGCGGGACACGTCGGTCGCTGAACGACGACGTGATCAAGCCGGTTAGGAATCCGGTCAAGCATCAGGCCGGGTTCATCAACCTTTCGGGCAACCTGTTCGAAAGCGCGATCATGAAGACATCGGTGATCTCGTCCGCTTTCCGCGATGCCTACCTGTCGAACCCGGATGACCCCAATGCATTCGAGGGCCGGGCGGTCGTGTTTGACGGGCCTGAGGACTTTCATCACCGCATCGATGATCCGGCAGAAAACATCGACGCAGACTGTATCCTGATCATGCGCGGCGCAGGGCCCAAAGGTTACCCGGGCGCGGCCGAGGTGGTGAACATGCGGCCGCCCTCATACCTGTTGAAACAGGGGATCGAAGCGCTGCCCTGCATCGGTGATGGGCGCCAGTCCGGCACTTCCGGAAGCCCGTCGATCCTGAACGCCTCGCCCGAGGCGGCCGAAGGCGGCGGGCTGGCGCTGGTGAGAAATGGCGACCGGTTGCGCATCGATCTGGGCAAAGGGACGGCGGACATGCTTGTTCCGCTGGAGGAGTTGCATGAACGTGCCCGCGAACTGGAAGCCGCAGGTGGCTACTCGGTCCCGCCCGACCAGTCACCCTGGCAGGAGATCTTCCGCGAGAAGGTCGATCGTCTGGATCGCGGCATGACGTTGAAGGGCGCCGACAAATTCAGGGACATCGCGCGGCAATTCCTGCCGCGGGACAATCACTAAAAGGAACCGAAATGAAACTTGTTCGCTACGGAGCCGCAGGGTCGGAAAAGCCTGCGTTGGTCGACTCTGCGGGTCAATTGCGGGATTTGTCCGCCCATGTCACCGATATCACCGGTGAAACGCTGGGCGACGCCGTGCTGGACAGGCTGCGCGCAATTGATTCCGAAAGCTTGCCGATTGTTGAAGGGGATCCGCGGATCGGAGCTTGCGTTGGCAAGATCGGCAAATTTCTGTGCATCGGACTGAACTACTCGGACCATGCTGCCGAAACGGGCGCGGATATTCCCAAGCATCCGATCCTGTTCTTCAAGGCAAACTCCGCCATCGTGGGGCCTTATGATGACGTTGTGATGCCGCGCGGGTCCACCCATACCGATTGGGAATGCGAGTTGGGTGTGGTGATCGGCAAAACGGCGAAATACGTCTCCAAGGCTGATGCTTTGGACTATGTCGCCGGTTATTGCATCGTCAATGATGTGTCCGAGCGGCATTTCCAGACGCAACTGACCGGACAATGGACCAAGGGCAAGTCCTGCGACACGTTCGGTCCGACCGGTCCGTGGTTGGTCACCCGCGATGAGGTTCCCGATCCTCAGGCGCTGGGCATGTCCCTGGATGTGAACGGTCAGCGGATGCAGACGGGAAACACGGCGACGATGATTTTTACCGTTGCCGAGATCATCGAGCATCTGAGCCAGTTGTTCACCCTTCATCCCGGTGACGTGATTTCGACGGGCACACCGCCCGGGGTCGGCATGGGGATCAAGCCCGATCCGGTCTATTTGAAGAAGGGCGACGTGATGGAACTGAGGATCGACGGGCTGGGCACGCAGCGGCAGAAGGTCAGTCAGGATGACTGAGCTTTTGCAGATCGGCGGGATTACCGACCGGATGAAAGATCGGCTGTCCACCGCATTTGATATTCGCCAGTTGGACGATTTTGATGCCGCGCGCATCACGCATGTGGTCACGAACGGACATGACGGCGTGCCGCCCGACCTGATGGCCCAACTGACAAACCTGAAGATGATCAGCGTCTACGGGGTGGGATATGATGCAGTCGATGCAACGGCTGCTGCAGCCCGTGGAGTTGTCGTAACGCACACCCCGAATGTGCTGAACAACGAGGTCGCAACCACCGCCGTTCTGCTGATGCTGGCCTGCTACCGAGAGCTTGTGCGCGACGATGAGTACGTCCGATCGGGCCGGTGGGAAACAGAAGGCAATGCCCCTTTGACCCGATCAGCCGACAATCAGAAGGTTGGAATTCTGGGGCTTGGCCGTATCGGCCAGGCGATTGCTGACAAACTGGGGCCGTGGTCGCCCGAAATCTCCTATCACACCCGCAGTCCCAAGGATGTGCCATACCGATATTTCGACAATCTGGTCGACTTGGCCAAACACGTGGATGTGCTGATTTGCATAACGCCGGGCGGGCCGTCGACCAACAAGCTGGTCAACGCCGAAGTGATGCGGGCGTTGGGGGCCGGGGGCACGCTGATCAATGTCAGCCGAGGATCTGTTGTTGACGAGGCGGCTCTGATTGAGGCGCTGCAAAGCGGTGCGCTTGGCTGGGCAGGGCTGGATGTTTTTGAGGACGAGCCCCGCGTTCCACAGGCGTTGCGCGAGTTGCCAAACGTGGTTCTGTTGCCGCATGCGGGCAGTGCTACTGTCGAAACGCGTGCCGCTATGGGTGATCTGACGGTGGACAATCTGTTGCAGCATCTCAATGACGGATCGGTTCTGACCGCCGTGCCGGAATGCAAAGATCTGTGAATTGACCGCTTAGGCGCTCAGAACCCGTTGACCCGCTCGATCAGCCAATAGAGCGATATGCACCCGATGGCATAGCCTGTCACCGGGGTGGCCAAGTGGGTCACCCAATCGGCGTTCCGTGGCGCGATAAGGCGCCACATCGCAATCAGAAGCGCGAGCACTGCGATAAAGGCAAGCTGACCGGCCTCGACGCCGATGTTGAAAGCCAGCAGCGCTGCGGGGATCTCTTGCGAGGGCAGGCCGATTTCAGCCAGAGCACCGGCAAAGCCGAGCCCGTGCAGAAGGCCGAAACTGAAGCAAACGATCCACGGGTATTGCTCGGATAACCGCAGCTCGCCCTCTTTGTGCCTCAGGATTTCCAGAGCAAGGAATACGATGGACAATGCAATGACGGCTTCGACGGGGCCGGCGGGCACGTTGAGAAACCCAAGCGTCGCCATCGCCAGCGTCAGCGAATGCGCGACTGTAAACGCGGTGATCGCACCGACCAACCGCCATGGGTTCCGCACCAGAACAAAAAGCGCAAAGACGAACAACAGGTGGTCCCAGCCGCCCAGAATGTGTTCGAACCCAAGCAGGAAGTAGCTGCCAAAAACCGACCAGATCGTCGGCTCCGCTGGAACCATCAATTCGGCCTCATCCGGCGTAAATCTGAGCGTCACGGGTTCAGCATTCAGCAGTCGAACGCGCAGCAAGACATCGTTCTGCTGACGCTCCAACCCGTCTATGGTCACAACATGGCCTGCTATTTCGGCGTCACATTCTGCAATCCAAGAAGACACCCACGCCTGGTTTTCCGCTGTTGGCTCCGGGCCATGTGCCGGAGCGCAATGATCGGGCAGAACCGCATCGATCTCCATGGGTTGTCCGTTCACGTCGGGAATACGCCAGAGGATTCTCCAGGTGCCCGGCGCCAGTTCGTTCAGGTCCAGATAGCCGGGGTCAAGCGCGTGTGCTCGGCCGAATTGTGGAACCATGCCCAGCCAAAAGGCCAGCAGAACAAAGAAGACTGTCTTCACGAGCCGCCCTCAGCGGATTCGGGTGTCTCGACCCGGTACCGGGCGGCCAGGCTTTCGTATTGAGCCTGCGCCAGATCCTGAGCCGTCGCCCTACGCCAATCGTTCAGAACGAAATCGTAGATCTCCGCCAGCGGCGGAAGATAACCGGGCTTTGCCTCGGTCACGCGGACAAGATGCTGTCCGTATCCCGAGTTGATCGGGCCGATCCAGATCATCGGCTCGCTTCCGTCAAGCTGAGACGCAAACCCGCGCCCAAAGGTTGTGTCGATTGCGCCCGCGGCTGTCAGTGGCATCGACCGCGCCAGCAAGGACGAAACACCAAGGCTGGACCAATCCGCGCCACCGTTCAAAGCTTGCAGAGCGTCATCGACAACGTCCGGGTCTGGGGCATCACCCAGATAGACCTGATCAAACGCGATCATAGGGGGGGTCGTGAAGCGGTCTGCGTTCTGAGCCAGATGCTCTTGCAGAACAGCGTCTTCTGGGGCGACCGAGGACGCAATTGCGGTGGTCAGAAACTCCATTTTTCGGGCAAGGCGGGCCCGGATCACCTGATCACCACGGTCCAAGCCCAGCTTTCGGGCCTCGCGCACAAGAATTTCTTCGCGGGTCCAGGAATCGATCAGGGCCTGCAACTCGGCGTCGGTGGGTTGACGTTTCCAGCTGGCCTCGAACCGTGTTTTCAAAAGCGCGATGTCGTCGCCGTCAATTGTGATCGTTTCGGCCTCTACCGGGGGCTCGACCTTGTCGGATACAAGATAGAACCAGCCGAAAATGGCCAGCCCGATCAGAATGAAGTGGAACAGCGGTTCTTTGTAAAAGCGCATGAAAGATCTGACCTGCTGGCAATTCGATACCCGATCGTTGATCCCAACGGCCCGTCATGTCAAATCGCCGATTTCAACTTGGGGTGAAGATGTTGCTGCAACGACCCCGGCCCAAGGGCGTGATCCCGCGCCCCCGGTTTCGGTCTTGGCTCATTCGCTTGGAGGCGTGTACCAGATCGGTGACGAATACGCCCGTTCCTGATGGATCAACTGGGCCTCGGCGGGCAGATCGATGCCAAAACGAAGCTTGTCGTACAGCACCCAGCGCGGGGTCGGGATTTCCAGAACCCGCACATAGTAGAATGCCCGCGCGTCAGGATCGAAGTCTGGATCCGTCCAAACGGTCACCAATTCCGATGCGCCGATCGAGTTGCTCCAGCTGGCGGTTTCTAAATCGACGGTATTGCCGACTTCGGGAAGGTTGCCATTGGCATCCAGCGCACGATCATCGGACCAGGCTACGTTATAGACCTTTTCCTGAAGCGCGCCGTCGGCATCCAACCAGCCCTTGACGACCTGAACTCGATCAAGGTTTGCACCGACGGGGTCGCGCAGCGCGCCGATCAGGAAATTCGGTGCGCCTTCACCCTCGGGCGGACGCAGGTCACCGCCCATCGGCACGCCTTTGGTGTATCCCACATCAGCCACAAGACGCGTCAGCAGGTCGGACTCATCGAAATCCCATCCGCCGAAGAAACGAAGCCCGATGCGAGGCCCGGTCGTGGCGTATGTCTCGCGTCGCTTGAACGCGTCGAAAATGGCCGAGCGCGTATTCTCGGACGCCCAGACGGCGGTATAGCCCGATGCGACCAGCGTATGCCCCTCAAAGGCGCCCAGATCGCTTTCGACAAAGGGGTGCAGAACGCGTGTGGCCGACGGCTCGGCGCTTACGGATTTGCCGAAATAGTTGTCTTCCTCGGCCGTGGCCAGCGACGTATGGCTGTCCGTCGCGCCGCCCATCCCGAACTTGTAGGGGTTCACGCCGAATTTTTCTTCAAGCATCAGCCCGCGCTTCAGCGCCTCGCGCGCATATTCGCCGGCCAGCATGTCATCAGTTTTCAGCTCGGAGATATCGAGGTTCCCGACATCCCAGTTTTCATAGTCGGCAAATGGGTCGTCGGGGCTGAGATAGGGATGGGCTTCGCCGTCACCCTTGATCTGGGTGACCTCGTAATGCGGCTCCCACTTGGCGCGGTTCTGTACGTATTCCTCATCTACCTTACCGCCGTGATAGGTGTCTTCGGTCGGGAACATCCAGCCGTTCGACAGGTTGCCGTTATGCGCGAAGGCAACGGCACGGCCTCCGGTCTTGGCTTGGTACTCCTCGAGCCACGCATAGAGTGCCTTCGGATCCGTATTCCCATAGGGCGGCTGCGTGACCGGCGGCACCATCTGCAGCGCACGGATCGGGCCATCGCGCAGCATGACGTTTCGATGCAGGTTGAATCCCTTGGGCACCGAGGTCCACTCGAAACCGATGAACGCTGTGAAATTGCCCGGGTCGTTGTGCCGTTCTGCGGCCATCACGATATGTTCCCAGGTAAACGCAAAGGCGTCCGCTCCGGGGCTGTATGATTCAAGCAGGTCTTCCGGCAGGGTCATCTGCGAGAAATTGGAAATGATGTCGAACGCCGCTTTGGCAGCTTCGTCCCCGCCCGCAGAGTATCCTTCGTACCATTCCAGACCCTTGGGATGTGCCAAGACCCCTGGGTTTCCGGCCTGCAGGTCCGGGGCAAACCCCATCAGGTCCGTGTGATCCGTAAGAACCATCCAATCCAGTGGGCGCGCAAGCCGAACCGGCTGTCCGGTCGACGAGATGACCTGTTGGCCTTTGGCAAATCGCCAGGCGTCATCCGGCAGCAGCGTATTCCCGAACGTTCCGGCGTCCAGTGACAACCCTGTGTGCAGGTGCGTGTCCCCCCAAAGAGGGCGCTCCGGGAATGTCCGGTTGGCATAGGGCGAGAACGGACGCTCGGCAAAGGTTCCCTCTGCGGCTTCTTTGGTCGGTACAGCGTCGGCGAGAACGCCTGCCGGGCCGAGTGTCAGTAGCATTGAGTAGACGTAGAGTCGCAGCATGAGAACCTCCCAATTCAACAGCTTCGAATTCAAAGAAACAGCTTTATATCATAACATTCTGATATGACGATAGCATGTGGGTGGGGCCGACTGTCAATTCTGCCGGACTCAGGAAGCCAGAAAAGCCCTGTACTCACGGAAGGGCGGGAGCCTTCGCTGCCGGTCCTTAAAAGTACAATCCGAAGAGTGCCGTGGCTAAGGTGCGTCCGAGATTGTACGCGGTTTGGCTAAACGGCTTTCCAGAAGATCGCCCGTCTCCTCGGCGATCGGGTAGGCCACAAAGGCCAGCGCCGCGTTGATTTGCTTCAATAGGCGCAACGTCTCCTGGTGGATATTGGTTGTCTCGATGCTGGCCGGACCCCGACTTTGCAGGCGCTTCAGGTGGCGCTCCTGCAGGTATTGTTCCTCGATCCGGATGCGATCCTTTTCGGCCACCAATTGGCGGGCCGCCTCAGCGTCGCCGGTGGTCAGAATGCTCAGAGCCAACTGGCCGTTCGTCGTGATCTGATCGTGGAATTGTTCAATGTCGGTCAGACCTTCCTTGGAAAAGGTGATGCCCTCGTCAGCCATTTTATTCGCCAGCGCCACAAGGTTGACCGCGATCCGATCGGCAGCCTCTTCAAGGTTGTTGGCCATCGACACCAGCTCGAGTGTTTTTTTCTCCTGCTGAGGTGTCAGATCGCCTTCCCGCAGGCGCGAGACGTAGATTTTGATGTCAAAATGCATGCGGTCGACATCGTTCTCCCGCAGTTCGATGGTGCGGGCAAGTTCGGGGTCCCAGTTACGGAACAGGTGAATGGTCGGCACCAGCATCGCCTGAACCGTTTCAGCCATGCGCAGCAGTTCGCGCTGT
Source organism: Ruegeria sp. CRTD044 (assembly GCF_059613485.1). Classification (NCBI taxonomy): domain Bacteria; kingdom Pseudomonadati; phylum Pseudomonadota; class Alphaproteobacteria; order Rhodobacterales; family Roseobacteraceae; genus Ruegeria; species Ruegeria sp. CRTD044. The sequence continues at coordinate 17,577 of NZ_JBXWSP010000010.1, read as the reverse complement.
GCGCAGGCCAGCGCCAGAGGCACGTGGTCCAAAGCGCTGGGGTCCAATGCGGTCACGTTGTCGGCGGTGATGCTGGCATGGCGGGGAACGAACGCGTCGGCCAACCGGATCAGCAGGTTGGTAAATGGCAGCGCAACGACCAGAAGGGCGACATTCATCGCAATGTGCAGCATCACTACCTGTTGACCGGGCGCTGTGCCGAACGCGGATATGTTCAGCACGCCGGTCAGCAGCAGGGCCAGCGCCACCAAAGTGACACAGGCCCGAGCCACCAGGTTGGCCAGGACGACCAACTTGGCCGGGCGCTCCTGCGACCAGAGCAGGGCGAATGAGATCACGGCGCCGCCGAGATTGGCACCGATGACCAGTGCGGCGGCCACCGTGCCGCCGACCAGCGCTGACGCCGCGAATGTTGCAAAGGTCAGCACCGCGGCAAGGCTGGAATGCATGAGCCACGCCAGAATTGCTCCGACCACATAAGCGCTGATCAAGTCGCTTTGAAAATATGCCGCAATGCTTTGAACGATTGGGCTGGCCCCGATTGGCACTGTGGCTTCGCGGATCATTCCAAGAGACAACAGCACCAGGGCAAAACCGATGGTGATGCGCCCGATCTGTTTCGTCCGCCGCCGTCCGGCTTTCAAAAACACCACGACCCCGACCAGCAATGCGAATGGCATCACCGCCTGGACGGGCAAGGTCAGCACCTTTGCCATCAGGGCGGATCCCACCTCTGCTCCCAGCAGCAGCGCAAGGGCTGAAGGTGGGGCGAGCATGCCCGATACCGCGAATCCGGCTCCGATCAATGCAACCGCAGTCGAGCTTTGCATCAGCATCGCTGCCATACCGCCGCCCAATGCAGCGGACACTCGATTTTCAGACAGAATTTTCAGGCCGCGTTTCAACTCGGGCAGGAACGCTCGTTCCACTCCGGTCCGGATCAACCGGACAGACCACAAAAGCAGGGCGACCCCGGCCGCCAGATGGGTGGCCAGCACGATCATGCGTTCGATACCTTGTTTGCGCTGCGCCGTTGCATGGCCAACATTCTGCCTTCCACAATGGGGTGAGTCCGACGATCTTCATCACCAGTTTGAGGGCAATGCAACAAAATATTTGCAAAAATGAGGTAAACGCCACAAAAGTTGATTATCGTCTAGCCGGGTCAATGAGATGTCAAAGGCCAAAACACGTCAGAAACAGAGCAAGAAAGGGCGGGATCGGCTGAAAAAATCCGATCGTCGTCAACGTATCCTGCTTGAACTCAAGCTGCGCCCGCACGTGCGCATCAGTGATCTGGCCCGCAGTTTCGACGTATCCACCGAGACCGTCCGCAGAGATTTTGACGCGCTGGCCGAAGACGGCCTGATTGCGCGTGCGCACGGTGGTGCGTCGGCGCCGGTGCAAGGGCATTATCTCAGTCTGGACGAGCGCAATGCGGCCCGGGTTGCCGAACGCGAGCGGATCGGAAACGCCGCCGCTGGCCTTGTGCGTGAAGGTGAGACGGTCATGATCGACTCGGGCTCGACAACCGCACAACTGGCGCGCTCACTGGCATTTCGCGACATACGTTGCACTGTCATCACGAATTCGATTCCGGTGGCCGTGACACTGGGCGGCAGCGCGGCCGAGGTTATTGTTTGCCCCGGTGCTTATCTTGCCGCTGAGGCTGCGGTCGTTGGTTACGAAACGCTGGAGTTTCTGGGCCGGTTCAATGTCGATCGATGCATGATCGGCGCTTCGGGGTTGTCCGAGGATGGACCCAGCGAACCGATCGGTGATATCGCCGCCGTCAAACGCGCGATGCTGGGCCGTTCTGCGGAACGCCATCTTCTGCTGGATGCCCAGAAGTTCAATCACAAGCAGTTGCACAAAGTGTGCGAACTGTCGGATTTGGACACGTTGATCGTCGACACGGTCCCGCCAAGCCAGTTGGCCGTGGCGCTGGGCGTGTCAGATGTCGAACTGTTGATCGCCGATCCAGCGCCCGAGCAGGCTCTGGCTTGAACCGTTGGGGTCCAGCCCGGGCCAGGACCTTCTGCGCAGAGGGCTAGGGGGCGAAATTGTGGTCTGAAACCCTGGCGCTGTCTTATCGCCCAAAAGCGCAGTCCGGCCGGGATCATCCCAACCGCATTGCGCGGGCATCAGGCCTCTTGCAGTAGCCGTTCGCTGATCTCCCACAGGTTTTCAGCCGATGTGTCATCGCAGGCATGTGCGTTGACCCCGAAATATCGGGCCGTCGGGCTGTTGGGGTCGGTTGGGGCTGCAATGTCAGCGTCCTCGCAATAAACCCCGGGTTTGCCAACCAGCTTTGGCGACGTCGCCGCCCAAACCGTTGTTGACGCGCCCTGTTCGGGCGTCTTGAAACCCTCCTTGGCCAATTCGGACGGCTCGCCATCCTCGTTCAGCCAACCCAGTGCGATCATCTCTTCCTTCGGCAGGTGCCGTTGCAGAGGGGTGAAAATCCCACCGGGATGTACCGAAAACGCCAACCCGCCGGTCGCTGCCAAACGGCGGGACAGGGCGTTGGCAAACAACGCATTTGCGGTCTTTGCTTGCCCATAGGCCTGCCATTTGTCGTAGTCCGTCTTTTCGAACTGGATATCATTCCAATGGACGTCACAAATCTTGTGCGCGGTTGAGGAGAGAGCCACGACCCGCGCGCCCGGTGTTTGCTCCAAAAGCGGCAGCAGTAACTTGGTCAGGGCAAAGTGGCCCATGTGGCAGATACCGAATTGGGATTCCCAACCGGGTCCAACACGGGCCTCTGGGCACGCCATGATCCCGGCGTTGTTGATCAGCAGATCCAGGTTTTGCAAGTCGCTGGATACCGTCGTGGCAAACCGTCGGACTGATCCCAGATCCGCCAGGTCCATCGGTGCGGTCCTGACATGACCTTCCACGCTTGCCAGGCTCTCCCGAGCTTTGATTTCCGAGCGTACGGGAACAATCACTGCGGCCCCCTTGTCGGCAAGGGCGCGGACGGTTTCGAGGCCAATACCGCTGTAGCCACCGGTTACGATTGCGGTCTTTCCGGTCAGGTCGATATCGGCCAGCACTTCGGCCGCCGTGCTTTTTGCGTGAAATCCGGAATTTGTAGGAACTTGGTCGGAGACTGCCATCAGGTATCCTTGCGATTTCGGGGGCAACATCGCCCGGTTGCGTACTGAATGAACCTAACCTGTCCGCTCCGGGCGGAACACAGAGCTTCCTCCTCAACTCTTGCTCGATTCTCCGAAACCCAAGAGCAAAGCGTGCAGCTCAGGTCACGTGATCCCGGGTCAGCTCTCGGGGCGGAACGCCAAATTTCTTGGCGAACTCACGGCTGAATTGGGCCGGGCTTTCATACCCAACCGCGTGTGCAACACGCGATACAGGCGTTCCCGTCTGCTGAAGCAGTTGGAAGGCTTCGGTCAGGCGCAGGTCTTTCTGGAACTGCAGCGGACTGTTGGCCGTGACCCGTTTGAAAGCGTCATAGAATACCGACGCGCTCATGCCCGAGATCGCGGCAAGGTCCGAGGCTTTGATTGTCGAGCGGTACTCTTTGCGGATATGCGCGATTGCCTTGGCGACCTGGTTGGCCTTGCTGTCGGCGCGGATGATACGGCGCAGCGCGCGCCCTTTGTCGCTGCGCAGAACCCGGAAATAAACCTCGCGGACGGCGGCGGCCCCCAGCGTTTGCTCTGCGATCGGATCTCGGCGCAAACGGAAAAGACGTGCAAATGAATCAATGACTTCCACATCGGCCTGACCGCTTTCCAAGGCCGGCCCCGCATCGTCCAGCGAGGTGCCGCCCATGTCGGTGTAGACGCCCCGCAATACGCGCATGTCGATGCCGAGATACAGGGCGATGTAGGGGTTTTCGGGCGAGGCATCCACAAGGCCCGAGACCATTGGCAGGGCGCTTCCCACGACAATGACGTCCCCTGCGTCATAGCGGACATGCTCGGTTCCGTACTGAACCGACTTGCTGCCCTGAAGCACAAGCCCGATCATGGGTTCAACGACCGAGCATGACGGGCGTTTGGAATGGCGCGTCTGCGCCAATACCATGTCCCGCACACCACAGGGCCAGAAGCCGTCATCCAATTGGGCCTCGTTAATCAGCGCCTTGGCGTCGTCAAGGAGTCTCTGCAGTTCCAATGGGATCTCTCCGGCCAGTCCGCCAAGACTACAACCTGCATTTATCCGCACAAGAGTTTCGGGTTGTTATTCGGAGGATCAGGCAAGTCCGCCGGAGAAACAGCTAGCTGAATTTCCAGAGGCGTTCGGTTGACCGTCGCTGCCGAGATTGGAGGGCATCTGATCTAACCGCTCTAAGCACCAACGTAACCGTGTTCGCAGCTTGATTGGTTCTGAGAGAACCCGGGCGAATTGTCGGAAGGGGCAGGCCAGCTGCTATTCTGCCGCCGAAACCTCCCACGGCGGACGATAGATGCAATCAGCCAGTGTTGCCTGGTTCAGGTCGTCAAAAAACGCCTGCTCGGCTTGCTTCAGCCGGTCTTTCAAAAGGCAGCTTGGTGTCAGGGTGCACGCACTGCCATCGGCCGAGAAACACTCAACGATTGGTTGCCCGGTCTCCAAGGCGCGCACTACGTCGCCCAAGCGGATGTCCGACGCCGGGCGAGACAGGACGGCCCCGCCGCCACCGCCGCGTCGCGTATTGAGGTAACCGGCATTGGCCAGCGCCGAAATGACCTTGGCGAGATGGGTGCGTGACACCTTGAATTCATCCGCAAGTTCGCCGGTTGAAAACGGGCGGTCCGGGCTGCCGGCCAGCCGCATCAGAATGCGGAGACCATAGTCAGTGAATGAGGTGAGGCGCATGGTCGCGTTTTCCAATCGGTATTTTCTATGCGTATTAGCAAAACAGAATGCGCAAATCAAACTCCGATTCGAGATGCTCGGGTCGTGAACCCTGAAAGCACGAACCATGACGAACTTCGATAAGCACGAAGCTGATCTTGAGACAGGCGCCCTGATTGATCACATCCTCACACGGTATCACGAAACACACCGAACCGAGCTTCAGCAGCTTCAACATCTTGCTGAACGCGTGGCCTTGGTTCACCGAGACGATCCCCAAGCCCCCCGAGGGTTGGTCCGCGCGCTGGCCGAACTGGCGGCCGAAATGGAAACGCACATGGCAAAAGAGGAGATCGTCCTGTTTCCTGCCATGCGCATGGGCGGCATGGAAGGGATCGAAAACCCGATCCGAGTTATGCGCGCCGATCACGATGGTCACGCCGAGAGTATCGCTCTGATCCGGCATATCACCCATGACCTGACACCGCCCGCACATGCCTGCGGGTCTTGGCGACGGCTTTACGACGGGCTGCGGAACCTTCTGGCGGATCTTGACCGGCACATGGTGCTTGAAAACCAGGTCCTGTTTCCACGGTTCGAACGGTAGAGGGGTTCAATCATGCTTCTGGCAGGTGTCGACGCAAGTGGGGCAGGCGGAACGGATCATTTGCTGGCGGCAGTTGCCGCGCGATTGCAGGAAGAAGGTCTGCGCTTGCTCGGAGCGCTGCGTGTGAACATTCCGGACACTGGCACCCAGTTTTGTGAGACAACGCTTGGACTGCTGCCGCATGGCCCCAATATCCGGATCACGCAGGATCTGGGTTCGGGCTCAGGCGCGTGTCGCATGGACGCCGGTGCGATCGAAGACGTGGTCGGCATCGCGACCGCTCGGTTGCGAGATGACGGTTGCGATATCGTTCTGCTGAATAAGTTCGGACTCAGCGAGAGCGAGGGCCGCGGATTTCGCACCCTCATAGCCGAGGCCTTGGCGCGGGATATTCCGGTCCTGATCGGCGTGAGCAACACCCATCGCGCCGCCTTCGATCAGTTTGCCGGAGGAACCGCCAAGCTCCTGCCGCCCCTTGAGGACGTTGTGGTCGAATGGTGCCGATGGTCCATCGCGCAAGGCCGAAACACGGCGGCACCGGGTTGAACCCGCACAAATACAACAGCCAAACGGATGAGGCAGTACATGCAGCATATGGTGAGCCCAACACAGACAACGAACAGGCCAAAGCCGCCGGGACAGGCAATCGTCTCGCGTTTGGCCTGTTTGGCGGTTCAGCCCATTCTCGCGCGGGTGGTCCGTAGGGTCGCGCAGGAACACCCTGCGCTATTCGCCCGGCTTGGCCCGTATCAAAGCGCCGATTTCCTGATCGACCCGATCGAGCTGCCGTTCGCGCTGCATCTGCGCCCGGATCCTCAGAACCTGAGCTTTCGCGCCGTGCCGCGGTCGATGCTGCCTGACGCCACAGCAGTTATACGAGGGCGGTTCCTGCTGCTGTTGGAACTGGTTGATGCGGAACAGGACGGCGACGCAGCCTTTTTCTCGCGCGATTTGGAGATCACAGGAGATACCGAGGCTGTCGTTCGTTTGCGTAATGCATTGGACGACATGGATGGATCCATCGCTCAGGAGGCTGCGGACATGTTCGGCCCGCCTGGTCGCGCCATTCTGTCCCGGTTGCGCCGAAATTACCAAGAAGTAGAAGGAGCGACCGCTTCATGAGCCTCGCCGAATTGATATGCCCCGCCGGAACTCCTGCTGCCCTGCGCACGGCAGTCGATGCGGGGGCCGACGCCGTCTATTGCGGCTTTCAGGACGCCACCAACGCCCGGAATTTTCCTGGACTGAATTTCACGCCGCAGGAATTGGAGGAGGCGGTCTCCTATGCCCATGCCAAGGGCGCCAAAGTCCTTCTGGCACTCAACACTTATCCCCCGGCGGGAAAGGTCGACCTCTGGCGGCACGCTGCCGACACCGGTGCGCGGATCGGTGTTGATGCCTTCATCGTGGCTGATATGGGCGTAGCCGACTACATCGCCCGAACCCATCCACAGGTACGCTTGCACCTGTCGGTGCAGGCTGCTGCGTCGTCACCCGAGGCGATCCGCTACTACTGCGAGAATTTCGGTGTCAAACGCTTAGTCCTGCCGCGTATTCTGACCATTCCCGAGATCCGGCAGATCCGAAAAGAAATCCCCTGTGAGATCGAAACCTTCATCTTCGGAAACCACGGTCTGATGGTCGAAGGGCGCTGCAGCCTGACGAACTATCTGACCGGGCAGTCCACGAACCTCGATGGCGTCTGTTCGCCGGCGTCTGACGTGGAGTACGTGCGCGATGCCGATGGTTCGATGTCATCGAAGTTGGCTGGATTTACCATCGACCGGTTCGGGCCAGATGAGAAGGCCGGTTATCCGACGATTTGCAAAGGCCGCTATCAGGTCGCTCATCGCCCGGACGGGTACTATGCGTTCGAGGAACCGATCAGCCTGAATCTGGCCCGACTTCTGCCCGAGTTGATCGATGCCGGGGTGCATGCGTTCAAGATCGAAGGGCGGCAAAGGTCCAAGAGTTATGTCCGGTCCGTGGTGTCTGCATTTCGACACGCTGTCGACGATATCCGGGCGGGTCGCGAAGCGGATATCGGGAACCTCGTCGCGCTGACCGAGGGTCAGAAACAGACGCAAGGCGCTTTTGCCACGAAGAAATGGCGGTGAAACGATGACGAAACTTACATTGGGTCCGATATCCTATCACTGGTCGGCCGACCAACGTCGGAATTTCTATGCGCGTGTCGCCGACGAAGCTCCGGTGGATGAGGTCTATCTGGGCGAGGTCATCTGTTCAAAACGCGCCCCGTTCCAAGAGGCTGATCTGCCGTCCATCATCGAAAGGCTCGAACGGGCTGGCAAAAAGGTGATCCTGTCCTCCTTGGCCGAAGTGATGCTGAAACGAGAGCGCAAGGCCACCGAAGACCTGTCCGAAATGGATGCGCCCGAGATCGAAATCAACAACGCTGCGGGACTGTATGCACGCGGTACGCGACCGCATCGCATCGGCCCGTTCATGAATGCCTATAACGAGGTTACAATCCGCTGGATGGCGTCAAAGGGGGCGACGCATGTCTGCCTGCCCACCGAGTTGCCAGCGCCCTCGATCGCCGTCGCGGCGCGAATGGCGCGCGACATGGGCCTTGGGGTTGAAGTGCAGGTCTTTGGGCGGGCGTCGCTGGCCGTTTCGGCGCGGTGCTATCATGCGCGCTCGCACGGGCGGACAAAGGACAATTGCCAATTCGTCTGCGAAGAAGACCCCGACGGGATGCCGCTGCGTACGAGGGATGAGCAGCCGATCCTGCGCATCAACGGGATCCAGACCCAATCCGAAGGGTATCTGATCCTGCTGCAGGAGCTGCCGCAACTGGTTGCCGATGGCGTGAGCCATTTGCGGTTGATGCCGCAGGCCGTGGACATGGTCACCGTCGCCGAGGTTTACCGGGCGGTGCTGGATCAAAGCATGTCTACCGAGGCGGCCGAAGCCCGGTTGCGGCAGGTTTGTGCGGATACGCCGTTCAGCAATGGGTTCTACCACGGTCAGGCCGGCTATCGCAGGATAGCCCAGGCGTCCCTTGCATGATCGGAAACCATGCTGTCCTCGCCTCATCGGATTATGTTTCCTGCGGCGGGGGCGGCTGCCCTTCTGGGGGTGAGCGGCCTGTTTCTGGGGCAGGATTTCATCACCCATTGGTCGCCGTTGCCGGGGCTGTGGGCTTGGCATGCGCATGAGATGCTGTTCGGCTTCGTCGGCGCGGCATTTGCGGGCTATTCGCTGACGGCGATACGCAGCTGGTCGGGGGGCGAGTCTGTCTCGCCAACCGGCACATTGTTGCTGTTCGCGCTTTGGGCGATGTGCCGATTGGCCGCCATCGGTGCGCTTGGGGGCGAACCCATGTTCATCGTCCCAACGGGCGCGGCGTTCTTGCTCTTTCTCGCTGGTCGTCTCGCTTGGGCTGCACTGCGCGCGCAGGCGGTTGCCGGAGGACTGCAGGCGCTTTTTGCCCTTTTCTTGGTCATCTGCCAGCTTGCCTATCTAACTGGGTCTGCGCCGTCCTTCTCCTCAGTTTTGCTTGTGGCACTTTTGGTTTCGGTTGTCGGGGGGCGCATGATCGCTGCATTCACATGGAATTGGACGCACCAATGCCCAACCACCGCGCGTCAGTTTCGGCGCGCGAGGGCATTGGGGGACGCTTCGGCGGCAGCTCTGGCTTTGGCCGCGGTGCTTGTCGGGCTTGTTTCCGTCGCCGATGGTCCGCTTATCGGGGTCCTGCTTGTGATCTGCGCGGGGTGCGAGGGTGGTCGTCTGTGGCTCTGGCATTCAATGGCAGTTCGACAGGATGGTCTGCTGGCGATGCTTCATATGGCCTTTGCGTGGTTGCCCGCTGGTATGTCTCTGTTGGCGGCTTCCCTGTATTTCCCCGACTTGCTGGCGGCGCCTGATGCGTTGCACGTTCTGACGGTCGGAGCGGTCAGCTGCGCGATCTATGCCGTAGCTGCCCGTGCCGTCGCGCGCCGTTGCGGCCGGCTGCGCCCCAGTGCGATTGATGGTATCGGATATGCCTTGTTGTGCCTTGCCGCGTTTTTGCGGGCGTCCTCTGCAGACGTGCCCGCAGCCCTGGCTTGGGGAGCGTGTTGGGCCGTGTTTCTCCGGCGGCACGTTCAAGCGCTAGGCCGCCCACTCGAGCGACCGGTGTTCAGCGGTCAGGCCAGCAACAGGATGGATCCTGGCGTCGCCGATCAATTGTCCTGATTGCGTGCCTCGAGCCGTTCAAGGTTCACGACGGTCGACAGCATCAGCCGGTCATGGCTCCAATCCTGAGTCTGGCGGATCGTGGCTGCACCCAAGGCCAGCAGAACAGCGAACAGCAGGGCTGAACCCATGAAGATTGCCGGCAACGGTGCCGAGAACGAGGGCGCATCGGCCAGCGCGATCACGCGCTGTTTCAGAACCCGTTTGGCCTTGCCACCGGAGACCAGCGCCACGTTCAAAACCCGCGGCCGGCCTTGTGCGACAGTGCGGGCGCAATAGTCCAGCAGGCAGTCGGTATAGTCGCGCGCGTCGATCCCGCGCCGGGTGACGACGGACTGGTCGCAGGCCAGTTCGCGCAGTCGGCCGAACTGGTATTTCAACGCCCAGTAGGCAGGGTTCCAGAACAGCAGCGGTCGCACGGCCTCAAACGCAATCTCCCATTCGACGTCCCGGGCGCGAACGTGCTGCAATTCATGCGCTAGGGCAAATCGCAGTTCACGGGGGGTGTCCAGCAGATGGCTGGGCAGAACAACGTGGCGACGACGCGCCCCGCGCACGGCAAATGGAACCGTGATCCGATCGGACAAGCGAATGTCCACGTTGGCCGACCGCCGCCACAGGAAGCTTGAAACCACCGTGTCGCGGATTGCCAGCGCATCCCGGACGGTGCGGACCAGCATCCGGAGGGCGGCCAGGGCCAGCAGCACCAAGGCGGCCGTCACAAGGGCGCTTTGTCCGGACAGTACCGTGTCGACCCAACGTTCACGCGTGTTCAGCAGAGCTTCGAATTGTGTAGCCGGCATCGCGATTTCACCGCGCAAATAGGCCGCTACCGCAATATCACCGATGGAAACGGCCTGACCCGGCCAGAAAAAACCGGCGGCTGCCGTGACCCCAAGGGCCAGAACAGGGCTGAGCATGACGCAGACGCAAAGAACCTTCAGCACGCGCAGCTGTGTCATGTAGTCGTGCCGCAGGCGCGTTCGGGCTACGGCCATGCGGGCGCCCAACCAGATGAGTGCCGAAAGAACCAGCACCACGTTCAGGTCGAGAAATACATCGAGAACCGGTTTAACCGCTGTCATTTTGCAGTCTCCTCTCTACCAGTGCTCGAATTTCCTCCAGATCAGCTTCGGTCAGGCCGGCGTCGTCGACAAGTCGTGCCACCAGCGAGGCCGGGGTGTCATCGAACAACGTGCGGGACAGGTTCTGCAGCGACCGCGCCTGATAAGTGTCCTTCTCAAGCAGCGGCCGGTAGATCAGGGTTTTGCCGTCCTTGCGGCTCTGGACAAATCCCTTTTCATCCAGGATGCGCAGGATCGTCGCGCCCGAGGTGTAGGCCAGGTTCCGCTCGGGCGGCAGCCGGTCCAGCACGTCGCGCACCGAGCCTTCGCCAAGTGCCCAGAGCTCGTTCATGAACTCCAGTTCGACCTCGGTCAGCAGATTTCCTGTCTTTCTCTTTCGCATCGGTCTCGGTGTCACCATTTTGCCTGTTATGCTCGCCAGACAAGCATCCTTTCACGGTTACGCAAAGCCTAAACTTTCCAGAAAACGAAAATGCCCCAGCCGATCGACAGGAAAAGCGGGGTCCAGACCGGTTGGCCGACCAGCCCCAGCCAGGCCAGAAAGATATAGGCCGAGCCCAGCAGGGTGATGAACAGCCGGTCGCCCAACGTGGTGGTCAGGCCCAGCACGCCCCGGCGTTCGATCCCGTCGCGAAACTTGACCACCTCGAGCACGCCGATCAGGGCGATGGCCGAGAAGATGCCCACGAAAACCGCCAGCGTTGCCGGGGTCCAGGCCATCCAGAAGTCGGGCCACAGCGGGTCGGTCCAGGAAAAGCCCTTGGGTTCTTCCTGACCGACATTGCCCCAGCCGGCCTTGGCTTGCGCCAGTGCCGGGGAAGGGGCGAACAGGGAGAGGGAGAGAAGGAGTTTGCGCATGTCGAACCTCATACACGTCCCATCGCGAAACCGCGCGCGATGTAGTTGCGGACAAACCAGATGACGATGGCGCCGGGGATGATGGTCAGGGTGCCGGCGGCGGCCAGCAGACCCAGCTCGTAGCCTGCGCTGGACGCGGTGCGGGTCATCACGGCGGCGATGGGTTTGGCCTCAACCGCTGTCAGGGTCTTGGCCAGCAGCATTTCCACCCACGAGAACATGAAGCAGAAGAACGCCGCCACGCCCACGCCCGCCTTGATGTTGGGCAGGAAGATCGTGACGAAGAACCGGGGGAAGGAATAGCCGTCGACATAGGCGGTTTCATCCAGCTCTTTCGGGATGCCGCGCATGAAGCCTTCCAGGATCCACACCGCCAGCGGCACGTTGAACAGAGTGTGCGCCAGTGCCACCGCCAGATAGGTGTCGAACAGATGGATCGACGAATACAGCTGGAAGAAGGGCAGGGCGAACACGGCCGCCGGGGCCATGCGGTTGGTCAGCAGCCAGAAGAAAAGCTGCTTGTCGCCCAGGAACCTATAGCGCGAGAACGCGTAGGCCGCGGGCAAGGCCACGCAGACCGACAGGATCGTGTTCAACGTCACATACGTGATCGAGTTGATATAGCCCCAATACCACGTCGGATCGGTGAAGATGGTGATGTAATTCTCCAGCGTAAAAGTCTGGGGAAACAGGGAAAAGCCTGACAGGATCTCGTTCGTGGTCTTGAAGGACATCGCCACCAGCCAATAGATCGGCAGCATCAGGAACGCGATATATAGGATCGGGATGAGAGACCGCTTCTTCATTGCGCGTCATCCTTTGTCATGAGGGTGTAGAAGACCCAGGAAACCAGCAGAGTGATGGCGAAATAGATCAGGCTCATCGCGGCCGCGGGGCCGAGGTCGAACTGTCCCAGTGCGATCTTCACCAGGTCGATCGACAGCAGGGTGGTCGAGTTGCCGGGGCCGCCCCCGGTCAGAACGAACGGTTCGGTGTAGATGTTGAAACTGTCCATGAACCGCAGCAGAACCGCGATGGTCAGAACCGTCTTCATTTTGGGCAGCTGGATATAGCGGAACACCGACCAGGGGCTTGCACCATCGATCTTGGCCGCCTGGTAATAGGCGTCGGGGATCGACACCAGACCGGCATAGCACAGCAGCACCACCAGCGAGGTCCAGTGCCAGACATCCATCACCACGATGGTGATCCAGGCCGACAGCGGCTGTTGGGTCATGTCATAGTTGATGCCCAGTACGTCGTTCAGGAAATACCCCAGCAGGCCGATCTTTGGCAGGGTGAAGATGTTCCACATCGAGCCGACCACGTTCCACGGGATCAGCATCGGCAGGGCCATCAGGACCAGGCAGACCGGCACCCAGAAGCCCTTGCGCGGCATCGACAGGGCCACGATGATGCCCAGCGGCACCTCGATCATCAGGATCAGCGCGGTGAAGAGGAACTGCCGCCCCAGCGCCGCCTGGAAGCGGTCAGACCGCAGGATCTGTTCGAACCAGCCCAGGCCTTCCCAGAAGAACTGGTTGTTGCCGAAGGTTTCCTGCACCGAGTAGTTGACCACCGTCATCATCGGCACCAGCGCGTTGAACGCCACCAGCGCCAGCACCGGCAGGACAAAGAACCACGCTTTCTGGTTTTCCGTTCTCATCGGGCGCGCTCCTCGGTTGCGATCCAGCCGTCGCGATAGACGCGCGTCTGTTCAGGTTTGAATTGCAGAAAAACTTGCGATCCGGGCTCGGGGGCCGCGTGTTCGGTCACCGCCTTCAACGCGGTGTTGCCGACCATGGCACTGACCACAAAATGCCGCCCGATATCGGCCACCTTGGTGACATGGGCCGGAATGCCCTCGGGGCCAAAGCCCACATATTCGGGCCGGATACCCAGATCTGTGCGGCCGCCACTGCCGCTGACCGGACCTTCCAGCACCACCTCATGCCCTTCGAACAGGGCGCGATCGCCCCGCGCCTCGCAGGGCAGTACGTTCATGCCGGGCGAGCCGATGAAATGGCCGACGAATGTGTGCTGAGGGCGCTCGAACAGCTCGACCGGGGTGCCGATCTGGACCACTTCGCCTTCCTGCATCACAACCACCTCGTCGGCGAAGGTCAGCGCTTCGGTCTGGTCGTGTGTGACATAGATCATCGTCGCCTTGACGCGCTGGTGCAGCTCTTTCAGCTTGGACCGCAGCTTCCATTTCAGATGCGGGTCGATCACGGTCAACGGCTCGTCGAACATCACCGCGTTCACGTCGTCGCGGACCAGACCGCGACCCATCGAGATCTTCTGCTTGTTGTCCGGGCTGAGGCCGCTGGCGCGGGTGTTCAGCATGTCGGTGACATCCAGCATCTCGGCGATTTCGTCGACGCGGCGCTTGATCGTCGCGGGATCGACGCCGCGGTTCTTCAGCGGAAAAGCCAGGTTTTCGCCCACGGTCATCGTGTCGTAGATCACCGGAAACTGGAACACCTGTGCGATGTTGCGTTGATCGGGGGGCAGGGCGGTCACGTCACGGTCACCGAACAGGATCTGCCCTTCGGACGGGGTCAACAGGCCCGAGATGATGTTCAGCAGCGTGGACTTGCCGCAGCCCGACGGCCCCAGCAGTGCATAGGCCCCGCCATCACGCCAGGTCACGTCGATTTCCTTCAGCGCATAGTCTTGCGGGCCTTGCGGCGACGGCATGTAGCTGTGTTTGAGGTTTGAAAGCTTGATCTGTGCCATGTCAGGCCACCCTTTTGCCGTCTTGGCCGAAATACCGGCAATGGGCCGGGTTCATGTAGAATGTGTGGTTCTCGCCCACCTGATAGGGGTGGACCCCGGCGGCCAGCGACACCCAGGCGTCTTCGCCATGCTGGAAATGCGCGCTGGAGTCGGACCCGGACAGCTCGGTCACGATCACGCGGCCGGTAAGTTCAACGTCGTCGTCAGAAGCCTTGAGCGGAGTGACCCGGTGCGGACGCACGGCGACCATGTATTCGCCATCGGCAATCCCGGACACAGTCCATCCACCTCCACCGGCCAGGCGCGCTTGGGCACCGGCGACCGTGACGCGGGCCACGTTGATTGGGGGGTCCGAGAACACTCGCGCGGCGGCGAGGTTTTCGGGATTGCGATAGATGTCGGCCGTCGGACCGAACTGGGTCACGCGGCCGTCTTCCATCAAGGCGGTGTAGCCGCCCAGCAGCAGCGCCTCTTCGGGTTCGGACGTGGCATAGACCACCACGGCGCCGCGCCCGGCGAACAGCTCGGGCAATTGCTCGCGCAATTCCTCGCGCAGCTTGTAGTCCAGGTTGGCCAGTGGCTCATCCAGGAACACGGCGCGGCTGTCCTTTGCGATGGCGCGGGCCAGTGCGGTGCGTTGCTGTTGGCCGCCCGACAGTTCATGCGGACGACGGTGCAGCATCGGGCGCAGTTGCAGCAGGTCGGCGGCCTCTTCCACGCGTCCTTCAATCTCGGATTGCGCCATGCCTGCCACACGCAGGGGCGAGGCGATGTTGTCGAATACAGTCATATGCGGGTAGTTCACGAAGAACTGGTGCACGAGGCTGATTTTTCGCTTCTGCGTATTCAGCCGTGTGACGTCCTGCCCATCCATCAGGACCTTGCCCGAAGCGATCGGGTCCAACCCGGCCATCATCTTGATCAGAGAGGTCTTGCCCGACCCGGTCGCGCCCAGCAGCACGTTGAAATGCCCGGTCTGCAGCGTCAGGGACGTAGGTTTGATATGGGTAACGGTGCCGACCCGCTTGGTTGCGTTTTGTAGTTCGATCATGTCCGTGGGTTCCGATCCCGCAGCGCGTGGCAACGCTGTTTGGTCTTGGTTGGTAAGGGGCGCCGGTACCGGCGCCCCCCGGGGAGTAGTGGCTTACTGAGACTGCCAGCGTGCCACCAGTTCCTCGTAGTTGACGGTCTGGCCTTGCGGCTTCTCGTTCTCCAGCTTGGCTTTCGGCGCGCCCGGCTTCTCCAGCCAGAAGGCCGGATCCTGCGGTTCGTTCAGGCGCGGACCACAGCCGCCGTAGACGCCGGCGCTTTCATCCGCGGCCTGCATGCGGGCCATGGTGATGTCCATCTCTTCAGCCAGACGGTCCATCGCCTCTTGCGGGGTGAAGGCGCCAGAGTTCACGTCACCGATCTGCTGCCACCAGATTTGGGCGAGCTTCGGATAGTCGGGAACGTTGATGCCGGTCGGCGACCACGCCACACGGTCGGGCGAGCGGTAGAACTCGACCAGGCCACCCAGCTTGGGTGCGCGTTCGGTGAACGACTCGTGGTTGACCGAGCTGTCGCGGATGAAGGTCAGACCCACGTGGGACTTCTTCACATCGACAGTCTTGGACGTCACGAACTGAGCGTACAGCCACGCGGCCTGCGCCCGATCCGACGGGGTGGACTTCAGGAAAGTCCACGATCCCACATCCTGATAGCCAACCTTCTGGCCTTCTTCCCAATAGGGGCCATGCGGGCTGGGCGCCATCCGCCACAGCGGGTTGCCCTCATCATCGACAGTGTTGTTGCCTTCGGACTTGGGCTTGACCATGTCGGCGGTAAAGGCTGTGTACCAGAAGATCTGCTGGGCCACGTTGCCTTGCGACAGGGCGGGCAGCGACTGGTAGAAGTCATAGGACGCCGCACCCGGAGGCGCATAGGCCCGCAGCCACTCGTCCCATTTGCGGATCGCGTAAACGGCCGCTGGGCCGTTTGCGGCACCACCCCGCGACACCGAGGCGCCGACCGGGTTACAGGTGCCCGCTTCCATGCGGATGCCCCATTCGTCGACCGGCACACCGTTCGGCTCGCCCTTGTCGCCGGCACCGGCCATCGACAGCCATGCGTCGGTCATCCGCCAGCCAAGGTCAGGTGCGCGCTTGCCGTAGTCCATGTGGCCATAGATCGCGACACCGTCGACTTCCTTCACGTCATTGGTGAAGAATTCGGCGATATCCTCGTAGGCAGACCAGTTGACCGGAACGCCCAGATCGTAGCCGTATTTTTCCTTGAATGCGGCCTTGTTGGCTTCGTCATCGAACCAGTCCTTGCGGAACCAGTACAGGTTGGCGAATTGCTGGTCGGGCAGCTGGTACAGCTTGCCGTCGGGACCGGTGGTGAACTGGATGCCCATGAAGTCATCCAGGTCCAGCGTCGGCGAGGTTGTCGCCGCCCAATCACCCGCCATCATGTCCGACAGGGGATAGGCCAACTGCAGGCGCGAGTGCGTACCGATCAAGTCACTGTCGTTGACATAGCCGTCATACAGGTTCCGTCCGGTCTGCATTTGCGTCTGAACGGCCTGAACGACCTCACCTTCACCCAGGATCTGGTGGTTGACCTTGATGCCGGTGATTTCCTCGAACGCCTTCGTCAGAACTTCGGATTCATACGAGTGGGTTGGGATACCTTCGGATAGAACGTTGATCTCCATCCCGGCATACGGTTCGGCAGCCTTGATGAACCACTGCATTTCCGCCATCTGCTCGTCTTTCGACAAGGTGGATGGCTGGAATTCATCGTCGACCCAGCGCTGTGCTGCGGCTTCGTCGGCCCAAACAGGACCGTGCCCCGCAATGACGGCAGCCGCCGCCACTGCGGACAAAAGATGTTTCCGCATCTTTCTCCTCCCAAAATTTATGGTTCTCCGGCGCAAACCGGATGACGAACAGCATCAGCGATTTTTCGCGAGTCTGTCAAACTAAAAAATTAGTAAATGGCGAAAATGGCCTGTTCGACCCAACGCATACAGTTACTATAGCCTTGAAAATATATGGTTTTTAACCCACTCGACGTGGCGTCATAAGCCAGGCGAAAAGAGCATGCCAATGACCCTTCACTATGGGTTTTCAGCGACACCGCTCCGTCGATTTGCAAATTTCGATGCAGAAAGTCGCGGCAGTGGTAGCGCGCGATTTGCGTTTCTCGAGGGTGAAAATGGCAGCCCGTAGGGGAATCGAACCCCTCTTTCCAGGTTGAAAACCTGGCGTCCTAACCGATAGACGAACGGGCCAC
>NZ_JBXWSP010000009.1:0-107926 GCF_059613485.1 Ruegeria sp. CRTD044 | reverse complement strand
GGAAGCTCCAGCGGAGGCAGCTCCAGCGGCGGTTCTGGCGATGGTGGAAGCTCCAGCGGAGGCAGCTCCAGCGGCGGTTCTGGCGATGGTGGAAGCTCCAGCGGAGGCAGCTCCAGCGGCGGGTCCGGCGATGGCGGTGGCAGCTCGAGTGGCGGTAGCTCCAGCGGTGGGTCCGGCGATGGTGGTGGCAGCTCAAGCGGCGGTAGCTCCAGCGGTGGATCTGGTGACGGCGGCTCTGGTGGTGGCGACGGCGGTGACGGCGGCGGCTCCGGCGATGGCGGCTCGGGCGGTGGCGACGGCGGTGACGGCGGCGGCTCGGGTGATGGCGGCTCGGGCGGCGGCGACGGTGGCAGCTCAAGCGGCGGCAACGGTAACGGCGGCGGCAACGGTAACGGCGGCGGCAACGGTAACGGCGGCGGCAACGGTAACGGCGGCGGCGTTAACGGTAATAATGGCGGTGGAAATGGATCGGAAGGCGCAAGCCCTGGTCAGGGCAACAACGCCAACAACGACGAGGACTAACCGCCTTTGGGCGTGATGCCACGTTTCAATGGCAATCTGGCATACAAATGACAAAGGGCGATGAATTCATCGCCCTTTTTTGCTGGAGGCTCCAAGAAACTTAAATTCTCTGTTGCTTCTCAGCTCCGCCCGTAGATCCCCACCCAACGCTGGGGTTGTTTCGGGTCCTGCATCCGCAGGAACAAATAGCGTGTGGCCGACCAGGGTTTGATCCGATTGGTCAGGTTGTCCAGTACGAGATCACCCTGATTGGAGCGGTAAACCAGAACCGCGTGAGGTCCGCGACGGGTGTCCAGGACGGTCGCCAGCAAAAGCTTGTTGGGATCAATTCCAGCCTTGATCAGGTCACGCTTTTTCAGCAGCGCGAAATCCTCGCAATCACCGCCGCGCGATGTTGGCAGGGCCCAACGCTCCCGCGTCTTGTACTGCACCTGATCCGTGACCTCACGCGTTGTCGCATTGACCTGGGCATTAATTTGCTTGACCAGTCGCAGCTCCTGATGGCTGGGCAGCGAAACCGATTTCTTGTTCGCACAGGCCCACGCATACTGTCGGCACAGTGTCCGTGCGCCCGACGGCGGTGGCGAAGCCGAAAATCCCGAAATGAAAGCTGTCTCTGAAGCGCTGGCTTGTCCTGTCGTAAGAACGGCACCGCCGATCACTCCCAACACACCCAGAGCCAATGTGGCCTTTCTGGCTGCGCGACTTGCCACTGCGTTGAACCTGTCCAAAACCCGATTCATGCCTGTCCCTCGATCCCATACGTTCGACTGACTGCCGCTTCTGAGGACCATATTCTGCTTTTGGAAACTATCCGTTAACAGACTGGCTCTGGCAATCCTCGGTCAGGTTGTCGGCAAAAAACGGCGGAAATTCGTAACTCAATATGACCTTTTCTGCGCAAGAAAATGGCGAAGCCTGACACAATTAGAGGTAGAGCGTCATAATTTCACCGCCACAAAAAGGCTCAACCAATTGAAAACATGAGGAAATTCTATTGCGGGACGTGATCGCCGGAACAATTTTGGCCCAATTCCCGGATCGGCGTCGCAGCTTTGTCTGACGTTGCGTCATCCAAAGCGGGTTCCGGAGCCGATCCAAAACCGGCTCCGGTTGATTCTCACTCGGTCGTTTCGACGACCAGCAATTCGCGCTCGCTTGCGCCCCGGGCGTGGCTCAGGGCTTCTTGGTATTCAGCCGAGTTGTAACAGGCGACGGCGGCTTCAACCGACGGGAACTTGGCCACGACATTGCGGGGCCGCTCTTTGCCTTCCAGTTGGACGTAGCGTCCTGCACGGGCAATGAACGTGCCCCCGTGTTTGGAAATGGCCGGGCCGGCAAGCTCGGCGTATTTGCCATAAGCTTCGGCATCAGTAACCGTGGCATGTGCTATCCAGAGTGCTGGCATCTTATCCTCCCAAAACCTCTTCCGCGGCCTTGATGGCCGCCGCGGCGTTGGCGGCGTCGCGACCACCGCCCTGCGCCATGTCGGGACGCCCGCCGCCGCCCTTGCCGCCCAGTTCCTGCACCGCAGCCTTGACCAGATCGACGGCCGATATCGACTGCGTCAGGTCACTTGTGACACCGGCGGCGACTGCAGCCTTGCCCCCCGTGTCGGCGATCAGAAGAACGGCGCCCGATCCCAGCCGCGCTTTGTGCTCATCAATGAGGGCCGGCAGATCCTTGCCCGACACACCATTCAGAGCCTGTGCCAAGAACTTGACGCCATTGATCTCTTTGGCCTCAGCGCCGCCGCCTTGACCGGCTCCACCGGCCATCGCCAGATCGCGGCGCAACTGCGCCACTTCGTTCTGCAAGGATTTGCGCTCGTCCAGCAGAGCTTTGATGCGATCAACGACATCATCCGGCTGCGCCTTCAACTCGGCAGCAATCTGGCCAAGGCGCCGATCCTGCTCGGTCAAATACCGCAATGCAGCGTCCCCGGTCAGAGCCTCGATCCGCCGCACACCCGCGCTGCTTGCGCCGTCACCCAGAATGACAAAGGTCCCGATATCACCAGTCTGGCGCACATGCGTGCCACCACACAGTTCGATCGACCAGGTTTGGCCGTCATGGCCCTTGCCGGTCTGAGCCTTGCCCATCGAGACGACCCGGACTTCGTCGCCGTATTTTTCGCCGAACAACGCCTGTGCCCCCAAGGCGCGGGCATCGTCCGGGGTCATGATACGGGTTTCGACCGTCGAGTTCTGACGGATGAACTCATTCACTTCGCGTTCAACGGTCTGCAACTCAGCCGGTGTCAGCGCCTTGGCGTGGCTGAAATCAAACCGCAGACGGTCGGCAGCATTCAACGATCCGCGCTGTGCAACATGATCGCCAAGCGTTTCGCGCAGCGCTTCGTGCAGCAGGTGCGTTGCCGAGTGGTTCGCTCGAATGGCCGAGCGCCGGCCGTGATCGACTTCGAGTTCGACGGCATCACCTTTGGCTACCGCACCGCTGTCCACGACGATCTTGTGTGCATAGACCTTGCCATCGGCAAACTTCCGGGTATCTTCGACCGTCGCGCTCTGGGTGCGATCTTCAAGACGGCGGATGCTGCCGGAGTCACCGACCTGGCCACCAGCCTCGCCGTAGAAGGGAGTCTGATTTACGACCACCCAGCCGGATCCACCCTGCTCGATACGGTCCACAAGGTCACCGTCGACCACCAGGGCCATAACCTGGCCCTCAGCCATTTCGGTTTCGTAACCCAAGAAATCGGTCGCACCGCTTGCGTCCAGTATGTCGAACCAGACCGCCTGATCTGCTGCTTCGCCCGAACCTGCCCAGGCGGCGCGTGCCTTAGCCTTCTGCTCAGCCATGGCAGTGTCGAACCCATCGGTATCAACCGTCCGGCCTTTTTCGCGCAGGGCATCCTGTGTCAGGTCAAGCGGGAAGCCATAGGTGTCATACAGCTTGAAGGCGGCATCCCCGGGCAGCGGCGCCCCGTCCGGCAGGCCCGCCACTTCGTCATCCAGCAGTTTGAGGCCCCGGTCCAACGTCTGCTTGAACCGGGTTTCCTCCAACAACAACGTCTCTTCGATCAGAGCCTGAGCACGACCCAGTTCGGAATACTGCGCGCCCATCAATTGAACCAGTGTCGGAACAAGCTTGTGCATGACCGGATCCTTGGCGCCCAGAAGATGCGCGTGGCGCATGGCCCGGCGCATGATCCGGCGCAGGACATATCCGCGACCATCATTCGAAGGCATGACCCCGTCAGCAATCAGGAAAGAGGTCGACCGCAAGTGGTCGGCAATCACCCGATGGTGCACATTCTGATCGCCATAGGGGTCCACATGCGTGACTTCGGCTGAGGCCTCGATCAGTGTCTTGAACAGGTCGGTGTCATAGTTGTCATGGCTGCCCTGCAGCAACGCGCCGATCCGTTCCAGCCCCATGCCTGTATCGATCGACTGCATGTCCAGTTCGCGCATCGAGCCGTCGTCGAACTGCTCGTTCTGCATGAAAACGATGTTCCATATCTCGATAAACCGGTCACCGTCTTCCTCGGCCGATCCCGGAGGCCCGCCCCAAATGTGGTCGCCATGATCATAGAAGATCTCGGTACAGGGGCCGCAGGGGCCGGTTGGGCCCATCTGCCAAAAATTGTCGCTGGTGGCGATGCGGATGATCCGGTCTTCGGGAACGCCGACTTTCTTCCAGATCTCAAACGCCTCGTCATCGGTATGATAGACGGTCGTCAGCAGACGGTTCTTGTCGATCCCGAACTCTTTGGTGATCAGCTCCCAAGCGAACGGAATCGCTTCTGATTTGAAATAGTCGCCAAACGAGAAGTTGCCCAGCATCTCGAAGAACGTGTGGTGGCGGGCCGTGTAGCCGACATTGTCCAGGTCGTTGTGCTTGCCGCCGGCGCGCACGCATTTCTGCGCCGTAGTGGCACGTGTGTAGTCGCGTGTCTCAAGGCCAGTGAACAGGTTCTTGAACTGTACCATGCCCGAGTTGACGAACATTAGGGTCGGGTCGTTGCGCGGCACAAGCGGGCTCGACGCGACCACTTCGTGCCCTTGTTTGGCAAAGTAGTTCAGAAAGGTTGAGCGGATATCGTTCAGCGTGGGCATTGGGCTCTCTCAGCGCGCATTCATGATCTATCGCGACGGTTTAGCCCCCTGCCCGCCGATAGTCCACAGGATTGCTGCACCGCAAACGAAACAAGGTGAACCCGAAGGCTCACCTTGGCAGTTTTCACTCGAATCTTCCGATCAGGCTTCGAGGATATCATCCTCGTCCGCCGCGGGCGGCATGTCGAACTCCAGCCCGTGCGCGGCGCGGATCTTGTCCTCGATTTCCAGCGCAACCCGACTGTTGTCCCGCAGGTATTGCTTGGCGTTCTCGCGCCCCTGCCCAATCCGCTCATCCCCATAGCTGAACCACGAGCCGGACTTTTCGACCACTCCGGCCTTGACTCCAAGATCCAGCAGTTCGCCCATCTTGCTGATGCCTTCGCCATACATGATGTCGAATTCGACCTGCTTGAACGGCGGGGCCACCTTGTTTTTCACCACCTTCACGCGGGTCTGGTTGCCGACCACCTCGTCGCGGTCCTTGATCGCGCCGATGCGGCGGATGTCCAGGCGGACCGAGCTGTAGAATTTCAGGGCGTTGCCCCCGGTCGTGGTTTCCGGGCTGCCGAACATGACGCCGATCTTCATGCGGATCTGGTTGATGAAGATCACCATGCAGTTGCTGCGGGCGATCGAGCCGGTCAGTTTGCGCATCGCCTGGCTCATCAGCCGGGCCTGCACACCCACGCTGCTGTCACCCATGTCGCCTTCCAGCTCGGATTTCGGCGTCAGCGCCGCCACCGAGTCCACCACGACCATGTTGACCGCCCCGGAACGCACCAGCGTATCGGTGATTTCCAGCGCCTGTTCACCCGTATCGGGCTGCGAGATCAGCAGTTCGTCCAGATCCACCCCCAGCTTGCGGGCGTATTGCGGGTCCAGCGCGTGTTCCGCATCGACGAATGCACAGACGCCGCCGCGTTTCTGCTGCTCGGCGATACAATGCAGAGTCAGGGTCGTCTTGCCCGAGCTTTCCGGGCCGTAAATTTCGACAATCCGACCCATCGGAAGTCCGCCGATGCCAAGGGCGATATCCAGCCCGAGTGAACCGGTCGAACTGGCTTCGATCTCCTGCCGGGCGCCATCGCCCAGTTTCATGATCGAGCCCTTGCCGAACTGCCGCTCGATCTGCGCCAACGCGCTGTCCAGCGCCTTTTGCTTGTCGGGGTTTTTCTTGTCGTTCATTGTCAGAAGATCCGCCATTGTCCTGTCGCCTTCCCTTTTGTCACACCCATCACCGGGCGGCAATCGCTGCTTTGTTCGCCTCTTGTTCCTTATGAGATCAAAAGAAGAACATTTCAACAAAAACTTTCATTCCTTACCTTTGGATGAAGAGGTTAAAGAGTCGTTTATTCTGATCTCGAAACTGCTCAATCATGCCCAAGGCTCTGTCTTTGCGATGAAATTTAACTTGAACAGGCTGGTGATTTTGTGCGGAAGCAATTGACCTCGGCCGCCGGGGCGGACAATCATGCGGCACGACAGCCTTCGGCGCAGGAAAGACATGAAATGCTGATCTTCTTCAAGGAACGCCTTGCGCTTCTGTCGCTGCCCAAAACCGGAAGCACCGCCTATCAGGTCGCGTTGCGGGACCGCGCAGATATCGTGGTGTCGGGTCCACCGGATCTGAAACATGCGCCGGTGCGTCGCTATGACCGTTTCTTCCAAAACATTTTCCGCAAGATGTACGACACGGAAATGGAAATCATGGCCGTAGTCCGCGAACCCGTCGATTGGCTGGGCAGCTGGTACCGGTACAGGACGCGCACCGAATTGACAGGCCACCCGCATTCGACCGCCGGCATGTCTTTCGACATGTTTGTTCAGGCCTATATGCAATCGCCCCGTCCCGGGTTTGCCGATGTCGGAAGCCAAACTGAATTCTTCCGGACCCGAAGCAACGGCGCCGGCGCTTCGCATATCTTTCGCTACGAACACCAGGACGAGATTCTGGACTTCCTTCAAGATCGACTGAACTCTCGGATCAGTCTGACCCGCGAAAACGTATCGCCCAAACGGGAACTGACACTT
This sequence comes from Ruegeria sp. CRTD044, assembly GCF_059613485.1. Taxonomy (NCBI): domain Bacteria; kingdom Pseudomonadati; phylum Pseudomonadota; class Alphaproteobacteria; order Rhodobacterales; family Roseobacteraceae; genus Ruegeria; species Ruegeria sp. CRTD044. The sequence continues at coordinate 101,288 of NZ_JBXWSP010000009.1, read as the reverse complement.
TCGGACCAGACATTGGATGCATTCCGCAAGGCTCATGCCGCCGAGTTTCGTCTGCATCAGCAGGCGCGTTAGTTGAGGTGCTGAAACACCGCCTCGGTCAATTGTGTCAGTGAAAAGGGCTTGGGCAGGAAAGTCGAGTTTCTGATCTCCGGCCCAGCGTCTCCAAACGCGCCTTCGGTATAGCCTGACATGAAGACCACCCGCACATCGGGCCGGCTTTCCAGCGCCTTGGCAACCCAGGTTGGACCATCCATTCCGGGCATGACCACGTCCGTGACGAAGACGTCGACGTGCAGGTTCTGATCCTCGAGAATGCGCAACGCGTCCTCGGCCGAGCCCGCCTCAAAGACGGTATAGCCCTTGAGGCGCAAGGCACGAGTGGCAAAGGCGCGTACCGGTGCTTCGTCCTCGACCAACAAAACGACACCTTCGCCTTGATGCGCATTCGGCTCGGGTTGCGCCAACGGTTCGATCGCGACCTCGGGGTCCCGTGCCAAGCAGACCGGCAGGATGACGTTGAACTCGGTCCCACGCCCTTCGGTGCTGTCCACAAAGATGAAGCCGCCGGTTTGCTTGACGATGCCATAGACCGTCGACAAACCCAGCCCGGTCCCCTCGCCTGTCCGTTTGGTCGTGTAGAAGGGTTCGAAAATCTTCTGCAGCTTGTCTGACGGAATACCGACGCCACTGTCGATGACCTTGACCGAAACATATTCACCCGCCGGAACGGTCGCCCTGTCCCGCATCAGCGGCTCGGTCAAAGAAAACACCTCGGTTTCGATACGGATCTCTCCGCCGTCGGGCATCGCATCGCGCGCGTTCACAACCAGATTCATGACGACCTGTTCCAACTGCCTCTTGTCTGCGCGAACGGGCTTGAGAACCGGATCATGACTGAGGATCAGCTTGACCTTCTCGCCTACAAGGCGGTTCAACAAGTGGATCAGGTCGGAAATGGTATCGCGCAGATCCAGCACTTCGGGCCGCAGGGTTTGTTTACGGGAAAAGGCCAGCAACTGGCTGACCAACGCAGCGGCCCGGTTGGCGTTCTGATTTATCTGGACGAGATCACCGTAGTTCGGATCACTTTGATCATGGCGCAGCAGCAGCAGGTCGCAATGTCCGGAAATGGCGGTCAGCAGATTGTTGAAATCATGCGCAACACCGCCCGCCAGCTGCCCGACCGCCTGCATCTTTTGCCCTTGGACGAACTGAGCCTCCAACGTCTTGAGTTCGGTCGCGTCGTTCAACACGGCAACCAGGCGCACCTCACCGTTCTTGACGATGCGGGTCAAGGTCAGTTGAACGAAGACCTCTCGGTCCTTTCCACCCAGTCGCAGGAATTCGGAACGTGGTGGTCCATCGCACGCGGCGACCTGAAGCAGCCAGTCTCGCAAAGGGTGTCCCAATCCGCTCAGGATCGTGTCGATATTGGTCTGACCCAACTCAACATCACCGATCAGCTTGCGCGCCAATCGATTGGCATCCAGAATCTCTCCACCCGGAGCAAGGTGCATCATGGGTACCGGGACGTCGGCGAAAGTCGTGGTCCACTGATCTGCAGGCGCGTCGTCAAGCACGACCAGCCCGATATCCCGGCCCGCACTGGTTTTTTGAACCTCGCACACGAATACCCGCCGCGAACCTTCTTGAGCAGGCAGGCGTAGAACCGTTTCACCGGATATGACCTCCGGCGTCAGAGCCTCGGCCGCGCCCACCTCGCTGCCTTGGAGCATCGCCTCGGCCGCGGCATTCATGTTCAGGACCACGTCATTTCGCCCGAGCGTCACGATTGGAAGCGAAGCATACGCCCAGGGTTGCCGACCCGAGGCCTTGATCCGCCACAGGTACAGATCATCGCCGAGGTCGATCGCCAGAACTGGAATTGTCGTGCCCTTTGTCACGATGTCTTCTGCCGCGCGCCCTTCGACCTGCGCCAATGACTGCATCCGAACCAGTATTGCCGCAGGATTGGCGAAAACGGACCGCAGACACATGTCCAGCCTTGCGCCTGTTGAGGCGTTGAACCTGTCCCGCGCTGCGGAATTCACGATCAGGAGCCGCCCGTTGGCATCCGTGATGAAACCCGGGGCGGGCTCTTTTTCCAGAAACGACGTGAGAATGGCTTGCGCCTGTTTGTCGACGCGGTAAGAGAACCATCCGCGCAACAGAACAAACGCGCCAACGGCCAGAAAAGACCCGCCAACCGTCAGCAGTCCCGACACCAACTGGGGTGAAATCGGAAAGAGCTGGGCGAGAATGACCAACAAGAGCGCGACACCGACCAGAGAGATGGCCCTCGACCAACTCGGAAAATGTCGCCCGGTCAAGCTTGGCGTAAATTGAGCGACTTCGGTCATCAACAACTCGATTCAAAATCAATCCACGGCATATCGTGGCACAAAGGGTTAATATCCGCTTAAGGAATCCGGCGAATATTCTCCTTTAAGTTGTTTTCAGCGTATCAGCGTCGCGTCAAGTAGGCGGAATAGAAGCCGTCAGTCCCGTGTACAACCTGCCACAATCGGCTGAACGTACATTGCCATTCCGGATGCGACGACAGGAACGTGTCTATGACGCCTCTGTTTTCGACATCCAGCATCGAACAGGTGGCGTAGGCCAATACACCGCCATCACAGACGAAGGGTGCGGCCGCGTCCAGAATGGACAATTGCGTCTTAGGCAACTGGGTCAATTGCTCGGGCGTCAATGCCCATTTGCCCGCAGGTGCGCGCCGCCACGAGCCGCTCCCGGAACAGGGAGCGTCAGTCAGCACCACGTCAAACGGGCCGTGTTTTACCAAGTCATCTGTCGACAGGATGGTAATGCGCGCTCCCGCCCGTTGCGCTCGATCAGGAAGGTCACGCATGCGCCCGGGGTTGGCGTCATGGGCGAAGACTTCGACACCGCCGGTGGCGGCCATGGCCAGCGCCTTGCCGCCACCCCCGGCACAATAGTCCAGAACCCTCATGCCGGGACTAAGATTCAATGCCGAAATGACAGCCTGGCTCGCCGCATCCTGCAACTCGACCAAACCGTCACGATAGCTTTGGGATTGCGAAATCTTCCGGGCACCTTCGACAACTTCAAGCGCTGTCTCGCAGGCCGGGTGCGGCGCAGTGGAAATCCCTTCCCGCGTCAGCGCGTCCACCGCCTCTTGCAAGCTCGTGCGGGCCAAATTGACCCGCAGGTGAACCGGAGCGCGCGATTGCAGCGCGGCGGCGGCCTCTCTGGCACTTTCACCAAGCGACCGCTCGAAAACCGGCCAAAGCCACTCGGGAATGTCAAACTGTTCGGCTTCCGTTTCGAATGGGCGACCGACCTCGTCCGCCGTGACGGAGTCTGGGGCATGACGATCTCCGGTGAACAGATCGCCCGGGTCCTTACCCTGCGACCGCAGAGCGCCCAGCATCAGGCCTCGCCCCGTCCTTGCACCGCCGATCGCAGCGTAAGACCGAAGATGCCGAAGTGCGTCAAAGACATGGTCGCGGATCGCTGCCCTGTCCTTCGATCCGGCAAAACGGCTGCGCCGCGCCCAGCCCGTCAACGCTTTCTCGGCGGGGGTTCCGCCCAGAATATCGTCTAGGATTTCGATAGCGGCCTGAACGCGCGCGCCTGGGGTCATGTCGAGGTCCTGAGTCCGACGGAAACCGTCACATCACGCGATAGTTGGGGCTTTCGCGTGTGATCTGTACGTCATGCACGTGGCTTTCCTTCAGACCCGCTCCGGTAATCTTCACGAACTGGCAATTGCGGCGCATCTCATCAACGGTCGCGCAGCCGGTATAGCCCATGGCCGCACGCAGACCGCCGACCAGTTGATGAACAACGGCGCTGGCTGAGCCCTTGTAGGGCACCTGCCCCTCGATCCCTTCGGGCACCAGCTTGTCATTGGCGGCGTCCTTCTGGAAATAGCGGTCGGCCGAGCCGCGCGCCATCGCGCCCAGGCTGCCCATGCCGCGGTAGGATTTGAAAGAGCGGCCCTGGTACAGAATGACCTCGCCCGGGCTTTCATCGGTGCCGGCGATCATCGAGCCGACCATGGCGCAGGACGCCCCCGCCGCGATGGCCTTGGCGAAATCGCCCGAAAACTTGATGCCACCATCAGCAATGACCGGCACGTCTCCGGCCGCCGCCGCACAATCCATGATCGCGGTCAGTTGCGGCACGCCGACACCGGCCACCATGCGCGTGGTGCAGATCGAGCCCGGCCCGATCCCGACCTTCACCGCATCGGCACCGGCGTCGATCAGAGCTTTGGTCGCGTCGCCCGTTGCTACGTTACCCGCGATGATCTGAACCTCGTTGGATAGCGACTTGATCCGCTTCACCGCGTCAAGCACTCCTTGGGAATGACCGTGCGCCGTGTCGACCACGATGATGTCGACACCAGAGTCGACCAGCTGCTCGGATCGTTCAAAACCGGCATCGCCAACAGACGTTGCCGCCGCGACACGCAGTCGGCCCAAACCGTCCTTGCAGGCCGTGGGGTTCAGCACCGCTTGTTCCGTGTCTTTCAGCGTCAGCAGGCCGGTCAGCTTGCCGTCGGCATCCACGACCAGCAGCTTTTCGATCCGGCGGGCCTTCATCAGGCTGATGGCCTCTTCCCGGTCGGCCGGTTCTTGCAGCATGGCCAGGTTGTCCGAGGTCATCATCGCGCGGATCGGCTGGTCGTCCGAGGTAGCAAAACGCATGTCGCGGTTGGTCACGATGCCAACGACGCGGCCTTCTTCATCCACCACCGGAAAACCGGTGAAGTTGTAGCGCTCGACCAAGGCCTTGGCATCGGCCAGCGTCTGATCGGCGCGCAGGGTGACTGGGTTGTAAACGATGCCGGATTCGAACCGCTTGACCCGGCGCACCTCGCGGGCCTGTTCCTCGACTGTCAGGTTCTTGTGGATCACCCCGATGCCGCCGGCCTGCGCCATGGCGATGGCCATGCGCGCCTCGGTCACCGTGTCCATGGCCGAGCTGAGCAGCGGTATGTTCATGGTGATCGCGCGCGTCACGCGCGTGGACGTGTCCGCAGTTGCCGGCAGCACCGACGAGGCCGCCGGAACCAAAAGAACGTCATCAAAGGTGAGTGCCTCACGAATCTGCATCTGTTAACCCCATGCAAAACCCCGTTTGGCGGTGACCCTATTACATGGTTTCGACCAAAGGAAAAGCCCTTGGCCCAACTTGTTCGCCCACAAACCGCCGTGATGGCGCGGAAAACGACGCAAGCCGCGCAAAACCTGCCGCGGATTGGCCTTTCCCTTTGCCGCGAAACCCATATCTTGCCGCCATATGCGCGAACACCAAAAAGGCATCCGTCATGACCACCGATCCCCTTGTCGTCTTTACCCCTTCGGGCAAACGCGGACATTTCCCCGTTGGCACTCCGATCCTGACGGCGGCCCGGCAGCTGGGGGTCGATCTGGATTCGGTCTGCGGTGGGCGCGGGATCTGCTCGAAATGCCAGATCACGCCCAGCTATGGCGAGTTTCCCAAACACGGCGTCACGGTCCGCGAAGACGCGCTGAGCGAATGGAACGCGGTCGAGCAGCGCTATGACGACAAGCGCGGGTTGAAACCAGGCCGTCGGTTGGGCTGTCAGGCCACCGTTCAAGGCGACGTGGTGATCGACGTCCCGCCCGAAAGCCAGGTTCACCGCCAGGTGGTGCGCAAGGCCGCCGCCGCGCGCGCCATCACCATGGACCCGGCCACGCGCCTTTATTTCGTGGTGGTCGAAGAACCGGACATGCACTCGCCCACTGGCGATCTTGAACGGCTGGAGCGCGCCCTGCGCGAGCAGTGGCAGATCGACGCCGTCACCGCCGACCTGTCGCTTCTGTCCAAACTGCAGCCGACCCTGCGCAAGGGCAAGTGGGAGGTCACGGTCGCCCTGCACAAGGGCCACAAGGACAGCGTGGCGCGCATCGTCGAAATCTGGCCCGGCCTGCACGAAGGCGGGCTGTACGGGCTGGCCATCGACCTCGGTTCGACCACCATCGCCGCGCATCTTACCGATCTGGACACCGGCGAGGTCAAGGCCTCCTCCGGCCTGATGAACCCGCAGATCCGGTTCGGCGAGGACCTCATGAGCCGCGTCTCGTACGCGATGATGAACCCCGGCGGTGATCAGGAAATGACCCGGGCCGTGCGTGAGGCGATCAACGATCTGGTCACCTCGATCGCCGACGAGGCCGGGATCGACCCGGCCCTGATCGTGGAAACCGTGTTCGTCTGCAACCCGGTGATGCACCACCTGCTGTTGGGGCTCGATCCGGTTGAACTGGGCCAGGCGCCCTTCGCGCTGGCCACGTCTGAAAGTGTCTCGCTGCCCGCGCGCGACATGAATCTGACCACGATGAACCCCCGCGCGCAGGTCTACATCCTGCCCTGCATCGCGGGCCATGTGGGGGCCGACTGCGCCGCCGTGGCGCTGAGCGAAGAGCCGGGCAAGTCGCAGGATCTGGTTTTGATCGTGGACGTCGGCACCAATGCCGAGATCCTGCTGGGAAACACGACCCGCGTGCTGGCCTGTTCCTCGCCCACCGGACCGGCCTTCGAAGGTGCGCAGATCAGTTCGGGCCAGCGCGCCGCGCCCGGCGCGATCGAACGCATTCAGATCGACCCTGTGACCAAGGAACCCCGGTTCCGCGTGATCGGCTCGGACAAGTGGTCGGACGAAGAGGGTTTTGATGCCGACATTGCCACTACCGGCATCACCGGCATCTGCGGGTCGGGCATCATCGAGGCGGTGGCCGAAATGCGCATGGCCGGCCTGCTGGACGAGAGCGGCCTGATCGGCTCGGTCGAGCTGACTGGCACCAGCCGCTGCATCCCCGAGGGCCGCACCCATTCCTACCTGATCCATGACGCCAGCGCCGAGGGCGGCCCGCGCATCACCGTGACCCAAGGCGACATCCGGGCGATCCAGCTGGCGAAATCCGCGCTCTATGCCGGGGCGCGGCTGCTGATGGACGAGATGGGCGTGGACAAGGTGGATCGCGTGGTGCTGGCCGGGGCGTTCGGCGCCCATATCTCGACCAAACACGCGATGGTTCTGGGCATGATCCCCGACGCGCCGCTGGACAAGGTCCAAAGCGCTGGCAACGCCGCCGGTACCGGCGCGCGCATCGCGCTGTGCAACATCGCCGCCCGGGCCGAGATCGAACGCGTGGTGCGCGAGATCACCAAGGTCGAAACCGCGATCGAGCCGAAATTTCAGGAGCATTTCGTGGCCGCCAACGCGATCCCGCACAAGACCGACCCGTTCCCGGAACTGGCCAAGATCGTCACCCTGCCCACCCCGTCTTTTAACACCGGAGGCGACACGGAAAAAACTGGCCGTCGTCGCCGCAGAAAGGCATAGTCCGAAAAACTGCGGAGGACCCCCATGCAAACAGCAAACGAAGATCAGGCTGAATACTGGGGCAACTCCGAATCCGGCACCAAGTGGCTGACTTTTGAGGACAAACTGGACCACATGCTGGCCCCGGTTCTGGACCTCGTTCTGGAACAGGCCGAACTGGAACCCGGAATGCGCGTGCTGGACATCGGCTGCGGGACCGGCGCCAGCACCATCGCGGCCGCCCAGCGTGTCGGACCGCAGGGCCATGTTCTTGGCGGCGACATTTCTGAGCCGTTCCTCAACCGAGCGCGGGAAAGGGCCTTGTCCGCGGGTGTTGAAAACGTCGATTTCCAATGCGTCGACGCTCAGGTCGCCCCGTTCCCCGAGGGCGCGTTCGACGCTGCAATATCGCGCTTCGGTGTCATGTTCTTCCAGGATTCGGTTGCGGCGTTCGCCAACATCTCAAAGGCTCTGGCGCCCGGCGGTCGGATGACCTTTGCCGCGTGGGGACCGCTGGCCGACAATCCCTGGTTCAGGATCCCCCACATGGCTGCCACATCGCATCTGGGCCACCCACCAAAACATGGTCGCTACGCACCCGGGCCACTGGCCTTTCATGACGTCGATCATGTGACCGGGATGATGGCAACGGCAGGTTTGGACGACATCTTCGCCAACCCTGTAAGCCTCCGACTGCCGGGGCTTGGATCGGTGGAGGCCACCGCCGAGCTTTGCACCCGGGTCGGACCGGCGGCGCGCGTCATTGCGCATTTTGAAGGCGACGAGGCCGACGAACGAAAAATCCAGAGCGCCGTGGCCCAGGAGTTTTCGAGTTTTCAAACGGCAGATGGGTTTGGCATCCCGGCAGTCATCAACGTCTTTCAGGCCCGCCAGCCCTCCTGACACACCAGATCGTGTCGCCCTTGGCCAATCATACCCGCTGACCGGTATTGTTTCCGATCGTCAACTCTTTGCAGCCTTTTGAGCCTAATTGTCTGCGTTTTGCCAGTGTTTTTCTCACCATCCGAAAACTTAATAAGATTCTTGGTGATTTTTGCGTAAAAATCGTAAAATATGAATGTATTGGGCAGAGTAATTCAAATCTACAGAAGCCGCTAAACCGGCTCGCTTTAGTGAGTAAGACGTTTACCAGTTGGTGCTATATGGACAGGGGGATGGGCCGTGCAGGTGCGTGGCTACCGAACACGCAACACACACGCGCATTGATCAATTTCATTCAGTGGAGCCAGGGCGGAGTGGTTCTGGACGCTGCGTTGACCGAAGTTGTCAACGCGTTTGGAGCCGATTGCGGTACCCTCAGCCGTGTCTGGCTCAACAAAGTTGGCAGCCGAGTAGCTGCGCGCGCAGATACCCGTGACACGACAATAAGCCGGCCGCTTTTTCTTTCCTTCACGAATGACGTGATTGGTCCGTTTGCGAGCAAGCCAAAGAAAGGCGTCGTCTTCAGCCTCAAGGATCACGGGAAACCCGTAAACGAGTTTTCTGCCGTTGTTCTGGACTGGATCTCGCACCGCAAGCTGCACGATATCCTGTTCGTCTGTCTCGACAACCAAGGCTGCGAAATCGATTTTCTGGAGCTGCATTTCGCCAAAGGCCTCGAACCCGGCTGGCGCGAAGCGATAGAGACAGTCGCACCCGAAATTTCCGAAATCTACCGCAACAGACGCGCCGGTCTGATTACCGAAGCAATTTCCCGCCAATCCGTAACGACCATCCAAAGGGCGGTGAATGACGCGCCGCTGATGAGCCTCGAAAACCCAGCGGGCCTGACACGGGCCGAATGGCGGGTCTGCGTTCTGATTTCCCGGGGACTGTCGCAACAGTCCATTGGATCCGAGCTCGAGATTGGTCCGGCGACTGTGAGAACGCATCTCAAGCATATCTACGGCAAGACAGGAATGGAGAACTTCCACATGTTGGCCAGACGGCTGGTTTCGATCGAAGAACGCGAAGCCTTGCACGGCAGACACAATCAGGCACGCGCATGATGATTGATCTGCCTTGGCATAATTGGGTACCTCTGTGGTTGATGGTGCCGCTGTTTGTGGCGGTGGCGTGGACGGACCTAACCGAATATCGGATACCGAACCTGTACTGCCTTATAGGGGTTGCCTTGTTTCTGGTCGGGTCCCCTGCCCTCGGTTTGCATGAAGTTGGATTGCGATTGATCGCCGCCGGGCTTTGCTTTGGGATCTGTTTTGCCCTTTTCGCCGCCGGTTGGTTGGGGGGCGGAGACGCCAAAATGCTACCGGTGGTCTTTCTGGCGATACCGACCCAAGCCCTTTCGACATACATGCTGCTGCTATCTGCCGCGATGGCGTTTGGACTGACCAGCCTGACCTTGCTGCGCCTGTTCGTCCGACAACCGACAGGAAGGCTTGCAGCGACGCTCAGCGGACGCGAGTTTCCTCTTGGGATTGCCATAGGCCTTTCAGGCCTGATCCTGGCCGGCTGGTCGATGCTGCTTTACAGCGCCTGAAAGAGCGTGACCCAACCGGGAACGCAAGGTTGACCTCGTGCAGACCCGGGAGCGCCGCACCTACAAAAACAGCGTCATTTCACGAAGGTTTCGACGTATCGAATGATGATCGGTGCAAGGATCAGCCCAGCGATCGAGGGCAACATCAGGCTCGCCATGACGGCGGACATCTGCACCGGCAGCTTGTTGGCTTTTTCCTGCGCGCGAAGCTCTCTCAGTTCGCGCATTTCTTCGGAATACGTAGTCAAGGCAGCCGACAACGGGACACCGAACCGGGACGACTGGAGGACGACGCTCACGAACGAACTCATTTCGTCGATGCCCGTCCGGCGCGCCATTCTCATCAACGCGACTTCACGGTCGCGCCCGGCCTGAATCTCGCTCAGGGCAATCAGGATTTCCTCGGACATTTCGGGCGATACAGTCTGCATTTCCACTGCAACTTTGAGAAGCGCCTGGTCAAAGCCCATTCCCGCCTCGATCCCAATCTGGAGCAAGTCCAGCATGTTCGGGAACGCGTTTTCCATCCGACGTTTACGCTCCTTGATCCGGGCGCTCATCCAAAGTTGGGGGATGAAGAACCCGATGCCGCAGAGGATGCCAAGGTTCCGCAATATCTGAAATGAATTCAGACCAGACACATAATCGTTGATCGTGGCGCCGATATTGGACGAAGGCTGCCACGACATGAGGACGAGAAAGACAAGCGGCAGAAACGTCGCCAAGCCCAAACGGATCAGATAGAAATTGGCGATTGCATTCCGGCCGCGAAACCCCGAGCGCGCAAGCACTTGGCCAACTTCGAACCGGACACTTGCATCACTGGGTATAAGTGCGGCGCTCAGCCCGGTCGGTGTGTCGCCCTCCACCTTTTCCGGCACAAGACGTGCAAGGCTCTGGCCCCTTGTTCGTTTGGGAAGCATCCGTTCGGCCGCTGTAGACCGATCGCCGAGCGACGATGATATCCCAAAGAACGCAACGATCGCGCCGGCGGCAACAAAGCCCAAGATCATGAGTTGGGAAAAAAGACCAGTGACGAGTACCGAGTTCACGATTTCCATTTCGACAACCCTCCCTCAGATCCGGAAATTGACAAGCTTGAACAAAACGATGGCATTCAGAACGATGGCCGCAGAAATGACGCTCATGACGGGCCAGAAAATCGGGTATTGCACCACGCTTCCGTAATAGTCCGGCGTCATGACCGTCATCACGAGGGCAATCCCGACGGGAATGAACGACAGGATATAGGCGGTCATCCGACCCTCGGCAGAAATGGCCTTGATCTTGCGCCGTAAGGACATGCGGGCACGGATGACGCGCGCCAATGTCCGCAGAATGCCGGCCAGATCGCCGCCAGTGCCGTGCTGCATCGTCAGCGCGACCGAGAGGTATTGGATATCCTCTTCATCTACTCGGTCTGCCATGTTGCGAATGGCGGTCGTTAACTCTTCTCCGTAAGCGACTTGGTCCACGACCAGACCGAATTCAGTTCCGATCGGATCGGGCATTTCGTTTGCCACGCTCTGCAAGGTCGTGTTCAACGGATGTCCGACCTTCAACCCACGCGACATCAGGTCCAACGCATCCGGCAACTGCTTGATCAGCGCAGCCTTGCGCCGTCTGAGGTTGGCGCCAAGGTAGACCAACGGAGCCAACAGGAAGCACACAGCGCTCACGGGTATTACCGTCAGTGGGTTGGCCACCAATGAGCCTCCTGTCGCCGAAACCAGAAAAGCACCCCCACAACCCAACAGGAACATTTCCGGCACCATGTTCAGGCCCGATGCCGCAAGGGCACCCGGCAAGTCGCCGACCAGCGGAAACGACTTCATGAGTGGTTTGCTCTCCCGCGGCTTGAGCAATTCCAGAACGTCCTCGCCAGTCTTTCCCTGGTTCAGCATCTGGATGCGCCGGTTTATCGCCTCTTCCCGGTTTTCTCCGCGCTTCAAAAGCTGACGGACCCCTTCGAAGGCAATCAGTGCGCCGAGGAATATCAAGAGTGACAGGACAAAGCGGACATCGTATCCGCCCACTTCCATCTCTGGTCCGATCAACGAGTCTATGCTGTGCGTCGAAAAGAAGGATCTGAGATCTTCCAACATGGCTGGGTCCCTCAGTTGAACTTGATCGATGAAAGGTCGACACCCGCCGCCGCCAGCGCATCGCTGGATTTCGGTCGGATACCGGTCGGCATGAAGCGCCCAAGGATGTTGCCGGCCTCGTCCTTGCCTTCACGTTTGAAGACGAAGATGTCCTGCATGGTCACGATATCGCCCTCCATGCCGGTGATCTCGGCAATCGAGGTGACACGGCGCGTACCATCAGACAGGCGGTTCAATTGCAGAACGAAGTGAATTGCCGAAGCGATGGTCGCGCGGATGGCTGCATGCGGCAGCTCCAGCCCGCCCATCTGCACCATCTGCTCGACCCGCGAAAGCGCATCGCGCGGGCTGTTGGCGTGTACCGTCGTCATCGACCCGTCATGGCCGGTATTCATTGCCTGCAGCATGTCGAATGCTTCGGAGCCGCGCACCTCGCCGATGATGATCCGATCAGGACGCATCCGCAGCGCGTTTCGCACAAGGTCTCGTTGGACAACGGCGCCAGTACCGTCGAGGCCAGCAGGCCGTGTTTCCATGCGCAAGACATGTTCCTGCTGAAGCTGAAGTTCTGCCGCGTCTTCAATCGTGACGATCCGCTCCCGAGGGCTGATATACGACGACAATGCATTCAGCATCGTGGTCTTGCCCGATCCGGTTCCGCCCGAGATCAGCACGTTCATCTTGGCTTCAACCAATCCCCGCAGCAGCTTGGCCGCGCTTTCGTTCAAGGCCTCATTCTTGATCAGGCGTTCCATCGTCAGCGGAACCCGCGAGAATTTTCGAATGGACAGCGCCGGCCCGTCCAGTGCGCAGGGCCGAATGATCGCGTTGACGCGGCTGCCATCTTCCAACCGCGCATCCACCCACGGTTGCCGTTCATCAATACGGCGACCGATCCGGCTGACGATCTTGTCGATGATCCGCAGCAGATGACGTTCGTCACGGAAGCGTGCCGATGTCTTTTCGAGGATGCCCGAGCGCTCGACAAAAATCTGCGTGTGACCGTTCACGAGGATATCGTTGATCGTGGGGTCGGCCAACAACGGTTCCAGCGGGCCCAGGCCAAGCACCTCGTGCATCAGCTCTTCGACAAGCTGCTTGACCTCCTCGCTGCGCATCGCACGGCCTTCGGCACGCAGCAGTTCGGTGACATGTCGCCCAATTTCGCCCCGCAGCGTTTCTTCCTCGACCTTTTCGATAACGGCGAGGTTCAGCTTGTCCAGCAACGAGTTATGCAGTCGTGCCTTCAGATCTATCCGATCGTTCTGGATGTCATGCATCAATACGAGGTCATCGCCGGAGCCATGAACCGGCTTGCTGATCTGAGCAAACTGCTTGGTGTCCAACGGCACAACTTTCGAAGCGTCCGGTTTTTCCTGACCTGGTCGGTCGAATTCTCGAAACATCTACTTAACCTTCTGCAAATATTTAACTATTCCGAAACAGTCTGCCTCAGTGCTGGCCGACCCGAGGCGGCAATGACAGGCATGTCTCGTGCGCCAGCTTTCGGATTGCGCGTGTCATCGGTGCACGGGATGAAACATCTTCCAACGGCACGCCCCGATCGACCGACTCGCGTACCGTGCGCTCGTCGCGCGGCACCCAAAATGCAAAGTCCTTTTCAAGGAGTTTTGCCGCCGCTCTGTGGTGCGCCGCCGGAATGATGGGTTTCTTTTCAAGGTTGGCGACCAATTGAATTTCCAGTGCTGGGTTTTCCGCTTGGTAAAAATCCATCAGCTTGCGGGCCGAGCGAACGGACGGAACGGCAACGTCCGTCACCAAATATAGGCGGTCCGCTTGCGTCAGGACGGGCGTAATCCATTCCACCAGCGCCCGCGGCAAATCTACCACGACGTAGTCATGGGTACGTTTCAGGGAATCCAGAATGGCCGAAATCTGCTCTTCCTTGATTGCAGTCAACGGACCATAGCGCGACGGAGCCGCGAGGATATCGACCCCGCAGGGCGACTTGACCATTGCCTGTTCCAAAAAGGCACTGTCGGGAATGCTGCCTTCCATGGCCATACGCCACATCGCGTCGCTTTCGGCGACATCCATCAGTGCCGCAATCGAGCCGAACTGAAAGTCCAGATCCACCAGCGCAACCGAGTTCGACGCCGTCTTTTTCAGGAATCCGGCCTTGGATTGAAGCTCGTTCGCCATATTGGCCGCAACCAAGGACGATCCGACGCCACCACGAGATTTGCCAACCGCGATCAACTTGCCAAGTGTGGCTTGTCCACCCCAAACGGCGGGAAGCTGCGCCTGCCGCCGGGCACGGATCGCATCCACTTGTGGAATGATCTCCTCATGGATTGCATTGCGCGGCAGCACGTCATCAACTCCAAGCTTTTTGAGCTGTCGGGCTTTCTCCAGCGGCAGATCTTCGGACGCCAGCGCGATAATGATCGCATTGGGCATGCGCGCGTCACAAATTTGCTGTGCGGTTTGCAACAGCTCGGGCGAACTGTCATCCACATCAAACAGAACCACGTCATGACGCGCTGACAAGGCAACGGCCGTCCCGTTGACCCGCGCGACAGTGTCCTTGCGGCCCGTAAAGCGGCAATTGCTCAGCCCCTCCAACGAGGTTTCGATTGCCGCGAAAATCTCTTCGTCCGGTGAAATCAACAGCACTGAAATCTGCTTGGCACTCATGACTCTTCTCCTTACTCAACGGCACCGATGGCAAGATCCTCGGCCGGGACGGATGTGCTCATCGTTGGGATTGAAATGGTGTTGGGGCTACTGGCGGATATGGCAGGGTTGCCAGCAGCAAGGGCGACCAGCGGCCCAATTGGCAGCGCGAAATCGTAGTCCAGGTTTACCAGTTCGGCTGTAACTACCGGCGTATAGGGTCCACCAAGAAAACCAAGACGAGGATCGTGCGAATAGGTGATTTGCACATTTGCCGCGGTGGCTCCGGGCGGCAGCAGCATTTCGATCTCGTCCCAGATCCGGCTGCCATAGGCGGTTGATGCGTCAAGCTTACACGGCGCCGGCAGGTTCGGAGTGGCGCAGATGCTGCCACTGCGGCACAGCGCGCCGAACTTGGTTGTTGCGGGGGCGCCACCGGCCAGCGTGTGCGTGGCCGGCATCGCGCCACACAGGGGCGGCCCGACCGTGGCAAGCCGTGAGGCTTTTTGCATCGCTTTCTGCGCCATCGTCGTGGACCAGTAGAGCCGTCCGTACTCGAGAATTCCAAACACGAGCACCAGGAACAACGGAACGACCATGCCCAGCTCGACCAGTGCCGATCCATGTTCACGGCGCCAGAAAGCGCGCAGCATATGCAGGTTACCCGTCATACCCCAAACACCCGGCTCTGGTCCGAGATCTCGGTGTCGAGAGGCCCCAGCACTGCCCCGAAAAGGCTGAAAACATTTCCAAACAGGTACTCGATCCGGATCTGAGCCGTGACCTCGACCACCGAAGTCGGATTGATCCGGTACACGCCAGCCCTCGAGATACAGCGCGGCGTGACGTCGATGACGGTTGTGCCATGCGGCATGATCGACGAACCGCCCAACTGGTTTTGGACGATGTCCGTGGCCAGAGCGTCATAGCTGCCGACTCCGCCCGCTGCGCACAAGTCCAACGGCGCGATCCGCGCGATCATACGCGAGGCATCGCGCACCCCGGCCGACGTTGCCTGATGAATCCAGGTGATACGCCCACCTTCGATGATCACGGCAAAGAACAGCAGGATCAACGGAAGTACGATCCCGAACTCGACCATCGGGGCGCCGGCCTCGCACGACCGCAACCGTCGGATATGTCGAACGAGCCGAGTCATCGATACAACCTCACGACATCGCGAAAAATGCCATCATCGCTGCTGCCACCTACTCCACCACCGACCTGCTCGACCACCTCGACATAGATGTCAAAATCAGTCCCCGAAGATTCTTCGAGCGGCTGGATCAGGAAAACCTTGACAAATTCCTGGACCGGAACGTTCTCCGCGCGTCCCGCGACCGGATTGGCACCACAGTTTATGGCGGCTGCGATAAATGTGCGGCGGTCAGGATCGTCCAGCGTTGTGCTCGCGCATTGAGGGCGGCCGGACTCGCTGCGCCCGAACAGCACATCACCCGTACCAGCCCTGGCGATCTCGTCGAGATACATTTCGTATCGCGTGTTTCCAGTCGGGTTGCCCAGCGGGTGTGGCGTCAGATCGTTGGCGGGGCCGTCGCCATAGTTCATGTCCAGATAAGCCGCTTTGCCGGAGGTCCAGACACCGTTTCCAAAACGGCCGCCATGCGCGCAGGTGCCGGCGGCGAAGCAATCGTCGGGCGGAAACGGCATCGAGTCGGTCGAAACCTCGGGATTGTTCTTCAGACAGCTTCCGCCAGAGTTTTCCCAGCCCGCGATGACCTGCGGTCCGGGCGCATAATCTTCATCATTCTTGAGTTTGCTCATCGTCGAGTGGAAAATATCGAACCGTGAATTGTAGATTGCGCTGCCAATGCCATTGCGCTGACCGGGCTCGGTATCTACACCGCGCTGAGACACGCATTGCGTCAGGTTCCCATGCGCCGCGATCAGGCAGATATAGAGTTTTGATCCGGTCTGCCCCGCGCAAGGACCGTTGGGGTTTATGCCGATGTCCGTCGGGTCGAGGAAACCAAAATTCCCCGGCCCCCAAGCGGCACCGTTACCTCCAGTGCGCAACTTGATGGTTGACCCTTTGTTTGCATTCGCGGTCCAACCGGGAGGGATGCAGAACATCAACGGCGTCACATCACAGGCATATTGGGTGTAACCCGCAATCGCGACAGCCTCGACATCCTCATCCGGACGCGTGACGCCCAACAAGTCAGCGAGCGCCCGACCGAACGGAAGGAAAACGGTTCTAGGGGTCGCGGTCACCTCAACCAGAACGGCCAGAGCGGGATCGGTCGTCACAAACCCATCGACTGGATCATTGTCATCCGGATCGGCGGCAGGATCGGGCAGTCCCGACAGAAACCGCAGCGAATAATCTGCGGCCGTCCCCAGATCTTGGCTGCCCTCGGCAAAGAACTGGGAGTCTTCGATCATTCCGGCTGCAGCGGCCGTGGCGCGTGTGATCGCATCACTACCGCCATCCAGTTCTCCGGCGGCGGCCAGAGCCACGTGATCGGTATAAGCCTGCAGGTCGGTCTGCGTAGAAGCCAGTCGCCCAAGATCAAAGGTCAGCGCCGCCATGCCAACGATCACGGTCATGCAAATTCCGACGAAAACCAGAATGGTCCCCTGTTCGTCGTCCTTTATGTTGCGCAGCGTGGGCATGAACAGACCTCGAGAGCGATCAGTTGGACACGGTTGCATTCGCGGGGTTGCCGGCAACAGGAACTTCCTGGACGTCCGTGGTGCCCCGACGCACCTTCACGATCGGCTTGGGCGCGCCCTCTGCAACCGGCGACTTTTCAAGCAGAATGTCGCTGAGGCGGATGGCCTCCAACGGCTTGTCTTCCTGGATATGCAGCGACCGAAGCGACAGGCTGAGTTGCCCAGCCTTCTGAGCCAATGCCAACCGCTGTCCCTGGTCCGGCGTGACTTCGACAGTCACCGTTCGGGCAATCCCGGGCTGGTCGACATCTTCATCAGCCGTCTGATCAACACCAATGACACGGATGTTTTGCAGGATCGTCACCGCCCGCAGCGACTCGTTCTTGCCCTGCGTCAGCACGATATCAACAAAGTCACCTGGTGTGACGAACCCGCCAACACCGGTCTGCGCATCCACATTGATGGCCATTGCACGATTGTTCTCGCCCAAGGTCTGAACGATGGTGACCTTCTCACCGAAGTCAGAAACCTTTGACGCCAAAAGGATTTCACCCTGCGCCAACGCGCGCTTGGCGCGTCGCGGGTCGACACCTGCTGTGGGCAGAACATCTTCGAAACTTGTAAACACACCTGCCGGCACAGAATCCGCCGGCCAGTCGATGGCTGTCAACTTGTGACCTTCAATCGGAGATCCGAACGGGATCTCTTCTGCTGCGGCGACCACGCGAACGATTGTCGGATCAGCGGCGGCCTGGCTCCGTCTCAGCTGCTCCTGCGCAATCATCACGGCGCCACCCGCCAGACCCACGCCAAGAATAGTCATCATCAAGGATTTCAATCGCATAGATCCCTCCAAATAGCCGGGGCGGTCATTTTGAAAACGTGGGGCCAAGCCTCGGCCGAAACTGAGTCACGCGGGACGCCGAATGCCGAGACTGGGTTGTTTCTGGCTTCCCGCCGTCCTCGCGGCGGAAAACCAGTTGCTTTTCAGGCTAAAACAGCAGGATTACGGCCGTGTCGCAGCCGTGTTGGCGTCATTGAAGTTGGTGTTGGTTGTGCCGCCCAGACCGGTCAGCAGGGTCCCGCCAACAGCGATCGCAATGAACAGTGCGATACCGTATTCGACAAGAGTGGCGCCACGCTCGTCACGGCGCAGACGAATAAAAAGACTACGAATTGCCTTCGACATGATTTGAACTCCAGTTTGTACTCATTAATGTGCGAATTTCGCACAGGAACGAGGGTTCCCCCGTCAGTTCAAATCGTAGCGAGCCCGCATCTGGCAAACCTCCCCACAAACGAAAAGGATTTCCCGTTTAACGCGAGAATTCGTTCATTTTGGCTTTTTTGTGGCGGGATTTTGGCGCGAAATGGCGCGAGTCAACCTCAGCTTTTGAGCTTCAAGCGGGCCAATATCAAAGTGTTTTGGAGCGGGTAGCGGGAATCGAACCCGCGCGTTCAGCTTGGGAAGCTGACAGGCTACCATTACATCATACCCGCCGCTCGGTGCTGAATATCACCCGTCCTTCGCCGAATTCAAGATGCTTCGATCAGCGCGGCAAACAAAAAGGCCGGGCAGATTGCCCGGCCCGTTGACAAAGCAGCCTGTTCAGGCCCGGCGACGTCGAGCACCGCCCCGGCGGCCACGTGCGCTCTCGCCTTCGGCACCAGCAGCATCGGCCGGTTTGTTGAACTTGATCCACTCGCCGCCATGCGGGTCGTTGTTGGTCAGCAGGTTGGCGGCGCGGATGGCCTCCATTTCCTTGCCGGCGCGCGGCTTGGTCGAACCCAGACCGAACATCTGAACGAAGGTTTCGTCGTCCATGCCGTCGGGCAGGATGATGCCCGCCGCGGCAACCTCGGCCTTTTTCTCGGCAATCTTCTTCTGCGTCACCGGCAGCGCCACCGGGTTCATGATGGCCGAGGTCATGCCCGCGCCCATCGCCATCGGCAGGAAGGCGTTGTTGATGCCGTGACGGTTCGGCAGACCGAACGAGATATTGGACGCGCCACAGGTGGTGTTCACGCCCAGCTCCTCGCGCAGGCGGCGTACCAGGGCAAAGACCTGCTGGCCGGCAGTAGCCATCGCGCCGATCGGCATCACCAGCGGGTCCACCACGATGTCGTGGGCCGGAATGCCATAGTCGGCCGCGCGCTGAACGATCTTCTTGGCAACCTCAAAGCGCACGTCGGGGTCTTCGGAAATGCCCGTGTCGTCGTTCGAGATCGCCACGACCGGCACGTTGTATTTCTTGACCAGCGGCAGAACCAGTTCCAGGCGGTCCTCCTCACCGGTGACCGAGTTCAGCAGCGGGCGGCCTTCGGCGGCCTCCAGCCCGGCCTCCAACGCACCCGGAACCGAGCTGTCGATGCACAGCGGCACGTCGACCAGACCCTGCACCAGCTCGACGATCTGTCGCATCAGCGGCGGTTCGGTCTCGTTCGGGTTGGGGTTCGAGTTGTAAACCACGCCTGCGTTGATATCGAGCACGGTCGCCCCGGCCGCGACCTGCGCCAGCGCGTCCTGTTCGACGGTCGAGAAATCGCCCGCTTCCAGCTCGGCGGCCAGCTTCTTGCGGCCGGTGGGGTTGATCCGCTCGCCAATCACGCAGAACGGCTGATCGAAGCCGATGATCGCGGTTTTGGTCTTTGATTCTACGACTGTACGGGTCATGTCCGGTCCTTAAGCGTTTACAGGCTTCGCCGAGGCGCCGCCGTTTTCGATGGCCCAGTTGGCATTGGTCTTGATGCCGCCAAGCGGGAAGAAGTGTACGTTGGTGATGTTGAAGTCGGGGTTGGCCGCCTTGTGCTGGGCCAATTCGGTAATCACGTCGGTCGGCTCGTAGGGCAGCAGCAGCTTGGACACGTCCATGGCGCGCTTCTGCAGCACCTTCAGCGACGGGCCCACACCGCAGGCGATCGCGAATTTGATCAGCGTCTGCAGCTTGGCCGGACCGGCGATGCCGATATGGATCGGCAGGTCGATCCCGGCCGCCTTCAGACCGTCGGCCCATGCGATGATCGGCTTGGCGTCAAAGGCAAACTGGGTGGCCAGCGCCATTTCGGCGTCGGTGGTTTCGCTGAATTTCTGCTTCCAACGCAATGCCTCGTCCACATTCTTGGTGGAACCGTCCGGGTCGATGTCCTTGTTGCCCTCGGGGTGACCTGCGACGTGCAGGCGCTTGAAGCCCGCCTTGTCGAACAGGCCCGTTTCCAGCAACTGCATCGAGCTGTCGAACTCGCCATGGGGCTTGGCAACGCCTCCGGCCAGCAGCAACGCCTGATCGACGCCCGCCTCGCCCTGGTACATGTTGATCCAGTTCCCCAGCGTCGCCGCGTCCTTGATGATGCGGGCCGGGAAATGCGGCATGACCGGATAGCCCTCGGCCGCGATCCGCTTGGCAGTGCGCACCATGTCCTCGATCGGCGTGCCTTCGATATGAGCGATGTAGACACGCGTGCCTTCGGGCAGCAGGTCGCGGAAATCCTCGACCTTCTCGGCAGTACGCGGCATGACTTCGATCGAATAACCCTGCAAGAAGGCTTCGACGGTCGGGTTCACCGGGGCCTTATCGGCCGCATCACGTTTCTTGAAGTTCAGCAAAGCCATTGCGGCCTCCCATAAAGATCTGGGGCTCATGCCCAACCGTCATTTGCGATCAGAGCCTTGATGCGGTCCTGATCGTATTCCGTTTCCAGACGCAACGCTTCAGCCTCGGCGATCTCGGAAGGGTCGCCCTCAACCTCGAACGGCTCGGCTTTGCGCCACTCGGCCAGATAGGCATCACTGTCCTTGGCGTTCACCTTCATGGCGGCGCGGTCGATGGCTTGCTCGAACCGCACATCCAACTGTCGTTTTGCGCCACGGCGGCCCTTGCCCACGATGACCTGAGCGGGGATGTCGCGCCAGTAAACGATGGTGACGTCAGGCATTGGTCTTGATTCCTCCTAACCAGATGGTCCGGTTCTAAACGGCTATGTGGGGCCGGGTCGGTCGGATTTCGACACCCGGGGCTTTTCCAGCGACGTTTTGCAATTCGGGATACAGGCCCTGCACCGGTTTCTCCAGTGTCGGGGTCCATCAAAATCCTCATGACTTTAATGAGCGTCTTGCACGACGCGCGCCCGCGACCTAAGGTCGGGGTAACTCGAAAATCGGAGGGCGTGACGATGGCGCCCAAGCGTCCCAAAGGTGCGGGCGCGTTCCCGAAGGTGGTCGAAAGCCCCGCGCCGGCAAGACCCGATCCAGACGCCCTGTATGCTGCGCTGGATCTGGGAACAAATAGCTGCCGCATGTTGATCGCCCAGCCCAAGGGCAGCGGGTTCCATGTGGTGGACAGCTTCTCGAAGTCCGTGCAACTGGGCTCGGGGCTTGAAAGGACCGGACGGCTGTCGCGGTCCTCGATGGCGCGAACCATTCAAGCCTTGCGCATTTGCCAGCAGAAGCTGAAGCGCAACAAGGTCAAGCGCATGCGGCTGGTGGCGACCGAGGCCTGCCGCCGCGCCCGGAATTCGCGCGACTTCATCCGGCAGGTGAAGCGTGAGACTGGCCTGACCCTTGAAATCATCCAACCCGAGGAAGAAGCCCGTCTGGCGGTCATTTCCTGTGCTCCGCTGGTCAGCACCAAGACCGAGCAGTTGCTGGTCGTCGATATCGGCGGCGGCTCGACCGAGCTGGTCTGGATTGACCTGTCCTCGGTTCCGCGACGCGACCGTTCAACGGCGATCATGCGGCTGCATAACGGGTTTCACACCGTCGACAGTCCCTTTCCCGCCGCCAAGGTGGTGGACTGGATCAGCGTTCCACTGGGCGTCGCCACACTGCGCGATCAGTTCCACGATGTCGAAGACGATGCTGCCCGCTTTGCCCTGATGAGTTGGTTTTTTGAAGAAAACCTCGCCGATTTTGCGCCCTATAAGGACGAACAGGCCCGCGAGGGGTTTCAGATCGTTGGCACTAGCGGCACCGTCACAACAGTCGCTGCCTCTCATCTGGGCCTGAAACGCTATGACCGGACCAAGGTGGAC
This sequence comes from Ruegeria sp. CRTD044, assembly GCF_059613485.1. Lineage (NCBI taxonomy): Bacteria > Pseudomonadati > Pseudomonadota > Alphaproteobacteria > Rhodobacterales > Roseobacteraceae > Ruegeria > Ruegeria sp. CRTD044. The sequence continues at coordinate 79,042 of NZ_JBXWSP010000009.1, read as the reverse complement.
GGCCTGCGCATGACCAGCGATCAGATCGACAAGGTCATTCGCGGCTATCTGGAGCTTGGCCCTCAAGGCCGCCGTCGCGATCCGCGCATCGGCGAGGACCGGCAGGCCCTGATCATGTCCGGATCTGCCATCTTGCAGGCGCTGTTGCGCTGCTGGCCGACCGACCGCCTCTCGGTGGCGGACCGCGGGCTGCGCGAGGGTTTGCTTTATGCACAGATGAGCGCCGATGGCGTCCTGGAAGACGGGCCGTTTTGAGAAAGCTCTGCGCTGCATGCCGCTTGCGACCATAGCGATCGCCTACCGGGTTTCGACGGCTGCAACCACGATCTGTGCGCTTGAGGCTGCCGGGTTCAAGGTGTTCAGCCCGGGTTTTCACATCGCCAACACCGTTCCGCACTATGCTTTGGCGATTGGCGGCATTGGGATCGCCGTGCCAGCGGTCGACTCGGCAAAGGCGCTAGAACTGCTGCACAGTTTTTCGAGCCCACCGCCGACATCTGGCACCCTCGGCGGGAAGCTCTTGAACCGTCTTGGATGGGTGGCATTTGGTATTTCTACGCCCTGGCCCGATCTGCTATTGATGGAGCGGTCGATATCATCGGCTTGATGCCACATGAACAAGCGGGTAAAGGCCTCGCAGTCTTCAGGAGACCTTTTCAATGGCCAAGAAACCCAGCGGCAAAAACACTTCGGGACGCGGGCAGCGTGACCTGAAGGTCAAGGTCAAGACCGCGCGCGGACGCAAGCTCAGCTCGACCCGCTGGCTCGAGCGGCAGCTGAATGACCCGTATGTCAAGCGAGCGCAGGCCGAGGGGTATCGGGGTCGCGCGGCCTACAAGATTCTGGAGTTGGACGACAAGTTCCGCTTTTTGGTTCCCGGCGCACGCGTGGTCGACCTAGGCTGCGCGCCCGGTGGCTGGTGCCAGGTCGCGGTCAAACGCGTGAATGCGCTGGGCGAGAAATCGGGCAAGCGGATCGGGACGGTTCTGGGCGTCGACCTGCAAGAGGTCGAGCCCGTGGCGGGTGCCGAAACCCACGTTCTGGACTTCATGGAAGACGATGCCGACGAGAAGGTAAAACAGTGGCTTGGCGGCAAGGCCGACGTTGTCATGTCGGACATGGCCGCCGCGTCCTCCGGGCACAAGCAGACCGACCACCTGCGGATCATGGCGCTGTGCGAAACCGCTGCCTACTTCGCCTTTGACGTGCTGGAGGTCGGAGGAACCTTTGTCGCAAAAGTTCTGGCCGGTGGCGCCGAGGGTGATCTGCAGAAACTGCTGAAGCAGAAGTTCGACAAAGTGGCAAACGTCAAACCGCCAGCTTCACGGTCGGACAGTTCGGAAAAATTCGTGGTGGCAACCGGTTTTCGGGGCTGATCAGTCGTCGTCCAACGCGATCTTGTCGGCTACAATCCGCTGCGGCCGCAACGACGCCGCCGCCATCCCCTGCAGCAGCAACGCCTCGCCATGGTTGAGATACGTGGCCGGCTTGTTGCGCAACTCGTCGATCCGCTGATCCAGCGAGACCCGGCGCGTGGCCACAGGTTGGTCGAGCTTGGTCGACGGGCGTTTCAAATACAACATGGATTTCCACATCCTGAACTGGTCAATGCCTTGACCATGGATGTTGACCCGTAAATAGGACTGCAAAATGGCGCAACTGCGTCGCTTCGATGCCGGCCTACCGGCCTAGCTGCCGCGCAAGATCCTGAAGCGCTGGGCTGTCCGGCAGAGTCCGAAGACCCTCCTCCAATACCTGGCGGGCTGCATCCGTGCCGCGGTTGATTTGGGCCAGTTGGATCAGCATTGGCCAAGCATCTTCGCGCTGGGGATCCATGGATACCACCTGACGAAAGGCCTGTTCGGCGGCGACAGGGTTTCTCAGCGTCAGCGCCATCCCCCCAAGGACCAGATGAGTTTCCGGGAAATCCAGACGGTTTGACAAGGAGCGCTGCCAATCCGCCATGTTCTCACGCGCGTTGTTGCGCTGCAGGGGTGTCAAAGCTCCGGCGGGAATGGGCAGGAACTCTTTGGCAGCGGCCAGGCGTACGCTTCGCACTGGGTCGGACAACAGCGGCGACAGCCGGGCCACCCTGTCGTCCAGCCCTGCCGCCCGCTGCAACACTGCCGCGTTGGCGCGGACCAACGGGTCTTCATCGGTCAGCATCGCTGCTGTTTGCTCGGCCATTTCGGGGGTCGCAAAGGGTTGCAGCAGATAGGCGGCCGTCGCCCGCACGATGCCGGGTTGCGCACCGTCCTGAGCAACTGCCAGCAACGCGGCCGGGTCCTCGACCTCTCCGGCGAATGCGGGGGCGAATGCCGTACCGAAATGGGGCGTACGGTGATCCGAGTCCGGGAACCAGTCATTGATGGCGGCGGCGGCCCATGGCTGATCCTGATCCGTGTGGCAATCAGTGCAGGCATCCTCTCCCAAGCCCAGATCGGGGCGCGGCACACGGAAACTGTGATCGCGCCGACCATCCACGCCCATATAGAGGCGTTCGATCATGTGGCAGCTTTTGCACTGCGCCCCCTCGCCTCCCTCCGGGTGGTGGTGGTGTGAGGGATCGTCGTATTGCGCCTTTCGCAGTGACGGAAAATCGGGATTGCCAGCCGGGGAATGGCACTGCGTACAGACCGCATTGCCCTCGGCTTTCAAGGTTGCACTGTGCGCCTCATGGCAGTTCAGGCAGCCGACGCCTTGCGCATACATTTTGGACTGCAGAAACGATCCATAGACATAGACCTCGTCCAGTATCTGGCCGTCGGGCTGGTACAGACCCGGACGCAGAAGCGCCAGATTGTAGGCATCGTGGAATGGCGTGCCAGGCAGCGGGTTTCCGTCCTCCATCGCTTCGCGGCGGGAATGACAGCCGGCGCATTGCTGAATCTCGACCTCGGTGTCGCCCGTACCCCAGATGGCAGGAAAGCCAAACTCGTTCAGCCCGGCAGGCGCGGGCTGACCTTTTGTCCAATCCAGATGGGCCGAGCCGGGGCCGTGGCAGGCCTCACAGCCCACGCCGATCTCGACCTGGTCGGAAGCAAAGGACTGGGTCTGCGGCTGAAAGTTCTTTTCGAACCCTGTCGCGTGGCACTCCGCGCAGCGGCCGTTCCAATTCTTGTAGGGGCCGGTCCAGTGCAACCCATCGTCTGGCGGCAAGTCCTGATCGGGATACAGGTGGTACCAGCGCTCGGCCTGCGTGTCCCAGACCACATCAAAGCTCTGCAATCGGCCGGGCTCGGTTTCAAACAGATATTGCTGCAACGGCTCAATCCCCGCGACGGAATGAACCCTGTATTGCTGGCTTTGGCCGTCCTTCTCGGTCACGTCGGCAAGATAGTCCGACCCCTCCTGCCGAAACGTGACGGACATGCCGTCATGAGAAAAGGTCGTTTCATCAAAATCGGCCACAACGGTGTCTGGCGTGGGTTCTGTCCAAGCCAAGGCGTGGTGGGATCCCGCCCAGGCTTGCACCTGTTCGTCATGACAATCGCGACAAGCGTCCGAGCCGACATAGTCCTGCGCCCAAGCCCAACCGCCGTTTTGCAACAGGGCGCATCCGGAAAATGCGATGATCCGGGCGATGCGGTGCAAATTTCTCATGAAGGTCCGACCTCACCCTGGTTGTCGATGTCCATCAGCGCGCCATTGAACTCTGCGCCGAAAATTAGGATGGCGGCGCACAGATACATGAAAATCAACGCGGCCATGGCCCCGGCCAGGCCAGCATAGGTGGCGCTGTACGTCGCGAACTGCGCGATATAGACCGAGAACCCCCACCCTCCGGCCGCCCACAACAGAAGGGTCAGCGCCACGCCGGGCAGGATTTGCATGATGCGGTGACGCTTGGTCGGCAGGATCAAATGGGCCAGCAGAACCGTTCCCGCCGGCACCGCCACCGTGAAGGTCCACCGCAAACGGTCAACCGACAGCCATTCGCCCACGTCCACGGCAGTATTCTCGGACACCAGACGTGTGTAGACCGGCAGCACCAGTTCAACCGCCGCGATCAGCAGGATCGCGGTTCCGCCCAAAATGACCAACCCGAGGCACAGCAGGCGCGTCTTCCAGAATGGCCAGCTGTCATTGTCATGATAGGCTTGGTTCATGGCGGCACGTACGGCCGCCACTCCGTTCGAGGCGAAGTAGACGGCCAGCAAACCGCCCAGCGTGATCACACCGGAACCCGACCCGTCCAGAACCGCGCGCAGTTCTGCCACGATGGGTTGGGCCACGTCCTGTGGCCACGCACCGAATATCAACTCGATCAGTTCGTCCGTCACATATCCCTGCGACAACGATCCGGCCAAAGCGACGGTGAACAGAACAAACGGAAACAGCGCCAGCATAAGCGACATCGCCACATGGCTGCTCATGACGAAACCGTTTTTGTCGCCGAAGCGTTGGACCGCCAGCCACAGCGCCCGGCCAAACCGGCCAAAAACGGGAATCGAAAGACGTGTCATTGGGAAACTCTAGCCTGCAATCCGCGTTGGAAGAACCAGCCAATGTGCCAATTGCACGAGATTCTTCCGAATAACTGTCTGGCCCGATTGCATAAAGCCCGCCGCCTGTGCAGGATTGCCCCACAAAACTCCAATCGCTGCCGGCTTGCGCCGGTATAGCCGAGGCCCCGCATGACGCCATCAGAGCCCCCCACCCGCACACCGCTGAGGTTGAGTGTCGTTCGCGACGTCACCATCGTGCTGACGCTTGTGGTTCTGGGGCTTTACGCAGGCGCCAGCTTTCTGATTCCGCTGACCATGGCCTTGCTGATCAACGTGCTGATCATCGCACTCAGCGATCGGGTGATCGCGCTGACCCGTGCTCCGGTCTGGCTTGCCAACCTGGCCGCCGTCACAGTGGTTCTGGCAGGCCTGTTCATGATCACCTACATCCTGGGCAGTCAGGCCACGCAGTTCGCGCGAACTGCGGGTACCTATGAAAGCCAGTTCGACGGCGTGATCAACCGCGTCACCGGTCTGGTCGGGAATGATGTCACCTCTTTTGTCCGGGACAACCTGATCAGCATCGACATGACCTCGGTCGCCCGGATTTTGCTGGGCAGCGCCACCTCGATGCTGAACCAGTTTTTCCTGATCAGCCTTTATGTGGCCTTCCTTATGGCCGAACGGCTGGCATTCCGCAAAAAGCTGCGGATTGCAGCCGGCAACCCCGTCACCGGAGCTGAGCTTTCCTCGGTTCTGGATGCGATAACCTTCAGCTTGCAGCGCTATGTCGGGGTCAAGACCTTCATCAGCCTCGTTACCGCTGGAATCAGCTATTCGGTTTTTCGCGTGTTGGGTCTGGAATACGCGGAAACCTGGGCCGTTCTGACGTTTGCCCTGAACTTCATCCCATCAATCGGGTCGATCATCGCGGTGATCTTTCCCGCGATGATCGCACTTGTTCAATTCGAGACGATCGGCCCGTTCCTGATCATCGTCTTCGGGTGCGGTACCATCCAATTCCTGATCGGCAACTTCCTTGATCCGGCCCTGCTGGGCCGCTCGCTGAACATGTCGACCTTTCTTGTCATCCTCGCACTGACGTTCTGGACGACGGTCTGGGGCCTGATCGGCGCGTTTCTCAGCGTTCCGTTGACCGTGTGCATTCTGATCATCTTCAGCCACATTCCGGCCCTGCGCCCTATCGCCGTCCTCATGTCGCTGGATGGACGGCTGGCCGACGACGTCAAGTCGCACGGTCCTGATCGGGGCTGAACGCCCTGAAATCGGGGGTGGATCGGCCCGAGGTGCGCTGCTAACTTTCAAATATTGCAATGGATTGACCGAAAAGATCCAGCGGGTCCGGCGCAAACGCATGATTGACCATTTCTGATGATTGGACCGCCATGACACCGCTTGACCAAATCAACGATCTCAAAGCCCGGATGGCCCAATCGATCATTGGACAGACACAGGTCATCGACCGCCTTCTGATCGGGCTGCTGGCCAACGGGAACCTGCTGATCGAAGGTTTGCCCGGCCTGGCCAAAACCCGTGCCGTCAAGGCGATGGCGCGCAATCTTGATGCCGAATTCAGCCGCATCCAGTTCACGCCCGACCTGCTGCCGTCCGACGTGACCGGGACCGAGGTCTATACCCAGACCGACGCGGGCGGCACCTTTCGGTTCGAGCCCGGTCCGATCTTCGCCAACATCGTCCTGGCGGACGAGATCAACCGCGCGCCGGCCAAGGTTCAGGCCGCGCTGCTTGAGGCGATGGAGGAACGGCAGGTCACCGTGTCCGGCACCACCCACAAGATGGAGCCGCTGTTCATCGTGATGGCCACCCAGAACCCGATCGAGCAGGAAGGTACCTATCCGCTGCCCGAGGCGCAGATGGACCGGTTCCTGATGCATGTGCAGATCACCTACCCCCCGGTAGAGGACGAGGTGCTGGTGATCCGTCTGGTCCGCGGCGAGGACACCGCCGCCAATTCCGGAACCACCGCCGAGAAACCCTCACCGATCCCGCAAGATGCCGTCTTTGCCGCCCGGCAGGAGATCGGGCAGATACATGTCTCGGATGCGATGGATCGGTACATGGCCGATCTTGTTAAGGCGACCCGGACGCCGTCCGCGCTCAGCGATGAGCTCGCCGCCTGGATCGAGATCGGCGCCAGCCCGCGGGCGTCGCTGGCGCTGGACAAATGCGGCCGGGCCCATGCCTGGATGAACGGGCGCGACTATGTCGACCCGGCCGACATCCGTGCCATTGCCCATGACGTGTTCCGCCACCGCATCACGCTGAGTTTCGAAGCGCAGGGAGACGCCAAGACCGCCGATGACGTGACCGACGAGATCCTGAAGCTCGTCGCCCTGCCCTGAGCGCAACAAAGGAGAGCCGCGTGTCCCCGACCGCAGCGACATCCCGCGACCCACGCATCCATGTTGATGCCCGCCACCTGCTGAGCCTCGGCGGGCGCAGCGGCGCGCTCAGCCTGCTGCCCCGGCAGCCTGCCCGTTCGGTGCTGAACGGCCGCCATGCCTCGCGCCTGCGCGGGCGCGGCCTGAATTTCGAGGAACTGCGGACCTATCTGCCCGGCGACGACATCCGCACGATCGACTGGAAAGTGACGGCCCGAACGGGCGAGCCGCATGTGCGCGTCTATACCGAAGAGCGTGACCGCCCGGCGCTGCTGCTGGTGGATCAGCGGGTTTCGATGTTCTTCGGCACACAAGTCTACATGAAATCGGTAGTGGCAGCCGAGGCCGCGGCCATCGCTGCTCATCAGGTTCTGGCGCAAGGCGACCGCGTCGGCGGTATCGTGTTCGGCGATACCGACCTGGCCGAACATCGGCCACAGCGCCGCCCGGCGGCCTTGCGGCGGTTTCTGTCCTCGCTCGGCGCGCTCAACTGCAGCCTGCACGCTGGGTTGCGCCCACAAGCCACGGTCTCGCTGAACCAGGTGCTGCAACAGGCTGCTCGCATCGCACATACCAATGCCTTGGTCTGTGTATTCTCGGATTTTGACGGCCTGACCGACGGGTCCGAACGGCTGCTGCGCCGCCTTGCCCATTCCAATGACCTGATCCTGTTCGACATCTCCGACCCAATCTCGCGCCATATGCCGCCCGAGCTTCGGCTGACGGTCTCGGACGGCGACCAGCAGATCGAACTGGACGCGTCAGACCGTCAAATGTCGGACCGCGTGACTCAAGCGATGGAGCAGAGGCTGACGCAGCTGCAATCCTGGTCGCGCCGATACGGGTTTCCGATCGTCCCGTTGACCACGGCCGAGCCCGCACTGGCCCAGATCCTGAGGCTGTTCGGCCACCAAGGGGGGCGGTCATGACCCCGGACACCGAAGGCAAATCGCTGGTCGAGCTGCTGGACATGCTGAAACCGGCGCCCGAGCCGGCACCGATTTCCATGGTGCCACAGACCTGGGGCTGGGTTGCTCTGGCGGTGGCGCTGCTGCTCGTACTTGGTCTGATCCTCGTGACGATCTGGCGGCACCGGCAGGCAAATGCCTATCGGCGGTATGCCCTGAAGGAATTGGACCGATGCCAGAATGACCCGGCCAAAGCCGCCGAGATCGTGCGCCGTGCCGCCCTTGCCGCCTTTCACCGGTCTCAGGTGGCCAGTTTGACCGGTGACGACTGGACGAATTTTCTGGTTCAAACCGCTGATCTCTCCGGGTTTTCCGCCTCTGCCCTCGGCAATCTGGCGGCCGCTCCCTACCGCAAGGGGGTCACCGATCCGGATGCCACCGAACTGGCGCGGCACTGGATCAAGTCACATCGGTCCAAGGGGGCGGTCTGATGTTCAGTTTCGCCGCGCCTTGGGTGTTTCTTCTGCTGCCGCTGCCGGCACTGGTCTATTTCTTTGCTCCGCCACACCGGCAACGGGTCGATGCCATTCGCATCCCGTTCTTTCGCCACGTCGCCCGGGCGGCCGGGGCCGAGCCGCAATCCGGCTCGGTAACCCTGAGACGGACGCGGATGCAAACCGGTCTGGCGATCCTGATCTGGGTGCTGCTGGTTCTGGCCATGGCCCGGCCCGAACGGTTGGGCGACCCGATCGTCATCGAAAAATCCGCCCGCGACGTGGTGCTGGCCGTGGACATCTCGGGCTCGATGGACCAGCGCGATTTCAAGGCCGCGGACGGCACACCCAAGCAGCGGCTGGAGGCCGTCAAGGACGTTCTGCGCGCCTTCATCGCCGCGCGCGATGGCGACCGGATGGCGCTGATCATCTTCGGCACCCGCGCTTTCGTTCAGGCCCCTTTCACCGAGGATTTGCAAAGCCTCGCCGGCTTTCTGGACCAGACCGCCGTCGGCATGGCCGGTCCGAACACGGCTCTGGGCGATGCGATCGGGCTGGGCATCCGAACCTTCGAGTCGAGCGAGGTGGACCAACGCCTGATGATCGTGCTGTCGGACGGTGCCGACACCTCAAGCCGCATGACGCCGGTCAATGCCTCATCGATTGCCGCGGACAAGGGTGTCGTGATCTACACGATCGGCGTCGGCGACCCGGATGCCACGGGCGAAGACCGGGTCGATCTGGACGCGCTGAAGGACATCGCCAACAAAACCCAAGGCCAGTATTTCTTTGCCGATGATGAGGCCGCCCTGACAGAGGTCTATGAGCAGATCGACGCCCAGAACCCTCGCGTGGTGGAAACCCAAAGCTACCGCCCGAAGGTCAGCCTTGCGCACTATCCGCTGGCGGCGGCGCTGCTCCTCATCCTCGCCAGCACGCTAGGCCTTCGCCTTTCACAGGAGCGGAGGCGCGCGGCATGATCGACGCTCTTGCCCAGTTTCATTTCCTGCGCCCGTACTGGCTGTTGCTGTTGCTGCCGATTGCCGCCTACTGGTGGCTGACCCGGCCGCGCAGATCCGGCAGCTCGGACCTGCCTGCGGGCATTGCACCTCACCTGGCGCAGGCACTGCGTCTGGGGGCCGAAGATCAACGGCGGGTCGGTCCGCTGGACCTCGCCGCGCTCGCCGGCGGCCTTCTGACTCTTGCGGTGGCAGGGCCGACATGGTCACGGGCGCCGAACCCTCTGATCGCGGACACCGCGCCGCTGGTGATCGCGCTGAAGGTCACAGACAGCATGGAGGAGGCAGACCTTGCGCCGTCGCGGTTGGACCGTGCCAAGTTGAAAATCACCGATCTGATCAACACCCGCGCAGGTGCTCCCACCGCACTGATCGCCTATGCCGGATCCGCACACCGCGTCGCGCCGCTGACCGAAGACGCCAACATTCTGCGCCCCTTGCTGGAAGGGTTAACCCCGGCGGTCATGCCGGTTGCGGGCGATGCCGCCGGTGACGCGCTGACGCTGGCGCAGGACGTTCTGGGCGATCAGATGGGCACAGGCGCGGTTCTCTTCGTACTCGACGATATCGATCCGCAACAGGTTTCCGCATTGGGACAATCTGATACCCCGTTGTTTTTTTTGACAATGCTTCCGAATGGTCGCCAGATTCCCCAACTGGACGGCCTGCGCAGTGCCACGATCGTTCCCTTCTCGGGCGACGACCGCGACATCGCCCGGCTGAACCGCGGGATCACCCGCAGTTTTTCCGCAGCCCTGGGCGAGGATGATCGCGTCGACTGGCAGGACCGCGCCTGGATTTTGGCCTGGCCCGTCGCCTTGATCGCGCTTCTGTGGTTCCGACGTGGCTGGGTCATTCGCTGGGGATTTGTGGCATTGCTGTTTCTGCCGCCGACCGGCACGCGCGCAGACGGTTGGCGGGACTGGTTCCTGACCCGGGACCAGCAGGGCCAGATCGCCATGAACCAAAAGGACTACGCCGCCGCCAGCACCCTGTTTCAGGATCAGTATCACCGAGGGTATGCGCAGCTAAAGGCCGGGCAATATGCGGAAGCCTCCGAGACCTTTGCTCAGCTTTCAACGCCCGAAGCGGCGTTTGCCGAAGGCATGGCCCGCATCCGAAATCGAGAGTATCGTCCGGCCATCGCAGCCTTTGAAACCGCGCTGGAGCGCCGCCCGGATTGGCCGGAAGCCGCGTACAACCTGGCCGTCGCACAGGCCATTCTGGCCGAGGTCGAATCCACCCGCGAGCAATCCGATACCGGCGAGGAGGCGGGCATCGGGGCTGACGACATAGTGTTCGACAACGAAGCCGGTCTGGGCGCGGACACCACGCAACAGGCCGAGACCGGGGACGCCGCGCCCCTGTCTGCCGACCAGTGGATCAGCGCCATCGACACAGACATGCAGGACTTCCTGCGCAGCCGGTTTGTTCTTGAAAATCAGGAGAGGTCCCAATGAGGTACCTGGCGCTCTTGATGCTGCTTCTATGCCCAGCCCAGGTTTTGGCGCAAGCAACAGACATCCAGCCCCGCGTCACGATCGAAGTGCCTGAGGATCCGACAATCGTCGGCCAGCCCGCCATCGTTCGCCTGAAGGTGCTGGTGCCCACCTACATGCCAAATCCACCGATCTTTCCATCGCTTGAACAGGAAAATCTTCTGGTGCGCTTGCCCGATCGCGCTTCTGGGCCGGTCAGCGAGAGCGTTGATGGCGAAACATGGTCAGGGGTTCAGCGCAGCTATCGGCTGTATCCGCTGGCCCCCGGCACGTATGATTTCGCCGCTGCCGAGGTGCAGGTGACATTTGCGGATCCGGAAACCAACGATCCCGTTCAGGTCTCGGTTCCCTTGCCCGCCGTTCGCCTGACAGTAGATGTTCCTGACGCAGCCCGAGGATTGGATCCCCTGATAATCGCTCACGGGTTCGAGCTGACCCAGGAGATTGAGGGCGATACCAGCCTTCAAACCGGAGACGCACTGACCCGTACCCTGACGGCAAAGATCACTGGAACGACCCCGATCATGATCCCGCCTTTGTTACCCGAGATCGAGGGCCCGTTGTTGCGAGCCTATCCCAATGAACCCCGATTGTCGGAAACCGAAGACCGGGGCGTTCTGTCCGGCCAACGAACCGACCGGGTGACCTATGTGGCCCAGGACGGCGGACAGACCCAATTGCCGGCTGTCGAGATCGATTGGCTCAATCTCAAGACCAACAAGGTCGAAACTGCGCGCGCCGATCCTGTCGACCTCGTTCTTGCGCCGCCGCCTTGGCGGCCTCCCGACCGAGAAACCGTCCTGCGGCTGGCAGGCTATTTCATCATTGGGATCGCGATATTATGGCTTGTGTTTCGTAGGCTACATCCGGTTATTAAAGCACGCTGGGCAGAGGCCAGACAAAGCAGGCTGGCCTCGGCTGCGCATGCGTTTTCGGAGCTTAAGCAAGCTGTACGCCAACAAGACTTGGCCCGTGTTTATCAAACGTTGGAAGGCTGGAAACGGCGGCTGCCCGACCCGCCAGACACTGCTGAATTCGAGGCTTCGCTGGCAGAAATCGGCGCGTCCAGATATGGCGGCGGTGAACGGCACGCGGAAAACTGGAGCAAGGTCCGCGATGGCCTTGACCGTATCGCCCGCCCGCGGCGTCACTCTCAATCCGCCTTGCCTCAGCTCAATCCCTGACGCGACCACCAATCCCTTACCTTACGTCACCTTAAGCGGAGGTCCATCTTAGGGCGCTGTCTTCAAACATAAGTATTTTTAGATTGGTCTTTGTGATAGTTATCAATTGCCTAGAGGGGCTTGTCTTGATTCCCCCTTTTTGCCGAAACGCCTGACTTGGGAAGGGCGTGTTGAATGATTGACGGATCGGGGGACGCATTTTCCCCTTTTGACTTTCCTGCAAGGCCGTTTTTGCCTGACCACATAAGGAGAAAAAGATGTCATCACAGGGAAATTTAACACATCTATGGCGCAGAGGATTGCGACGATTGGCCGTTGCTACGGTTTCTGTCGCGCTGGCCGCGCCGGCCTGGGCGCAAGATCAGAAGCCCAACATTCTGGTCATCTGGGGCGACGACATCGGTCAGTCGAACATCTCGGCCTACACCAAAGGCATGATGGGATACCGTACACCCAATATCGACCGGGTCGCGAATGAAGGCATGATCTTCACCGACTATTATGGTGAGCAGTCCTGTACTGCGGGGCGGTCGTCTTACATCATGGGTCAGTCGGTGTTCCGCACAGGGCTGTCTAAGGTCGGTCTGCCGGGCGCGGATCTTGGTATGCAGGTCGAAGATCCGACCATTGCCGGTCTGTTGAAGGACCACGGCTATGCCACCGGTCAATTCGGCAAGAACCACCTGGGTGACAAGGATGAACATCTTCCTACAAACCACGGATTTGACGAGTTTTTCGGCAACCTTTACCACCTGAATGCGGAAGAAGAACCCGAGAACGAGGACTATCCGGGTGACACCGTTCTGCCCGATGGCCGGACTTTCCGCGAAGCCTTCGGTCCCCGTGGCGTCATCAAGTCCAAGGCCGACGGAACCATCGAAGATACCGGACCGCTGACCAAGAAGCGGATGGAAACCGTGGATGAGGAAACGGTGGCTGCGGCGATCGACTTCATCAAGCGGGCCCACGAGCAAGGCCAGCCCTTCTATGTCTGGTGGAACGGAACGCGCATGCACTTCCGAACTCATGTCAAAGACGAGATGCGCCAGCAGGCCAATGACATGACCGGTCGTGTGATGGACGAATACTCGGCCGGCATGATCGAACATGACATGCATGTGGGCCAGTTGCTCGATCTGCTGGACGAGCTGGGCATCGCCGACAACACGATCGTTCATTACTCGACAGACAACGGACCGCACTACAATACGTGGCCCGATGCTGCTTCCACGCCGTTCTGGGGCGAAAAAAACACCAACTGGGAAGGCGGTTGGCGCGTGCCCTCGATGGTGCGTTGGCCCGGCAAGATCGAACCCGCCTCGGTCACAAACGAGATCGTGCATCACATGGACTGGCTTCCGACCTATCTGGCGGCGGCCGGAGATCCCGAGATCAAGGACAAGCTGAAGGCAGGCTATTCGTCCTCGGGGATGGGTCGCGACTACAAGGTGCATCTGGACGGCTACAACATCCTGCCGCTCTTGACGGGTGAAACCACAGAAAGCCCGCGCAAGGAGATCTTCTATTTCTCGGATGACGGCGACATGACGGCGCTGCGCTTCGGAGACTGGAAGCTGATCTTCCTGGAGCAGAAGGCCTGGGCCACCCTGCGCGCCTGGATGGAGCCGTGGACCGAACTTCGCGTTCCGATCATCGTGAACCTGCGCCGCGATCCCTATGAACGCGGATATCGCACGTCCAACACCTATTATGACTGGATGATCGACCGCGTGTATTTCCTAGTGCCCGCGCAGCAATACGTGGCGAATTTCCTCGCAACCTTCCAGGAGTTCCCGCCGCGCCAGAAGGCGGCGAGCTTCAGCCTGGATCAGGTGATGGAAAAGATGCTGACGCCGACCAACAACTGATAAAGGTCGGTTCTACTCTCGAGGGTCGCCGGCTTGATCGGCGACCCTCATTTCTTTGTTGCGAAAGGATATTTCATGTTCCGCCTGATCTTCTCAGCCGCCGTTTTCGCGTTGCCTGCGGGCCTTGCGGCGGACCCTCTGCCCAGTTGGACCGACAGTCCGGCCAAGGATCGGATCATCGCCTTTGTCGATACGGTGACGACGCCGAACTCAGACGGCTATGTCACCCCTACAGACAGGGTAGCGGTGTTTGACAATGACGGAACGCTGTGGGCCGAGCAGCCGGTCTATTTCCAGTTCATCTATGCCATGGATGAGTTGGCCGAGATGGCGCAGGACGATCCCTCGATCCTGACCACGCCGACATTGGAGGCAGCGGCCAAGGGCGACGCCGAATTCGTGCTGAAGGGCGGTGAAGATGCCCTGATCGAAGTCGTCAGCGCCACGCATTCGGGGCTCAGCGTCGATGCCTTCCAGGCTTCCGTCGCCGAATGGCTCCAGACTGAACGCCATCCCGATACGGGGCTGGCCTATGACCAGATGACGTACCAGCCCATGATCGAACTGCTCAGGTATCTGCGCGACGAGGGGTTCACGACCTACATAGTCTCGGGTGGAGGCCTGCATTTCATGCGCGTGTTCGCCGAGGACGCCTATGGGATACCGCCCAACCAGATCTTGGGTACCTATGCGGACAGCACCTACGAACTTGTCGACGGCACTCCCACGATCATGAAGGCGCCCGCGCTGGCGTTCATCGACGACAAGGAGGGCAAGCCAATCAACATCGAGCGTACGATCGGGAAACGCCCGATCCTGGCGGTCGGCAACTCGGACGGTGATTTTGCAATGCTGGAATGGACCACCGCCGGCGACGGGCCGCGGATGGGCGTTCTGATCCACCACACAGATGCCGAACGGGAATGGGCCTATGATCGCGACAGCCACATCGGGCGGCTTGTCGACGGGCTGGACAAAGGCCCAGAAATGGGCTGGGTTATCGTGGATATGGCCAAAGACTGGTCCCGGGTTTTCACCGGCTCGAACTAAAGCGCGGAAAGGTCGGCATACTTATGTGGACATTCATCGCCTCGCTGTCCGTCTTTGCCATCTACTGTGTCGCGGTGTTTTTCGCAGTACGGGCCGCCCAGACGGCGCGCACCCCGCAGGGCGCCGTGGGCTGGGTGGTGTTTCTGCTTTCGGCACCGTTTCTGGCGGTGCCGCTATACCTGTTTCTGGGACATCACCGGTTCAAAGGGTATCGGATCGCCCGCAAGGAAAGCGAGCGCGTGGTCGAAGGGATCCGCAGCTTTGCCGATCACTCGAAACCCGATCCCGCAACGCTGACCGTCAATCCGCGCCCGTTCGAGGCATTGGCCCACTTGCCCCTGTCCCGCGGCAACGGGGCTGAACTGCTGATCGACGGCGAGGCGACGTTTCAATCCATCTTCCGTGCGATCGATGTGGCCAAGAACTACGTCCTCATTCAGTTCTACATCGTGCGCGATGACGCGCTGGGACTGGAACTACAAGACAGGCTGATCAATGCGGCCAAACGCGGGGTCAGCGTCCGGTTCATGACTGACGCGGTGGGCAGCTATGGCCTACCGTCCTCATACCTGGAGGAGCTGCGCTCGGCCGGTGTGGATGTCGCTGATCCACGCGACCAGCGCGGGCCGAAGTTCCGGTTTCAGCTGAATTACCGCAACCACCGCAAGACCGTGATCATCGACGGCGAAACCGGGTTCATCGGCGGGCACAATGTGGGCGTCGAATACCTGGGGCAGGATCCGTATTTTGGCCGCTGGCGGGACACCCACATCAAGATGACCGGCCATATCGTTCGGCAGTTGCAGCTGATTTTCACCGAGGACTGGCACTGGGCCCGCGGAGAAGACCTGATTGACGTTCTGGACTGGGCGGGGTCGGAATCCGATCAGGACATGAACGCGCTGCTGGTCGCCACCGGACCGGGCGACGCGACTGAAACGGGGTCGCTGATGTTCTTTTCCACGATCGCTGCGGCACAAGAGCGGTTGTGGATCGCATCACCCTATTTCGTGCCGGATATCGACGTGATGACGGCACTGGAGCATGCCGCGCTGCGCGGCGTCGACGTCCGCATTCTGGTGCCGGACATGATTGACCACCGCCTGCCCTGGTTGGCGGCCTTTGCCTATTTCGATGAAATCCGGGATTCCGGCGTGCGCGTATTCCGCTATACTGACGGATTCATGCACCAAAAGGTCATTCTGGTGGACGACACGTTGGCCGCAGTTGGCACCACCAACCTGGACAACCGCTCGTTCCGTCTGAATTTCGAAGCGATGGCGCTGTTTTTCGACAGCCGGGCAGCCGCTGCCACCGAGAACATGCTGAAGACCGATTTCGAAGCCAGCTACGAAATGACCAGAAGCCTAGCCCAGCAACCGCCGCATATCCGCTATGGCGCGCCTTTGGCGCGGTTGTTCTCGCCGATCCTCTAGGTCAGGAACCGTTCCTGGAACACGCGCGTCATCAACGCGACCATGAATGCCGTGGAAAGACCAAAGGCCAACAATCCGGTGACCGAGGCGAAGGCCCCGAATATCCGCAGCCCCTCTCCCAATACAATGTCGCCATAGCCCAGCGTCGTGAAGGTCACGAGCGAGAAATACAAGGCCGAGTTCCAGTCCGGGAGGACATCTCCCATCACCCAGACAATCGCCCAGATCCACACCTGAATCGTATGCGTCGCTACGATGACGGCCAGCGCCAAGGCGATCGGGCCTGCCGTGGGCAGAAAGGTTCCCTGCCCGTCCCACCTGTCGATCACCTTGCGCACCATGATAGTGCACCATGTGAGCAGCCCGATCTCGATCAGGAAACACAGCCCCAGATAGAAGCTGCCCCAAAGGATCTGCTGCGACAATGTCATGGTAATACCCTGCATCGGCCCGGAAACTGAAACTGCACAATGGCGGCTCTGCTCTCAAGGCACAAGGCCGGACAGCGGGCGGTCGTGCGACGAAAAGAACCGAAACTTTTTGAAGGCTGGACAGCGGATCGGCGCGCCGCACATTGTAGAGCGCACCAAGTGAGACTGATCATGTTGTTGGAAATACAGAATATCCACAAAACCTACCCGCGCGGGCGGCCTGTCCTGAACGACGTTTCGTTGTCGCTGGAACGCGGTCAGACGCTTGCTATCACCGGCGAAAGTGGCAGCGGCAAAAGCACGTTGCTGAACCTTGCCGGCGCGCTGGACAGTTTTGACAGCGGTGAGATCGTTCTGGATGGCACGGCGTTGTCGCGACTGGACGATCGCGGCCGCGCATTGCTACGGCGCGAAGACGTGTCCCTGGTGTTCCAGCAATTCAATCTGATCCCGTCACTGACGGTTGCGCAGAACCTGTCATTTCATGCCCGGCTGGCAAATCGAGTTGACCCCGAGTGGCTCGCGCATCTGACCGCGACGCTCGGTCTCGCCGATTTGACCCAACGCTATCCCGAACATCTGTCGGGCGGCCAGCAACAGCGGGTCGCGATTGGCCGGGCTCTTGCCGTCCGGCCCAAGCTGCTGCTGGCGGACGAGCCGACGGGAAACCTGGACGAGACTGCAAGCGCGGCGGTTCTGGACCTTATGCTGTCCTTGGTCGCGGATACCGGGGCAGCCCTGCTGCTGGTCACGCATTCGCCCGTGATCGCGGCTCGGCTTGATCGAACGGCGCATCTGGCAAACGGTCGGATCGCATGACTCGCACCGTGATCCAGGCCCTCTGGTCGCATTGGCGTTGGCACCGCATCCAACTGGCCACGCTGCTGATCGGAATCGCGCTTGCGACAGGTCTTTGGTCGGCGGTCCAGGCCATCAACGCCGAAGCCCGGGCCAGCTATGCGCGTGCCAACCAACAATTGGCGCTTGGGCAGATGGAGATGCTGCGGCATCCATCCGGCCACATTCCTTTGGAAACATACGTAAATCTGCGTCGCGCCGGATGGCAGGTCGCGGCCGTTCTGGAAGGTCGGTACAGGGTTGGGGACCGGTCGGTTCTTTTGACCGGAGTGGACCTTGTCTCCTACCCCCCGCTTCCGGCGGTAACGCAACTGGAACAGGAAGAAGCCCCACCCGACCCGGCGGCCATGCTGACCGCGCCCGGCCGACTGCTGGCGCCACCCGACTTGGTGCCGATGCTGGAGGATCGGCCCGATCTTCCACCGGCGATCGCCAGCACTGCGCTTCCCCCCAATGTGGTTCTGACCGATATCGGCGTGGCTGAGACGTTGCTGAACAAACCGGGTGAGATTTCGCGACTTGCCATCCTGCCAGATCAGCCTCGCGGAGTTGCGCCCCTGTCCCAGGTTGCGCCAGAGCTGAATCGCCAGCCCCCCGGAAACAGCGTCGACACTGCTCGCCTGACCGACAGCTTCCACCTGAACCTTTCCGCGTTCGGCCTGCTGTCCTTCGCCGTCGGGCTGTTCATTGTACATGGAACGGTTGGGCTGGCCTTTGCGCAGCGCCGCGGAATGGTGCGCAGTCTGCGTGCGATGGGTGCCCCGATGGGGACGCTTTCCCGCATCATTCTGGCCGAACTTGTAGGTCTGGCTTTGATCGGTGGATCCATGGGCCTTCTGCTGGGTTTTTTCCTGGCCGGAGCGTTGTTGCCCGATGTCGCCGCAACCCTGCGCGGGCTCTATGGGGCTCCGGTGGATGGCCAGTTGCAACTGAGGGGCGGTTGGGTGCTGGCCGGGCTGGGTATGTCCATCGCAGGGACCCTGGCGGCCAGCGGATACGCCCTGTGGCGTCTGAGCCGAATGCCGATATTGTCCGGCCCCGGCCTGCAGGCATGGCGTGGACGCAGCACACGAGCCGTCGTGACCGGACTGGCGGGTGTGGGGCTCGCTCTTGGCGGGGTCGTGATCTTTCTGCTCTTTGACGGATTGGTCGCTGGTTTCGCTCTGATGGCAGGCATTCTGACAGGCAGCGCCCTTTTGCTGCCTCTGGTTCTGTCCAGCATATTGCACCTGTGTGCAGGGCGCGTCCGTGACCCGGTGCGGCAGTGGGTGCTGGCCGACATGCAGGCCCAGCTGCCGGGCCTGTCGCTTGCGCTGATGGCCCTGCTGCTGGCCCTGGCCGCCAATATCGGTGTCGGAACCATGGTTTCCAGCTTCCGGCTTACCTTCGTCGGTTGGCTGGACCAGCGCCTGATGGCCGAGCTGTACATCACGGCAAAGGACTCGGATCAAGGACGCGAGATCGAGACATGGCTGACCCCGCGCGTGGACGCAGTCCTACCGATACGGAATGTGGAGCTGGATCATCCCACAGGCCCGCTGTTTCTGTACGGAGTGGTCGATCACGCGACCTACCGGGACAACTGGCCCCTTGTCGCCGCGGCCCCGGACGTATGGACCAAGATTCTGTCCGACGGCGCCATATTGATCAATGAACAGCTGGCCCGCCGTGCTGATCTGTGGCCCGGGGATTTGATTGCACTGACCGCCGATCACACTCTGGCAATCGCTGGGGTCTATTCCGACTACGGCAATCCGACCGGGCAAGCGATCGTCTCAATGGACCTGTTCGGCAGGATCGCGCCAAATGCCGAAAACCGACAGTTTCGTATTCGCATCGCTCCGGAGCGCGTAGATGAGCTGGCGGCGGATCTGCAGAACAGGTTTGATCTGGACCCCGGCGCGATCATCCGGCAGGCCGCGCTGAAGGCGCAATCCTTGGCGATCTTCGAAAAGACATTTGTCGTGACATCCGCGCTGAACATCCTGACGCTTGGGGTAGCCGGCTTTGCGATTCTGACCAGCTTGCTGACGCTCTGGACCCAGCGGCTGCCTCAGATCGCTCCGGTCTGGGCAATGGGGCTGACGCTGTCGCATTTGTCCAAACTGGAACTGGCGCGCAGCATGGTTCTGGCTTTCCTTACCGCCTGCCTCGCCTTGCCGCTGGGCCTGGCGCTGGCGTGGATTCTGCTGGCTGTCATCAATGTCGAGGCGTTCGGATGGCGGCTACCCATGCACCTTTTCCCGTTGTCATGGGTGCAGCTCATGCTGTGGACACTTGTGGCCGCCGCCCTTGCCGCGGCGCTGCCTGCCTGGCGGCTTCGGCGGGTGCCGCCGGCCGATTTGCTGAGGGTCTTTGCCAATGAACGCTAAACTACTTGTGTGTGCACTGTTCTGGCCACTTGCGGCAATGGCGCAGGGGTTTGCCGGTTTGGGCGGTTCTGCCGACGGGTTTGACGTACCACAGCCAGAGTACCAGTTCGATTTTCCCACCGACCACGGCCCGCATCCATCCTATCGGATCGAATGGTGGTACCTGACGGCCAACCTGACCGGAGAGGACGGTCGGGACTTCGGCATACAGTGGACCCTGTTTCGCTCTGCCCTGAAGCCATTTGAAACCGCCGGCTGGCAAAGCCCACAGATCTGGATGGGCCATGCCGCGCTGACAACTCCGGAACGCCACTTCTTTGCCGAGCGCCTGTCTCGTGGTGGAATTGGGCAGGCCGGTGTCACGGCCGACCCGTTCGAAGCATGGATCGACGAATGGCGCATGGCAGGACCAACGCTCCAGACCCTGACCCTGACTGCAAACGGAGCCGATTTCGGGTACGACCTGAACCTGTCTGCTTCGGGGCCGCTGGTTTTTCATGGAGAGAATGGGTTTTCCGTGAAATCCGCTGATGGGCAGGCCAGCTACTACTATTCACAGCCGGGCTACGCCGTTCAGGGCACGCTGCATCTGCCCGACGGCGATGTAGCGGTCACCGGGAACGGTTGGCTGGACCGCGAGTGGTCCTCGCAGCCTCTGTCCGCCGATCAATCAGGGTGGGACTGGTTCTCACTCAGTTTCGAGGACGGCGACAAGTTGATGGCGTTTCGCCTGCGCGGCGGACGTGGGGACTATACCTCGGCCACCTGGATCAACGCGGACGGTTCCAGCCGCAGCCTGCCGAACGGGTCAGTGACCTTCACACCACTGGAAACCAGCCGGGTCGCGGACCGCGATGTTCCGACGGATTGGCGCGTGACCATCCCGGGCGAGGATCTGGACATTCGCGTTCAGGCTCAGAACACCCTAGCCTGGATGGGAACGCGCTTTCAGTACTGGGAGGGCCCGGTCACTGTGTCAGGCAGCCACAAGGGGCGCGGCTACCTTGAGATGACCGGGTACTAGCGGGGCTTAGCGGACCACGTAGACCGAAACGTTCGAGTGGCGCACCACTCGCGCCGCGTTCGGCCCCAACAGGTAATCCTTGAAATCCGGCTTGTGTGCGCCAATCACGATCAGATCGCTGCCGGCACTTTCGGCGGTCTTCAGGATCTCCTGATAGGCCGTGCCCGTTGCAACGACATGACGTATCTTGGCGTTGCGCTCCGACCCGACCGCATCGACACACAGCTCAACCAGCTTGTCATGCGCTTCGTGCTGCGCCTTATCGTGGAAGTCGGGCCGGAAAAAACCGGACACCCAGCTTTCACCGAAATCCGGCAGGACGGTCACCACGTCCAGTTGCGCCGCGTCGAGATCGGCCAGTTTCGCGGCAATTTTCAGGACAGGAGCATCGATATTGCCGTTGCTGATATCAACGGCGCACAGGACGGACTTGGTCATGCGGGCACCTCTTGTCTGGCGGCACGGCCGCGTTGCAGGAAGGCGATCAACCCCAGCAGCAGCATGGCCGGGATATAGATCAACTGTTTTGGCGGCTGGCTGACCGGCAGATCGGCGGATGCGATGCGCACCGGCTCGTCCGCGTAATAGTCGAAATTGGCCAGGTCATCGGCGATGGGCGAGCCGAACATAGGCTCGTCCATCTTCACCAGGCCATCTTCCTCGATCAGCAAAAAGCCCATGGCATCAACACGCGCCGCACCATCAGGTTCGGACCCTACGGTGACGACGACCGTGGTCTCGGTCATGTTGCCGGTGTCGAAATCCGGCCCGCTGACCACGACCCGCACGTCGGTGCCGGGTTCAGCCTCACCAATGGCCTGAACGAATCCGGCCGGCTCGACCTCGAGGTGCGAGGGCGAGATGCGATCCATGAAATAGTCCGGCCGGAACAGCGCGAAGGCGATCGCAATCAGCGCAACGCTTTCGTAGATGCGGCTGTGGGTCAGGAAGTAGCCCATCGTGCCGGCCGTGAACACGAGGATCGCAATCGTGGCGAATATGGCCACTATGATCCCCTCAACCCAGGTGACATCGATCAACAGCAGGTCGGTGTTGAAGATGAACACGAAGGGAAGCGCCACCGTACGCAGGCTGTAGAAGAAGGCGGTGAAGCCGGTCTTGATCGCATCACCTCCCGAAACGGCGGCCGCAGCAAAACTGGCGAGGCCCACAGGAGGCGTCACGTCGGCCATGATGCCGAAGTAGAACACGAACAGGTGCACCGCGATCAGCGGCACGATCAGGCCGCTTTGCGCGCCCAGTTCGACCACAACGCCCGCCATCAACGAGCTGACGACGATATAGTTTGCCGTGGTCGGCAGCCCCATGCCCAGGATCAGGCTGAGCAGCCCGACCATCACCAGCATCAGGATCAGGTTGCCGCCGGACAGGAACTCGACCAGATCGGCCATCACCTGCCCCACACCGGTCAGGGTCACGGTGCCCACGATCACGCCGGCCGTGGCCGTGGCCAGAGCAATGCCGATCATGTTGCGCGCGCCGTCGATCAAGCCCTGCCACAGATCGGCAACCCCATCGACAAAGGCATTCGCCAGATCGCTTTGCCCCCGGAAGATCGCCTTGAGCGGTTTCTGCGTCAGCAGGATCACGAACAGCAGCGCGGTCGCCCAGAAGGCCGACAGACCCGGCGACTTCTGTTCGATCATCAGGAAGTAGACCAGAACGATGATCGGCAGCAGATAATGCAGGCCGGCCTTGTAGATCTCGGAGATCACCGGCAGCTTAACTTCGGTCGCGTTCGGGTCATCGGGCTCAAGGTCCGGAACCTGAGCGGCCAGGTACAGCAGAGCAACATAGATGACGCACACCGCCAGGCTCAGGATCAGACCAGCGCTGGACGGCGCCCAGCTTGTGACAGCATCCACTGGGAACTGCGAACCATAGCAGAGCCCCGCAAACACCAGGAAGAACATCAGCATTCCCACGACCGTGCGCGCCAGATGCACGTCGCGGTCGCCCAGGGTGGGCATGTTCCGCTTCACGGCCTCGAGATGCACGATGTAGACCAGCGCGATGTAGGAAATCGCCGCCGGCAGGAAGGCGTGGGTGATGACCTCGACATACGAGATGCCCACATATTCCACCATCAGGAAGGCGGCGGCGCCCATCACGGGCGGCATGATCTGTCCGTTGACCGAACTTGCAACCTCGACTGAGCCTGCCTGCTCGCTGGTAAAGCCAACGCGCTTCATCAGCGGGATGGTGAAGGTGCCGGTCGTCACGACGTTGGCGATGGACGAACCCGAAATCAGGCCGGTCGCGGCCGAACCGACGACGGCGGCCTTTGCCGGACCGCCGCGCAGGTGACCCAGCGCGCCGAAGGCCATCTTGATGAAGTAATTCCCTGCCCCGGCCTTATCCAGCAAAGCGCCGAACAGAACGAAGAGGAACACGAATTTGGTCGAAACGCCCAGAGCGATGCCGAACACACCCTCGGACGTGATCCACATGTGGCTCATGGCCTTTTTCAAGCTGGCGCCCTTCCACCGGATCACTTCGGGCACCCACTCGGACGAGCCGAAGAACACATAGGCCAGGAAGATCGTCGCGATGATCGCCATGGCGGGGCCAAGCGCGCGACGCGCGGCTTCGAACAGCAGGATCAAGCCGCCGAGGGCGATCCATTTGTCGACATCATCCGCCAGACCGCCCGCATTGACGATCTTGTCATAGAAGAAATAGCCGTAAAGGGCGACACCGGCCCCCAGTACACCCATGATCCAATCCTGGATCGGAATGTAGTTTCGCGGACTGGATTTCAGCGCTGGATAAGCCGCGAAGGCCAGGAACAACGCGAAGGCCAAATGAAACTGACGCGCGTTGTTCACAACGCTGCCGGGCAGGACGTAGTTGGCAATCGGTGACGCCAGAACGACTTGAAAGATCGACCAGATTGCGGCCACGATCGCGAGGAACAAGCCGACATTTCCAGCCGGGTCCCGGGCACCCGCATCCGAGGATGCGACCAGTTCCTGTAGTTCTTCTTCGGATAACGGACGATTGCCCTGTTGATCAGCGCTCATCAATTGTCTCCCCGTCCAACGGCCGGTTTCCGGCGCAGCTTTGGTCTTTCCGGCGTCTCACCGGTTGAAAACGAGGCGCGAACAGCGCCTCGTTTCTGGACTTGAAGGTGGATTACTGGATCCAGCCTTTTTCTTTGTAGTACTTCTCGGCGCCCGGATGCAGCGGAGCCGACAGACCGTCCTTGATCATTTCCTCAGGCTTGAGGTTGGCGAAGGCCGGGTGCAGCTTTTTGAAGTCGTCGAAGTTCTCGAAGACCGAGCTGACGACCGCGTACACCGCATCGTCAGACACGTTTGCCGAAGTCACGAAGGTCGCGCCCACACCGAAGGTCTGGGTGTCAGCGTCCGAACCGCGATACATGCCGCCGGGGATGGTGGCCGTACGGTAGAACGAGTTGTCGGCAACCAGCTTGACAACGGCTTCACCGCTGACGTTCACCAGAACCGAGTCGCACGCAGTGGTGGCTTCCTGGATCGAACCGGACGGGTGGCCGACGGTGTAGACCATCGCATCGATCTGGTTGTCACACAGCGCGGCCGACTGTTCTGCGGCCTTCAGCTCGGTTGCCAGTTCGAAGTCATCCGTGGTCCAGCCCAGGGCTTCCATCAGAACTTCCATGGTGCCGCGCTGACCGGAACCGGGGTTGCCGATATTGACGCGCTTGCCCTTCAGGTCTTCGAAGTTCTTGATGCCGGAATCGGCACGGGCCACCACGGTAAACGGCTCGGGGTGAACAGAAAATACGGCGCGCAGCTCTTCGAACGGGCCGTTTTCCTCGAATTTCGAGGTGCCGTTGTAGGCATGGTACTGCCAGTCGGACTGGGCCACACCGAATTCCAGTTCGCCTTCGCGAATGGTGTTGATGTTGTAGACCGATCCACCCGTCGATTCGACCGAGCAACGCACGCCATGTTCTTTGCGGCCCTTGTTCACCAGGCGGCAGATCGCGCCACCGGTGGGATAGTACACGCCGGTCACACCGCCGGTGCCGATGGTGATGAATTCTTCGGCATAAGCCGCCGGAGCCATGAGGGCAGCGGTCACGACCGCGCCGAGGCTGAGCTTGCTTTTCTTGATCATTTAGGAACTCCCAAGATTCTTATTGTGGACGGAAGACAGGCCAAAGGCCCCTTGTCCGGGGGACGAGCCATTATGACAATCCGCATGAGCAGGCAACGGATGAGCTCAAATTTTCCCGAATTCTCCCAACATTCACGATGGTTTGTTGCCAGTACCTCTGTTGTCAAGCGTTAAGCGCCCGACCCCGGCGTCGGGACGCACATATGACGTGGAACCCAAAAATTTCCCCGGCTTGACCCCGCAACAATTGGTGTCGCACCGTGTTGACCGGTCTGTGGCGCGTCAAGTATGATCTCTCAGGTCGCTGAGTTCAAAGATCTCTTGTTTTCTGACAATCGGTTATTTGTTTTTTTCCTGTTCGTGTGAGTTCACAGCGTGATTGGTTATTCTTCATTGCAAAGCAAATCGTCATCAATCAGCGAGTTCCGCTGGCATTTGTTTCTGGCGCTGGTCTTCACGGTCGCCGCCGGTGAGATGTTTTTCGACACATATCGCGTCGTTTACTTCGGCGCGGTCTCTTTCGACGACTATTCCCACTACCTGCTGTATCTTCTGGATGAAGAGCGTGGCCGGGTTCCCCCTTCGCCGCATGTTTACCGCATAGGCTCGGTCATACTTGCGCTGCCGTTCTACAATCTGCCATTCGTCTCACTGTCCACCGGGTCGGGAGAAGTCTTTCTTCCTGACAGCGTTGCTGACGCAAAGGCACTGGCCGCGATGTGTGCCGCAAACGTCTTCTACCTGGTTCTGACGGCGCTTCTGGTTTACGCCTATTTGCTGCGGCGTGTTGGAACCACCGCACAATGGGCATTCATCGGCGCCGCGTCAGTTCTGTTTCTGGGGCAGTTTCTGGCGCTGGAAGGCAATGACGGCATCTCGGTCTTTCCGTTGACAGTGGCCCTTCTGTTGGCTGCCGAGAAGAAATGGAAGTGGTTTCTTCTTACCGTGTTTCTTGGCGCGTTCATCAATGAAAAGATCATCATCGTGACGCTGCTGATCTTTGGTCTGCGCGCATTGGCAATAATGTCCTTGCGCAGCGCTGAGGCCAAGGTCACGGCCGCCCTGCTTTGCCTGTTCGTTGGATTTCTGGTTTTCATTACCGCATTTCCGTTTCCGGGCGTGAACGACAATCAGAGAGAGATTGGGCAATTCATCTCCAGCGCGCTGTCCACTTTAAAAGGCAGCACAAGTGTCAAAGGACTGTATCTGAACGTCTGGCCGTTGTTGGTTCTGACCGCCTGCTGGTGGATTGCCGTGACCGGTCAAGCTGAACATCAGGTCCTACGCCGGACGGACGTTTTGTCGCTGCTGGCGTTTTTCTCGCTCATCGCCATGTTGAACGTACAGTTCAATATCGGTCGGCTGGTCATGTACTTCATGCCGTTTTTTGTCGTGGGCTGCATTCAGGCTCTCGCAGCCAGCGACAACTTGCGCGCGACTTCGTCTAGAGACGGCAATGAGTGACGAGGCCACCCGGCAACGCGAGGTCAGATGCTGAGCTTCTTGAACACCGGCTCGGGGATGTTTCGGATGATCGCCATGATCAGTTGCCAAATCGGCTTGACGTAGATCACGTTCCGACCGCGCTCGACCGCCCGGGCCGTTGCGGCGGCAACTTCGGACGGCTGCGCCGTCAGACGCTCGGGCAAGTCCATTCCTTCGGTCATTTGTGTGTCGACGAATCCCGGAAGAACCGTCACGACATGCACGCCTTTCTTGGCGAGCCGGTTGCGCAACCCGGACAGAAAAGCAGTCAGGCCGGCCTTGGCCGATCCGTAAATATAGTTGGTCGCCCGGCCCCGATCACCGGCCACGGAACTGACACCCACAATCGTACCCGATCCGCGCTCTTCAAACCGGTTGGCAAAGGCTCCGAGGATCTGAGCCGGCCCTTCGAAGTTGCTACGCATCACCAGAGAAGCTGCGGCGGCGTCCTTTTCGTTCTCGGTCTGCTCGCCCATGTACCCGACAACGCATACAACGATACCCGGCAATTCAGGCAACGCATCGACGAACCCATCGAAGCTGTTGGCTTCCAGAACGTCGAACTCGTGCAACGTTGCCCCCACACCATAGCGCAGTTCGATATCGGCCTTGTCGGCCTCGAGCGTCTCAGCATTCCGGGCGGCCAGCTGGACCGGGTGTCCCCGCTCGGCAAACTCATGAGCGATGGCCTTGCCGATATCCGACCGGGCACCAAGAACGAGAACGTGTTCCATTGTCATATTTCAAGCCTTTCTGACTGGGCCGAGCGGAACCGGTCCCGCCACCCATTGACGTTGCGCGCCTCGCGGAATCGGGTCACGCGATCGTCTGATCTGTTCAAAGTATTGGCCGACATTCTGCTGTCTTTGGCCAGGTAGAACCGTCCACCATGTTCCAGAGTAATCCGATCCAGCTTGTCCATGAGGATGAGCGTTTTGTCGGAAATCGGGAAATCAAGCGCCAGCGTGTATCCCTCCATGGGGAAGGAAAACGGACTGTCCTGTGGACCGAACCGTTTCAGCACGGACAAAAACGAACCCATGCCCTTGCCAGAGATGGCTTGCAAAAGCTCGGTCAGGCCGGCGCGTGAACGGTGGATAGGCAACGCGCATTGAAACTGGGCAAAGCCGCTGCGACCGTAGATACGGTTCCATCCCAAAATGGCGTCCAGCGGATAAAAGAACGTATCCCAGTTCACCAGCTTGGTGTCGCCGTTTCGAACCCCCATCCAGTAGTAACCGGCGTTGAATGCCCGAACCGTATGGCGGTTCAAGGCAAACGACGGCAGATCCATCGGCACGGATTTTTTTCGCTTGGTCGGGCAGACCAGAGGTTGCCTGGCATACCGCCCCGGCAGGTCCGAGACCGCAGCGTGTTCTCCCAGCATCACCAGAGACCGCCCCAGGTTTCGGCCTGTGGACAAGCAGTCGATCCACGCGACCGAGTATGTTGCATCCTGTGCGGCCTCGAATGCATTCATCGCATCCTGAAGGCTGGGTGCGGCTATGGTCTTTTGCTTGATCCAACCTGTCTCGACTGGCTGCAACCGAACCGCGGCCCGCACGATGATCCCGGTAAGGCCCATGCCGCCCAAGGTGTGGTCGAACAATGCGCTGTTCGAGGCGCGGCTGCATCGGGTGATTTCCCCATCATCGCCCATGACCTCAACCCATTCGACGCAATGGCGGAAACTACCGACACGGTGGTGGTTCTTGCCATGAACATCTGCGGCGATGGCACCGCCGATCGTGACGAATTTGGTGCCCGGTGTAACGATCGGAAACCAACCCCGGGGCAGAAACGCTGCGATCACGTCGCCCAGCAGAACCCCCGCCTCGGCAACCAACACTCCGGTCTGGTTGTCGAAGGACACCATCCTGTTCAGATGCCGGGTGTGTACGGTTGTCGTGCGCCCAATTGCGCTGTCTCCATAGGCGCGCCCATTGCCGCGCGCGATCACATCTGGTCCTTCCCGCACGACCGATCGAAGGCTTTCGACGCTGCGCGGCGCGATCACGCTGGTCTCAAGAACGGGGTACCTGCCCCAGCCGGAAAGCCTCATGCCCGCGCCTCCGCCGAGCCGGCGTTGAATACGAAGCGCTTATCCAGATGGTACTTGATCACGTAACCCACTGTCAGCCCGATAACCGCGCCAACCTCGCGCATGAGATCGGTTTTCCAAACCACCCAAAAGGCCGTCTCGGTGCCCCAAAAAATTGCAGTGGTGACCACACCCATCGCCGTATACAGCGAAAATTTCTGACCATGGGCCTTCAGCCCCGTCTGCCGGTCATAGAAAATCCAGTGCTTGTCGAGGGTATACTTGACCACAAGGCCGACCAGAGTACCCGCAAACACTGCAGCCGCGAAGTACCAGCCACCCTCGCCAAGCGACAGGACTGCGCGCTGCGCGGCCAGGTTCAAGGCCATCGCCACGATGGCAAAGGCGGAATAGCGCAGAATCAATCCCTGAACCGTCACAGCATTGACCCCGCGACAACGAACAGCAGAATTATAGCAAAGCAAAGCAGGCTGACCGGGTCCTTGGCCGCATAGATCACGGGATCATCGTGCATGTTGCCACGATGCGTAATCATGACGGTCCGGGTGATCCAGAACAGCAGAACAGCACACACGCCCCACAGGGCCTGCGGGTAGGAGTAGAGCTGCACCACCACCGGCGAGCTGACATAGAGTGCCATAACCAGAACTGCGACATAACCCGCGCTGACGGCGATCATGGAGATAATCGGAAGGTCATCCACGTGATAGCCGCGCCCGGTTGCCGACAATTTACCGCGTGCCGCATAGTCCACCAACTCGGCCTGCCTTTTGACCGCCGCAAGCGACAGGAACAGAAACATCGAAAATGCCAGGAGCCAGACTGAAAGCTCCAACCCTGTTGCCGCTCCACCCGCCACGATCCGGGTCGTGTAAAGGCCGGCCAAGACACAAATGTCGATGACCAACTGGCGCTTAAGATACAATGAGTACCCGGTCGTCAGTGCATAATACGCCACCATCACCAGGAAAAACTCCAGCCCGACCATGGCCGCAATGACCGAGCCTGAAATCAGCAGACCGGCAGCCATCCACGTTCCAGACGAAATCGGAATGCTGCCCGAAGCAAACGGCCGCGCGCGTTTGCGCGGATGCGCCCGATCTGCTGCAAGGTCCAGCAAGTCATTCAGGACATAGACACTGGATGCGATCAGGCTGAACGATATGAAAGCCAGCAACGACAACCAAAACACCTGCCCCGTTAGTTGATGGGCCGCCAGCATCGGCAAAAAGACCAGAAGGTTCTTCATCCATTGATGCGGACGCAGCGCCTTGAGGTAGGACTTGGCGGTCACTTCGTGTGTGTGCAGATGCTCGACCTTGGGTGCAACCGCTTCCGCTTGTTTCGCCAGTCCCGGCCCCGCGTTCACGGAAACCGCCAGATTGGCCCTTCGCCACACCGCAAGGTCGGCGTGGGAATCGCCCATATAGGCGTATCCGCCCGGACCAAAGCGTTCGTCCAGAAACTCGGCCTTGTTTTCACCTTTCAGGTTCAGCGACCCGTCGGAACCATGAACCTCGTCAAAAATACCCAAATGGGCTCCGATGCTTTGGGCGATACCCTCATCCGAGGCCGTCACAAGGGCGGTCTTGCCGCCATCTGCGCGCCACTTCTCGATGTATTCCAACACCTTGGGATCATAGGGCAACGAGGTGACGTCAATTTCGGCCTCTGCGGCCAGGTAACGTTTCAATGAAGCGCGTCCCCCCAACAGAGCCGCAGCTGAGTGAAACGGGCTACGCCAGTTCCGTCCGAAAGCCGACCAAAAGCTTTCGTACAGCATGTCACTCTTCAAAAGAGTGCCATCCAGATCTACCACAAGGATTTTGCACATAAATCAACCAACTATAATCATTACCCGGGACGGGGAACTATGAGGTCCGTTATTGCAAAGCTCAAAAGGCATGGCAACTGCACAGCTGTGCCCGCCAACCCTTCTCGTCATAGCCTGCTTCGATATCACGTCAGTGCCTGTCACGGCTCATTGTTTCACCAATTTCTATGGCCAAATGATGGCGTCACGGCCTATCCCAGTGACGCTGTACCATAATCGCGTTCTTTCAATTATTTGAAAGCCCTTCACCCAATGCGGCCGCATTCATATTGCACGAGCTTCAAGGGTCATATCACTCTGGAATGTGCCCACTTCAGCGCCCAGTCGCGCGCGGATACGCTGTCAGAGACACCGTCCAACGGAGACACAGACAGCCTCTGCGTTGGCTATAGTTGCCGATTTGGAAACTCTACCGTTGCTCGTGATACCGCATCAGACAACGGTCCGGATCCCACTGTTCCGCGTACAGTTTCCTCGCTCAATTCGAGGCTGGATGCTCGAGCTGTAGCCAGCCGAGCACGCGAGCTTTGACAGCTCAAACGCCCTGGGGACTATGCGGTAACGGTTGCGGTGGTGGTGCCCAAGGAGAGACTCGAACTCTCACGCCCGTGAAGGCGGGGGATTTTGAATCCCCTGCGTCTACCATTCCGCCACTTGGGCCACGCGCATTGAATTACCGCCCATCTTGCCGAACGTCCAGAGGCAAAAATCGGTCAATCGACGATCAGCCCGAGACAGATCGGTTGACGCCCCGTCGGACGCGTGGTTTGCCTCGTCATGACAAAGCTTGGGAACACGCGCTGATGCTGCAATCGCTTTATGATCGGACGATTCGACTGGCCGACCACCCACACGCACTGTGGGTGTTGGCATTTGTGGCATTCATCGAAAGCTCGGTCTTTCCGATTCCACCCGACGTGCTGATGATCCCGATGATTCTGGCGCGCCCATCGCGGGCATGGCTGATTGCCACCGTTGCGCTGGTGTTCTCGGTCTTGGGCGGCCTTTTGGGATACGCAATCGGCGCGTTCTTCTACGACAGCATCGGACAACCCATCCTCGAAGCGATGGGCAAGGGTCACGCGATGCAGGAGTTCAACCAGCGGTTCAACGATTTCGGGTTCTGGGCCGTTCTGACCGCCGGTGTCACGCCTTTCCCGTACAAGGTCATCACGATCATGTCCGGTTGGACGGGAATGCCACTGGGGACGTTCATCGCCACTTCGATTCTCGCCCGCGCTTTGCGGTTCTACATCGTCGCCGGGTTGCTTTGGGGCTTTGGCGAGCCTATCCGGGACTTCATCGAAAAACGGCTTGGGTTGATGTTCACCTTGTTCATCATTCTTCTGATCGGCGGATTTCTGGTGGTGAAATACATATGACGCGGAAACGGACACTCATTTTGCTGGCTGCGGGTGGGTCTGCAGCTTTGCTTCTTGCGGCTTGGGGGTTCCAGTATCTGGGCGGCATGGCCCCGTGTAAATTGTGCATCTGGCAACGCTACCCGCATGGTGCGGCTGTATTGCTCGGCGCGCTGGCCTTTGCACTTCCGGGCGTGCGCCTGCTGCCTCTCCTCGGCGCAGCCGCTGCCGCCGCCACGTCCGGTATCGGCGTCTATCACGCCGGGGTCGAGCGTGGTCTTTGGGAAGGTCCGTCCAGTTGCACATCGGGCAGTATTAGCGGCCTGTCCGCCGAGGAACTGATGGAGCAGATCATGGCCGCCCCGTTGGTGCGGTGCGATGATATCCCGTGGGAAATGTTCGGGCTGTCCATGGCTGGGTGGAACGCCCTGCTGTCCGCCGGTTTGGTTCTGGTCTGGCTGGCCGCCTGGCGCGCGCGTTGAACCTACTGGGCGTCCAATTCTGCGTCCCAATACAGAAAGTCGATCCAGCTTTCGTGCAGGTGGTTCGGCGGAAACTTCCGTCCGATATTCTGCAGCATGCTGGCGTCAGGCTGCCGAGGTGGCTTGCGCAGGCTCATCCCGGCCTGACGCAGCGATTTCGACCCTTTGCGCAGATTGCATGGACTGCAGGCGGCCACCACGTTCTGCCAACTGGTGACACCCCCTGCTGCACGCGGCACGACGTGGTCGAAAGTCAGTTCGCCCCGGCTGCCGCAGTACTGGCAGCGGAATTCATCCCTCAGAAATAAATTAAAGCGCGTGAAGGCCACGCGCTTTCTGGGTTTCACATAGTCTTTCAGGACAACCACCGACGGTATTCGGATCACCGTACTCGGGCTGCGGACCACTTCGTCATACTCGGCGACGATATCAACCCGGTCCAGCCAGGCGGCCTTTATCGCCTCCTGCCAGGGCCAAAGCGACAGCGGATAGTAGGAAAGCGGGCGATAATCGGCGTTCAAAACCAATGCCGGATGGTGCTTGAGGGCACCTGGCTCCCTGACAAATTCGGTCCTGAAATCTCCGTCCATGGCTGAATCGCTCCTCGCTCTCGGCTGCCTGTATGGGACACCAGAGCGGGGAGCACCCGCCCCGGTCTTAACTTAACTATATATCGTGTTAAAACTCTGACAAGTCCTGTTTTTCCACAACATCTCGGTAACGGACTATTCCGAATCCGTAACAATCACGTGACAGTTATCCACAGCTTGCGCAGGTCCGGAACTGAGAGTATGGCGGAGCCCATGTCATGGTTCATCCGCTTCAACAAACCCTTTGACGTGCTGCCGCAGTTCACCGACCGGCAATATGCCGAGTCGCCCCGCAGCACCCTGTCGGATTTCATCGACCTGCCCGGGGTCTATCCGGCCGGGCGGCTGGACCGTGACAGCGAGGGGCTGATGCTGCTGACTGACAATGGGCGGCTGCAATCCCAGATCTCGGATCCCAAGCACAAAATGCCCAAAACCTACTGGGTCCAGGTCGAAGGAATCCCGGATGCGGCGGCCATCCGGGCCCTGCGCGACGGGGTCGAATTGAATGACGGCATGACCCGCCCAGCCAAGGCGCGGCTGATCGACGAACCCCAAGGTCTGTGGCCACGCACGCCTCCGATCCGCGAGCGCAAGTCGGTGCCGGATTGCTGGCTGGAACTGACACTGCGCGAGGGGCGCAACCGTCAGGTGCGCCGCATGACGGCCGCCGTGGGCCACCCCACCCTGCGCCTGATCCGCGCCCGGATCGGAGACTGGACCTTAGACGATCTCGCCCCCGGCAGCTGGGACAGCCTGCCGATGCCCGTTCTGGAAACCGCCCCCCAACGCAAGCGGGACCGGCGTCCGCGGCGGTGACTTTTTCAGCGATGTCCGTTATTATAGCGTCATGAAAGTAGCAGCCGGAATCCCGTCGCCTTCGGGCATTCTCGAGGCCGCGCTGTATGTCGATGATCTGGACGCCGCCGAACGGTTCTATGGCGAGGTTCTGGGCTTGGACCGCATTCAGCGCGTCGAGGGCCGGCACGTGTTCTTCCGGGTCGGCACCTCGGTGTTGCTGTTGTTCAACCCGGACCAGACGGAACAGCCTGCGACCAATCCTGACCTGCCGGTGCCGCCGCATGGTGCGCGCGGTCCGGGGCATGTGTGCCTCATCCTGACCCGCAACCAGATCGCGTCGATGCGCAAGCATCTGCTGGACTGGAACGTCCCGGTCGAGGCCGAGTTTGACTGGCCCAACGGGGCTCGGTCGCTCTATGTGCGTGACCCGGCCGGTAATTCGGTGGAGTTTGCCGAGGGGCACCTGTGGGGGTGACCCTTCCGCGTTACAGACTCAGCTTGTCCCGCATGAAGGCCAACGCGACGCCCAGCCCGTCGGGTGCGATACCGTGGCCGGTGCCCTTCATGATGTGGGCATAGACCTCCTTGAAGCCCGCACGCTGCAGGGCCTCGGCGGCCTCGGGCAGCGATTGCAGCGGCACCACGTCATCGGCATCGCCATGGACCAGCAGCACCGGCATCCGGCTGACCACCTCGTCGGCCAGCAGGTCAGGCTCCAGCAGGCGGCCGGAAAACGCGATCACGCCAGCCACCGGATCTTCGCGACGCGGGGCCACGTGCAGGCTCATCATGCTGCCCTGGGAAAAGCCGAACAGCACCACCTGCTCGGGCAGCACGTCTTCGTCCACCATCAGGGCGTCGAGAAATGCGTTGAAATCCTCGACTGCCATTTCCATGCCGCGCCGGGCCTCTTCCTCGGACGAGCCGTCGATCCACGGGATCGGAAACCACTGGAACCCGTTGGGCATGCCGGGGATCTGCTCGGGCGCGTCGGGGGCCACGAACAGCGTGTCGGGCAGGTGTTCGCCCAAAACATCCGCAAGGCCCAGCAGATCGGCCCCGTTGGCGCCATAGCCATGCACGAACACCACGACCGAGCGCGTGTCGCCCGAAACCGGCTCTTTGCGGAGCGCGTTCAAAACCCGTGTCATCTGATCCCTTCCCTATCCTTGGCCACGCGGTAATAGGCCCACAGAACCCGGGCTGCAACCGACCGCCACGGCGACCACACTTCGGCCATCTGCCGCAGCGCCTTGTCGGTCGGCCGATCCGGCAGGCCGTACAGCATCCGCGCGGCCTCCTGCAGGGCCAGGTCGCCCGGCGCGATCACATCCGCCCGCCCCAGCGAGAACATGGCATAGATCTCGGCCGTCCAAACCCCGATGCCCGGCACCTGTGTCAGGGCCGCAATGACCACGTCATCGGGTGCCTCGCGCAGGGCCTTGTAGTCGATCCGCGCCTCGGCCAGCGCCCGGGCATACCGGATCTTCTGGCGGCTCAGCCCCACTGCACGCAGATCGTCGTCGGTGGCCCATTTGATCTTGCGTGGCCCGGTCAGGCCCGCCTGCTGCATCCGCCTCCAGATCGCGTTGGCCGAGGCCACGCTGACCTGCTGGCTAACGATGGCGCTGAGCAGTTGCGCGAAGCCGTCAGGCCGGCGGCGCAAGGGCAACGGGCGGGTCAGTTCGATCGCGTGCGCCATGCGCGGACAGGCGTCAGACAGCCACTCGGCCCCTTCCGCAACGCATTCTGGTGTCTCGATAATTCGACCAACGGTCATGGCGGCTCCGGGTGGCGGTTCGGGGCGCAGGTTAGGCTGCTTTGTCGCATATGCAACCCGCTTGTATGTCTGTCGGTTCGCCGATACCCATTTGCGCATGACGATGACCAGCACCGCCCCCGACGATACCCGCGCCAAACGGAATGTTGCCGTTCTGGTGGCGGCCCAGGCGATTCTGGGCGCGCAGATGCCGATGATCTTCATCGTCGGCGGATTGGCGGGCCAGTCGCTGGCCAGCAACGCTTGCCTCGCCACGCTGCCGATTTCGCTGATCGTTCTGGGTTCGATGCTGGCGGCCACGCCGGTCTCGGCCATCATGCAGCGCTGGGGCCGCCGCGCTGGGTTCCTCGTCGGCGCCACCGCCGGAGCGGTGGGCGGCGCCGTAGGCGCCTATGGCCTGTACCTGGGATCGTTTCCCGTGTTCCTGTTGGGCAGCCTGCTGACCGGCATCTACATGAGCGCACATGGCTTCTATCGCTTTGCCGCCGCTGATACCGCGTCGGACGCGTTCCGGCCCAAGGCGATCTCGTACGTCATGGCCGGCGGTCTGGCTGCGGCCATCATCGGGCCGCAGATCGTCAAACTGACCTCGCAGGCCTATGTCATTCCGTTCCTGGGCACCTATTTCGCGGTGATCGCGGTGAACGTCATCGGTTCGGTCCTGTTCCTGTTTCTGGACATTCCGACCCCCGACCGTCCGTCACAGGATGCACCCAAAGGCCGGTCGCGGCTCGAACTGCTGAAAACTCCGCGCATCGCCGT
This sequence comes from Ruegeria sp. CRTD044, assembly GCF_059613485.1. Taxonomy (NCBI): domain Bacteria; kingdom Pseudomonadati; phylum Pseudomonadota; class Alphaproteobacteria; order Rhodobacterales; family Roseobacteraceae; genus Ruegeria; species Ruegeria sp. CRTD044. Next base: position 42,746 of record NZ_JBXWSP010000009.1, on the reverse strand, counting down.
GGCCATCATCTGTGCCATGGTCTCATACGCGCTGATGAACCTGGTGATGACCTCGACGCCGCTGGCGGTCGTCGGCTGCGGCTTCTCCGAAGGTGATGCGGCGGATGTGGTCACCAGCCACGTTCTGGCGATGTATGTTCCCAGTTTCTTCACCGGCCATCTGATCGCCCGGTTCGGGGCCGAGAAGATGGTCGCCATCGGTTTGGCGGTTTTGGGCGGTGCGGGCGTTGTGGCTCTGCAAGGCGTTGAGATCGAGAACTTCTTTCTGGCCCTCGTGCTGCTTGGCATCGGCTGGAACTTCGGCTTCATCGGCGCCACCAGCATGCTGGCGGCCGAGCACGAGGTGCATGAACGCGGCCGAGTGCAGGGCCTGAACGACCTGCTGGTGTTCGGCGGCGTGACGATAGCGTCGCTGGCCTCGGGCGGATTGATGAACTGTTCGGGCGGATCCCCGGTCGAGGGATGGACCGCCGTCAACCTGGCGATGGTGCCGCTGCTGACCTTGGCGGGCGGCGCGCTGCTGTGGCTGGTGCTGAGGCCCCGCGAGGCCAAACTCTCCTGATCACCACCGACCGGTCGAAGCCGTCCAGATCAGTGACACGCGTCGTCGGATTTCGCCCACGTTCAGCGCACCAGCAGCGACCCGACCGGGCTCAGCCAAAGCATGACGCAGGACGCGGTCTGCCTGCCAGCCGACAAAAAGCGCAGGGCGCGCCTGATCCGAAACATCGGCGCGCCGTGCTCGCGCCGCGGCCATCCTGTCCAGCGCGCGCTCGGCCAACTGGCGCACCCCGTCCGGCGTCCCATCCAACAGGGGAATGCGCCCGCGGGCTTCAAGCTCGGGGATGGCGCGGAACCAGTTCGCCACACCGACCGCGTAGCCAAAATCGCGCAGGACCATTTCGTCGGCGGCACCCAGGGCTTGCGCCGAGGCGACCATGAGCGACCCTGCGCTGTGGGTGAGGTAGGCCTCGAAGTGTTCCTCATCCTCGAACGGATCCCGGTAGATATCCCAACGCCTTACGGCCACGAATTCATCCAGCATCGCCGCCAGATGCGGGGACAGGACGCGCGACAGGGGCGTGACCACCTCGTGCCGCCGCACGGAGGGTCCTTCGGCGATCTCCTGCAGCGCGTCGCGCCACCATTGCAGGCGCATTTCCGCGATCATCGGCTCTTGGGTGACCCACGGCGCGCGGGCGACCTCGATGTTCATCGCATAGATCGGAAACAGCACGGCCCGCGCCTGAATCGGCGCCGCCATCGCGGCCATGAACCGATCGGGGTCGGCCCGGTGGACCAGCGCCGCGCAGGCCTTGACGTCGTCGTCGAAGGGCACGCTCACTCGGCCACCACCGATTGCGGGCTGCAATCGCGCACCAGCTTCCACTGGATCGCTTCCAGTAGTGCCTCGAACGAGGCGTCGACGATGTTCGCACTGACCCCAACCGTGGACCAGCGCCGCCCCTGCCCGTCTTCGCTGTCGATGATGACGCGGGTCACCGCCTCGGTCCCGCCCTGGGTGATACGTACCTTGAAATCCACCAGATGCATATCGTCCAGGATGGGCGAGTACTGCCCCAGATCCTTGGCCAAAGCTTTGGCCAGCGCGTTCACCGGGCCACGGTCGCTACCGTTTTCGTCCATCGACTCGCTGACCGACAGCTTCTTCTCGCCATCCACCTTCACCACGACGACCGCCTCGGACAGGCTGACCATCTGGTTGTACTTGTTCTTGCGCCGCTCGACCGTGACCTTGTAGCGCTTGACCTCGAAGAATTGCGGCAGCTGGCCCAGTTCATCGCGGGCCAGCAGCTCGAAACTGGCCTGCGCGGTGTCATAGGAATACCCCTCGGCCTCGCGCGCCTTGATCCGTTCCAGAATGCGCCCCAGCGCCGGGTCGCCCGGCTCTACCTGCAACCCAGCCTCGGTCAGGCGTTTGCGCAGGTTCGACTGGCCCGCCTGGTTCGACATCGGAATGATCCGCGCATTGCCCACGGTGGCCGGATCGACATGTTCATAGGTCGACGGATCCTTGAGGATCGCGCTGGCGTGCAGCCCCGCCTTGTGCGCAAAGGCCGAGGCCCCGACATAGGCCGCCTGTTTGCTGGGCACCCGGTTCAGGATGTCATCCAGCATGCGGCTGATGCGGGTCAGACCGGTCAGCGCGTCGCGGTTGACGCCGATCTCGAAGGCCGAGGCATAGGGCTCCTTCAACAGCAGCGTCGGGATCAGGGCGGTCAGGTTGGCGTTGCCGCAACGCTCACCCAGCCCGTTCAACGTGCCCTGGATCTGGCGTGCGCCGGCATCCACGGCCGCCAAGGAACAGGCCACAGCATTTTCGGTGTCGTTGTGGGTGTGGATGCCCAGCCGGTCGCCGGGGAAGCCCGCGGCGACCAGGTCGGACACGATCCGCCCCACTTCGGCCGGCAGCGCGCCGCCATTGGTGTCGCACAACACCACCCAGCGGGCACCGGCCTCCAGCGCCGCCTGGCAGACCTGCATCGCATAGGCGGGGTTGTCTTTGTAGCCGTCAAAGAAATGCTCGGCATCGAACAGCGCCTCGCGCCCCTGCGCCACGATATGCGCGACCGAGGCGCGGACGTTCTCGACATTCTCCTCCAGCGAGATCCCCAGCGCGTCGGTCACGTGATAGTCATGCGACTTGCCAACCAGACAGACCGCCCGCGTGCCTGCGTTCATGACCGCGGCCAGCACGTCGTCATTCTCGGCCGAGCGCCCGGCCCGCTTGGTCATGCCAAAGGCGGTCAGGCGGGCGCGCGTCTTGGGCGCAGTATCGAAAAACGCGCTGTCGGTGGGGTTCGCACCGGGCCAGCCGCCTTCGATATAGTCCACCCCCAAAGCATCCAGCGCCTGCGCGATCTGGACCTTTTCGGCGGTCGAGAACTGAACGCCTTGCGTCTGCTGCCCGTCGCGCAGCGTGGTGTCATAGAGGTACAGGCGCTCTTTGCTCATTCAACGCCCTCCAGACTGCTGGCGTCAAAGCCCGCGCCGGGCACCAGTTCGACCCCGTCCTTGCTCATCCGCACTTCGAGGCCGGCCGCCAGATAGGCGGCCTTCAACCGATCCACTTCCGAGAAGTCCTTGGTCTGCATCGCCTCGGCCCGAACACGGGCCAGCCGGTCGGCATGGGCCGACAGATCCACGCCGTCGGTCTCGGCCCAGGCCCCCATGCCGGGCTCCAACAGGCCTAGGACCCGCGCACTGGCCAGCAAGGTCGCGGCGTCGCCGTACGAGGCCAGGCGATGCAGCTCGGCCAGGGCGCCCGCCGTGTTCAGGTCATCGGCAAGCGCCTCGATCACCGCGGGCGCCGCGCTGGGTGCGGGCTCGATGCCCGCAGTCAACGCCCGCCACTTGCGCAACGTGGCCTCGGCCTCGCGCGCCTTCTTCTCGGTCCAGTCCATCGGCTTGCGATAGTGGGTCTGCAGGAAGACGAACCGGATCACCTCGCCCGGCACGCCCTGATCCAGCAGGTCATGCACGGTGAAGAAATTGCCCAGCGATTTGGACATCTTCTTTCCCTCGACCTGCAGCATCTCGTTGTGCAGCCAATACCGCGCGAATTCGCCGTGCGGATGGGCGCATTTGCTCTGGGCGATCTCGTTTTCGTGGTGAGGAAACATCAGGTCGTTGCCGCCGCCATGGATGTCGAAACTCTCGCCCAGCAACTCATAGCTCATGGCCGAGCATTCGATATGCCAGCCCGGACGCCCCAGGCCCCAGGGCGACTCCCAACCGGGCAGTTCATCGTCCGAGGGCTTCCACAGCACGAAATCCATCGGGTTCTTCTTGTAGGGCGCCACCTCGACCCGCGCGCCTGCGATCATGTCATCGACCGACCGGCCCGACAGCTTGCCGTAGTCGTCGCGCCAGCTGTCCACGGCGAAGAGAACATGCCCCTCGGCCTCATAGGCGTGCCCTTTGGCGATCAGGTCCTCGATCATCGCGATCATCTGATCGATATACCGCGTGGCCCGCGGCATCTGGTCGGGCTCCAGCGCCCCTAGCGCCCCCATGTCATGCAGGTACCAGCCGATCGTCTCGTCCGACCGCTCCTGCACCAACTGCTCGAGCGTTCCTTCGGCCCCGGCCTGCTTGCGCGCCAGGGCCGTCGCGTTGATCTTGTCATCGACGTCGGTGAAGTTGCGCACATAGGTCACATGCTCGGGCCCGTAAACGTGACGCAGCAGGCGGTACAGCACGTCAAACACCACCACGGGCCGCGCGTTGCCCAGATGCGCCCGGTCATACACGGTGGGTCCGCAGACATACATCCGCACGTTGTCGGCATCGATCGGAACGAAATCTTCCTTCGTCCGGGTCCGCGTGTTGTGCAGTTTGATCGTCGTCATGCGTCTGGCTCCTGGATACAGCAATAGCGTGCGCGTTGACGCGGGCTTAGCAACTTGTCTCAGGGAAGAAAACGAAAGAAACCGGCCCGCGTGAAAGTTCAGCAGGGAATGCAGCAGATAATGATGCAGGTCTTCCGGTTCATGGCCCATCGCATAGCACGCCCGGTCCCGCGCGCCAAGACTTCTGTTGCCAACCCGGGAAGCTGATTGACAAATCACCGCGGCTCTGACCCATTCGGCGGACTTGCTGCAACGGAGGCGCGCCATGAAACTTTCGCACCGCATCACGCACCTAAACGGAGGCGGTTCGGACGGGTGGGACGTGTTCTATCGTGCGCGCCGCATGATCGCCGAAGGCCAAGCCGTGACCGAGCTGACCATTGGCGAGCATGACATCCGTACCCACCCCTCGATCCTGGCCGAGATGGACCGGTCGGCGCGTGCGGGCCATACCGGATACGCCATGGTGCCGGGCACGGATCTGCTGCGCGATACCGTGGCCGCGCGGGTGCAGACCCGCACGGGTGTTCCCACCACGCGCCACAACGTGCTGATCACCCCGGGCGGACAGGCCGCGCTGTTCGCCGCGCATATGGCTGCGTGCGACCCGGGCGATGTGGGCCTCTATCTTGATCCGTTCTACGCCACCTACCCCGGCACCATCCGCGGAGCGGGCGCAGTCGCACGCGCGGTTCAGACCCGGGCCGAGGACGCCTTTCAGCCCGACGTGGCCCTGATCGCGGAACAGGCCGAGGGTGCCGCTTCGCTGCTGATCAACACGCCGAACAACCCGACCGGGGTCGTCTATTCCAGCGAAACCCTGACCGAGATTGCCGATCTGTGCCGCGAGCGGAACCTCTGGCTGATCTCGGACGAGGTCTATGACACGCAGATCTGGGACGGCGCGCACCTGTCGCCCCGCGCCCTGCCCGGTATGGCCGACCGCACCCTGGTCGTGGGCTCGATGTCGAAATCCCACGCCATGACCGGATCGCGCTGCGGTTGGATCGTTGGCCCCGAAGAGGCCATAAAACATCTGGTCAACCTTGCCACGCACACCACCTACGGGGTTCCGGGATTCATCCAGGACGCTGCCAGCTTTGCGCTGACCGCGGGGGACGAACTGGAAGAAGAGGTTGCGGCCCCCTTCCGCCGCCGCCGCGCCCTGGCGATGCAGGTTCTGGCCCGACAAAACACTGTGGGCCTGATCCCCGCACAAGGCGCGATGTATCTGATGCTGGACATCCGCGCGACAGGGCAAAGCGGCGAAGACTTCGCTAATGCGCTGCTGGACACCCACGCCATCGCGGTCATGCCCGGCGAAAGCTTCGGACAAGCCGCTGCAGGGCATGTGCGCGTGGCCATGACCATTGATGATGACCGGTTTGCCGCCGCCCTTCAGACCCTATGCGATTTCGCTGCCCGGCTGGCGGGTCAGACAGCGGCCGAGTGACCGAGGCGGGTTTCGTTCAGAACCGGAAGGTCGTGCGCAGATTGAAGGTGTTGGTATCCAGATCGCCGCGCGACCGCGTGACATCGTTGAAATTCTGCCGCAAGGCTTCGCCACTGATAATCAGCCGGTCGCCCAAAGGATAAGCGACGCCGATCCCGTAGACTGCTGCTGTGTCGCTGTCGCCCGAAGTATTCGCCCGCGCGGCACCCACCACGACGTAGCCCAAAGCGGGCCCGAACTCGTACCCGCCGCGCAGTTTCACGCGGGACACGCTGTCCAAACTGCCCTCCGAGGCGCCCAGGTCGAGATTCAGTCGATCATACTCCAACTCACCCCCGACGACGAAGCTGCCCAGATCCAGATTGTATCCGATATTCGCACCGATGCTGCCCGAATTGCCTCCACTACTGCCGGGGCCGTCCGCGTCGGTATAACCGAAGGTGAACCCGGCATAAGGTCCGGTCCAATCCTCGGCCAACGCCACCTGCGCCGCTGGAATCAGCAGGGCCGACAGCAAGGCGCGGATCAGTTTCATGCAGACCTCCGGTTTTCGTTCAGCACCCTTTGCGATTGCAACAGATGCGGTGATGTGCACCTCAATTACACATGTGCTTTGGTGCCGTCAGATCAATTCAAGTCACGCAAATCTTAACAATAAGTAATGGAAGCATAACATATTTCGCCCTTTGCGTGAGGATTTCCTGCGGCGTTCATCGACGTTCCAAATTTTCGAGGCCAAAAGCGACATCGGTCGCAAACAGGACAGATTGCTTGCTCGGACCCTGACATCATTCGTCGCAGGAGTTGAGGACCACATGCCAAACGATATCTGGAAGATCTGCCTGATCAGCCGCACCATCGGTGCCGATAGGGGGCGTGCGGCACGAGGACGGCCGTGACGGGTTGAAGCTTCCCCCTTTGACCTGACTTTCAATTTGGAATCCTCACCATGAACGACCAATCCCGCTCAACGTCCCGCAGTGGCGGCCGCGCCGCCCGTCGGGCCGCCCGTGCCGCGGCCCTGCCCGAACATCTGCGCCCCGTCCGCCCGGGGCTTGAGGGCGGCACCTACAAACCGCTCAGCCAGCAGGACATGGAGCGTATTCACTCCGCCGCTCTCGATGCGCTCGAAACCATCGGTCTGGCCGACGCACCACCCAGCGGGATCGATTACCTGGTGAATGCCGGCTGTACGCTGGGCGATGACGGACGCATCCGTTTTCCCCGTGCGCTGGTCGAGGACACGATCGCCCGCGCCAACCGCTCGGTCACGCTGTACAGCCGCGACGGCAAAACCGATCTCGAACTGTCCGGCGGACGTGTTCATTATGGAACCGCTGGGGCAGCCGTCAGCATGGTCGACGCCCAAGGCCGCAATTACCGCGACTCGACAGTGCAGGACTTGCACGATGCCGCGCGGATTTGCGAACAATTGGACAATATCCATTTCGTGCAGCGCCCCATGGTCTGCCGCGACATCACCGACAACCGCGAAATGGATCTGAACACGATTTATGCTTGTTGTTCTGGAACTTACAAGCATATCGGAACATCCTTCACAGACCCCAGCTATGTAGCTCCGGCCATGGAAATGCTGCATATGATCGCTGGCGGCGAGGACAAATGGCGTGAGCGGCCCTTCGTCTCGAACTCGAACTGCTTTGTCGTGCCACCGATGAAATTCGCGACCGAGAGCTGCCAGGTGATGGAAGAATGCATCAAGGCGGGGATGCCGGTCCTGTTGCTATCCGCTGGAATGGCGGGCGCCACGGCCCCGTCAACGGTGGCCGGTGCGATTGTCCAGGCTACGGCGGAATGCTTGGCCGGTCTGGTTTATGTAAACGCCGTAAGCTCGGGCGCCCCGGCGGTTTTTGGCACTTGGCCCTTTGGTCTTGATCTCAGGACCGGTGCGATGAGCGTCGGGTCTGGCGAGCAGGCCCTGTTGACGGCAGGCTGCGCCCAGATGCACAAATTCTATGACCTGCCCGGCGGCGCTGCAGCCGGTGCTTCGGACTCCAAACTGCCCGACATGCAAGCCGGATGGGAGCAGATGTGTTCCAACGTCATGGCCGGGCTGTCCGGCCTGAACATGGTCTACGAAGCAGCGGGCATGCACGCTTCGCTGCTGGGTTTCTGCTTTGAAAGCCTGATCCTTGGTGACGATCTGATCGGTCAGGCCCTGCGATGCGTTCGTGGGATCGAGGTCACGGACGACACGCTGGCGCTGGACCAGATCGCGTCGGTCTGTCTCGGTGGCCCGGGTCACTACCTGGGTACCGACGCAACACTCAGCCGTATGCAGGCCGACTATGTCTATCCGGCGCTTGGCGACCGGACCTCGCCCAAGGAATGGGCCGAGCTGGGCAAGCCGGACCTGGTCGAAAAGGCCACCGCACGCAAAGAAGAGATCCTTGGCGCTCCGTCTCCGGCGCGTTTCGATCCGGCGCTGGATGCGGGACTCAGAAGCAGGTTCAACATTCATTTGCCTGCATAACCAATTGAAAAGCAGCCCAGATCGCTCTGGGCTGCCTCGTGCTTCAAGCTGTTAACCGTTGCTGGGCGGCAGCAGACCGGCTTCTTGCGCGGCTGCGATTTCGGCCTCATCCAAAGCGCCGTCACCATTCGCGTCCAAAAGCGAGAACGCATCGGCATCCATGTCGGGCACAACGGCCTGAACCTCTTCGATGGTCAGAACACCGTCGCCATTTGCGTCAGCCGAGCTCTGCGCGAATGCAAGCGCAGGGAACCCGAGGGCAACTGCGGCCAGAACGGCCAGTTTCTGAGAGTTCATTGTCAGTCTCCTGATAGGGGGTTTGTGGTAGTCTGTCCGGACAGGCACACAAAACACCCGCTCAGCCGCATTGTCATCGGCCGCAGAGATTTTCCCGCAATTCGCGCTAATCCCTGCCCGTTTGGGCCATTTGGATTCGCAAGCTTTCGCTGCGCCAAGCCGCTTGCCGGCCTATCGGCACAACTTCCCTCATCCGTACCCCTGTTCCCGGCAATCTGTCGCTCAGCCCGACCGAGTCGAAAAAAGAAAGGGGGCCGAAGCCCCCTGTCAGTTTTGCCGTCCAGGCTCAATTCGTTGACCGCCCGGTGTTTTTTTGCCTGCGGCCTGGACTGCACATGGGACGAGCGCACCCGCCCCGTGAGAGAGTGGGAAGGACCGATATTCCGCCCCACCCTGTTCCCGGCCAGCACGGGCATGCCGGCCGAGTGGACCAGGGCAACCTAGGGTAAGTCTCAGGTTTTGCCTTGCTCCGAATTCGTCGGGACCGGAAGTCCGGGGGGAAATCCAGGTCCCTACACCCCGCCTGGCGGGGCGTTTGCCTTAGCTACACCCGCTGGTTGCCCCGCAGGTGTTGCATTTCATGCAGGTGCCGTTGCGCACCAGCGTGTAGTTTCCGCATTCGCCACAAGGATCACCCTCGTATCCCTGCATCTTGGCCTTTGTCCGGGCATCCATCCCCGTAGCCGTTTCGGTGACGACGGTGGTTTCGCTCTTGGTTTCAAAGGTCACAGCCGCTTCGGACAGTCCGGTCGCTTCGGCGGCACCGTTGAACATCATCAGGTCCTGCGGCAAACGCTTGCGCAAATAACCGGTCGAACTGATCTGTTTCAGCACCTCGAGGGATTTCGAAGCCGCGCTGTCGCTGATCTCCGAGACGTTCGATACACCCTCTTCCTCGCCACGACCCAGGTCGTCGAATGTTGCGCCCTCGGGCTTCACATGCGCCAGGTCGGTGCGATCGAGGTACGACACGGCCAGTTCGCGGAAGATGTAGTCGAGGATCGACGTCGCGTTTTTGATCGAGTCGTTGCCTTGAACCATCCCGGCGGGTTCGAACTTGGTGAAGGTGAAGGCGTCGACAAACTCTTCCAGCGGCACGCCATATTGCAGACCGACCGAGACGGCGATGGCGAAGTTGTTCATCATCGCACGGAAGCCAGCGCCTTCTTTGTGCATGTCGATGAAGATCTCGCCCAGTTGCCCATCTTCGAATTCGCCGGTGCGCAGATAGACCTTGTGCCCGCCCACGATCGCCTTTTGGGTATAACCCTTGCGACGATGCGGCAGCTTTTCGCGGTGACTGCGGATGATCTCTTTGACCACCACCTTTTCGACGACCTTCTCGGCCAGAGTCACTGCCTTTTCCTGGATCGAGCCGCTTTCGAGGATTTCAGCCGCTTCGTCGTCATCCTCGACCAACGCCGCCGCCAGCGGCTGGCTGAGCTTGGACCCGTCGCGATACAGCGCGTTGGCCTTGACGCCCAGGCTCCAGGACAGCTCGTAGGCCTTCTGGCAATCTTCGATCGTGGCGTCATTGGGCATGTTGATCGTCTTGCTGATCGCGCCCGAGATGAAGCTTTGCGCCGCAGCCATCATGGTGATGTGGCTGTCAACACCCAGGAACCGCTTGCCCTTCTTGCCGCAGGGGTTGGCGCAGTCGAAGATCGAGTAGTGCTCGGGCTTCAGATGCGGGGCCCCTTCCAGGGTCATGGTGCCGCAGACATGGTCGTTGGCTGCATCGATATCCGCCTTGCTGAAGCCCAGATGGCGCAGCATGTCAAAGGTCGGATCGTTCAGCTTGCTGGCCGGGATGCCCAGAACACCGGTGCAGAAATCCTCGCCCAGCGTCCACTGGTTGAAGACAAACCGGATGTCGAACGCGCTTTCCAGCGCAGCGTCGATCTTGGCCAGTTCGTTCGGGCCGAACCCGTGACCGGTCAGCGAGGTGTGGTTGATCCCCGGCGCGTTGCCCAAGGTGCCGTGACCCACCGCGTAGGACACGATCTCCTCGATCTGGGCCGAGGAATAGCCCAGCTTTTCCAGCGCCGACGGCACCGAGCGGTTGATGATCTTGAAGTAGCCGCCCCCGGCCAGTTTCTTGAACTTCACCAGCGCAAAGTCGGGCTCGATCCCGGTGGTGTCGCAGTCCATCACAAGACCAATCGTGCCGGTCGGCGCAATCACCGTGGCCTGCGCGTTGCGATAGCCGTTCTTCTCGCCCAAGCTCAGCGCTTCGTCCCAGGCGCTCATGGCCAATTCGACAAGGCGTTTGTCCGGACAGTTGGCGTGATCCAGCGGCACCGGCTTGACCGACAGCTTCTCATAGCCCTGGGTCACACCCTGCGCAGCGCGACGGTGGTTGCGGATGACCCGCAGCATATGCTCGGCGTTGCGCTTGTAGCCGGCGAACGGCCCCAGCTCTCCGGCGATCTCGGCCGAGGTGGCATAGGCAACGCCGGTCATGATCGCGGTCAGTGCGCCACAGATCGCACGACCCTCGTCCGAGTCGTAGCCGTAGCCCATGTTCATCAGCAGTCCGCCGATATTGGCGTAACCCAGACCCAGCGTACGGAAGTCGTAAGACAGCTGCGCGATCTCTTTCGACGGGAACTGCGCCATTGTTACCGAGATCTCGAGCGTCAGCGTCCAGAGACGGGCCGCGTGCATGTAGTCGGCCGCCTGGAACTCGCCATCCTTCAGGAAAGTCAACAGGTTCATCGAAGCCAGGTTGCAGGCCGTGTCATCCAGGAACATGTACTCTGAGCACGGGTTCGAGCCACGAATCTCGCCGTCTTCAGGGCAAGTGTGCCATTCATTGACCGTGTCGTGGAATTGAATGCCCGGATCGGCGCAGGCCCAGGCCGCGTGGCCGACTTTTTCCCACAGATCGCGTGCCTTGACCGTCCGGGCAACCTTGCCGTCGGTACGGTTGATCAGCTCCCAATCGGCATCTTTCTCTACCGCCTTCAGGAAAGCGTTGGTCACACGGATCGAGTTGTTCGAGTTCTGCCCCGAGACCGAGCTGTAGGCCTCAGAGTCCCAGTCGGTGTCATAGGTCGGGAACTCGATGCTGTCGTGGCCCTGCTTGGCATAATCCAGCACGCGCTTGATATAAGTCTCGGGGATCGCGACCTTTTTCGCTTCGCGGATCGCCGCTTTCAGCGCGTCGTTTTTCTTGGGGTCATAGGCGTCGTCCTGTGCGCCGTCCCAAGCGCGGATGGCCTCGAAAATGCCGTTCAGCATCTTCTCGTGCATCTTCGATCCAGCAACGATCGAGGCCACCTTCTGCTCTTCGATCACCTTCCATTCAATGAATTGCTCGATGTCAGGGTGATCTGCATCGACGATCACCATCTTTGCTGCTCGACGGGTTGTCCCGCCTGATTTGATCGCGCCAGCGGCGCGGTCGCCGATCTTGAGAAAGCCCATGAGGCCCGAGGACTTGCCGCCACCCGACAGCGCTTCGCCTTCTGCACGCAGATGGCTGAAGTTGGTCCCGGTACCCGAGCCGTATTTGAACAGGCGCGCCTCGCGCACCCACAGATCCATGATGCCGCCTTCGTTCACCAGGTCGTCATCGACCGACTGGATGAAGCACGCGTGCGGCTGCGGATGTTCATAGGCCGATTTCGACTTGGTCAGCTTACCGGTTTTGTAGTCCACATAGTGGTGACCTTGGGCCGGACCGTCGATCCCATAGGCCCAGTGCAGACCAGTGTTGAACCATTGCGGGCTGTTCGGTGCGGCGCGCTGTGTCGCCAGCATGTAGCGCATCTCGTCGAAATAGGCGCGCGCGTCTTCCTCGGTCGAGAAGTAACCGCCCTTCCAGCCCCAATAGGCCCACGCACCCGCCAGGCGATCAAACACCTGCTTCGAAGACGTCTCGCCGCCAAATTCGGCATCGTCGGCCGGAACCGAGCGCCACAAAAACTCGGGCACGTCCTTCTCACGGACTTTTTTCAGTTTGCTGGGAACGCCCGCCTTGCGGAAATACTTCTGAGCGATCACGTCGCTGGCGACCTGGCTCCACCGAGAGGGGACCTCGATGTTATCAAGGCGGAACACGATCGTTCCATCCGGATTGCGGATCTCGGACGTGACGGACACGAAGTCCAACTCTGCGTATGCGTCCTGCCCTGCCTTGGTAAATGTTCTTTCAATCTTCATGTCCGCCGCCCTAGATCAATCAGCCCAAATTCGGTTGTCCGGCACCAATTCCGTTTTTTGGCGGGGTGCCGCCCGCCTTGACCGCCGATCAGGGACGCAAAGGACCGGGCGCTGCCTTTGGCAGCGCAAACCCGTTCGCACGGTTGCACGTCAGTTTGGAGTGCTTTCCGACCCTCGCCCTATGCCAACTCCGGCTATTCCTACCAGATTTAGTGGCAACTCACTCGGCCCATACAATCTGGCGTATCTACCCATAGTTGGTCAACGGCATTTTTTGGCTCCGAACCAAAACTTTTCTGTTGACCGCAAAACCGCAGGATGGGCCAAGACAGAACGCGCCGATTCCTCCACAACGCTGTCCACAAAACCGTGCAGATCGGTCAAATCGGATTTTCTTTTTTCCCGGCCCGGTTACGAGAAAATGGTCACCTGCCCGTCCGTGCCCCATACTGAGGGGAGAATCACCAATCTTCGTGGCAGCGCGACGCGACGCATCACGACACACAAAAGACGGAGTGCGCCGTGAAAACCTCGATTATCCGTTTGTTACCGGTTCTTACCTTGCTGGCCGCTTGCGCGACGCCGGAGCCGGAACAGTCTTCACGCAGCGCTCAGTTCGCCGAATACCCCGATCAATTGTTCAGCACGTTCGAGATCAGCTGCGAAGGTCCGGAGGAACGGTTCACACGCCCCGAGCGCAGCAGTTTCGAGTGCCGTTCCTCTCTGCCTCCGGAAACCACCGCGTTCTTGATCCTCAACTATGACGGTTACCCGCAGGACTTGCCCAAAGGGGTGCGCCGCATGTCTTCGACCCGCAATCAGGCCGGTTACCGGGTCGATGCCGAGTTGTTTTTCCTGGTCCCCCAGAAGGACGGAGCGACGATCAAGGTTCCCGTCGAAAGCTCGGTTCTGGATGATGAGTTGACACGGCTCTACCGTTATTTCGGTGGAACTCCGTTGTAAGGAAAGTGGTCGGGGCGGCGAGATTCGAACTCACGACCCCCTGTACCCAAAACAGGTGCGCTACCAGACTGCGCCACGCCCCGGACCGTGCGCCTTCCTAACGGTGTCATTCGGATTTGAAAAGCCCTAACAGGGCCAGATTGCAGAGCCTTGCGAAAAAATTTCGTGGCGCATGACCGTACCCGGTGCGATCGAGTAACGGGCGGCCAGTCCCGCATTCACCTCAAGAACCGCAAAGACCGAATCGCCGCCCTCGATTGGGGTCAGATCCCCCGGTACGGCGTCGGAATGAACACGGGTCACCACTCCAGTGCGATCCAGAAAGATCATGTCCAGCGGGATCAAGGTGTTCTTCATCCAGAATGCGACCGGCTGGGGCGGATCGAACACGAACAGCATCCCTTCGCCCTGAGGCATGCTTTCGCGGAACATCAAACCCTTTGCCCGCTCCTGCGGAGAAACGGCCAATTCGACCAGAAACCGGACCTGTGCCTTGTCATTGCGAAGGTCCACCCGGTCAGACCGGCATTCAGCAAAGGCGCCTTGTGACAGAAAAATACTCAGAAGAAGACCGGCCAGAATCCGCATCACGCGCAGCGCTCAGTCATTGAGCGCGGATTCCCACGCAAGCACTTGTGCGGCCATGCGGCCCCGCTTGCCGTCGATGACCCGCATCGCCAGCGCCTCGCCCGGCTGGAGATCGGCCAACCCGGACCGGCGCAGAACTTCGATATGCAGAAACACGTCCTCGCTGCGGCCGAAGACATTGGCAAAGCCGAAACCCTTGCTCTTGTCGAACCACTTGACGCGCGCGGCCTCGAGCGGCGCATGCGCGATCTCATTGGGATCCATTTCGGCGAAATCCGCCAGCATCACCGAGTCGGCGCGCTCGGGCGGATCGATGCTCACGACCTCAACCGCCTGAACCCCGCGATCGGTGCGGTGAGTCATGATCTCAATGCCCGCGCCATCAGCGACCGAGCTTTGCCCGAAGTTCCTCAGAACGTTCACGTGCAGCAGGATATCAGGGCCGCCATCGTCGGACACGACAAAGCCATACCCCTTTGCGGGGTCAAACCATTTTACGTGTCCACGAACGCGGTACATGCTGTTCAGGTCTTCTGGCACGGTGTTCCCATCACGAGATTCAAAGGGTCATTAGGGGTCTGATGTGTATGGAAACGTCGGGCAAATTCAAGCTGAAAAAATTCAGACATTTCCGTGTGTTGCATTTCACGATACGCGAACGTCATGGATTCAACCTCTGTACGCTCCACTTTTGCTCGGACGGGTCGCGCCGCCAGCGGAACCTGTCGTGCAGCCGAAAGGCACCATCCGCCCAAAACTCGATTTCAACCGGCATCAGCCTGTAGCCACCCCAGAATTCGGGCCGCGGCGGGTTTGATCCCAGCTTTGCCGTCACCTTTGCAACTTCGGCCATCAGAGCAGCCCGGCTGCTCAGAGGTTCCGACTGTCGCGAAGCCCAGGCACCCAGCCGGCTTTTCAGCGAGCGTGACGCATAATATTCGTCGGCCAAAGGGCCGTCTTCTTTGGTGATTGTACCACGAACCCGGATCTGACGCCGCAGTGATTTCCAGTGCATAACAAAAGCGGCTTTGCCGGCCGCATCCAGCTCTTGGGCCTTGGCACTGTGATAGTTGGTATAGAAAACGAAGGAGTCCGCCTCGATATCCTTCAGCAACACCATCCGTGCGTTCGGCATACCATCGGGGTCCACGGTTGCCAGGGCAATCGCGTTCGGATCGTTCGGTTCCGTCTTTTCGGCTTCGGCCAACCAACGGGCCGCGATCACGAACGGATCGTCACCGGCAAAGATGCCGTTTCGCTCACTCATGTCCATCCCCTGGAACGAATTGAACATGACCCTACGGCGAGAACCCGCCCCGGGCAAGAGTGCATGGCCTTGATGCAGCGCAATCAATGGCATAAACCAACGCAACACATCGCGACGACAGGCGGAGAACCGAACATGTCAAATCAGTTGATGGCCGGCAAGCGCGGCCTCATCATGGGACTGGCCAATGACAAATCAATCGCATGGGGAATCGCCCGCGCCTTGTCCGAAGCCGGAGCCGAACTGGCTTTCTCTTATCAGGGGGATGCACTAAAAAAACGGGTCGACCCGTTGGCGGCCCAACTGGGTAGCGAGATCGTCCTGCCCTGTGACGTCAGCAACGAAGAGTCGATCGACGAGTTGTTCGCGGCACTGAAAGAGAAATGGGGCAAGCTGGATTTCGTGGTCCACGCCATTGGTTTCTCCGACAAGAACGAACTTCGCGGCCGCTATGTCGACACGTCGCGCGCGAATTTCAAGCTGACGATGGACGTATCGGTCTACTCTTTCACCGCAGTGATGCAACGCGCCGAAAAGCTGATGACCGACGGCGGCAGCGCCATCACCCTGACCTATTACGGCGCCGAGCAGGTCATGCCGCACTACAATGTCATGGGTGTGGCCAAGGCCGCGCTCGAGGCGTCGGTGAAATACCTGGCCGAGGACCTGGGCAAGGACAACATCCGCGTCAACGCGATCTCGGCCGGGCCGATCAAAACCCTCGCCGCCAGCGGTATCGGCGACTTCCGCTACATCATGAAGTGGAACGAATACAACTCGCCCCTGCGCCGCAACGTGACCATCGATGACGTGGGCAAATCGGCCCTTTATCTTCTGTCCGACCTCAGCAGCGGCGTGACCGGTGAAAACCTGCACGTTGACTCGGGTTATCACATCGTAGGCATGAAAGCCGTCGACGCGCCGGACGTGGAAAAGGGATAAGACCATGAGCGCAAAGGACCGCCTGCCCCACGAAAAAGGCTTTCACATCAGCTGGGACCAGATTCACCGTGACTCGCGCGCGCTGGCCTGGCGGCTGGACGGTCAGGGCCCCGATGACGGTGCTTGGCGCGCCGTGGTGGCGATCACGCGCGGCGGCATGGCACCGGCGATGATCGTCAGCCGAGAGCTGGACATCCGCACCGTAGATACCATCAGCGTCAAATCCTATCACCATCAAGAACGTGGCGAGGCCGAGGTGCTCAAAGCCCCCGATGCCGATCTGATGGGGGATGGTGAGGGCGTGCTGATCATCGACGACCTGGTCGACAGCGGCAAGACGCTGGAACTGGTGCGCAAGATGTACCCCAAGGCCCATTTCGCCACGGTCTATGCCAAGCCCAAGGGCCGCCCAATGGTTGACACCTATATCACCGAGGTCAGCCAGGACACCTGGATCTTCTTCCCTTGGGATATGGCCCTGCAATATGTCGAGCCCTATCGCGGCACCGACTGATCCCACTTTTCCACCACAAATCAGCAAGACCGGACACCCGATGACATTGACCCGCACCGCCGCCACCTTCGCCCCTCCGGTGATGGAGGCGCGGCGTTGGCTCGAAGGGGTCACGTTCTCGGAAGACCGCCCGCTGATCAATGTCAGCCAGGCGGCGCCGGTCGATCCGCCGCCTCTGGCGCTGCGGCAGGCGATGGCCGATTTCGCGATCAATCAGGACGCCGCACATCTCTACGGCCCGGTATTGGGCAACCCCGATCTGCGCACGGAGCTCGCGCGTGAGATCGGCGATCACTACGCTGCCGAGGTTCGGCCGGAGCAGACAGCCATCACCTCGGGATGCAATCAGGCCTTTGCCTCGGCCATCTCGGCGATCACCGATCAAGGGGATGAGGTCATCCTGCCAACACCCTGGTATTTCAACCATAAAATGTGGTTGGACATGGCCGGAGTGCGGGCGGTTGATCTGCCGACCGGGTCGGACCTACTGCCCGATCCGGAACAGGCGCGCGCGCTGATCACCGAGCGCACGCGCGCGATCGCGCTGGTCACGCCCAACAATCCGGGTGGGGTCGAATACCCAGCGGATCTGGTCCGAGCCTTCTATGACCTTGCGCAACAGCATGGCCTGCGCCTGCTGGTCGATGAAACCTATCGTGATTTCGACAGCCGCAGTGGCCCGCCGCACGCGCTGTTCCAGCAGTCCGACTGGGACCGGACGCTGGTGCATCTATATTCCTTCTCGAAGGCCTACCGCCTAACCGGCCACCGGGTGGGTGCGATCGCCACCGGTGCGCCGCTGCTGGCCGAGGTCGAGAAGTTCCTCGACACCGTCGCCATCTGCCCCGGACAAATGGGCCAGTTCGCGGCGCTGTGGGGGATGCAGAACCTGTCTCAATGGCTGGCCGGGGAACGCGCCGAGATTCTGGATCGCCGCGCCGCAATCACGCAGAACATGCCCCGCCTGACGGACAAGGGATGGCGGCTGCTGGGTCTCGGGGCCTACTTCGCCTATCTCGAACACCCGTTCGACATGCCGTCGGATATTCTGGCGCGCAGACTGGTCGCCGAGGCGGGTATTCTGCTGTTGCCGGGCACGATGTTCATGCCCGATCACGACCCCGCCGGGAAACGCCAGGTGCGCATTGCTTTCGCCAATCTGGACCGTGCCGGAATCGGGCTATTGTTCGACCGCTTGCAGGCTCTGTCCTTCTGAGCTTGCCCCCCGGCATCCCGCGTCGTATTCAGGGCCGCAACAGTCACGGCAGAACCCTGCCGCAAGATCCAAGAGGGCACTATGGCCGCAGGCATTAACAAACTCTCCAAAACCTTCGTCTGGATTCTCATGGGCATGCTGATGCTGGGTCTTGCCGGTTTTGGCGCCGTCAACCTCAGCGGAACGGTACGCACAGTCGCCCAGGTCGGGGATGAGGACGTTTCGGTCGATGCCTATGTCCGCGAGCTGCAGCGCGAAATCCGCGCGGTCGAGGCGCAGACCGGTCAACCGATGCAGATGTCACAAGCCCGCGAGCTGGGGCTGGATCAGCGGGCCTTGGCGCGTCTGGTTTCGCTGGCAGCCCTGAACAACGAGGTCGCACAGCTGGGTGTTTCGATCGGTGATGCCAACCTGCAGAAGGAAATCGTCGGCATTCAGGCCTTTCAGGGCCCTGACGGATCTTTTGACCGCGAAGCCTACCGCTTCCAGCTGGAACAGATCGGCATGACCGAAACCGAGTTCGAGGAAGACCTGCGAAAGGAAACAGCACGGACAATTGTCCAAGGCGCGATGATGGACGGTGTTGAAATGCCCGCGATCATGACCAAAGCCTTGGCCGACTATGTTCTCGCTCGCCGCAGCTTTACCGTCGCAACTCTGTCGCCGGACGCTCTGACGACCCCGATCCCCGAGCCGACAGAGGCCGAGATCCAAGCGTTTTACGACGCGAATACCGATCGGTTCACCCTGCCGCGCACCAAAAAGATCACCTACGCCGTTCTGTCGCCGGAGATGCTGCAGGATACGGTCGAAATCGACGAAGACGCGCTCAAGCGTCTGTATGAACAGCGCAAGGACCAGTATCAGCAACCCGAACGTCGTCTGGTTGAGCGGCTGGTCTACCCCTCGGAAGAAGAGGCGACTGCGGCGATGGCGCAGCTGGAAGTCGGCGGGGCGGATTTTGAGCAGCTGGTACGCGAACGCGAACTTGAACTGAGCAGTGTCGATCTGGGCGATGTGACCCGCGAAGATCTGGGCGAGGCCGCGGATGCCGTTTTTGCCGCAGAGATTGATCAGGTCGTGGGTCCCCTGCCCTCGGTCTTTGGTCCGGCCCTGTTCCGGGTCAACGGATCGCTGGCCGAACAGAACGTGAGCTTTGAGGACGCCGAACCGGAACTGCGTGCAGAGCTGGCCGGCGAACGCGCCCGGCGCCTGATCGAAAGCCAGGCCGAAGAGATCAACGACATGCTGGCCGGCGGCGCCACGCTGGAAGAGTTGGCCAACGAGACCGAAATGGAGCTTGGCAAGATTGACTGGACCCGCCAAAGCGACGACGGCATCGCCGCGTATGACGGCTTCCGCCAGGCCGCTCAGGCCGTCCGCGAAGATGATTTCCCGGAAATCGGATTCCTCGAGGATGGTTCGATCTTTGCCCTGCGGCTGGATGAGGTTCTGCCGCCGCGCCCCGAGCCGCTGGAGTCCGCTCGCGACCGCGTCGCCGCCGCATGGGTACAGGAACAGACGGCCAAGGCGCTTGAGGAACAGGCCAACGGCATCGTGACTCAATTGGCCGTCGACGGTGATTTCACGGCGACCGGGCTGCCATTCCGTGTCGAAAACGCGCTGACCCGTACCGCGTTTCTGGATAACGTACCGGCCGACTTCATGACCCAGATCTTTGAGATGGAGCCCAATGAGATGCGCGTGATCGCGGGACCGGATGCGGCATTCATCGTACGGCTGGACGAGGTTCTTCCGCCTGCGGAAACCGACGAACAGCGCCTGATGCAGGAAGCCGCTGCCGCTCAGCTGAACCAGGCACTGGCCCAAAACATCTTCGACATCTATGTGCGCGACGCTCAGACACGCGCGCGGCCGACCCTGGACCAGCGCGCGCTGAACGCGGTTCAGGCCAACTTCTGACCGGAACGAAAATGGCTCTGACACCCGATTTCGACAGCTTTGCCCGCGCCTACGAGGCCGGACAGAACCAAGTCGTTTATACCCGTCTGGCCGCGGATCTGGACACACCGGTTTCGCTGATGCTCAAGCTGACGGGCGCCCAGAAGGACGCCTTCGTCCTTGAATCGGTGACCGGAGGCGAAGTTCGCGGGCGGTATTCGATCATCGGGATGAAGCCGGATCTGATCTGGCGCTGTCGGGGCGAAACCTCGGAATTGAACCGTTCGGCGCGGTTTGATGCGGATGCGTTCGACGCGCAAGATGGCAACCCGATGGACAACCTGCGCGCGCTGCTCGCCGAAAGCGGCATCGACCTGCCCGATGACCTGCCCCAGGCTGCGGCCGGCCTGTTCGGTTATCTGGGATACGACATGGTGCGCCTTGTCGAACACCTGCCGGATGTGAACCCCGATCCTCTGGGGCTGCCGGATGCGATACTGCTGCGCCCGTCGGTGGTTGCGGTCTTGGACGGTGTGAAAGGCGAAGTCACCATTGTGTCTCCGGCCTGGGCCAGCGACGGGCAGTCAGCCAAGGCCGCCTACGCACAAGCGGCCGAGCGTGTGATGGACGCGGTGCGCGACCTGGAACGCGCGATGCCCTCGGAATCGCGGGATTTGGGCGAAGCGCACGAGATCGCGCCGCCGGTATCCAACTTCACCAAATCGGGCTACATGGAAGCCGTAGAAAAGGCCAAGGAGTACATCCAGGCTGGTGACATCTTCCAGGTGGTTCCGGCACAACGCTGGACGCAGGATTTCCCGCTGCCGCCCTTTGCACTGTATCGTTCCTTGCGCCGCACGAATCCGTCGCCGTTCATGTTCTATTTCAACTTCGGTGGCTTTCAGGTGATCGGCGCCAGCCCCGAGATACTTGTACGCGTGTTCGGCAACGAAGTGACCATCCGGCCGATCGCCGGAACACGTCCCCGTGGTGCGACCCCCGAAGAGGACAAGGCCAACGAGCTGGATTTGCTGGCCGACAAAAAGGAACTGGCCGAGCACCTCATGCTGCTGGACCTGGGCCGCAACGACACAGGTCGCGTGTCCAAAATCGGCACCGTCCGCCCGACCGAGGAATTCATCATCGAGCGCTACAGCCACGTGATGCACATCGTGTCGAACGTTGTGGGCGAGTTGGCCGACGACAAGGATGCCCTGGACGCCTTCTTTGCCGGGATGCCTGCGGGCACGGTTTCGGGTGCACCGAAGGTCCGGGCGATGCAGATCATCGACGAGTTGGAACCCGAAAAGCGCGGTGTCTACGGCGGCGGTGTCGGCTATTTCAGCGCCGGTGGCGACATGGACATGTGCATTGCGCTGCGTACAGCCATCGTGAAGGACCAGAAACTTTATATCCAGGCCGGCGGTGGTGTCGTCTATGACAGCGACCCCGAGGCCGAATATATGGAAACCGTGCACAAATCGAATGCGATCAGACGGGCCGCCGCGGATGCGGCGCGGTTCACCGGATCCGGGAATTCATAAAAAAGGCGGCCAAACTGGCCGCCTTTTCTTCTTTTTCTACGCTGATTACTGGATCTGGCTTTTCATCACCGCCGAGATCGGGGCCAGGGCAACTCGGTTGCCGCGATCCTCAAGCCCCCAGAGCAACAACGCCGAAATTGTCTCGGGCCGCAATCGGCCCAGCATCACAACCGCGCCTTCCTGCCCGGCACGAAAAGCGGCCTGGTCCAGAAACCGGCGCATGACCGTTGGATCCTGACGCGCACCGTCGATGTCGCGGAACACCACACTGGATGGAATACCGGCCCGCGCGGCCAGCTTTTGAACGGTATTCAGCCCGTTGTCCTGCACGACCAGCCCACGGCCCGTTCCTGCCGCGATGGCAGCCACCTGATCGGCCAACTTTCGGTTGCCTTGTATCCCGGTGTTCACGCCCTCAAGCAGGCCAACGGTTTCAGGCAAGGTTTCAAGCCAGACCGCCAGCGAAACTTCGGCATCCTGCGCGCTGGCCGCCTTTGGCAGGTCGGTCAAGGCCAGAACCTCGAACCCAGCCTCGCGATAGCGCTTCATCTTCTCCGCCGCTTGCGGATCCGAAGGGCTGACCGCAAAGCTCAGTGGATACGGAAAATCCTTCAGCGCCTCAGCCCCGAACGCACCTTCGTCATCGATCAGGATGATCGACATCAGCGGTTTGGCATCCGGGTTGTCAAAGGCAGCCGCATAAGCATCGATCGGCTTGCCGGGCATGCCCTCACCCTCTGCCGGCTGATCGGCCGGGGCATCATCGCGTTCGGTCAGCGGGATCACGCGTTTGCCGGCAATCGAGGATGAGGCCGTTGCCTGTTCGCCGCCGATCTGGGGCAAGGCCGCGATCCGGGCCCGTTTGCGAGGCTGCGTGTCTTCGTCCCCCTCGACCGCGATCGGGCTGTCGCCGGTTCCGGTCGGTTGATCCGGCTCAGGCGTCGACGGCAGCACAGCTGTTTCCGGCTCGGGGGTCGCTTCGGGTTCCGCATTTGCCGTGGTCTCTGGTTCGGCGGTCTCGGGCTCGACGGCCGTGACCTCTTGCGCCGGTGGCTGCGGTGCGGTCGGCGGCGTCGCGTCCACAGTGACAGGCTGGACCTCTTCGTCCGGGCTGGACGGAACCGGTCCGGGCGCCGGGGGCGCGGCTGGCGCGTCGGTCGTCACATCGACCGACGCGGCATCTCCTGCACCCGGGTGGTTCAGGCCTGCTACGGTGTCACCAACCTGCGGACGATCATCCGGCTCGGCCTGAATGCCATCCAGCCCAGTGGCCCCATCCGACGTATCGTCCAGCGCCTCAAGCGCTCGTGGTGCGATTTCGACAAGATCGGAATCCGGACCAGCGCCCTGCACCTCAGTATCCGCCTTGGGCAGATCGGCTTCCGCCGCGGCTGGCGCCGCTGTCTGAATATCCGGTTTGCTGCCAAGTGGCGTGTTCAGGGAAAGCACTGCGCCCAGAACCAACACAACGACCGCGCCGGCGATCATTCCACCGATAAATCCGCCCATCTGTTCTTGCCTCTCGTCTTTCATCCTGCCTCGGCAGCCCGTGCACCGTCTCTGCGGCACTCACCCGTCCGGTCGCCTTGTAGAGGTTGTCCCCTTGACGCTGCCGCACAAGCCTGAGCATGTATGTCCCAACACTATACCGTGGCGCGGGGCTGTATCGCCAGTCCGAATTGCCCAAACACAAGACAAGTGCCAAATGCTGCTGCTGATCGACAACTACGACTCGTTTACCTACAACCTTGTCCACTATTTGGGCGAATTGGGCGCGGAAATGGTCGTGCGCCGCAATGATGCGCTGGATGTGCAGGAAGCTATGGCCATGAACCCTTCCGGCATCTTGCTGAGCCCCGGCCCTTGTGATCCGAACCAGGCCGGGATCTGCCTCGCGCTGACCGAGGCTGCCGCGGAAACGCGCACGCCTTTGATGGGCGTATGTCTGGGTCACCAGACCATTGGTCAGGCCTTTGGCGGCAAGGTCGTACGGTGCCACGAAATCGTGCACGGCAAAATGGGAACCATGCATCACACTGGCAAAGGCCTGTTCGCCGGCCTGCCGTCACCGTTTGAGGCGACCCGCTACCATTCACTGGTCGTCGATCGGGATACCCTGCCCGATTGCCTCGAAATCTCGGCAGAGTTGGAAGACGGCACCATCATGGGCCTGCAACACAAAGAGCTGCCGATCCATGGTGTTCAATTCCACCCGGAATCGATCGCCTCGGAACACGGCCACGCTCTGCTGAAGAATTTCCTGAACGAAATGAAAGTCCCCGCATGAGTGACGCGCTGAAACCGTTGATCGGAGCTGCGGCCGATCGCGCCCTGACCCGTGCCGAAGCCGAACAGGCCTTTGAGATCCTGTTTGAGGGCCGCGCCACGCCCAGCCAGATCGGCGGTCTGTTGATGGCCATGCGGACGCGCGGCGAAACGGTCGAGGAATATGCCGCCGCCGCCGCCGTGATGCGCGCGAAATGCAACGCGGTCAAAGCGCCATCTGGCGCGATCGACATCGTGGGGACCGGCGGCGACGGGAAAGGCACGCTCAATATCTCGACCGCAACGGCCTTTGTCGTGGCTGGCGCGGGCGTGACCGTGGCCAAGCATGGCAACCGGAATCTCAGCTCGAAATCCGGGGCCGCCGACGCATTGGGACAGATGGGAATCAACGTGATGGTCGGGTCGCAAGTTGTTGAAAAAGCTTTGCAGACCGTCGGCATCGGGTTCATGATGGCGCCCATGCATCACCCGGCCATCGCCCATGTAATGCCCACCCGGCAAGAGCTTGGCACCCGAACCATCTTCAACATCCTTGGCCCCCTGACCAACCCCGCCGGCGTCAAGCGGCAGCTGACCGGAGCCTTCAGCCGTGACCTGATCCGACCGATGGCCGAGACCCTTGGCCTGCTTGGGGCCGAGCACGCCTGGCTGGTACATGGCTCGGACGGGACCGACGAGTTGACGATTACTGGCATCAGCTGGGTCGCGTCGCTTGAGGACGGACGGGTGAAAGAGGTTGAACTGCATCCCGAAGATGCGGGCCTGCCGGTTCATCCGTTTGAAGATATTCTGGGCGGCACACCCGAGGAAAACGCCGTTGCGTTCCGCGCATTGCTGGATGGCGCGCCGTCGGCCTACCGGGATGCGGTCCTGCTGAACGCGGCCGCTGCCCTTGTGGTCGCCGAAGCTGCACCGGACCTGAAACAAGGCGTCGAAATGGCCGCCGAAAGCATCGACAGCGGCAAGGCGAAAGACAAGATTGCTGCTCTGGCACAACTCACACAGGAAGCCGCATGACCGAAACCGTTCTGGATAAGATCAAGGCCTACAAGCTGGAAGAAGTCGCCGCCGACAAAGCCCAAGTTCCCCTGGACGAGGTTGAGCAACAAGCCCGCGAAGCGTCTGAGACGCGCGGCTTTGTGGAGGCACTGCGCACGGCCAGTCGCCGCGGGTATGGTCTGATCGCCGAAATCAAGAAAGCAAGCCCGTCCAAGGGGTTGATCCGTGAGGATTTCGATCCGCCCGCGCTGGCAAAAGCCTATGAAGAAGGCGGCGCCGCCTGCCTTTCGGTTTTGACCGACACACCCAGCTTTCAAGGTTCCAAGGAATTCCTGACCGCGGCCCGGGCTGCATGCTCGCTTCCGGCACTGCGCAAGGACTTCATGTATGATCCCTATCAAGTGGTCGAAGCGCGTGCACTGGGCGCCGACTGTATCCTGATCATCATGGCATCGGTGGACGACCAGCAAGCCGCCGAACTGGAACAGACCGCGTTTGACTGGGACATGGATGTCCTGATCGAGGTACATGACGAGGCCGAGCTTGAGCGCGCGGCCGATCTCAAAAGCCCCCTCATCGGGATAAACAACCGCAATCTCAAGACGTTCGAAACTTCGCTTGATACCACTCGTCGCTTGTCCAAGCTGGTTCCCGCTGACCGCATGATCGTGTGCGAAAGCGGGCTGAACACCCCGGAAGACCTTGCGGATATCGCCCGCTATGGTGCCCGGTGTTTCCTGATCGGAGAAAGCCTCATGCGGCAGCAGGACGTCGCCGCCGCAACCCGTCACATCCTGTCGAACCCGCTGGTGCCGGGGGTCATGTGATGCCCCTGACGCATTTTGACAGCGACGGCCAGGCCCATATGGTCGATGTATCGGACAAGGACACGACAAACCGGGTCGCCGTTGCCGCGGGCCACGTGAAAATGGCTCAACAAACCTTTGAAATCATTTCCGAAGGCCGCGCGAAGAAGGGCGACGTTCTGGGGGTTGCCCGGTTGGCCGGGATCATGGGAGCAAAGAAGACACCGGACCTGATACCGTTGTGCCATCCCCTGCCTGTCACCAAGGTGTCGGTCGACCTGACATTGGACCCGGACCTGCCCGGCGTGCAGATCGAAGCGACGGTCAAGACCACCGGTCAGACTGGTGTCGAGATGGAGGCCCTGACAGCCGTGTCTACCGCGGCGCTGACCGTCTATGACATGGCCAAAGCCGTCGACAAGGCAATGGAAATCGGGGGGATCCGCGTTCTGCTGAAAGATGGCGGTAAGTCAGGTCGTTACGAGGCGAAATGATAACGGTTGAAGAAGCCCGACAGCTGCTGTTCGGCCTGGTCGCCACCATGCCCGAAGAGCAGGTTGCGCTTGCTGACGCGGCCGGCCGAGTGCTGATGCGGGATGTCAAAGCCGAGCGGGACCAACCCCCGTTTGCCGCCTCTTCAATGGATGGATATGCGCTGAAGTCGGCCGAGGTTGAACCCCACGCGATGTTCAAGGTCATCGGTGAGGCCGCCGCTGGTCAGCGTTTCACGGGTACGGTTGGCCCGGGTCAGGCGGTTCGGATCTTCACCGGGGCGCCTGTCCCCGAGGGGGCAGATTTCGTCGTCATCCAGGAAGACACCGACCTGCGCGGCGATCTGTTGACGATCACGGAAGATCCCGGCCAAAAAACCAACATCCGACCGGCAGGCGTGGACTTCACCATCGGCGATGTAGTTAGTGCGCCGCGAGTCCTCTCGCCCGAAGATCTTGCATTGCTGGCGGCGATGAATGTTCCAACTGTCTCCGTGGCCACCAAACCTCAGATCGCGCTGATCGCCACGGGAAACGAGCTGGTCATGCCGGGCGAAACTCCGGGACCTGACCAGATCATTGCCTCGAACTCGTTTGGCATCAAAGCGTTGCTCGAGAAGGCTGGCGCACATGTTCGCATGTTGCCAGTGGCACAAGACACACTGTCATCGCTGGAAACCGCGTTTGGCTTGGCCGAAGGCGCCGATCTGGTCGTGACAATTGGTGGAGCGTCGGTGGGTGACTACGACCTTGTGGCCGAAGCATCGCAACGGCTGGGGCTCGAACAATCCTTCTACAAGGTCCTGATGCGCCCCGGCAAGCCGCTGATGGCCGGGCGGCTGGGTGATGCGGCGATGATCGGGTTGCCCGGCAACCCAGTCAGCGCGATGGTTTGCGGATATCTCTTCCTGGTTCCCTTGGTCAAAAAAATGCTGGGCATCCAGACTGTTGATCCGATACTCCATCAGGCCATCCTGTCGAAGGCCCTGCCACCAAACGGCCCGCGCGAGCACTATATGCGCGCTCGATTGGAAAGCGATGGGATACGCGCCTTCGAGGATCAGGACAGTTCGCTGCTCAGCGTTCTGGCGCGGTCGAACGCCTTGCTGATGCGCCCTCCAAACGATCCCGCGCGGGCTGCGGGGGAAACGGTGTCCTACCTGCCGATTTAGGTTCAGCCGGCAAATCCATTGACACAAAACGTGAACATGCGTAGAACAAAAGAAAACGCATGGGAACGAGGTGTGAGCGATGCTGACCAAGAAGCAATTGGATTTGCTGGAATTCATCCACAAACGCGTTCAGGCGGACGGTGTTCCACCCAGCTTTGACGAAATGAAAACGGCGTTGGACCTGAGATCCAAATCCGGCATCCATCGGTTGATCACCGCGCTGGAAGAGCGTGGGTTCATTCGGCGTCTCGCCCACAGGGCGCGCGCGATCGAGATCGTGAAACTGCCTGAAAGCCTGGGGGGCGAGCCGACCGCCGGCTTCACGCCCCGCGTGATCGAAGGTGACAAGCCCAGCGTGCCCCGCCCCGCCAATGTCGAGCCTGTGTCGGTGGACGCTCTCGAACTTCCGGTGATGGGCAGAATTGCTGCCGGTGTTCCGATCGAGGCGATCAGCCACGTTTCCCATCATGTTGCGGTACCGGGCACGATGGTATCGGGCCGTGGCGAACACTATGCCCTTGAGGTGCGCGGAGATTCCATGATCGACGCCGGTATCAATGACGGGGACGTGGTCGTGATCCGCGAAACATCTTCGGCAGACAATGGCGACATTGTCGTGGCCTTGGTCGAAGACCAGGAAGCAACCCTCAAAAGGTTCTTCCGGCGCGGCCAGGCGATTGCGCTCGAGGCCGCCAACCCCGCTTACGAAACGCGGGTATTGCCCGAGGACAAGGTCAAGGTCCAAGGGCGTCTGGTCGGACTTATTCGGACTTACTGAAGCCGTCGGGCCGAGCCGGTGACCAAAGGCGCGGCCCCGTCGCATCAGCGCTGCTGAACAGCTTTCCTTGGCGGATCGCAAGGCTTCCGGTCTTTCGCAGTCGGTCTGGATCAAAAACGGCGCAGTCACCAGTCAGCTTGATCGGCACAGCAGAGACCACGAGTTCGCCCGGGTGGCAAACGGTGACCTGCTGGGCCGCGCGCTTGCCCGTGATGTGGACCAGCTGGAATTTCTCGAAAGGGTATCGCTGAACAAGATCTGGGGCCGATGGCCACCGGCCTGCAGCCTCCGGCTGGGTTGCTCCGTCTCCATCGTTTTCAAGCCAGACCGAAGCGACGAACCCAGCGCCTTTTTCCTTGCTCAACGCGCGGCCCCGCTCGGTCATCACCCCAACCAAACCACCTGAATCGGCGATCAGCACCTCGGGCCGCTGCCCTTGTCCCCAGAATACTGCGGCGAACGCCATCGGAAAAACTCCGACCCAGCGGCTGCGTCCCTGCCACAAAATGACCCACAGCGCACCCAAGGAAAACAGCGGCAGGACAAAACCGGGCGAGCTGGCAACAAAGCTCCGCGCACCATCCAGGCCGGACACCCAGTCCGAGACGGCCAGGATCCACGCCAGCCCGAAACCCATCACATGGATCGCCACGGCCTCGATCCCGAAAGGCGCGAGGATCGCTGCCAGAACTGCCGAGGGAACCACGACGGATCCCATAACCGGCACGGACAGGGTGTTGGCCAGCAAGCCGTAGTGCGAAACCATGTTGAAATGTGCCGCACCAATTGGGGCCGTCGCCAAACCAGCGACCGCCGAG
The DNA here is from genome assembly GCF_059613485.1 of Ruegeria sp. CRTD044. Classification (NCBI taxonomy): domain Bacteria; kingdom Pseudomonadati; phylum Pseudomonadota; class Alphaproteobacteria; order Rhodobacterales; family Roseobacteraceae; genus Ruegeria; species Ruegeria sp. CRTD044. The sequence goes on along the minus strand of NZ_JBXWSP010000009.1, from coordinate 13,676 downwards.
GAGCACAGAAGCCCACCCACCGGGCGCAACCACTTGGGCACTCTTGGAACCTCGACGTCGCGAAGGGCACCGAAAACCGCGACCAGTGCTGTCGTGGCGGCAAAGGACATCTGAAAACCGGGGCTGAGCAATGATTCAGGGCGAAGAAACAGCACCAACAGCGCGGCAACCGCGACGGCCCGCAAGGATATGGCACGCCGATCGATCAAAACTGCCCCAAACAGAACCGATACCATCACGAAAGCGCGCTCGGTCGCGACATTGCCCCCAGAAAGCAACAGATAGAGCGTTGCAGCGATCAGCGCGCAGACCGCGGCAACCTTGCGGACCGGCCACCGCAACGCCAGTGCAGGCAAGGCCGCAAGCAGTACCCGGCAAGTCACAAAGACGAACCCCGTCAACAACCCCATATGCAGGCCTGAGATTGCAAGCAGATGGGCAAGGTTCGACGCACGCAATTTGTCCAAAGCGTCGGCGCTGATGCCGCTGCGATCCCCGGTCGAAACAGCGGCGGCAAAGCCGCCGACATCACCTGGCAGCACTTCTCGCACTCTGTCGGAAATGGCCATGCGCACCGCAACGACACGCACCCCGGCCTCAAAGCGGGCCGGAGCGGCGGTGACCACCGGCGTGCGCGCGTATCCGACCGCGCCCAAGCGCTGAAACCAGGCATGTCTGCGAAAATCAAAGCCGCCGGGCTCGACGGGACCTTGCGGCGGTGACAGATGGGCCGTCGTCATAACGCGTTGCCCTGGCACAATCGGTACATGGTCGCCATGCAACGAAAGTCGGATGCGCCGCGGGGCTTGGTCCGGCGGCACGTCCCCGATCCGCACCTGGTCCAGCGTAACCCGCAGCGCATCCGAAGCAGAGCGATCCAACGCCACGACCCTCCCCTCAACCGGGCCGTAATAGCGCCATTTCAAAACCGGCTCTGCAATCATGTGAGCGCGAGCACCCGCCAGGATGAACCCGACGGCGACCAGCGCCCCCCCTATTGCCAACGGAGCCCAGGCAGACGACATCCGGCGGCTGGCCCAAATGGCAAGCAGGACCAACCCGGACAGGCCCGAATAAATCCGCGCATCCGGCTCGAACCGGATTGCGAAATACAGGCCTATGCCGATGGCCAGACAAACCGGAGACCAAGGCAAAAGGTGCCCTCGCTGGTTTAGCAACGCACCTTCGACCCACGCCACAACACGCATGGTTGCCCCCGTCCTTGAGGCTCGTTAGACAGGCTCAACTCTACGCTCAACGCGGTTACCAAAAGGTTAATCACTACAATGTCCGATCAGGTCGTTACCCGATTTGCACCCTCGCCCACCGGCTATCTGCACATTGGCGGAGCCCGTACTGCGCTGTTCAATTGGCTTTACGCCCGCGGTCGAGGCGGAAAGTTCCTACTGCGGATCGAAGATACGGACCGCGAACGGTCAACGCCCGAAGCGACCGAGGCAATCCTCAAGGGCATGAGCTGGCTCGGGCTCGACCACGACGGAGATGTCATCAGCCAGTTCGAAGGCGCAGCTCGTCACGCCGAAGTCGCCCACCAGCTGCTGGCAGAAGGCAAAGCATACAAGTGCTTTGCAACCCAGGAAGAGATCGCGGCCTTTCGTGAACAGGCCCGGGCCGAAGGCAAGTCGACCTTGTTCCGCAGCCCGTGGCGCGACGCCGATCCCAGCACCCACCCCGATCGCCCTTTTGTTGTGCGGATCAAGGCTCCGCAGGACGGCACAACTGTCATCCGCGACAAGGTCCAGGGTGACGTGACCATCCGAAACGATCAGCTGGACGACATGGTCCTCCTGCGTTCGGACGGTACACCGGTCTATATGCTGGCGGTGGTCGTTGATGACCACGACATGGGTGTGACCCATGTCATTCGCGGCGACGACCACCTGAACAACGCGGCGCGGCAGATGATGATCTATGAAGCCATGGGCTGGAAGGTTCCGGTTTGGGCGCACATCCCGCTGATCCACGGCCCTGACGGCAAGAAACTCAGCAAGCGGCACGGCGCGTTGGGCGCGCAGGAGTATCAGGCCATGGGCTATCCTGCCGCCGGTATGCGAAACTACCTGGCGCGCCTGGGCTGGAGCCACGGGGACGACGAGTTTTTTACAGATGAACAGGCCAAGGAATGGTTCGACCTGGACGGAATCGGGAAAAGCCCGGCGCGGTTCGATCTGAAAAAGCTCGAGAACTTGTGCGGACAGCACATCGCCATATCCGATGATGCTGCATTGCGGCAAGAAATCGAAGAATATCTGGACGCCGCTGGCCTGCCTGCGCTGACAAGAACACAATCGGATGATTTGGAACGTGCGATGTATTGCCTCAAGGATCGGGCGCGTACATTTCCAGAACTCCTTGAAAAGGCGCATTTTGCACTGACCTCGCGGCCGATCCAGCGCGATGAGAAAGCAGAAAAGGCGCTGAGTTCTGTATCCGACGGTATACTGGATCAATTGACGCCGCAGCTGCAAAATGCTAGCTGGACGCGGAACGAACTGGAGGAGACCCTCAATTCGTTTGCCGAGGCAAACGGGTTGAAGTTCGGCAAGCTGGCTGGCCCCCTCAGGGCTGCGTTGGCGGGTCGGGCCGTCACACCTTCGGTTTTTGACATGATGCTCGTGCTGGGTCGGGATGAGGCCATTGCACGGATTTCTGATGCAGCGGCACAGTCCTGACTTCACATTCGGGTAATGCTGCTCCGCTACGACCTGACTCGCGCAGCCTTGCGCGATCACCGCCCGTTTTGTCGGTCAGCGAGCCGGCATTCGTATGATTGAGGAAGGGAAAACATGACCGAGAGCAACAAGACAGCGACTCTGACCGTCCACGGAAAAACCTATGAGTTGCCGGTTCATTCGCCAACGGCAGGACCCGATGTAGTCGACATCCGCAAGCTCTATGGTCAGGCGGGCGTGTTCACCTATGACCCCGGCTTTACCTCGACCGCCAGCTGCGACAGCACCATCACCTATATTGACGGTGAAAAAGGTGAGTTGCTGCACCGTGGCTATCCGATTGACCAACTGGCCGAGAAATCGCACTTCCTCGAAGTTTGCTTCCTGCTGCTGTACGGATATCTGCCCAAGGCCGACGAACTGGAACAGTTCGAATCCACCATCACCCACCACACGATGCTGCATGAGCAGATGCAGTATTTCTATCGCGGGTTCCGCCGAGACGCGCACCCGATGGCGATCATGGTGGGTGTCGTGGGCGCGATGTCTGCCTTCTACCATGACTCGACCGACATCTCGGATCCGCGCCAGCGCGAGATCGCGTCGCACCGCCTGATCGCCAAGATGCCCACCATCGCGGCCTGGGCCTACAAATACCATATCGGCCAGCCCTTCGTGTATCCGCGCAACGATCTGGACTATGCGTCGAACTTCCTGCGCATGTGTTTCGCGGTTCCGGCCGAGGATTACGAGGTGAACCCAATCCTCAGCCGCGCCATGGACCGGATTTTCACCCTGCACGCCGATCACGAACAGAACGCCTCGACTTCGACGGTGCGTCTGGCCTCGTCTTCGGGCGCAAACCCGTTCGCTTGTGTTGCAGCCGGTATCGCCTGCCTCTGGGGCCCTGCGCACGGCGGCGCCAACCAGGCCTGCCTGGAGATGCTGGAAGAGATCGGCAGCGTCGACCGCATTCCCGAGTTCATTGAACGTGCCAAGGACAAGAACGATCCGTTCCGCCTGATGGGCTTTGGCCACCGCGTGTACAAGAACTTTGACCCGCGCGCCAAAGTGATGAAGCAGTCGGCCGACGAGGTTCTGGACTTGCTGGGCATCGAGAACAACCCGAAACTGCAGGTCGCCAAGGCGCTTGAGAAACAGGCACTGGAAGATCCGTATTTCGTCGACAAGAAGCTGTTCCCGAACGTCGATTTCTACTCGGGCATCATCCTCGAGGCGATGGGTTTCCCGACCTCGATGTTCACCCCGATCTTCGCGCTGTCGCGCACCGTTGGCTGGGTCAGCCAGTGGAAAGAAATGATCGCCGATCCTCAGAACAAGATTGGCCGCCCGCGCCAGCTGTATCTGGGCGAAACTCTGCGCGACTACGTCGACATCGAAAACCGCTGAGACAGACAACAGGCCCCGCCATCGAGCGGGGTCTTTTCTTATTGGAACAGTGACAATTGATCCCCGGCCCGCGCAGGCCGGGCAAAGAGGTCGCAACGCAGTTTGGGAGTTGTGGTCGCCAAGCCAAGCCTCGCAATCGCAGACTTGAACCGCTTGGCGACCATTTCGGCGTAGACCCCCTCGCCGCGCATCCGATGCCCCCACCGCGGGTCGTAGTCCCTGCCCCCGTGCAATTCGCGCAACCGCGCCATGACCTTTTCGGCGCGACCGGGCTCGTGTTCGGTCAACCATTCCTGCCACAGTTGCGAGACTTCGCGGGGCAACCGTAGCATGATCCAACTGGCCGCATCCGCGCCCGCGTCACGGCCCGCCTCCAACAACGCTTCAAGCTCGTGATCGGTCAGTCCCGGTATGATCGGGGACGTCATGACGCGAACGGGTATCCCGGCCTCGTTCAACTTTCGGATCATGAGCAGCCGGCGTCTTGGTGCAGGGGCACGCGGTTCCATCCGCCGCGACAGGCTATCATCCAACGTGGTCAGCGAGATGCCGACCCGGACCAGCCCAAGGGCGGCCATCGGAGCTAGAATATCGATGTCTCGTTCGATCAAAGCGCCCTTGGTCACGATCGCAACCGGGTGGTTGAAATCTCTCAGAACATCCAGGCAGGCCCTTGTGATCGAACGTGTTTTTTCGATCGGCTGATACGGGTCCGTATTTGTACCCAGCGCAATCGGCGCCACCTTGTACCGCGCGGACGAAAGCTCGCGCGCAAGCACATCCGGCGCGTTCGGACGTGCGATCAGACGCGTTTCGAAATCCAACCCGGCAGAAAGACCGAGATATGCATGTGTGGGTCGGGCAAAGCAGTAGACGCAACCGTGTTCGCACCCGCGATACGGGTTGATCGACCGGTCAAATGGCAGATCCGGTGACTTGTTGTAGGTGATCAGAGACTTCGCGACCTCGTCCCGAACCGAGGTTCGCAATGGAGGCAGAGGCTCGGGATCCTCCCAGCCGTCATCGACCGCTTCGTGCGCATACGCCTCGTACCGACCAGCGTCGTTCGATATGGCACCTCGCCCGGAAATAGTGTGGCGCAACGGCATATTTGTTTCCTTTTTGTTCTCGATACTCCTAGCATCTGCGGGTTTCCGCGGCAAGTCCGCCATCACAGTTGCCCGCCTTGTTCCAGGCACAGAACCCATGAATACCGCTCAGAAAGATCATGTGAAATTTGGCGTCGAGCGCGGCAAGATTTTAACCTATAGGTCGGTCTCGGAGCCGCCGAGGTCGCAATCGTCACAGTCTAACTGCGGCGAAATGGCCAAAACGGGAAAAACAGCCACCAAGGGCACAAGGCCCGCCAGCTCAGGGAAATGACCCATGTCCGATGAAGAAGACATCGTCCTGTCGGAACTCAACGACGACGAACTCGTCGAACAGATGTTTGATGACCTCTACGATGGTCTGAAGGAAGAGATCGAAGAAGGCGTGAACATCCTGCTGGAACGTGGATGGGCACCGTATGACATTCTGACCAAGGCGCTGGTCGGCGGTATGACCATCGTCGGACAGGATTTCCGCGACGGCATCCTGTTCGTCCCCGAAGTTCTGCTGGCCGCCAACGCGATGAAGGGCGGCATGGCCATCCTCAAGCCTCTGCTGGCGGAAACCGGCGCTCCGCGCGTCGGCAAGATGGTGATCGGTACCGTAAAGGGCGACATCCACGACATCGGCAAGAACCTCGTCTCGATGATGATGGAAGGCGCCGGCTTCGAGGTTGTCGATATCGGCATCAACAATCCGGTCGAAAACTACCTGGAAGCGCTGGAAACCGAGCAGCCTGATATTCTGGGTATGTCGGCTCTGCTGACGACGACCATGCCGTATATGAAAGTGGTCATCGACACGTTGGTCGAACAGGGCAAGCGTGACGATTACATCGTGCTGGTCGGCGGCGCCCCACTGAACGAAGAGTTCGGCAAGGCAATCGGCGCTGACGCCTATTGCCGGGACGCGGCGGTTGCGGTCGAAACCGCCAAGGAATTCGTCTCGCGCAAGCACAACCAACTGGCGGGTTGATCCTGAACGCCTTGTTTTGACAAAGCCGCCTGTCCGGGCGGCTTTTTCATTTCCGGGCCGTGGCATCACAACGAGATTGAAACTCGGGTGCCGAGTGTGTGATCCCAAAGGCCGCGAACTTGCATCCGGGGCTTTTTCGCAGTCATTTGACATTGGAACCTTGCGGAGGCGACACATGCCGCAGAACGACATACCTGACGACAAACGCCTGACGGAACAGGGGTTTGACGAGATGGATGCACGGCAAAGCATCCTGTTGATCGCCTGCGGTGCGTTGGCGCGCGAGATTCTGGACCTGAAGACACGCAACGGCTGGGACCACCTTGCACTGACGTGCCTGCCTGCCATCCTGCATGTCTATCCCGAACGGATCACTCAGGCCGTCGAGGATGCCGTCGCCAAGCATCGCGACCAGTATGACCGGATTTTTGTCGTCTATGCCGATTGCGGGACCGGCGGACTGTTGGAGCAGGCTTGTAAACGGCTGGGTGTCGAAATGGTGCGGGGGCCGCACTGTTATTCCTTCTTCGAAGGAAACGACAAATTCGCCGAACGCGGCGACGATGAGACTACGGCCTTTTACCTGACTGACTTTCTGGCCAGACAATTTGATGCGTTCGTCTGGAAGCCGCTGGGGCTGGATCGGCACCCGGAACTGCGCGACATGTATTTCGGAAATTACACCAAGCTGATCTACCAGGCGCAGACAGATGACCCCGAACTGACCCGTCGGGCACAGGAATGCGCGGATCGGATGGGGCTGGAGTTCGAACGCCGTTTCACCGGATATGGCGATCTCCAGACCACGCTGACAGACTGGGCCGACGCACGCCCCAAATCTTCCTGATTGGCCCCCGAGTGGTGAAACTGTCTCAGGCGTTTTCGCGCGCTACGTCTCGGATTCGGTCGATCATCGCACGCACACCGTTCGACCGCTGGGCCGACAGATGTTCATTCAATTCCAATCGGGCAAGCTCGGCCGCGGCGTCGACCTTCTCCACTTCGGCAACGGGCAAACCGTTGTAAAGCGAGCGCAATACAGCAATCAGACCACGCACGATCAGCGCATCGCTGTCGCCGTCAAACCGAAAAACACCATCTTCGATCACCGGATGAAGCCAGACCTGACTAGCGCAGCCATGGACTTTGGTTGCCGGCACCTTCAAGGCGTCATCCAGCGGCTCCATCGCCTTGCCCTGCTCGATCACGTGGCGGTACCGGTCCTCCCAGTCCTCAAGGAACTCGAAATCCTCGACAATCTCCTCAAAGGCAGGCGTGGCCATGAACGTGGGTCCTCTGGTTGCGGTTCTGGTTCTGACCTAAGTCGCCCGATGTCCGGTGTCCACCCCTATGGGCGGCTTTTCAAACGACCCAAAGTAGGCTACCCAGTGCGAGTAATACCTTGCAAAGCTTTGGGTCCATGCAAAAAACTGTTTCCGTCCTTCTCGTCACCCTGTTGACCCTGTCCGCCTGCAGCAGCTGGCGCGACTCCCGGGCAAACCCGTCGAACTGGTTCGGGAACAGCACCCCTGCCCCGGTCGAGACATCGGCCAGCGACGCAGACGCGCTGGTACCGAAGCAAAGCTCGGGCCGGGGACTGTTCGCGCGCCCTGATCCTGAAGACACCAGCGTACCGATCACCACCATCACAGAGCTGCGGATCGAGCCGAACGCCTCGGGTGCCATTGTGGTCGCGCAAGGCACCGCCTTCCGCCAAGGCGCCTATGACGCAAAGCTCACCTTTGTCGAATCCGAGGAAAACCGGAAGAACGGCGTTATGGAGTTTGTTTTCCGCGTGAACTACCCGACCTATGCCACTGCGCAGGGGCCCGAACGTACGCGTGAAGTGACCGATGCAGTCAATGTCAGCCTTCAGGACCTTGAAGGCATTCGTCTGATCCGCGTGGTCGGTCAGCAGAACGCCCTGGAATCGCGTCGGCGCTGAAATCAATCTTACAGGGGGACGACCTGAACAGTTTTCCCCTTCGCTGCCAAGGCAATCTCGCCTCTGCAAAGTTTGAGCGCGTCCTCGCCAAAGACCTCGAACCGCCAGCCGGACATCGCAGCAACGTCACGGTCCCCAGCCGCGATCTGATCCAGCTCCGAGCTGGTCGCGATGAGCTTGGCCGCGACCCCTGCGGTTTCCGTCTTTGACTTCAGCAAAACTCGCAGCAGGTCAGCCAGCGCAGGGTTCACCTTGATCTTGTCCCGGCTGTTGTCCACTTTGGGAAGATCCTCTGGCGGGCAATTCACACCTGCCTGCACGGCGGCCAGAATCCCGTCGGCGATGGCACCTTTGCGCGCTTCGCGCAGCAGCAAACGCGAGCCGCCCAGATCAGCATGCGTGCGTGGTTTGGTCGACGCCAGTTCGACCAGCGCATCATCCTTGAATACACGGCTGCGCGGCACGTTGTTTTGTTGGGCATATTCCTCACGGAACCGGGCAAGCTCCCGCACCACCGCAAGGAACTTGGCCGAGTTGGTCCGGGTCTTGACCCGCCGCCATGCCTCTTCGGGGCGGATGTCATAGGTTGCGGGATCGGTCAGAACGCGCAACTCCTCCGCTACCCAATGGCTGCGTTTGGACTTTTCCAGCTCGGCGGCCAGATGTTCATAGATTTTGCGCAGATGCGTCACATCCGCCAGCGCATAGGTCTGCTGCGCCTCACTCAGCGGGCGCCGCGACCAATCGGTAAACCGCGAGGTCTTGTCCAGACCCTGTTTGCAGATCTTGCGAACCAGCGTTTCATAGCCAACCTGTTCCCCGAAACCGCAAACCATCGCAGCGACCTGCGTATCGAAAAGCGGTCTGGGGAAAATGCCGGCTTCTACCCAGAAAATCTCAAGGTCCTGGCGGGCGGCATGGAACACTTTGACGACGTTTTCGTTTTGGAACAATTCGTAAAGCGGCTCCAGCGACAACCCGTCTGCCAGCGGATCGACCAATACCGCGCTGTCCTCGTCTTCAGAGGGCACAGCCAACTGCACCAGACATAGCTTGGAGTAGTAGGTCCGCTCGCGCAGGAATTCGGTGTCGACGGTCACATAGGGGTGTTGGGCGGCAGCCTTGCAGAAGTCAGCCAACTCTCGCGTGGTTTTGAGGGTCTTCATGCGCTTGCTATTCTTGCTCTTGCTCTGGTCATTGCCCGTTGGTTTCTTCTGCCCCGAGCGCTTGGCCAGACCATAGGCCGAATTGGCCGCTCATGTAAATCTCTGGCGCAAGATCAGGGGAGTAACACCGGTGCGCGATCGCCACGGGCAAAGCGCTCCAGAACCGCCGGATACAGCTTGTGTTCCCAGGCCAGCACCTTCCGAGCAAGCGAATCCGGGGTGTCGCCGGGTTCGACCGGAACTCGGGCTTGCCCCAGGATCGGCCCGTCATCCAACGCCGCGGTGACCTCGTGGACGGTGCAGCCGTGTTCGGCATCCCCGGCGGCGATGGCTCGGGCGTGGGTGTTGAGCCCTTTGTACTTGGGCAGCAGCGAGGGGTGGATATTCAGCATCCGCCCCTGAAAGCGGGACACGAAATCGCCAGTCAGCACGCGCATGAACCCCGCCAGGCAGACGATGTCTGGCTGCGCCTCGAGCAGCGGCTTGCACAGCTCGGCCTCAAATGCGGCGCGGTCACCACCGAACGGTCGGTGATCGACCACGGCTGTGGCAATCCCGCGATCCGCCGCCTTGGCCAAGCCGCCAGCATCTGCATTGTTCGACAGAACCAGACAGGGGAGCGCCGGATGGTCACCGGTCATGCTGTCGACCAGCGACACCATGTTCGACCCGCCCCCGGAAATCAGGATGGCGACGCGCTTGTGGCTCACAGCAGCTTGCCTGCGTAGCTGACGCCCGCCCCTTCGGTGACCGACCCGATGCGCGCGACGCTCTCGCCGGCATCCGACAGCAGGGCGGCCAAGTCATCGGCGCGGTCGGCGGCACAGACGACGATCATGCCGATTCCGCAGTTGAAAGTCTTGAGCATTTCCGACTCGGCGATGCCTCCGGTTTCCGCCATCCAGCGGAACACCGGCGGCAGATCCCAGGCGGTCAGGTCGATTTGCGCACCCAGATCGTCGGGCAGCACGCGCGGCAGGTTCTCGGTCAGCCCGCCGCCGGTGATATGCGCCAGCGCATGAACGCCACCGGCCCGGATCGCGGCCAAGGCGGGTTTGACGTAAAGCCGCGTGGGCGTCAGCAGCGCCTCTCCCAAAGGCCCGTCACAAAACGGTGAATCCGCATCCCATCCCAGACCCGAGATCTGAACCAACTTGCGCACTAGCGAATAACCGTTGGAATGCACCCCGTCCGAGGCCAGCCCCAGCAGAACATTCCCGGCCTGCACACCGGCGGGCAGATCGCTGCCGCGCTCCATCGCGCCGACGGCAAACCCGGCCAAGTCAAAATCGCCATCGGGGTACATCCCCGGCATTTCGGCGGTCTCACCCCCGATCAAGGCACATCCCGAGCGGACACAGCCCTCGGCGATGCCCTCGATGATCCGCGCTGCGGTGTCGGTGTCCAGCTTGCCAGTTGCGAAATAGTCCAGGAAGAACAGCGGCTCTGCCCCCTGGCAGATCAGGTCGTTCACGCACATGGCCACCAGATCGATGCCCACGCCATCGACCACGCCGGTGTCGATCGCGATCCGCAGCTTGGTGCCGACGCCATCGGTTGCGCCCACCAGGATCGGGTCGGAATACCCTGCCCCTTTCAGGTCGAACAGCGCGCCGAACCCGCCAAGGCCGCTCATGACGCCGGGGCGGTTCGTACGCTTGGCGGCGGGCTTGATCCGGTCAACCAGGGCATTGCCCGCATCGATGTCCACACCCGCATCTGCATAGGTGATGCCGTTCTTGCCCGCTGTCATGGCCGTTCCCTCATGAATGCTTTCAGCGCGGGTTAGTCGATTGTGCGCCGCGTTGCAACGGTCAGGCTTGACGCGGCTGTTCTGCGTGGTACCCAAGCGCTCAGGCGGGCCTGTAGCTCAATTGGTTAGAGCAGAGCGCTCATAACGCTTTGGTTGGGGGTTCGAGTCCCTCCGGGCCTACCAAATACGGCCGAAATCACCGCCCAATGATGATATCTGCGCACAAACCGCCCAAGCGTTCGCTTTGGCCCAGGCGCAAAACACCGCCGTGGACACGAGCGATATCTGCAACGATCGCAAGCCCGAGGCCCACCCCGCTGCCCTGATTCTGGTTCCGCGACGGGTCCAACCGGCTGAACGGTTTCACCGCCTCGGTCCGCTGCTCGGGCGGGATACCGGGACCATCATCCTCGACCCGAATGCGCAGCGATTTGTCGGTCAGGGTCATGCTGACCATCGCGTGCGACCCGTAGCGCACCGCGTTGCCGATCAGGTTTTCCACGGCGCGGCGGATCGCAGTCGGACGCAGCATCACAGCACCCTGCCCTTCGGGCGGCAGCAACTCGACACTTTGTCCGGCCCGTTGCGCATCATCCACGATCGAGCGCAAAAGCTCATCCGGACGAATCTCGACCTGCTCTCCCTCAGACGCGCCGCGCGAGAAATCAAGGAAGGCATCCAGGAGTGACTGCATCTCGTTCACGTCCTGAAGCAGCGGCTTGGCATCGTCCTCGGGCAGCATCGACAGGCCAAGCTTGAGCCGGGTCAGAGGCGTTCGCAGGTCATGGCTGACACCCGACAGCATCAAGGTCCGCTGCTCGATCTGCCGCTCGATCCGGGCACGCATGTCAAGAAACGCGCTACCGGCGGCCCGCACCTCGACGGCCCCTCCGGGGGTGAACGGCACGACCCGACCCCGTCCAAAAGCCTGCGCCGCAACGGCCAGCCGAGTGATCGGCCGCAACTGATTGCGCATGTACAAGAACGAAATCGAGGTCATGATCACCGCAAAGAACAGCATCGTAACGATCAACTGGTGCGGAGCGACCGTCGACAGTCGCCGGCGATCGAAGCCAAGCTCCAACACACCCAGATGGGTGTTCAAGAACAAAGTCGCGACCTGACTGTCCGGCAACGATACCGCCACGAGGTTTGGCAGCAGCTCTTGAAGATCAGCGTCGATCTGCGGCGCGATGAAATCATACCAGCGCCGCGGTTCAATCTTAGGCGTTTCGTTGATCCCCAGGAAACGGGCCTGCATGTCCAGCACCCTCAGATCCCGGCGCACCGCGGCCAGCGCCTGCTGTTGGGTTTCGGCACCCTGAATATCTTCCAGAACCAGCCGCACTTCGCGCGACGCCGCGCGGGTCATCTGACCGGTCACATCCTCGAGGTGTTCACGCACAAATGCCACCGACACCACCAACAGAACCACGATCACCGGCAACACCAGAATCAGGGCCGCCCGGGCATACAAGCTGCGGGGCAAATAGGGTTTGAGCCAGCGCGAGGACATGCGCTAAACCTAGCGGGCTGCCCCGCCAAGAGAAAGAGGCCAAGATGCTGCCAGCAGACGATTTCAACCCGAAACCGGGGATCCCTGTCGCCCTGCAGCCGGGCCTCAGGCTCTTGCTGGCCCCGAACCCGTCGCCGATGACCTATCTGGGGACAAATACATACCTCCTGGGCACCAGCGACCTTGCCGTAATCGACCCCGGACCGTTGAGCGACTGTCACATGCAAGCCATTCTGGATGCGCTGCAGCCCGGGCAAAAGATCAGCCATATCGTGGTCACCCACAGCCACTTGGACCATTCGCCGCTGGCTGCTCCGCTGTCAGAACGGACAGGTGCCCCGATCTACGCCTTTGGCGGACCACAGGCAGGGCGCAGCGCGATCATGTCCCAACTGGCCGAGCAAGGCCTCGCCGGCGGCGGCGAGGGAATCGACACGGAATTCCGCCCGGACATCGAGTTGGCGGACGGCGACTGGATCGAGGGGGACGGATGGGGCCTTGAGGTTATTCACACGCCGGGTCATCTGGGCAATCACATCGCGCTGGCCTGGGGAGACGTGTGTTTCACCGCCGATCACGTAATGGGTTGGGCCAGTTCACTGGTTTCGCCTCCGGATGGCGATCTGACGGACTTCATGAAAGCCTGCCACCGGCTACGCGCCCGCGACTGGTCCGTCTTCCATGCCGGGCACGGCGCGCCGATCACAGACCCCTCGGGAAGGCTTGACTGGTTGATCCGCCATCGGCTGGAACGCGAGGCACAAATCCTCGACGCGCTGACCGAGCGCCCGGGCACAGCCCGGGATCTGGCCCAGCGGATCTATGTCGAAACACCGCCTGCCCTGCTTCCAGCGGCCGAGCGCAACGTGTTTGCCCATCTGGTGGATCTGACCGGAAAAGACCGCGTCGCCCCCCAAGGCGCCCTGTCGGTGCAGAGCAGTTTTCACCGCATCGCCTGAACGCGCAAAAAATTCGACCTGGGTGCTTTTCCCCTCTGGACGCCGAAAAACCGGATTGCTATACGCGCCTCAGTTCCGGCGTAGCTCAGCGGTAGAGCAGTTGACTGTTAATCAATTGGTCGTAGGTTCGATCCCTACCGCCGGAGCCA
>NZ_JBXWSP010000008.1:0-2877 GCF_059613485.1 Ruegeria sp. CRTD044 | reverse complement strand
ACCCCAATTGCCTGAACTCTTGGGGTCATGAACTTCGAGATCAAGAAACCTGCCGGTCTCGAAGACCATCCGCTTGGTGGACAAGATTACTGGCCCGGTAATCGCCATTGCCGTTTCGCTGGAAGGATCGAAAGCCTTTGAATCCTCAAAGAGCGGTTGGGATGATGCTGGACCTATCAATATCCACATTGCGATTAGCAGCATCAGGATCGATCGACACATTTGGTTCTCCATTGTGCGAAGTTGTTTGAAAACTTTAAAACACCTGTTTGCTATGCCATCGAATGCAGCGAGTGTCTCTGCCCATGGTTTCGAATGCTGCGCGCGCGATCAAGATCCGAGAAGGGCTCGGTGCGGTCATTGGCAGGTTTTTTTTAAGAATGTCTACTTTGCCGACTTTGCGGTCTGTCAGAAAAGGGAAAGAACCCGTGCGAGTTTTCCTGCCTTCGAACGTTAAGTGTCAGCGAGGTTCAAACGGCGCAGCGATCAGGCCGATGGCCAGATAAGGTTCAAGATCAAAACGACGATGAAAATGATCGGAAAGAAAATCAACGCTTGTTGAACTTTTGAACGGTTCTCAAACCAACCCATACTTCTTACAGCCCAATATGCGCCACCACACAAAAGACCCGTGACAATCGCGTGCAACCAATCCATTAGCAGTCCTCCGCAGGCAGCATAGTCACATCAGAGTAGCGACCATCCGCCGTTGTTATCCGCGCGCAAGCGCCAGTATCACGGTTAAACCAGAATGACGTGAGACCCTCGGAGCGGATCAACTCGTACCCGAGGTTCTGTATGCCCATCTCCGCTTGGCCGGCACGTGCTCCTTCGAATGCAGTCAAATCGCTTGAACTGCCAATAGCAGGTTGGCCCGGTTCGGTAGAAGTGCTTGGAGTATCACATGCGACAAGGCCAAGTGCTGCAAATCCAGCCACAAAGGGAACAAATGACTTCATTGGATTTCCTGCTTGTTGAACTCGGTGGCTACTCGATGCCGATACCAATATCAAAGGTGACCGGTTGCGCCCCGGCGTTTAGGACCTCGACCACATGATCGCCAGACTGCCAAAGTTGGCCTCGATAAGGGGTATCAGAAGAGATCAGGTCTAGAAGGAGCGAGCCATCCGGGTTGAAAATTTTGTAGTCCAACGCGCCACCGTGGGAACCCACGTCCACGCGCATGAACTGACCATCTGCTGCGCCGAGCACGTAGCTCACTGATGTATTCGGGTTCAAAGTGCCCGACATCGCTGCGCCGCTGGTACCTGCCGCGAATTGGACCCGTTGGGTTCCTGAAACTACGGGTAAACCGCCGGACCCCGCCATTGCGCCTTGGCCGTCATCGGCGGCCTGCGCGACGCTGAGTTCAGCGACTTGACCGTCGTTGGACACAAGACATCTCCAGACTGTCTCGCCTTTGTCTTGCAGCATGACGAGCGAATTTGCTTCGGAAAACTCTGTAGACAGAACAGTGCCGCTTTGTCCGTCCGGCCCACCCACAGAACGCAATTGGTCGATGCAACTGTCAATCGCGTCCTGTCCGACGTCAGCGGCCGAGGCGAACGTCGGCGAGATACAAAGAGACAAAGCCAGAACCTTTGATCGCATAACTAAACTCTCCTGGTATTAATTAGACACCGCCGCGTCGCGCAGTTGCTGCAATACGGCATCACATTCGCTGGCCGCTCCGACGATCGCATCCCCGTTTTCTTCCGCGTCCGGGGTCAGTTCTCTCAGGTTAGTGACAGCACGGTTAAAAACTTGATCGACCTGTTCTTCTGTCAGAAGGCCCTCCTGTTGCGCTGCATTTGCAATCCCACAAACACCGGCTGAAAGCCCGGTAGCGATGCCCATTCCAGCGCCACTGCCGATGCCCAGCATCCCGCCACCAATACCGCCCACAAGCAGCCCTATAACCAGTCCCAAAATCAGTTTACCCATTTGTTTTGTTTCCTAATGCTCTGAGGTTTGTCACCATTACAGAGGCTAATTTGCTCTATTCTTTTTCCTGCATAATCTCACCAAAATCACCAAATTCACCGACGGCGCCAGTATTGCTAACAGTGGCCTGACGGTCTCCGGCGCAAATTCAATTGCAAGAACCCACGGTAGGCCCAAGGGTAGCAGAAATAGCCCAGACAAGGGATCTCTTGGCTGTTCAAACCAGCCGAAGGTTCCTGTCATAAAGATGAAACTCGCGCCTGCCAACAGCAACATGAAAACCCAAATCGCGGCTTTGCACAGCATCAGTCATCGCAACGTTCCAGCAAGCTATTTCGCAAAACTAGAGCGTTCCTTCGTTAGTAAGCGACATTATACCGTCTGTGGAGCCGTCACTGTAAGCGATGCACTGCCATGGCGCGCGGTCCGGTCCGACGCCGACGCGCACAAACGTCCCGGCTTCAGAGAACTCCGAACCGAGCAGTGCCACATCCGGATTGTTGGTTGTCGCAGTGACATCACGCAAGCAAGCTTGCTCCGCCGCGTTTGGTGCCGCCGACGTAGCACTGGTTGTGCTACCTTCATCACAAGCGGTGAGAAGTGCAACCGCTGGAAAAGCCAAAAGAAAGTTTTTCATAATGTACCCTGTTTCACGTTGACCTAGGAAAGCGCCGAGGCGCTTTCTCCGGGATCTTAATTTTGTCCCATATTCAACAATACGGTATTCACTTGGTTGGTCAAATTTTTGCGATTTGAATACGCTACCTAATTCAGTCCAATCAAATTGTGTCCGCTTCGGGGTCAGGGCAAACGTTCGATGCGTAGTAGGGCCATAGGCCGGATAAACGGCAGCTTCGGGCTCAAAGCCGTCATCCGACGGCATTAGCGATTAGACCGGTTTGTGGTTGCGAGCGGTCATTGGGGCCGCTCTCA
>NZ_JBXWSP010000007.1:0-254042 GCF_059613485.1 Ruegeria sp. CRTD044 | reverse complement strand
GGCAGCCCGTAGGGGAATCGAACCCCTCTTTCCAGGTTGAAAACCTGGCGTCCTAACCGATAGACGAACGGGCCACGTCAGCATTGCCCAAGCACAAGTGGCAGCCCGTAGGGGAATCGAACCCCTCTTTCCAGGTTGAAAACCTGGCGTCCTAACCGATAGACGAACGGGCCACGCTGGCTTGTGGAGGGCCTTTTACGGATTACGCCCCCCACCCGCAAGACGAAAAACGCACGGCCAGGAAACTTTTTTGCGGGTCAAAAAAGGCATTGGCGTCAGCAGTCAATTTGCTTCGGCCGCGTCTTCCAGGCGCAACTGCACGCTTTGCCGGCCACCCCATGTGTTGACCTCGAGCCGACCGGCAAAATGGAACCGCGCGCCACCGTGATTTGACAGCCTTTCGCCCATCGGTCCGTCAAAGGCACCAAATGCAATCGCGTCCAGCCCACCGCCCATTCCGTCCGAGAGCGACAGCTTCAAATGGGTTTCTCCAACCCGCTTGGCAAAGCGGACCTGCAGGTCGGGCATTGCAAATCGAGGGGCAGGGGCCCCGGCGCCAAATGGGCCGGCCTGCTCAATCTTTTCGATCAGATCAACCGAGGCCGCCCCGGGCATCAGCGCGCCATCCAGCTTGAGGTCGGCCGGACCGGCTTGGCCCGCACCCTGTTTCGCCAGCAACTCCGAGAGCCGCTCCATCGCCGGTTCCAACTGGTCGCGCATCACGGTCAGACCTGCGGCCATCTTGTGACCGCCGCCTTTGACCAACAATCCCTCGGCGGCCAGCCGGTGGATTGATGCGCCAAGATCGACACCCGAGACCGAACGGCCTGAGCCTTTGCCCTCGTCACCGTCGAAACCAATCACGACGGCGGGACGGTTCGACGCCTCTTTCAGGCGGGCCGCCACGATCCCAACGACGCCGGGATGCCAGCCGTCACCTGCGGCCCACACCAGCGGCGCATCCAGTCCACGTTCTTCGGCCTGCGCCAGCGCCGCGGCGCGGACCGCGTTTTCGATGTCGCGTCGTTCGGTATTCAGGTCATCAAGGCGCCGGGACAAAGCCTCGGCTTCGGTCACCGAGTCGGTGCTGAGCAGCCGCGCGCCCAGGTCTGCCTGCCCAACCCGGCCGCCGGCATTGATGCGCGGCCCAAGCAGAAAACCCAGATGGTAGCTGTTGGGCGCCGAATCCATGCGGGCCACTTCGGACAGGGCGACCAGGCCAGGGCGTTGCCGTTGCCCCATCACTTTCAAACCCTGCTGAACCAGCGCCCTGTTGACCCCGATCAGGGGTGCCACGTCTGCCACGGTCGCCAGCGCGACCAAATCCAGCATCGCCATCAGGTCCGGGCCTTGGGCGTTGGCCTCGCGCAGTTGGCGTCCGGCCTCAACCAACATCAGAAAGACAACGGTTGCAGCGCACAGATGGGCCAGATCACCGCTCTCATCCTGGCGGTTGGGGTTCACCACCGCCACGCAATCCGGCAGCGTTTCGGCGCCCAGGTGGTGATCGAGAACAATCACATCGGCCCCCTTGGCTGCGGCAATTGCTTCGTGGCTGAGCGTGCCGCAGTCCACGCAGATGATCAGATCATGCGTTTCAGCAAGCTGGCTCATGGCGGGGGCGTTCGGGCCATAGCCCTCGTCGATACGATCGGGCACATACAAGGTCGCCTGACGCCCCATCTGCCTGAGCCAAACCAGCAACAGGGCTGCCGAGCTGCCACCGTCGACATCATAGTCGGCGAAAACGGCGATGCGCTGGTTGTCCCGCACCGCTTTCAGGAACCGCGTTGCGGCGATCTCCATGTCGCGCAGGCTGCGAGGATCGGGAAGAAGGTCGCGCAGTTTTGGAGACAGAAAGCTCTCGGCCTCCATCGGCGGGACACCGCGCCGTGCCAGCACTTGGCACAGGGGGCGGGGCAGGTCGGTCTGCTGGGCCAGCATCTCGGCGGCCCGATCCAATTCAGGTGATGGACCAATCCACTGGCGGCCCGTCAAAGACTGTTCAACACCCAGAAAGCTCAATCCACTTCTCCTAAAAAGGGCCGAATCCTGTCGGACCCGGCCCTTGAACGGTTGTGTCTGCGGGCCCCTCAGCCCTCGACATGCGGCCAAATGGGGGTGCGGTAGGACATGCGCCGCACCGATCCGGTTTTCGAGCGCATCAGCAGGGTCGTCGTCTCGACCCAACCAGGTTCCCGCTTGATCCGCGGCAGCAGCGACCCGCCAGTGACACCGGTCGCCGCAAAGATCACATCGGCAGTGACCATCTCGTCGCGGGCATAGACTCGATCCAGATCGGTAATACCAGCTTTGGCCGCCCGACCGCGTTCGTCATCATTACGGAACATCAGGCGTCCAAATATCTGGCCACCCATGCATTTCAGCGCGGCGGCCGCTAGAACGCCTTCGGGCGCGCCACCCTGGCCCATGTACATGTCGATGCCGGTCGTCTCGGACTCAGCGCAGTGCATGACGCCTGCAACGTCACCGTCGGTGATCAGGCGGATCGCAGCACCGGTTTCGCGCACCTCGGCGATCATCGCCTCATGGCGCGGACGTTCCAATATGCAAACTGTAATGTCCTCGGGAGTGCAGCCTTTGGCCTTGGCCAGCGCCTCGACCCTTTCCCGTGGGGACATGTCCAGTGTCACCACGTTCTCGGCGAAGCCGGGGCCGATCGCCAGCTTGTCCATGTAGACGTCCGGTGCGTGCAGCATCGAACCGCGCGGACCCATCGCGATGACGGTCAACGCGTTGGGCATATCCTTTGCGGTCAGCGTCGTACCCTCGAGCGGGTCCAGAGCGATGTCCACGCCGGGGCCGTTGCCGGTGCCGACCTCTTCGCCGATATACAGCATCGGCGCTTCGTCGCGTTCGCCTTCACCGATGACCACCACGCCAGCGATATCCAGCAGGTTCAGCTGTTCACGCATCGCATTGACCGCGGCCTGGTCGGCGGCTTTCTCGTCTCCGCGTCCGACCAGCGAGGCCGAGGCCAGAGCGGCCTGCTCAGCCACGCGCGCAAGTCCAAGGGACAGAAGGCGGTCGTTGAAATCGATTTTGGCAGCGCTCATGCGATGTAATCCTTTGGTAAAGCGAAGACGTCCTGACTGGCATAGCCTGCTCGTGGCGCAGGCCGCAAGGGTTCAAACCTGCTCGATACGCAGAGCTACGGGCTCGCCCGCAACCACATCCGTGGTGCGCAAGTCCTCCAACGCAACGTCCAGCGTGGCGCGTGTGGTCTTGTGCGTAACGATCAGTACCGGGGCCGTGTCCTCGGCATGTGCGTATTGGCGCATCCGGTCGATCGACACGCCGGCATTGCCCAGAATGGCGGCCACCTTGGCCAGCGCACCTGGTTTGTCCAACAATGCAAGGCGCAGATAATAAGGGGCGGGCAGGCCGGTGATTGCGGGCTTGGAGTCGACCAGTGACGTGGCTGGTTGACCAAAGGTGGAAATCCGCAGGCCCCGCGCTAGGTCACATACATCCCCCATCACCGCACTGGCCGTCGGGCCTTCGCCCGCGCCCGGTCCCCGCAAAACGATCTGTTCGACGGCGTCGCCCTCGATGACCACCATGTTGGTGCCGCCTTCCAGCTGCCCCAAAGGCGAGTCACTGGGTACCAGGCAGGGCTGCATCCGTTGTTCAAGCCCGCGCGGCGTGCGCTGCGCAACGCCCAGCAGCTTGATGCGGTAACCCATATCGTCGGCCTGATGGATGTCATCCAGGCTGATGTGCTGAATACCCTCGATCTCGATCCCATCGAAATTCGGCTTTGTTCCAAATGCGATCGAGGCCAACAGCGCCAACTTGTGCGCCGCGTCGATGCCGCCTACGTCCAAGTTCGGATCCGCTTCGAGATAGCCCAACTGAGCGCACTCCTCGAACAAGGCATTGTAGCCCAATCCCTGCGATTGCATTCGGGTCAGGATATAGTTGCAGGTGCCATTCATCACGCCCATGACGCGTTTGATGTCATTTCCGGCCAACCCTTCGGTCAGGGATTTTATGACTGGAATTCCACCGGCCACGGCAGCCTCGAACCGGATCACGCGGCCTGCGGCCTCGGCCTGTTCCGCCAATGCCTGGCCGTGAATGGCCAGCAGCGCCTTGTTTGCGGTGACCACATCCTTGCCGCTGGCCAATGCCGCCTCAACCGAGGCCTTTGCCGGGCCGTTTTCACCGCCCATCAGCTCGACGAACACATCGATGTCGTCTCGTTTGGCCAAGGCCACCGGGTCGGTTTCCCACGCGAAGCCGGACAGGTTCACCCCGCGATCTTTGGCGGCGTCGCGCGCCGAAACGGCAACGATCTCGATCGGTCGACCAGTGCGCGCTTGCAGCAATTCGGCATGACGGCGCACGATCTTGACGACGCCTACACCCACGGTTCCCAAGCCAGCAATTCCAAGCCGCAGCGCCTGTGTCATTCCGTGGGTTCCTTTCCGCTCGAAGTCAGCCTGTTGGACGCAAGTCCTTTGTCGGCTGCCATAGCTGGTTCAACGCGGCGGTGCAATCCGTCAGGGACAGAGTTGTTGCGCAGCGGGCGAGCGTACGGGGCTTACTGGGTCTCGGCGTTCTGGAGTGCCTGTGCCTTTTGCGACAGCCGCTCGGCCCGTTGTTCCAATTCTTCTTCCACGGCGGCTGCCTCGTTCACCGGGTCGACGGGCGGCACGTTGACCTGGGTCAACGGGATCAGCTTGGGGTAGGGCGCGGCCTTTACCGAGGCCGCTTCGCTTCCCTCCAACTCTGGAATATCTGCGCACGCGGCCAAGAGGAGCAGCGGCAGGATGACGGAAACAGCTTTCATTTCGCGACCCGAACAGTGAGGAACCTGAACGTGATGCACTTTTTGCATGAACGGTTCAAGCGGGGTTCTATATGAACGTACGTTCATATACGATGGATCCATGGCACGTACTCAAGGCTCTCATTCCGATATCACCGGGCCCCGTATCCGCGAGGCCGCCCTGGGATTGTTTGCACGGCATGGCTATGCCGCTGTTTCCATGCGTCAAATCGCGGGGGAGGTCGGGGTGCAGGCCGGTGCGCTCTACAATTACACTCCGGACAAGCAAAGCCTTCTGTTCCGCCTGATGCAGGACCACATGCAAGAGCTGCTGGCGGCCTATGAAGAGTTGGAACCACAGGCGGATGCATTGGGCGCCCTGCGGCAATTCGTGGGTTTCCACATCCGGTTTCACATGCAGCGACCGGACGAAGTGTTCATCGCGTACATGGAGCTGCGAAACCTGACGCCTGAAAACTTCGCCGAAATCGAAAAGCTGCGCCGGCGGTATGAAGATGCGTTGCAGAGCATCCTGCTGGCCGGCCAGAAGGACGGTCTGTTCTCGGTTCAGGATGCCAAAATCGCGACTCTGGCGGTGATTGCCATGCTGAATGGTGTCATGACGTGGTACCGGGCCGGTGGACGGCTGTCGCTGGACGAGGTCGAGCAGATTTATTGGGATATGGTACGCAAGGCGGTCGCGGCCTGACTGGCCGCGCCCTGTTACCGGCTGTTTGGAGTCAGTGCGCCGGCTTGATGAAAGTACCGTTGCGCAACTCCCGAAACGCCTGCTCGAGTTCGGCGCGCGTGTTCATCACGATCGGGCCATGCCATGCGACCGGTTCATTGATCGGCGCACCCGAGATCAACAGGAATCGTACACCTTCAGGCCCGGCCTGAACGGTTATTTCGTCTCCGGTACCAAACCGCACCAGCGTCCGGTTGCCCGACATGTCGCGAATGTTCAGCTCTTGCCCGGCGACTTCCTTCTCAAGCAGAACGCCGGTCGGTTGCGAGGCGTCGGCGAAAGCGGCCTGCCCATCGAAAACATAGGCGAAAGCACGGCGATAAGTATCTATCTTGAAGGTCTTTTTCACCCCTGCAGGAATCGATACGTCCAGGTATTGCGGGTCCGCGGCGATACCGTCCACCGGCCCGGTCTTACCCCAGAACTTGCCGACGATGACCCGCACCGTGGTGCCATCATCGTCGATCACTTCGGGAATGTCCTTGCCCTGAACGTCCTGGTATCGAGGAGCCGTCATTTTTTGAGCCGAGGGCAAGTTGCCCCACAGCTGAAACCCATGCATCTGCCCGGATGTGTTTCCCCTGGGCATTTCCTGATGCAGAATTCCGGACCCCGCCGTCATCCACTGGACGTCTCCGGCACCCAATTGGCCGCTGTTGCCCAGTGAGTCGCTGTGATCGACGGTTCCCGACAGCACGTAGGTGATAGTTTCAATGCCGCGGTGAGGGTGCCAGGGAAAGCCGGCCTGGTAGTCCTGCGGGTGCTCGTTGCGGAAGTCATCAAACAACAGGAATGGATCAAGTTCGGACGGATCCTGAAATCCAAAAGCGCGGTGAAGCTTTACGCCAGCGCCTTCCATCGTCGGAACGGCCTTGCGGGTTTCGAGTGTTGGTCTGAGCGACATGTGGATCTCCTGTCTCTGGACCCGTTATCTAATTTTCGCTGAAGTACGGTCAATTCGCGAGAAAGCACTGCCTCTGTGCAAAATTGCGCCGGGTGAGTCTTGGCCTGTTGCTTGTCGCTGAAAGCGGGTATGGGGGGCAGGCAAAGGCGGAGTTGGAAATGCAAGAAGACGTACTGGCAACGATTCAGGCTTCATCGGCACGGCGGTGGATGGGGGTGGGAATGCTCGTCACTGTGGGCGTGTTCGTGACTTATGTCGCCCTGGCCGCACCGCCAGCGCCGGAATGGCAGCTGTTCCTTTTCGTGGTCGGAGGTGGCGCGCTTTGGCTCGCGCATCGCGTCTGGCATGCGACAGCGGACCGGATCGAACTGACGCGCACGGAATTGCGCACGGGCAGCGGCAAGCTGATTGCCGAGGTTGGTGAAATCGAAGGGGTGGACCGGGGCGTATTCGCCTTCAAGCCGTCGAACGGGTTTCTGCTGACGACCCGTAGCAAACGGGGCAGGGCGTGGGCCCCGGGCCTTTGGTGGCGCGTCGGGCGACGTGTCGGCGTCGGCGGCATGACGTCCGCCGCCGAGACCAAGTTCCTGTCAGAAATGCTTTCTGCGATGCTGGCCGAGGGCGAATAAGCCTCAGCACCCGCCCGGTGCGTCGATCTTGTCGTAGACGCGCGGGTGGGTGAATACGAAATTGTCCATGGCAAATTCGTTTTCGCCGTATCCGATGCGGAAGGGACGGCGATAGAAGTCCTTCACTTCGACCAGGATCATCTTGCCGTTGTCCGGCATGATGGGCAGCTTGTCCCGGATTTCGCTGATGGTGCCATCTGTCCACGCCTCGAAGCTTTCGCCGCGAATACAGGACCATTGCACATAGTGCCGGTCATCCGGCAGGTCGAAGCGAAGGAACGAGATGCGCATCGACACGTCGGAGCGGTCCGACATCATCTGCTGCAGCAGGTCGTACAGCGTATCCATATAGGTTGCGTTGATGTCATTGCGTTCGCGGGAAATGACGTCGGCGATCGCATAAGACGCCTTGAGATTCCGCGAGCTCTGCTTGTACCCGTCGAAGAACGTATAGGACGCACACATGCCCCAGAAGAGCAGGGGATAGATCATCACGGCCTCGACACTGATCACGCCGGATTCCTTGCGGGAAAACCGTTTCAGATACCGGACAGCCAGCGAGAAGATTGAGCGATCAGGTCGGTTCATAGACAAACACCGTTGTTGCGTGCAGTTCGTACATACCGTTGGGCTTTTTCCGCGCGATGGCGCCCAGAATGGTGCCCCACCACAGCGGCTTTACCTCGACGCAGGCGCGGACGATCATCAGTTCGTCCGACGTGCCGGGCTCGAAGATCTGGCTGTTGCGGATCGTTGCCGGGGTATCGATGCAGTAGGGGTTGGGATCCAGCGTGGTCCCAATAAACGGGTCGACGCGGGTCATTTCCAGGATCAGGTTTTCCTTGCACTCAGGAATGTAGCCTGCCTTGTCGCAGACGATGTCCTTCAAAAGAGTGTGGGTCCAGCCGTCCTGAACGTTGGTGGTATACTTGTCCAGATTGTTCAGGCGAACGTCGCGGATCGTTTCGTCCAGTCCACGTTCAAGGTTGGCGTGGTTGAAGGCCCCGATCCCGACTTCGACGGCCGAATAGGTCGTCATGATGAAGATGGGGAACCAGAAGACGAACTCGATCGTCGCCATCCCATCTTCTTTCCGCCGGAACGTGCGGAATTTATGAAGCAAACGCTTGATCATTGGGTCAGCCTCAGATTGCGGATGGTCGATCCGATCGATGCAAATACGTCGACGATTTCGTCACCGGTCGCCTCGTAATAGGCGCCATCATCGCTTTTGCAGTCTTTCAGAAGGGCCTTGCCCTGATCGGGAGCTTCGAAAGCGATAGTGAAGACTACGATGCCATTGGCGCGAGCGGCGGCACACATTGCGCGCGCGCGCGGATCCTTGGTGCCCGACCCGATCGAAGTGACCGCGTTGTTGTACCAGGTGTTGCCCTTCGTGCTCCCCAGCGCTTCGCGGAACAGGTCGCGGATCGCGCGACGGGTCGTGCGCTCCCAGACCTGATCCCAAGTCAGGTTGACCGATGTCGCCGGGTCGCCATTGTTGTCCAGAACGGTGCGGGTCTCGCTTCTGCTGTAGTCAAAGTTGTAGCAGACGCCGCCGGACCGGTAGGTGCAGCGATAGACAGTATACTCGTCGTTGCCGTAGGGATCGTCCTGCCAGATCTCGCGACCCCAGTACCAACCCTTGCTGCTGTCCCATTCGGTATAGTCGACATCGTGCCAGAAGTACTTCTCGGTCTCGTAGTCATAGGTCGAATAGGTCGACTTTTTGGCATTCCACCACAGAATGGACGTACCCTCACGGTAGGGGTCGTTTACCATGTACTGAGTGGTGTTCGCGCCGTCCGTCATCAACACCAGAACCTTCATCGAGTCGTTACTGGAGTAGCTGTTGGGACGGGTAGCGAAGTCTGCAGGCACTTCGTCGCCCGCCAGACGTGCGATCACCGGCTGAATGCTTTCGTCAAGCAGGGCAAGGCCCCACTTCAGACCGACGTCGATCGAAGTGTTTCCGCCGGCCGTAAAGCTTTCGATGTGATCTTTGAGAACCTGCGGGTCCTTCTGCAGGACCGAGACCTCACGGTTGGCGAGTTCGTCACAGACTTCGCTGTAGACGTAGCCATTGCTGGGGCGCCGGTCATAGGTGCTCCACGGCGTGAAATGCAGTGTGCGTTGGCGGATCGTATCGGGGTCCAGCGCGGTGGTGTTGAACTCGCTGCTGGTGAAGTTGATGCAGTTTGCCCGGTTATTGGTGCCGGTCGTGCTGAATTCGTCCATCAGATAGTCGGGCAGCGACACCTGAGTTGCGTAGGGGATGATCGAGATCGACAGCTTCCCGTCCTCGGTCTTGTCCGCCATCTCTTGCACGAAGCTTTTGGCCGCCACTTTTAGGTTGGCCAGGCGATTGTAGCTGTTCATCGAGCCAGAGACGTCGAGAACCAAAGAAATCTCAACGTCATCAATGGCTTCTTCGGCAACGCTGGTTGCCGCGCTCACGATCGAGTCAACATCCCACCACTGCATGAAGTGCATGCCGACATCCATCTGGGCGCTCGCTTGGACCTTGCGGTAGCCTTCGATCGTAACGGCGGTCGCGCCGCAGACATTGGGTTCCACGATCGGGTCACCAACCAGGTACTGGTCCAAGCCTTCCTTCGCGAGGTAGTCGACGACCACGTCCTTGGGGCAAAGGTCCTGGTCCAGGTCGGCCGCCGCCAGTACGGCGCGGTCCAGAGCATATTGCAGGCGCGCACGTTCGCGATCGTACCGCATAACGTCCACGGCGAAGCCCGCCGCGGTGAAGATGATCATCAGAAGGAAGAGGGCGAAGATGGTCATCGTCCCGCTTTCCGAGGTCGCGAAAGACTCGACGGCGCCCCGGCAGCGGTCTGCGTGGCGCGGTTTCCCCGACCGTGTCGATGTCCATTCAAAATTGCGCATAACGAAATCCTTTTGCCGGCCAAAAGCAGCGAAGCCAGTTCTTCGGAACTTTAATAATTTAGATGTGGATCGTGGCGAGAATTGGGCGTGATCGTCACTATGGTGCTCTTTTTGAATGAAAAACGGCGGCAGTCTGGCCGGGAAGGGTGGCTTTGTTTCGTTGCTCGGGACAATTTCCGCAAATTGTAAACGTCCGCGACTCGGCTCGGATGGTCGAAACGCGCTGTTCATAAATTGATGAAAAAAAGTGCAAATCGCGATTGCAGCTGCTTGCCAAGGGTGCGACAAAACGTCATGACGCTCGACGTCAACCGGCATGGAGGATTTTATGACGGCCATCAAGGAACCCAGCTTTCGGGAGAGTGTAGATCTGATGTTCAACAGGGCGGCTGCCCTGATGGATCTTCCGCCCGGGCTTGAGGAAAAGATCCGGGTCTGCAATGCGACCTACACCGTTCGGTTTGGCGTGCGTCTGCGGGGGCAGATCCATACTTTCACCGGCTATCGCTCGGTTCACTCCGAGCATATGGAGCCGGTAAAGGGCGGTATCCGCTATGCGATGGCCGTGAACCAGGACGAGGTCGAAGCGCTTGCTGCGCTGATGACCTACAAATGCGCCTTGGTCGAGGCTCCGTTTGGCGGGTCCAAGGGCGGTCTGCGTATCGACCCGCGCAAATACGAAGAGCATGAGCTGGAGCAGATCACCCGTCGTTTTGCCTATGAGTTGGCCAAGCGCGACCTGATCAACCCGTCGCAGAACGTCCCGGCCCCCGACATGGGCACCGGCGAGCGTGAAATGGCATGGATGGCTGACCAGTATGCGCGGATGAACACCACAGACATCAACGCGCGGGCCTGTGTGACCGGTAAACCACTGAATGCTGGCGGCATCTCGGGCCGGGTCGAGGCGACGGGGCGTGGCATCCAGTACGCGTTGCGCGAGTTCTTCCGTCACCCCGAGGACGTCAAGAAAGCTGGCATGTCAGGCTCGCTGGACGGCAAGCGGGTCATCGTTCAAGGCCTGGGCAACGTGGGCTATCACGCGGCCAAGTTCCTGAGTGAGGAAGACGGCTCTCTGGTCGTTGGCATCATCGAGCGTGACGGTGCGATCTATAACCCCGAGGGGATCGACGTTGAGGCGGTTCACCAGTGGATCGTCAAACATGGCGGCGTGAACGGCTACCCTGATGCAACGCACACCGCCGAGGGCACTGCTGTGCTGGAAGAGGAGTGCGATATTCTGATCCCGGCAGCGTTGGAGGGCGTGATCAACCTGTCCAATGCCGAGCGCATCAAGGCGCCGCTGATCATCGAGGCCGCGAACGGCCCGGTGACCGCCGGGGCCGACGAAGTGCTGCGCAAGAAGGGCACCGTGATCATTCCCGACATGTACGCGAACGCCGGCGGTGTGACGGTCTCGTATTTTGAATGGGTCAAGAACCTCAGTCACATCCGTTTCGGCCGGATGCAGCGCCGTCAGGAAGAGGCGCGGCACGAGCTGATCGTGAAAGAGCTGGAACGGCTGGATCGCTATCTTGGCGATGCGTGGTCGATGTCTCCGGACTTCAAGGCCAAATACCTCAAGGGCGCGGATGAACTTGAGCTGGTGCGCTCGGGTCTGGATGACACGATGCGCATCGCCTACCAGGCCATGAGCGAGGTCTGGCATGATCGCGACGACGTGGATGACCTCCGCACCGCGGCTTACATCGTGTCCATTGACCGTGTAGCCAAGAGCTATCGGGCCAAGGGCCTCTGACGTATCAGAAACTGGGCAATCGGGCTTTGACAAAAAGTCCGGTTGCCGCACATCCTGCGCTGGAGTTCAGGCAGTGAAACCAGCGAGGATCTCATGCAAATTACCCGTTCATTAGCATGGGTCGCGGCGATTGGGTCCGCGACCTTGGCGCTTGCGACTGCCGCCATTGCCCAGCCCCGACAGGGCTGGACGCCGACTGTGGAAGGGTTGGCTGTCTATCAGGGCAGCGCCGATCTTGAGGACGGTGGTGATTTCAGCGCATCGCGCGCATTTCTGCGGGCAGGCGGCATTTACAGCTATGGAGACGGGTCCTTTGTGGGTTTGCTGGCGAGTTTCGGTCAGTTTTCTTACGATTTCGGGTTGCCCGGAACCCAGCCGTGGGACGACGTCCGCGACATTCGCCTGAGCGTTCCATTGCGCTTCGCTCTGGACAACGGGGCTGCGGTGATCGTTTCGCCCCAGTTGAGATGGGACTACGAGACCGGCGCCAGTGCCTCGGACGGCTTCACCTATGGTGCCTTCGCCGGCATTTCATGGGCGGTGAACCCCAATCTGCGCATCGGCCCGGCATTTGGCGTGTTCTCCGAGGTTGGAACGAATGACCTCGAAGTCTTTCCCGCGCTTCTGGTCGACTGGACCTTTGCCGAGCGCTGGCGTCTGAGCACCGGGAGCGCGCTGGGGGCCACTCAAGGCCCCGGCGTCACATTGGAGTACAAGGCTTCGGAAAGTGTCAGCGTCGGGCTTGCCGTTCGGTCCGAGAGGGTCCGCTTTCAGCTGAACGATAACGGGTTGGCTCCGGGCGGCGTGGGCGAGGACAGCAGCATTCCGGTGGTTCTGTCGGTTGAATACGCGCCCAACCCCGGAGTTTCGCTTTCGGCATTTGCGGGCGCCGAGTTTAACGGCGAGTTGCGCTTGGACAATGCAGCGGGGCAGGAAGTCAGCCGGCAGGGCTATGATACCGCTCCGATCGTTGGCTTTGCCTTCCGTCTGCGGTTCTGAGGGCGAATTCGTTTGCGTCCGGTTTGGTCGCGCGTTGACAAGTTCTTGTCGAAAACGGATGCGGAGCCCCGAGCCCGGATTGCTACTCCTGTTGGAAGTTGGTTTGATGCCAGCAAACCCGCAGGGAGATCTGAATGCGCTTTTCCGGCTTACGCGTCCTGAAGGAAGGACTGACGGGCAACAAGGGTTGGACGGCGCATTGGCGTGATCCCGAGCCCAAAGCCGAGTACGACATCGTCATTATCGGCGGTGGGGGGCACGGCCTCAGCACCGCGTATTATCTGGCGAAAGAGCACGGACTGACAAATGTCGCCGTGCTAGAAAAGGGCTATATCGGCGGCGGCAATGTGGGGCGCAACACGACGATCGTGCGCGCGAACTATTTTCTGCAAGGAAATTCCGAGTTCTATTCGCATTCCCTCAAGCTGTGGGAGGGGTTGGAAGAGGACCTGAACTACAACGTGATGCATTCGCAGCGGGGCATCATCAACCTGTTCCATTCGGACGGGCAGCGGGACGCAGCCGCGCGGCGGGGCAACATGATGATCAGCCAGGGCGACGATGCCATCCTGTTGGACCGCGATGCGCTGCGCGAGATGCTGCCCTATCTGAACTATGACGATCTGCGCTTTCCCATCTATGGCGGCCTGTATCATCCGCGCGGCGGCACGGCCCGGCATGATGCCGTGGCCTGGGGCTATGCCCGCGGGGCGGATCAGCGCGGGGTGGATCTGATCCAGAATTGCGAGGTCACCGGAATCGACATCGAAAACGGCGCCGTGCGCGGGGTGCAGACGACGCGCGGGGCGATCCGGGCCAAGAAGGTAGGGATCGTGGTTGCGGGCCGTTCGGGGCTTGTTGCCGGCATGGCCGGGATGCGCTTGCCGATCGAAAGCCACGTGCTGCAGGCCTTCGTGACCGAGGGGCTGAAGCCTTGCATCGACCATGTTGTGACGTTCGGCATGGGGCATTTCTACATCAGCCAATCCGACAAGGGTGGGCTGGTGTTCGGCGGCGACCTGGATTTCTATGCTTCCTACGCGGCGCGGGGCAATCTGCCCACGGTCGAAAGCGTGATGGAGGCCGGCGTGGCCCTGATGCCGATGATCGGCAAGGCCCGGGTGCTGCGGTCTTGGGGCGGGATCATGGACATGTCGCCGGACGGATCGCCGATCATCGACCGCACGCATATCGACGGGCTGTACCTGAACTGCGGCTGGAACTACGGCGGGTTCAAGGCGGTTCCGGGCTCGGGCAACGTGTTTGCCCACCTGATGGCCACCGACCGCTACCACGAGAACGCGACAGGGTTCCGCCTGGATCGTTTCCGCACCGGGCGCGGGATCATCGATGAAGAGGGCAAGGGCTCTCAGCACAATCTGCATTAGGGGCGGGCCGGTATGTTTCGTTCGAATACTTGTGAAATCCAGGAGGCGCGGCGATGAGGATCACCTGTCCGTATTGCGGCGAGCGTGACCGCCGCGAGTTCTACTATCGCGGGGCCGCCGTCGATCTGGACCGGCCCGCCCCGGATGCCGGGCCGGAGGCTTGGGACGATTTCGTCTATCTGCGCGACAACCCGGCGGGCGAAACGCGGGACCTGTGGTATCACGAGGGCGGCTGCGGCGCATGGATCGTCGTGACCCGAAACACGCTGACCCACGAAATTTCGGCGACCGAACCTGCGTCCGGGGGCAAGCGATGAGGGTCGCGGACAGGGGCCTGATCGACCGCGGCACTTCGGTCGAATTTTCCTTTGACGGCATCCGGTATTCGGGCTTTCAGGGCGACACGCTGGCCTCGGCGCTGCTGGCCAATGGCGTGCGCTTGATGGGGCGGTCGTTCAAGTATCATCGCCCGCGCGGCGTCCTGACCGCCGGCAGCGAAGAGCCGAACGCGCTGGTCACCATCGGCCGAGGCGCCGCGCAGGACCCCAATGTCCGGGCCACGATGCAAGAGATCTATCCGGGCCTCGAGGCGCGCAGCCAGAACCGCTGGCCCAGCCTGAATTTCGACGTGATGGCGGTGAACGATCTGGCCGCGCCCTTCTTGGGGGCGGGCTTCTACTACAAGACTTTCATGTGGCCCCGCAGCTTCTGGGAGAAGCTGTACGAACCGATGATCCGCCGCGCCGCGGGGTTGGGCGCGCTGTCCGGGCAAGCCAACGCCGACACGTATGAAAGCGCCTATGCCTTCTGCGACCTGCTGGTGATCGGGGCTGGTCCGGCGGGTTTGATGGCCGCCTTGACGGCCGGCCGAGCCGGGGCGGATGTCATTCTGGCCGACGAAAGCAACCAGATGGGCGGGCGGCTGCTGGCCGAGACGCTCGAGGTGGATGGCAAGCCGGGTCACGTTTGGGTAGACGAGGTTCTGGCTGAACTGCGGGCGATGGAGAATGTGCGGCTGATGACCCGCACGACGATTGCCGGGGCCTACGATCAGGGCACCTTTGCCGCGCTCGAACGGGTCTTGCACCACACGGGCGACCGCCCCGCCGGTGCGCCGCTGGAAACATATTGGAGGATCGCCGCCCGGCGCTCGGTTCTGGCGGCCGGGGCGCTGGAGCGCCCGGTGGCGTTTCGCGACAATGACCGGCCCGGCATCATGACCGCCGGGGCCGTGCGGGCCTATCTGAACCGCTGGGGCGTCGCGGCCGGCCGGAGTGTCACAGTCTTCGGCAACACCGATGACATTCACCGGACGGCCCGCGACCTGCTCGCCGCAGGTGTCCACGTGGCCGCCGTGATCGACAGCCGCCATGACGGGCCGGTGTCGACGGACTATCCGGTGCTGCGCGGGGCGCAGGTCTGTGGCAGCTCGGGGCGCAAGGGGCTGGAGTCGATCACCGTGCGCCGCGCCAGCGGAGAAGAGCGCATTCAGACCGATTGCCTGGCGATGACTGGCGGATGGAACCCCTCGGTCCACCTGACCTGCCACATGAACGGTCGACCGACTTGGCGGCGTGACATTGCCGCCTTCGTGCCCACGCCGGGCGCCGTGCCCGGGATGCGCACGGCCGGGGCCTGCAACGGCGCGTTCTCCACCTGCGCCTGTCTGCGCGAGGGCATTTCGGCTGCGACCGAGGCGCTGGGTGATCTGGGCCTCAAGTCGCCCAAGCCCGAGCCGCCGCCGGCCGAGGATCAGCCCTATGAAATCGCGCAACTGTGGGCGGTGCCGGGCAAGGGGCGCGCGTGGCTGGATTTCCAGAACGACGTGACCGTCAAGGACGTCAAGCAGGCCGCGACCGAGAATTTCCGCTCGGTCGAGCACATGAAGCGTTATACCACGCAGGGCATGGCCACCGATCAGGGCAAGAACTCGAATGTCGCGGCGCTGGCCGTGCTGGCGGATGCCACCGGGCGCGCGATCCCCGAGACCGGAACCACCACCTTCCGCCCGCCTTACGCCCCGATCGCCATTGCCGCGCTGGGCGCGGGGGCCGAGGGGGCGGGGTTCAAGCCACAGCGCTTCACCACCTCGCACAAGGCGTCGGTGGCGCGCGGAGCGCCGATGGTCGAGGCCGGGCTGTGGTACCGGCCCAGCTATTTCCCGCAGCCGGGCGAGACCACATGGCGCCAATCCTGCGACCGTGAAGTGCAGATGGTGCGCACGGCGGTCGGCGTGTGCGATGTCTCGACGCTGGGCAAGATCGACATTCAGGGGCGCGACGCCGCGCAGTTTCTGGATTTCGTCTATACCAACACGTTTTCGACGCTGAAGGTCGGGCGCGTGCGCTATGGGCTGATGCTGCGCGAGGACGGGTTCGTCATGGATGACGGCACCACCGCGCGTTTGGGTGACAGTCATTTCCTGATGACCACCACGACCGCCGCCGCGGGCGACGTGATGAAACATCTGGAATTCGTGCGCCAAGGTCTGCGGCCCGATTGGGACGTGACACTGGTTTCAGTGACGGAACAATGGGCGCAATTCGCCGTGGCCGGCCCCAAATCGCGCGAGGTGCTGAACGGCGTTCTGGACACCCCATTGGATGATGCCGTGTGGCCGTTCATGGCCTGTGGGCCGGTTTCTGTTCTCGGGGTGCCGGGGCGTCTGTTCCGGATCTCGTTCTCGGGCGAACACGCCTATGAGATCGCCGTGCCTGCGCGGTATGGGGCCAGTTTGTTCGACATTCTGACCCAACGGGCCGAGGCGCTGGGCGGCGGCCTGTATGGGATGGAGGCGCTGAACGTCCTCCGGATCGAGAAGGGGTTCATCACCCATGCCGAAATCCACGGGCGAACCACGGCCTATGACATCGGGATGGGCCGGATGGTGTCGCAGAAAAAGGACTGCATCGGCAAAACCATGTCGGAACGCCCGGGGCTTGAGGAGCCGGGGCGCGAGCGGTTGGTCGGGCTCAAACCCATCGGGGAAAGCCGCCAGTTGCTGGCCGGCGCCCATCTGTACAACGAAGAGGACGCGCCGGTGCGTACCAACGATCAGGGCTATGTGACCTCGGTCTGCTACTCGCCGACGCTGGGCAGCATGCTGGGGCTGGCGTTTCTGGCCGATGGCCCCGACCGTCATGGCGAGATCGTCAAAATGGTCGATCACCTGCGCGGCGTGACCACGCTGTGCGAGGTGACGGACCCGGTGTTCTTTGATCCAGAGGGAGAGCGTGTGCGTGGATAAGATGATTGCCCGGACCCCGTGTGACGGGCTGCTGCCGCTGACCATCGGAACGGTCTCGGTCACCGAGGTCGACCCGGACGCGATACATGCGGTTTCGGCCTTTCAAGGGCAGACCAATGCATTGTCCGAGGCGATGAAGTCGGCGCATGGCATGGCGCTGCCGGCCCCAAACCGCGCCACCGGGAAGTCGGGCGCGCGGGCCATCTGGTTCGGCCCGGGTCAGGTCATGCTGATCGGCCCCGCACCAGATCCTTCGCTGTCCGCCTATGCCGCGGTCGTCGACCAGTCTGATGCCTGGGCCGTGGTGCGGCTTGAGGGCGACGGGGCCGAGGATGTTCTGGCCCGTCTGGTTCCCGTTGATCTGCGCCCGCAGAACTTCAAGCGCGGACATACGGCGCGCACGCTCCTGTTCCACATGACCGCGTCGATCACTCGGGTTAGCGAGAAAGCCTTTCAGATCATGGTGTTCCGGTCGATGGCCACATCGTTGGTTCATGATCTGCAGAGGGCAATGGAAGGTGTGGCAGCACGCGGTTAGACTGTTGCAAAGAACTGATTCCAAGGGGACCTTATGCTGCGCATCGCACTTGCCGCCACTCTGCTTGCCACACCGCTGGCTGCCGCTGAAACCAAGGAACAAAGCTGCCGCTATCAAGCAGACGTTGTGGCGGCGGTTCAAAAAGCCCGTCTTGATCGCGTGAAAGAACGGGACGTTCCTGAAGCGGTGGCCGAGGCCGGCCCGACCTGGCCCGAGAACTACAACGCCGCAATCCCGTTGATCACCCCGTGGGTCTATGAGCAGAAGATGCGCGATATCCGCAAAAAAGACCTCGGTGCCGCCTGGATGGAGCTGTGCCTGCAGCAGTAATCCACAGGGCCGCGAATTGGCTGTGGACAAAGGCCTGCCGTGCCCTTGGCGGGCGGCCTGGTTTCTGCCATGTATGAAGCATGTCATTGCCCCCTGGATTTCTGGATGAGCTGCGCACCCGTCTGAGCCTGTCTCAGGTCGTCGGGCGCAAGGTCATGTGGGACAACCGCAAGTCCAATCCGGGCAAGGGCGACATGTGGGCGCCATGCCCGTTCCATCACGAAAAGACGGCCTCGTTCCATGTGGATGACCAAAAGGGGTTCTATTACTGCTTCGGGTGCCATGCCAAGGGCGACGCGATCAGCTTCGTGAAGGAAACCGAGAACGTCTCGTTCATGGAAGCTGTCGAAATTCTGGCGCGCGAGGCCGGATTGCCGATGCCCGCGCGCGATCCCAAGGCGCAGGAAAAGCAGGACCATCGGGCGCAATTGGCCGATGTCATGGAGCAGGCGGTGCAGTTCTTCCGCCTGCAACTCAAGACCGGGGCAGGGGCCGAGGCGCGCGCCTATCTGGACCGCCGCGGTCTGGACGCTCAGGCGTTGGAACGCTGGGAAATCGGGTTTGCACCCGACGGCTGGCAGGCGTTGTGGGACCATCTGCGCGGCAAGAACGTGACCGAGGACCTGATCCTGGGCGCCGGTCTGGCCAAGCCGTCGAACAAGGGCAAAAAGCCCTATGACACCTTCCGCAACCGCATCATGTTCCCGATCCGCGATCCGCGCGGCCGGTGCATCGCGTTCGGCGGGCGGGCGATGGACCCCAACGACAACGCCAAATATCTGAACTCGCCCGAGACCGCGCTGTTCGACAAGGGGCGAAGCCTGTACAACCACGGACCGGCCCGTCAGGCGGCGGGCAAGGGGCAACCGCTGATCGTGGCCGAGGGCTATATGGATGTGATCGCCCTGTCCGAGGCAGGCTTCGGCGCCGCCGTCGCGCCGCTGGGCACCGCGATCACCGAACACCAGTTGCACATGCTGTGGCGCATCGCCGATGAGCCGATCATCGCGCTGGATGGCGACACTGCCGGCCTGCGCGCGGCGATGCGGGCCATCGACCTGGCGCTGCCCCTGCTGGTGGCCGGCAAGTCTCTGCGGTTCGCCCTGATGCCCGAGAGCAAGGATCCCGACGATCTGCTGCGCGCCGAAGGCCCGGAGGCGGTTCAGGCGGTGCTGGACGCGGCCATTCCGATGGTGCGGCTTTTGTGGCGGCGCGAGACCGAGGGCAAAGTGTTCGACAGCCCCGAGCGCAAGGCGGCCCTCGACAAGGCGCTGCGCGAAAAGATCCAACTGATCCGCGATCCTTCGATCCGGTCGCACTACGGGCAGGAAATCAAGGATCTCCGCTGGCAACTTTTCCGCCCGCAGCGGCAAGGGGCAGGGGCTCGAAACTGGCAGCCGAGGGGCAAATGGCAACCGCCAAAACCGTCGGCAACGCCGGATGCGCGGGCCTCGTTCCTTGCGTCCTCGGAGAATGCGGATATCCAGCTGCGTGAAGCGGCAATCCTTGCGATTGCAATCCTGAACCCCGAGGTCGTCGTTCAATTCGAGCACCAACTGGAAGAGATGGAATGCCTGAACACCGATCACGCGGCCCTGCGCGATGCAATCCTGCGGCACGCGATCGACGATCCCGACAACCTGAAAGAGCACATTGTTCAGTCTTTGGGGCCGGCCCCTCTTGAAAATCTGCTGGCCCTTCGCCATGTCGCTGTAATCCCCTGTGTGCACAAACCGGGCGACGTCGAAAAGGCACAGATGACTCTGGCCGAGGAACTCGCAAAAATCAAAGCGCTCCGGGGGCTGGATGCCGAGATTGCCGAAGCCGAAGAGGAGTTGTCCGATCTGGCGGACGAAGCATTAACGTTCCGGTTGGCCCAGGCCGCTGAAGAACGCAACCGCGCAAGCCGCAGCCAGAACGAGGACAGGGCCGTTTTCGACATTGCTGACAACGGGGCGCGAATCAATCGTGACGAGAAAGACGCGTTTCAGGCGATCATGTCCGGCATCAAGTTCGAGCGGAAACGCCGCTGAAGTGGTGTTTTCATAAAGCACTGGAAAAGAAAAACGGGTAAACGGGTGGCCGAATCACTTCTACGCGCTAATGATTCGGTTCCATCGAATCACCCATCCCTGCAGGAGCACTGAATGGCCGCCAAGGATACCAACGAGGAACGGAAGTCCGACGACCAGGAACAGGAAATCTCGCTGGACATGAGCCAGGCCCAGGTCAAGAAGATGATCGCCGAGGCTCGCGAGAAAGGCTACATCACTTACGATCAGCTCAACCAGGTCCTGCCGCCGGATCAGGTCAGTTCGGAACAGATCGAGGACGTCATGTCGATGCTGTCCGAGATGGGCATCAACATCATCGAAGACGAAGAGGCCGAAGAGGAAGAGCAGAAGGGCTCGACCGATCTGGTCACCACCGACAGCAACCGTGAGGTTGCGCTGGCCGGTGCACAAACCGAAAAGCTGGACCGGACCGATGACCCGGTGCGCATGTATCTGCGCGAGATGGGGTCGGTCGAACTGCTGAGCCGCGAGGGCGAAATCGCCATCGCGAAACGGATCGAAGCCGGTCGCAACACCATGATCCTCGGGCTTTGCGAAAGTCCGCTGACCTTCCAGGCGATCTCGATCTGGCATGACGAATTGTTGTCCGAGGACATCCTGCTGCGTGACGTCATCGATCTGGAAGCGACGTTCGGCAATCAGATGGACGAGGATGGCGACGTAGAAGAGCCGGTGGTGGATACCTCGGCCGTAGCGGCCGCCAAGCCCGCCAAGGACACAGGTCCTGAACTGGATGCCGACGGCAACCCGATCGCCAACGACGATGACGATGACGAAGACGATCAGGCGAACATGTCGTTGGCTGCGATGGAAGCGGCGCTGAAAGATCAGGTTCTGACTCAGCTTGAGCGGATCTCGACGGATTTCGCAAAGCTGTCGGAAATGCAGGACAGCCGGATCTCGGCAACTCTGAACGAGGATGGGTCGTTCAGCGACAAGGATGAGCAGACCTATCAAAAGCTGCGCGCCGAGATCGTTGAACTGGTGAATGGCCTGCATCTGCACAACAACCGGATCGAAGCTCTGATCGATCAGTTGTACGGCATCAACAAACGGGTGATGTCACTGGACAGCGCCATGGTGAAGCTGGCCGATCAGGCCCGCATCAACCGCCGTGAGTTCATCGAAGCCTATCGTGGACGCGAACTGGATCCGAACTGGCTGTCGGAGATGGCCGAAAAGCCGGGCCGGGGCTGGCAAATGTTCATCGAACGCTCGTCCGACAAGGTCGAGGAACTGCGCAACGACATGGCTCAGGTGGGCCAGTATGTCGGTCTGGACATCAGCGAGTTCCGCCGCATCGTCCAGCAGGTTCAGAAGGGCGAGAAAGAGGCGCGTCAGGCCAAGAAGGAAATGGTCGAGGCCAACCTGCGCCTGGTGATCTCGATCGCAAAGAAATACACCAACCGTGGCCTGCAATTCCTTGATCTTATTCAGGAAGGTAACATTGGCTTGATGAAGGCGGTGGACAAGTTCGAATACCGCCGTGGCTACAAGTTCTCGACCTATGCGACCTGGTGGATCCGTCAGGCGATCACGCGCTCGATCGCGGATCAGGCGCGCACCATCCGTATTCCGGTGCACATGATCGAGACGATCAACAAGCTGGTGCGGACCGGCCGCCAGATGCTGCACGAGATCGGACGCGAGCCGACGCCGGAAGAACTGGCCGAAAAGCTGCAGATGCCGTTGGAAAAGGTCCGCAAGGTGATGAAAATCGCCAAGGAGCCGATCAGTCTGGAAACTCCGATCGGGGACGAGGAAGACAGTCAACTGGGCGATTTCATCGAGGACAAGAATGCCGTGCTGCCGCTGGACAGCGCCATTCAGGAAAACCTCAAGGAAACCACCACGCGTGTACTGGCCTCGCTCACCCCGCGCGAAGAGCGGGTTCTGCGGATGCGTTTCGGCATCGGCATGAACACCGACCACACGCTGGAAGAGGTTGGTCAGCAGTTCAGCGTGACGCGCGAACGTATCCGGCAGATCGAAGCCAAGGCGCTGCGCAAGCTGAAACATCCCAGCCGAAGCCGAAAGCTGCGGTCCTTCCTGGATCAGTGATCAAAAAGGCGCCTCGACCGAGGCGCCTCTTTTCATTTGCACGGCGGTTTGGTTCACGACGGCCAAACGTGAATTCAATTTGGCGGGAATTCGCAAGTGGTCAGAGCCTTCGCGGACCATATCGCTTGTGTCCACTCATGGGACAGGTCGGGGCGAGGCGGCAACGCTGATGACCCCCGGCCGCTTATCAGGCAGGCTTTCTGCGCCGGGACTGATCCTTGAACGCGCTGGGAGATTGCCCGGTCCAGCGTTTGAAGGCAGTCGAAAATGCCGCTTGGTCTGCGTAGCCAAGGCTGTACGAGATCTCAGAAAGGCCCATGTCGTTCTTCAGAAACGTTCTGGCGAGGTCGCAGCGCAGGTCGTCGACAATTTCGCGAAAGCTGGTGCCTTCCTCGGTCAGGCGTCGACCGAATGTCCGCGGGCTCATGCCCAGATCCTTGGCAACCTGTTCGGCGCGGGCGATGGCCCCGGGAAGCGATTGGGTGATCCGCCCTTCGACCCGCGACCGTAGAGTCTGTTTTTCGTCACTGTTTTCATGCAGCAGACGGTCACCATATTCCATCAGGTGCTGTCGCAAGCTGGGGTCGTAGGTCGGGACGGGCACGTCGAGCGTTGATTGCGGCAAAATGATCTCCAGCTTTTCTGCGCCAAACACCACCGGGAATCTGCCGAGTTTCGAATAGTCTTCCTCTAGCGCGCCGACCTTGTGCTGAAACCGCAGTTCGATCGGTTGGATCGGGATCCCCGTGAGAGCACGCAGGCGGGCAATGCAGGCAAACATGAGGAACTCGGTTCGCCGGTGGTACCGCGAAAAGCTTGGGTCCTTCCACCTGGCCTCGATGGTTGCCGAATTGCCGGACTCGTGCAGCCTCACGGCGATGGCAGGATCAATCAGCCGGTGGAAGTGGTTGGCGTTCTCCAGAACCTGCCGCAGATCCCGGGAATACTTGCTGATATATGCCGTCAGGCTGGAGGTTGCACTGAACTGCAACCCCGTTCGCGCGCCGAACAGGATGTCGTTGAGTTCATCGCAAGCGTGGCGGGTGAACAATGCCTCGCTGTGGGCGCTGTACAGCTTTGCAGGCGGCGCGAGGTCTTGCGCACTCAGCCCGCTCTTGGTCAGGACACGAACGACCGTATCAGTATTCCCTGCCTGCGCCTGCAACGCGGACGCCAGCAACTGAATTCTGGCGATATCGACTTGCATACCACGCTCCGGAACCCACTGAATTGGCCGGATTATGTAGCGAATTTTGTCATTTGCATAGTTTTTGTGAGGTGACAGTTCCCACACAGGGTCAGACACGGCGCAAGTATTTACGCCGGAAATGGCTTCAGATCACAAAGACGTGGCCGGGCAAAGAAAGACACCGTGCTACGGCCGTCATAGATCAGCCGCGTGCCGGGTCAGTCCCGTGGGGATCGGGCTGAGCCGAAGGATTTGGTCACACCAACCGATCTGTGGCTCCCCGGCACACATTGAATGCATGTCCCGACTCCCTAGACGCAAGGCACCATTCGCGTGCGCACTGTTCCTGAAATCATCGTGAACGACGCTGTTCTGGGCTTGGTGAAAAACTAGGCTATGATGCGTGTCAAAATCAGGGAAGATATTTGCAATGAAACATATTCTGACATGCACCGCGGTTGCGGCAATGGTTGCAGCCGCTCCGGTCGAGACTGACGCCGCCCCGAACGGGTACCGGACCGAGCCGATGAACAGCACCGATTTTGAGGTCATCCCCCGCGCCCGGCAGGACGTTGATGGGTATTGGTGCGCGGCGGCGGATTTTGCTCGGCGCAAACTGGGGGCCGGCTGGCAGCAGCGGATTTACGTTTTACGCGGCTATGGGCCCAGTGTGACAACCGGGCGTCGGACCGCTGTGCAGTTTTCCATAAAACCGCCGACAGGC
Source organism: Ruegeria sp. CRTD044 (assembly GCF_059613485.1). Classification (NCBI taxonomy): domain Bacteria; kingdom Pseudomonadati; phylum Pseudomonadota; class Alphaproteobacteria; order Rhodobacterales; family Roseobacteraceae; genus Ruegeria; species Ruegeria sp. CRTD044. Next base: position 229,755 of record NZ_JBXWSP010000007.1, on the reverse strand, counting down.
GGCGTGCCACAGCAACCCAGCGTAGTGGTTTCGGGATTTCAACCGGGCTACAGCATGTCGGTCCAAGGTGCAAACGCCCGATGCAACGTGCGCCCCTTCTTCAACTGACGCGAACAGGGCCACCCGGTTGATGCAGGCCGAATTCACCATCGAAACCCGAGGGCAGGGGCTGTACGAGTTCACCTCCGACATCCGTGACTGGCTGTCCGCAAGTGTGGCCGACGGACTGCTGACGCTGTTCGTCCGCCACACATCCTGTTCACTGTTGATTCAGGAAAACGCGGATCCCGAAGTTCAGACGGACCTGCAGGCATTTTTCTCGCGGCTGGTTCCGCCCTCAGATCATCCGTCGATGTCTTATCTGAAACATACGTATGAGGGGCCCGATGACATGCCGGCCCATATCAAGGCGGCGATGATGCCGGTCTCTCTTTCGGTCCCGGTCTTAAGTGGGCGCCCTGCCTTGGGAACATGGCAGGGTATCTACCTGTTCGAACACCGGACCGCGCCCCACGTTCGCCGAGTTGCGGCGCATTTTGGGTGACCCTGCATATAGCGGTTGAAATTTCCGACTACCCAAACTCTAGCGGCTGCCCTATAGTTGTGGATAAGTCGGCCACAGCGCTGACAAAAAGAGGCGGAACAAGGGACGAGGAGACGGCGGATGCGCTGCCCGTTTTGCGGAAATATCGATACTCAGGTCAAGGACTCACGTCCGGCAGAAGATCACGTGGCCATCCGCAGGCGTCGGTTCTGCCCCGCGTGCGGGGGCCGTTTCACCACCTATGAGCGGGTCCAGTTGCGCGACCTTGTGGTCATCAAGACAAATGGCAAGCGCGAGGATTTCGACCGGGACAAACTGGAACGGTCAATCCGGATTTCGATGCAGAAGCGCCCGATTGATCCGGACCGCATCGACCAGATGATATCCGGCATCGTGCGGCGCCTGGAAAGCATGGGTGAGACCGACATTCCGTCCAACAAGATCGGCGAGATCGTCATGGAAGCTCTGGCGCGGATCGACACCGTCGCCTATGTTCGCTTTGCGAGCGTATACAAGAATTTCCAGGCGGCCGATGATTTCGAGGAGTTCGTCCACGAACTGCGCCCGCCGCAGCCATCGACTGACGAGTGACCGAAACAGACAAGCGATACATGGCGCTGGCCCTGTCCTTGGGGCGGCGCGGACAAGGATCTTGCTGGCCCAACCCCGCGGTCGGATGCGTTCTGGTGAAAAACGGCCGGATCGTCGGGCGCGGGTGGACGCAGCCCGGCGGTCGCCCTCATGCGGAAACCGAGGCTCTGGCCCAGGCCAGCGAACAGGCGCGTGGCGCGACGGCTTATGTTTCGCTGGAGCCATGTTCGCATCACGGCAAGACGCCGCCTTGTGCTCAGGCTTTGATTGACGCCGGAGTGGCCCGCGTGGTTTCGGCGATCGAGGACAGCGATCCGCGCGTCGCGGGGCAGGGTTTTGCCATGTTGCGCGATGCCGGGATTGAGGTCACGACCGGGGTTCTGAGCGATCAGGCGGCAATGGACCACGCGGGCTTTTTCATGAAGACCGAGCAAGGCCGACCGTTCGTGACGCTGAAACTCGCCAGCAGCTTTGATGGACGGATCGCAACCGAGACCGGGCAGAGCAAGTGGATCACCGGCCCCGAGGCCCGCCGGGCGGTGCATGCCATGCGGGCGCAGCACGATGCGGTGATGGTCGGCGCGGGCACCGCGCGGGCCGACGATCCTTCGCTGACGGTTCGTGATCTAGGTATCGACCGGCAGCCCGTGCGCGTCGTGGTTTCACGTCACCTTGAATTGCCTTTGCTCAGCCAATTGGCCCGAACCGCCTCTGATATTCCCGTTTGGCTGTGCCATGGCCCGTCGCCCGATCCTGAGCGTGCCGCGGCGTGGCAGGGACTGGGCGCGCGGCTGATATCCTGCGCTTTGCAGGATCACCGGATCGACGCCGCAGACATGCTGCACCAATTGGGGCAGGCCGGTCTGACCCGAGTATTCTGCGAGGGGGGCTCGGCTCTGGCTGCGTCCCTGCTGGCAAATGATCTGGTCGACGAGCTGGTCGGTTTCAGCGCGGGCTTGGCCATCGGAGCCGAGGGCTTGCCCGCCATTGGCGCCATGGGGCTTGAGGAATTGGGGGACGCGCCCCGCTTTTCGCTGGTCGAAACCCGGGACTTGGGTGGCGATGTCCTGCATGTCTGGCGCAGGCCGGTCCGCTAGCGGCGAGCCCTAGCGCCACAGGTTCGCATGTGTTGCAAAAGCCCCCTGAAGCTTAGCCAGCAGCCGGATTGCCGGCCCAGCAGGTGCAATCGGGCCATGCGTCAAACGGTCTGCGACAACCTCCGCCGGGCAGGCATCGCGAGTGATTGGATCGAAATACCGTGGATAGTCGATGAGCGTGGCGTAGGCCAGGCCCAGCACTGTCGGTCGCGCGCCTCGTCGTGCCGGGACCGATCCAAGGTCCGTCGTCAGACCCCAGCCGGCGTAAAACGGGGCCCCAAGCGTTGTGACCTTTATCCCGCGCAGCAAAGCTTCGAACCCAAGCAGTGAGGTCATTGTCCAGACCTCATGTACCGCTGGCAGAACCAGCGCCGGATCGACATCGTGGAGGACGACATCCGCCAGACCCTCGGCGTCCATTCGACCGTCTCGAAGCCCGGCCTCAACATCCGGATGCGGCTTGTAGATCAGAACTGCGTCGGGATTGGCCGCGCGAACGGTGCTCAGCAACTCGAGATTTGTGCGGACCGTGCTAGTGCCCAACCGGATCGAGGCGTCGTCCTCTACCTGGCCAGGTACAAGAATCCGGTGCCCGTCCGGCAAGGGCGGGCAACCGCCGCCCGTATTGTATTTGCTTAGCCCCGCCGCGGTGAGTTGCGTCACCAGGCGGCGTATCCGTATCTCCTGATCGGGTCGCAACTCTTCGCGTGCGGTGATCAGTTCTTCCAGACGGCTGGGTCGGGTGGGGTCGTAGTAAATTCCAAGGTCGTCGGTCACCAGTGAAAGCGGGGGCACAAGGTTGGCCCCCAACCCGCGCGAGCGCAGGAAACCGTCTTCGACGCGGACCACATCTTCGGCGTCCAGATCACGATTGCCCCAAACCATATGGGACCGATCGGTCGCCAAGGGTCGTTCCGGCACGAAACGGACTTTTTTCCACTTCCCGAAGGTTTGCTGAATATGCCTGCGTTTCCACAAGCGCATTCCAGACGCTGTCCAGCCGTGCCTGTCCAGTCGCCAGGCGCGGCTCTGGGCTTCAAGCGTATCCAGCACCGTTTCCAGCTCACACAGCTGGTCGCGATAGGGATCGTACCACGTCGGGTACAGTATCATGGCGGCAGCGAATAGTTGAGCGCGGGTCAGATTACGCTGACGGCGCGCCAGAGGCATCTCGTCCTGCGTCAGACCCCACCCGGCATAGAAGGGTTGCCCAAAAACCCTAGGCTTGTGACCGGCCAGAATGGCCTCAAATCCCAGTTGCGAGGACAGGGTATAGACCCCAATCGCACCTTCCAGCAACGACCAGGGGCTGATCTGATCCGCCAACAGGGAGACACGTTCAGTTTCGTCATCCTCCGAGAAGAAACCGCGCCGATGGCCCTGCAGCGTTTCCGGGTGGGTCTTGATGATCACACGCGCGCCGGGGTTTTCCTCTTGGGCCATGATCAGCATTTCGAGAAACCGCGCAGGGTCGCCCCGGCTTGCCGTAACCGCCGCATCGCCCTGTATCTGATCGACAACCAGTACATAGCCCGGATCCGGGGGCGCGATATCCGGGTCGCAGGCCGAATACTTGCTCAGATGCGATTCCTTCAGCCGTGCGATCGCGCCGCGTGCCCGATCCAGCAGCGCGGTGTCATCCAGCGGATGCGTGGCCAGCAGAGTTTCGAGGTCCGACGGCTGTGACGGATCGAAATGCATCGCACGTCGTTCCAGAAGCAGGCCCAACGGCGGCTCGTGATCGCGCCCCGGCAGCAAGGATCGCAGGAATGCATCCTCGACCCGCAACAGCGGGATTTTCCGGTCCTTCGCAACTCGAATTCCGCGGTGTGCGGTCGGGCTTTCGCCCCAGATGCCCACCATGTCGCCCGAACGCGGAAGCCCAACGCGAATGTCAAGCCCCGCCAGCGACAGGATGCGTCGGACCCTGCGTTGGGTCAGAAACCCGCCATTGTAGACATACAGGCGCGTTCGATCCTCGGCGTCCGCAGTGTCGGCGCCGGGTTTCATGCCTCAGTTTCCGGTCAGCGTGGCGACGTTTGCAACGGGTGTCAGACCACCGGCAATCAGCGAAATCGACTTGGTCCACTGCGCATACGGGGCTTCGGTCACGTAAATCGTGTCGTCGTCGCGGATCACGAAATCACGTGCAACAAACAGGCCGTTGGGCGCCGTGAGGTTCAGCAGGTAGATCACGCGTTGTTCGCCCTGAAGGTTCGCCTGGCCCAGCACTTTGCGTGCAATGTCTTCGCGCTCGTCTCTCAGAACGAAGATACCTGTGGGATCCGAGGACAGCGATTGCAAACCGCCGACCTGCGCCAGCGCTTCCAGCGCGGACAGATCCTGGCTGTCGAAGGCGACGCGGGATTGCCCGCCCGTGGCCCCAAGCGCGATATACGACCGGGTGTCCTGTTCGACCAGGATGCGATCACCGCCGCGCAGTGCGATGTCGGTTTCAGGATTGCGGAACAAATCGTCATACCACACGGTGCCACGCTGATTGCCGCGGATCACCGTGACCAGCGCAATATCCGGGGCGACCGCCACGCCACCGGCCCTTGCAAGCATCGTCGACAAGGTGCGGGTCGGGCGCTCGATCGGGTAGATGCCGGAGGCGCCGATCGTGCCGGTTACCGAGACCGTCGCACCGTCACCCGCCACGCGGCGGATCTGAACCTGCGGATCAGGCGTCTGCTCGCGCAGCTTTTCTGCAATCAGCGAGCGAAGCTGCTCGGGCGTATTGCCCGAGGCGCGCAAGCGGCCGGCATAGGGCACGAAGATAAAGCCTTCGCTGTCGACCTGAACCTCATCGAGATTGGTCGATGGGCCGGTTTCGCCAGCCAGCAGACCGTCGTCGACGTTTTCCCAGATGGTCAGGCCAAGCACGTCGCCGGGACGAATGGTGTCGGATGTTACGCTTTGTGCTGACCGGAAGGCAGGCGGAAAACCAAACTGTGGAACCGCAGAGGTGACGTGGGCCACCCTGTCATCAACTTCGACCACGTGGGCGTTGCCGCCATTGACCGTCGAGCCCGCCAGAATTTCGGTTTTGTTCGGCCCTGCCTTGGGCAGTTGGCACGCTGTCAGAAGGCCAATGGCTGCAACAAGGGAAAACCCTCGTATCCATCGAGTAGGGAAACGCTGCACTGCCGAAATACCTCGAGTTTCGTATGTAGTCTTTTGGTTTGCGGTCAAACTAGCGGTTTCATACTTCAAGTTCCAGCCAGCCAAGCACCGTGTCATTCAACGATTTTCAACTGTGGCGTGATGGTCGCGATTCCGGTCATCGCGGCCTGGTAAGGGTCACGGGCCTGCAGCATCATGTCAGCAACCCGCCGCAGCAACTGGCGCCGTCCGCCGCGCGAGTAATAGCCGCCCGGCACCTGGCTGGTTTCCAACAGGAATTGGCGGTATGCCCGATAGGCTTCTGTGTCCGGCTTTTGCGGGTGCCTGAAGAACTCGTCAATCGTTTGATGTGAGACCAGTTCAGGCTTGTCGTAGACCGACTTGCCGAAGACACGCAGAGGGATGCCACGCCACAGGGCCTGCTGTCCTGCGGTGGAATTGATGGTCAGGGCCGAGCTCGCGTGATCCAGTAGTCGCGCCAGCTTTCCGCCGGGCACGTAATGCACGCGATCCGAGATGCCCAAAGCGCGCGCCTGTGCTTGGACGCGTCTTCTCAGCGGCTCGCGCTGGTTTTCTAGCGGGTGTTCCTTGATGACGAGGCGGTGGTGGGACGGAGCGCCCTTGGCGAACCCCTCCATCACCGGGGTGATGAAATCGGCCATGCATGAAAAGTCCGAATGCGCCTGGACTGAACTGTCGTGCCCCAGTTGTAGCAGAACCAGATGATACGGGAACCCGCCGCGCCTTACGCGCCAAGTGGCGAGAACGCGCTGCAGTCGATGGATCGGCATGAGCGCCAAACGTTTGAAATAAAGTTTGAATTCCTTTGAGACACGCACTTCTCGGTGCGGGCGGAAGTTTCGGTACCCGCGGTTCGCACACAGAACGAACCAATGGTACAGAGCGCCGTAGAAAACGTGTTGCCGCATATCTCCCCAATGTGACGGGGGTGGGGGCGTTTTGGCGCCCGAGCTTTGCAACGCCTGCTGCATCTGGGCGATTTCCAGATCCATCAGGCGAGAATGTCCGTTGGACCCATTGCGCTCATAGGTGACCCACCAAGGTCGAAGGTAACCTTCCTCGAACACATGAACACGGATGCCATGGATTCGCGCCGTCCGGATCGCGTCGGCGTGCACAGGGCGAACATCGCCATAAAGCACGATGTCGGTAACACCGCGCGCAAGGATGATGTTCCTCAGGCTTTCCGGCCAGTCGTCGAGCCTGCCGCGATAGGGGATATAGCTGGCGCGATCGAACCAAAACGCCTGGTCCCCGGCATTGAACCCGACACGCCACACCTGCGCGCCAGCCGCGCGCAACATGCGACCCAAGCCGCTGAAGAACGGCCCATGCGGCCCCTGCAAAAACAGGAATACGCGACTGTCGGAGTTGTCCTTCGGTTGCCTCATGCCAGATGCTCGAATTCTGGTTGCCCGTGTTTTATTGAACAAACTATGCCTTTTTGCGGCCAGCCGGGCAAGGCAGGGCTTGCTCCGCCCGCCACTTGGCCTTACCTCGGCGTGGATTGCATGGCACAGCTTAGGCGCAGAGGGTTAACGGAATGTTCACTGGGATCGTCACCGATATCGGCACAATCATCGAGTTGGAGCAGCAGGGCGATCTGCGGGCGCGCATCCGGACAGGCTATGATACATCCGGCATAGATATTGGTGCGTCGATCGCCAGCGACGGGGTTTGCCTGACCGTCATCGCGCTGGGTGATGACTGGTACGATGTTCAGATCAGCGCCGAGACCGTTTCCAAAACCAATCTGGACGGCTGGAATGTGGGCTCAAGGGTCAACCTTGAACGGGCCTTGAAGGTGGGTGACGAATTGGGTGGCCATATCGTTTCGGGGCACGTCGATGGCGTCGCCGAGATCGTCGCGATGGCCGAAGAAGGAGACAGCACTCGCGTAACCCTGCGCGCGCCCAAGGATTTGGCGCGCTTCATCGCGCCCAAGGGCTCGGTTGCTCTGAACGGTACTTCGCTTACGGTCAACGATGTCGACGGTTGCGATTTCGGGATCAACTTCATTCCTCATACCAAAGAGGTGACGACCTGGGGCGCGGCGAAGGTCGGAGATCGGGTCAATCTGGAAATCGACACGCTGGCCCGGTACGTGGCCCGTCTGGCCGAGGTTTCTTGATCGCCAGCGAAGAAATTGCGTCGCGTTAGGTACGGCCCACTTCGTTTGCGGACTGGCCTTTGTGCGCGCGCTGGTCTATCCCGCGATGCAACACCTGCTCTGTGAAAGGCTGCCCCATGAGCTTTGAAACACCCGGACCGGTCGAGGCCCAACTGCGCGACGCGATCAGCCCGATCGAAGAGATCATCGAAGAGGCGCGCCAGGGCCGGATGTACATATTGGTCGACCACGAGGACCGCGAGAACGAAGGCGACCTGGTGATCCCGGCGGAATTCGCCGATGCCGAGGCGATCAATTTCATGGCCACTCATGGCCGCGGGCTGATCTGCCTGCCGATGACGGCCGAGCGGATCGACCGGCTGGGCCTGCCGATGATGGCCGTGAACAACTCGTCGCGGCACGAAACCGCCTTTACCGTCTCGATCGAAGCACGCGAAGGCGTTAGCACCGGCATTTCCGCCGCCGATCGGGCGCTGACCATCGCCACCGCGATCAACGAGCAGAACACCATGGCGCATCTGGCCACGCCCGGCCATGTCTTTCCGCTGCGCGCCAAGCGGGGCGGGGTGCTTGTACGCGCCGGCCACACCGAGGCCGCCGTGGACATTTCGCGCCTCGCCGGGTTGAACCCCTCGGGCGTGATCTGCGAGATCATGAAGCCCGACGGCACCATGGCCCGGCTGCCCGATCTGGTCGAGTTCGCCAAGGAGCACGGTCTAAAGATCGGCACCATCAGCGACCTGATTTCGTACCGCGCGCGCCACGACAATCTGGTGGTCGAGACCGCGCGCCGGATGGTCACGTCTGAATATGGCGGTGAGTGGGAGATGCGGATCTTCACCGATCAGACCCACGGGATTGAGCATTTGGTGATGATCAAGGGCGACATCAGCACGCCCGAGCCCGTCCTGACCCGCACCCACGCGCTGCACGAGGCCTCGGACATTCTGGGTCTTGGCCCGAAATCGCCGCAGGAACTGCCGCGCGCGATGGAAAAGATTGCCGCCGAGGGGCGGGGCGTGGTCTGCCTGTTCCGAAACCCGCGCAACTCGCTGTACGCGGCCGAGGACGAAGGCCCGCGCACCATCAAGCAAACCGGTCTGGGCGCGCAGATCCTGTCCAAGATGGGCATAAAGGAACTGGTGCTGCTGACCGACTCGCCGCAGACGAAATACCTGGGTCTGGACGCCTTTGGCCTGTCCATCGTCGGGACCCGCTCGATTTTCAAGGATGACTGAGCATGGCTGAGCAAGACAAACACGGCGTTCTGCCGACCCCGAAATTCGAGGACCCGGTCAAGCTGCTGATCGTCGTGGCCCCGTTCTATCGCGCCATCGCCGACGACCTGGTTCGCGGCGCCAAGGCCGAGATCGAGGCCGCCGGCGGCAGCTGCGAGGTGGTCGAGGTGCCCGGTGCGCTCGAGATCCCGACGGCGATTGCCATGGCCGACCGCCAGTGCAACTTCGACGGCTATGTGGCGCTGGGTTGCGTGATCCGGGGCGAGACCACGCATTACGAAACCGTCTGCAACGATTCCAGCCGCGCAATCCAACTGCTGGGCCTGCAGGGGCTGTGCATCGGCAACGGCATCCTGACGGTTGAAAATGATGCGCAGGCCGAAGTGCGTGCAAATCCGGAAAAAATGAACAAAGGCGGCGGCGCGGCGGCTGCGGCCTTGCATCTGATCGCACTCAGACGTAAGTGGGGCGCTTCGAAAAAGGGCGTCGGATTCAAGCCGCCGTCCGAGTCCATCCTCGTGGCGGGCGACAGCAACGGATCAACGACAGCATGACCCAGACAGACACGCCGAAACCGGCAAGCCGGAAACGCCTGATGAAATCCGCCGCGCGGCTGTATGCCGTGCAGGCGCTGTTCCAGATGGAGCAGTCGGGCCAGACGACCGAGCAGGTGGTCAACGAGTTTCTGGATCACCGGTTCGGCGCGGTCTACGAGGGCGACGAGATGCTGGAAGGCGACAGCTCGGTCTTCCGCAAGCTGGTGGATGACGCGGTGAACTATCAGGCGCCGATCGACCAGATGACCGACCGGGCGCTGGTGGCCAAGTGGCCGATCTCGCGCATTGATCCGACCTTGCGGGCGCTGTTCCGCGCGGCCGGCGCCGAGCTGAGCCAGAGCGACACGCCGCCCAAGGTGGTCATCACCGAATTCGTCGACGTGGCGCGGGCCTTCTTCCCCGAAGGCAAAGAGCCGAAATTCGTCAACGCGGTTCTGGATCACATGGCCCGCGAGGCCAAACCCGAGGCGTTCTGACGCGCCACGGGCGATTTTACCCGGCATGAAATTGCGCTAGACTCCTGTCGTGTGAAGGAGGTGCGTCATGCCGAAACTGATCCGTCTTTATATCACCCAGGTTGCACTGGGGTTTGTGATCTCGGCTGTATTTGTCGCGGTGCTGCTGCTGTTGAACGTGGCCAACCTGCGCCACCTCATCACCGGGTCCGACATAGGCTTTATCGCTCTGATCATGATCTGGTTCATGAACGGGATCGTTTTTGCGGGCGTCCAATTCGCCTATGCGATCATGAGCATGGCCGAAAAGCCCAAAGGCCCTCGCGGAGGAACCCCGGTTGCGGTCAAGCTGGAACCTGTGCGCGTCGAAGCGCGCCGGTCGTGATGGGTGGTTGCTGACGCTTGCAATTGGTCTACCCCTGACATTTGATGCGCAAGCGTATCGAATTGTCCATGAAAGACCGTTTCCTTGACCAAGCCAAGTTATGAAGACGTCATAAATTCGCCGGCGTTTCTGGATGATCTGTCAAGTTTGAATCAGGCGATTGCAGATGGGCTGAAACAAGCAGGCGAGCCAGTCGCGATCAATGGAAACGTGTGCTATGCACACATGCAGGAAAACTTTCACAAATCCGATCTCGCGCCGTCGATGGAGCCGAAACGGCGTGCTCTTCATCGGCTGGCACAGGAAAGCAATTGCTTTGCCGAGGTCGGAGTGGCGGGCGGTCACGCGGGTCTGTTGGCGCTGCACTCGAACCCCGGTTTGAAGTATATCGGCATCGACCTTGGACAGCGTTTGCGCGCCTCGTGGCCGCCGGTCGACATCTATGTGCCGATTGCATTCCGATGGTTCGAAAACCGCTTCCCTGATCGCGTGAAGTTCTACCTCAGGCCAGCGATCGAAGGGCTTGAGCATGCGGTTCAGGATCGGCCGTTCGGCCCGATCGACCTGTTGCACTTGGATGCGCAGAAGAACAGCAGGATCGCCGAGCTGGATGCGGTCTGGCCTGGCCTGGCTGACAGATGCTACTTGATTCAGGGAGACAACCGAAACGGCCATGTGCAGGCAAGCTCGGCCCTTTTGGTCCAGCAAGGGCGCGCGCGGACGGTCAACCTCGTTGGGCCGGAAACCCTGCACAGCGCGAATTTCGGCCTTTTGGAGACCGGTCCGGGCGTTGCGCGCAACGGACTCAGCCTGGACGTGCTTGCCCATCAGCGCATTCTTGTGTGCGTGTGCCATCAGGATGATGAAACGCTGTTTGCCGGCTCACTTCTGGCGCATCTCAAGGGGCGTGCCGAAGTTTTCGTCGCAAGCTTCTTCCGCCCTGCATCCAACCGTAGAGACACCGACACGCGCGAGGCAGCGATGCAAAAGGTGTGCGAAATGATTGGTGCCACCCGGGTGCAACTGCCCTTTGCGGTCGAAAGTGATTACCCGAGGCTGCGCCGTTTTATTCGCATGCCAACCGACGATGGCTTGCCAGAACCCGAAATCGTCCGGCCATTGCGCCGCCATCCGTTGTTTGGACTGTTATCTGGATCTGCCTATGCGTTGATGAAGCAGTTCGCGCCGACAACCGTCATCACTCACAACCGAGTTGGCGAATACGGGCATGTCGAACACGTGCTGTTGCATCATGCGGTCAAGCAGGCATCTGCACGTTACACGGACGCCCAGATGTTGACGTTTGGATTGAACCTGCCAGCGGCAGATTTGACCGTGCCAAGCCTGCCGGAGCAAAAAAACAGATTGTTTGACTGCTATATGCCGCAATGGAACGGACGCAGGCTTTATGATTTTGCTCTGGATGACGAAACCTTCGCACGGGTCGATCCGCAGGAATTCACCTGATCGGAAGGCGGCGGGACCACCAGGCAACCGTGCGGTTTTGATTCCCGAGGACCTGTATGTACAGGTGGGCGCCAGGTAAACGGGCCAGGGCCCGAACAGAGCCAGCTCCCTCGGAATTGCTTAAGGCCACCGGAATGCTACCAGTCACGAGAAGGGCAGAACCCGCCAAGGGCGTAAGTAGGGCGCAATACTGAGTTACACAAGGGGCTTGCACAACAGTTTTTGGTCTGGGTCGTGCGGAAGTTGATTGTGGGGGCAGATTCTGGGCATGGGGGCCGGGTAAAATCCGGGATGATGAACAACCCCTGCCAACTTGACAATTTGTTCACTAATTGTTCACACTCTGCGCATGACAGTTGAACTTCAGCCCGGACAAAGACTGGCCAGGGGGGTCTCTAGACACCTTGTGACGCACGGCTTTGTTTCGATTGAGGAATTCGTCCCGACCCGCGGGTTGCGCGTTGACGTCATGGGGTTGGGGCCAAAGGGCGAGCTTTGGGTGATCGAGTGCAAGTCCAGCCGGGCGGACTATATGTCCGATTCGAAGTGGCAGGGTTATCTGGATTGGTGCGACCGCTTCTTCTGGGCGGTCGACACGGACTTTCCCACCGAGCTGCTGCCCGCTGAAACCGGACTTATCATTGCGGATGCTTATGACGCCGAGATCGTACGCATGTCCCCCGAGACCAAGTTGGCCGGGGCAAGACGCAAAAAAATGATCCAGAAATTTGCCATGGACGCCGCGCGGCGGTTGCATGGCCTGCGTGATCCGCGGCTTTGATTTCAGCCTTTGACGGCGCGTGCGGCTCGTGCTGCGGCGCGGATCTCGTCGGCGATTTCCTCGGCTTCTTCCGGGTCGAAATCCATGGGGATTTCAAGCTCGCCCGCCTCGATGAACAGGCGCACCATTCCATGGTCGGTCGGACCGATCTGAAGGTTCGCTTCGATGTCACGTTCGGTATTGATGCCCATTCTCGCCTCCGGGGACTGAGCGTTTCTGCTAGCCTGCAACGCAATGGGAATCAAGCGGAGTGTGTGGCCGATGTCACAAGGGGACTATGCTGAGATCCGGCCGTTTCGCGACGATGACCGCGATTGGCTGGTCGAGCGCCACGGAACACTTTACGCGCGGGATGAAGGATTTGACGAGAGCTTCGCTCCGCTGGTGGCCCGTATTCTGGACGAATTTGTCGCCGGGCATGATCCCCAACGCGAGAGGGGATGGATCGTTGAAAGTGACGGAAAGCGCCTTGGTAGTATCTTCTGTGTCGCGCAGGATGAAACTACCGCCAAACTGCGCCTTTTTTTGCTGGAACCCGACGCGCGGGGCAGGGGACTTGGAGCGCGGCTTTTGATGACATGCATGGGATTTGCGCGATCCACAGGGTACACGTCGATGGTCTTGTGGACCCACGAAAGCCACAGGGCTGCCTGCAAGCTGTACCAAGCGCATGGATGGCGCCTGACCGACAGCAAACCGGTTCATTCCTTCGGCGTCGATCTCATCGAACAAAGCTGGTCAATTCGACTTTAAGGCTCTTGCAATCCCCGAACGCGTTCGTTAAATCGCCCCTCACGAGTGCCGCCTTAGCTCAGTTGGTTAGAGCGCTGGATTGTGGATCCAGAGGTCCCCTGTTCAAGCCAGGGAGGCGGTACCATCTCCCCTCGACAAAACTGCTCGTCCGCCGCCTGTGACTGTGCGCTTTATTTCCGTCACGCCGGTGAGGATTACAGAGGCCGGCCGCACGAGATTTGCCGCACAACCGGTGGAATTAGATTGGTTTTTACTGCTCCTCTTTACGCCGGAAGCCGTAGGTTTGGGATTGTGCGAGAGGGCAATGGACCCCGGATGGAACCTGTCATCTGCTTCAGTGGTGCTATGTGCACTTGCGTCTGAAGGTCGGGTGCGCGTGTAGCGGTGCACCAGTTGGAGCAGTCATTCCCTCGCACGGAATTCGACCCTCGCAGCATTGGTGCGCTTTGTGTAAGAAGAAGGTCAAAGGCAGTTCGGGAACAGGCGTAAATGTCTCAGACCATTACCGTATTCACGACGATGAAGAACGAAGGCCCCTACATGTTGGAGTGGGTCGCATTTCATCGGACTTTGGGCGTCGATCACTTTGTGATCTTCACCAATGACTGTGAGGACGGTACCGACAGAATTGCACAACGCCTTGAGCAGATGGGTTTGGCATCCCACGTCCCAAATGCTGTGCCTGAGGGTGGAAATCCCCAGCACCAGATGCTCCGGCGGGCACGGCGGCATCCCAAGGTCAAAGAAGCCGACTGGCTGATGTGCCTTGATGTCGATGAGTTTTGGAACATTCGATGCTGCAACAACAGTTTCGCGGCCTTGATTGATGCCGTCGAACAGAAGGCAGGACAATCGGTGGACGCCATTTCGTTCGCATGGCGGTTGTTTGGGACGTCGGGCAATATCAGTTTTGACGACACGCCCGTGACACGGTCTTTTTGCATGGCCGATCAGGAGTTTCCCTATCATTCGGGTCGCGCATATGGTCTGAAAACGCTGTTTCGGAACAATGGCAAGTTCACGCGGTTCGGTCCGCATAGACCCAAGGGCATTGAAGAGGGCAAAGAGGCCGAGGTCGCATGGTCGGACGCCGGCGGAAATCTATTTCCGGCCCAGAATGTCGGTTGGCGCGCGTGGAGGAATTTTGACCATTCCTTCGGACGGCTCCATCATTATTCCGTTCGATCTCTGGATGGCTTTCTTATCAAGCGGGACCGGGGGCGGACCAACCACGTAAAGGTGGATCAGGGGCAATCCTACTGGTCGGACATGAATGCAAACAAGGTTCAGGACACCTCGATCCAGCCGATCGCCCAGCGTGCAGCACCGTTGCTCGACGAACTCAAATCGGACCCCGAACTGCGCGAATTGCACGAACAGGCTTGCGACTGGCACCGCGCCAAAATCGCCGAGATCAAGATGCGCCCCGATTGGGTGGAGTTCCGGTCTTGGCTGGCCGACAATCTGGTGTGACGGCCATGGCGGACGATCTAACCAAAGCGCAGCTGCAACCTGACCACCCGGATCGTAAGACCGGCTATGAACGCATTCTGACCGATCCGCCTCCGCCTTGGTTTGTCGAGATTTACCCCGGCGGGGACGGGAAGGGGTTTCTGCAAAAGCTCGACCGTCACTCGGTTCTCTTCCACCAGCGTGACACGGCGCGGCTGGTCATTAGTTTTGACAATATTGCAAATGCCAATGACCTGTCCTTTGCCCGCGAGCCGTGGGGCTGGAAGTTTTTCCGGGACGAGGGATGGTCCCATCTGGGCGTGATCGCCCGCACAAAGGCATGGTATCGCGACCCCGAAATCATCGGTTATTTCGAGGACAAGGCGCGCGAGGGGTTTTTTGACCAGTTCGATCAGGTCGTGTTTGCCGGAGCGTCCATGGGAGGGTTCGCCGCGTTGACCTTCTCGGCGCTGGTGCCGGGTGCGATCGTCATAGCTTTCAATCCTCAGACCACATTGGACGAGCGGAGGGTCCCTTGGGAAACTCGCTATCGGTTCGGTCGTGTCCAAGACTGGGATCTGCCGCTGAGTGACGCTGTCGAAACCGTTCAGGCCGCCGCCCGGGCCTATGTGTTTTACGACCCGTTTTTTGACTTGGACAGGCAACAAGTCACACGGCTGCAGGGCGGCAATGTCGTTCTTCTCAAAACCTGGTTCGCCAACCACTTCGCCGCACCAATGCTGCGGAAACTCAATCTTTTGAAGCCGGTGATGCAGCAGGCGATGCGTGGGACCCTGGAGCCGTCCGAGTACTACAAGATGATGCGTGCCCGCCGGAGATTGCCGATCTACATGCGCGGCATTGAAGCCGTGGGCGAAGAACGTCACCCAAAGCTGGTAATGACCGCCCGCCAGCGGTTCCGGGCCATGCGCCGGGCTATGGCGGCAGGGGACGCGTCATGACGCCCAAACGGGGCGTGTTCATCGGCCAGCGCAAGGACCGCATGGGTGCCCGACTGCTGATGATGCTGACCTGCATACGCCTGGCCGAGGATTTCGACGCGGATTATCGGGTCAACTGGTTTCCACCCGGGGCAGATGCCCCCGAACTGGACAACCCGGAAGAGCTGTTCGATCCCGAATGGATCAAGTCTCAATTTCTGGATCAGAAAACTCACGATCGGCTGGCGAAGGATGCGCTGCCGGTCTGGAGCTTTTTGGGCGACGCGACGCCCGATCGGCTGATGGCGCATCTGGCCGCTGGCCGTTCGGTCTTGGTCGAAGAGGGGTTCGAGGTTCTTGCCTTTCCTTGGGAGGATATTGAGGCGATCCGCCCGCGCTACCGCGAGTTCATTCACCGTATCGGGTTCACTCCGCATATCCGGCACATCATGGAGCTTGCCGATGCCAGGCTCTCGGGGCAGGGCGTTTCTGCCTACCATATCCGGCGCGGTGACATCCTGAACGCGCTGCCCTGGAAGCACACCACCTGGCCGGCAAAGGTCGAGCCGGAAGAACTCTACGATATGCATCTTTCCAAGAGGCAGGACCGGCCCGCGATCATGTTCTCGGACCAGCCCGAGCTGATTGCGCGGTTTCAAAAGCGTTATCCGAACCTGATGCAGATGTCCGACATTGCGGACCTGTCGGGAATGACCCGAGCACAGCGCGACTTTCTCGAGCTTTACGCGATGTCCCGGGCCGAGCAGGTGATCGCTCCGTTCATCTCGGCCTTTTCCATGGCGGCCGCACGGATATCGGGGCAGCAAAGACTGGTATTCCGCGATGTCCTGACCGAGGCCGAACTGGACGAGGCGAACGAAAACGTCATCCGGCGCGTGGCGCAAGGGCCCGAGACTTTTCTGAACCCGTCCGAGGCCGCCCATGTCTATGCCAAGGCCGCGCAATACCTGTGCGCTCAGGATCGGTGCCAAGAGGCTTATGATCTGGGTCAGCCCATCCTCGATGCCGGGGCGGACAACGCTTTTCTGCCCCTGTTGCAGGCGTTGAATGCGTTCTACCTGGGCAAGTGGAAGGAAAGCGAGCAGTTGGCCCGGGACGGGTTGGAAAACCCGCATCTTTGGCCCGAAGATCACGCGGTTCTGACTGCATTGCGGGGGGCCATCCTTGGCGCCAGAAAGAAACGCTGGGCTGCCGGGCGTCATTTCGCAAAAGCGTTTTGGGCCAAGCCGTTGCGACCCGATGTTGTGGTTTTGGGTTCGCGCATGCTGTACCGTGACCAACTGCCCGTTCGACTGTTTCCGCCGGTGGATTGGTCCCTGCAGCGCAGGCTGCGCCAACGTCGGTTTCCGCCGTTCAACAACCTGTACCTTGTCCAGCACAAGGTGATCGTGAGGGCGCCCTGCAATTTCGACATGATCCTGCTTGATTGGTCCGATCTTTCCCTGGACCAGCGCGCCAAGCGGCTGCAGGACAGCAGTCGGCGCCTGCAAGCTTTGCGGGCCGGGCTGACTGCGATCGACGACGTGCCGGAACAGGACCCCGCTTTGGAAAGCCTGTCATCGTTGCTGCAATGGCGCATGGGCGAGGTTGCCGTCGAGGCGGCAATTGATGCCGCCCGGGACGTGGTTCTTCGGTGCCCTGACAACCCTCTGTACCACAAACGTCTTGCCGAGCTCTATGCGGATGCAGGTGACCGACGACAGGCGCGATTGACTATGGCCGAGGCGCTGGCTTGTGACCCTGACAGCGCGTTTCTGGTTTTCGCGATGGGGCAACTCTTGGTGCGCATCGGCGCTGAAGAGCAGGCCGAGGCGCAGATCCTGCACGCGGCCGAGCTGGACGACATCACCGCTGCCATTCAAGGGGCCGCGGGTCAGATTTGCCTGAAGCGCGGCGAAAAACAGCGGGCGCAGGTGTTTCTGCAACGGGCCAAGGCGTTGTGCCCAACCTACAAACGGTTTTCCAATCAACTCAAAAGGGCAGAAGGGTAACATGCGGGCCTTTCGCGATATCCAGCACCATTCAGGGTCATCTGTGTGCAAACACACCCAAGGTTTCGGCTTGGTCACCGCCTGCAATGGAATTAGTCTGCCGGGCAAACACTGGTCTTGCGTGCCCGCGTCCGGCCTGCATGGCACCAAAAACTGAGGCAAAAATGGTCGATCAGCCCCCCCGCTTTGTCAGCGTTACCCCGATGAAGAACGAAGGCCCGTTCGTTCTGGAATGGGTCGCGCACAATCAGGCTATTGGCATCGACCAGATGGTCGTGATGACGAATGACTGCACGGACGGGACGGATGCGCTGCTCGAGCGGCTCGACCAGCGCGGGGTTTTGATCCATGTGGACAACAATTCCCGTCGCGCAACAAGCCCTCAGAAACGCGCGTACAAACGCTTTTTGCAAATGGAGATCGCGGGCCCTGAAGACTGGGTGATCGTGATCGACGCCGACGAGCAAATCAATGTGAAGACGGGCGACAACACACTGAAGTCATTGGTTGATGCTGTGCCTGATGCCAAGATGATATCAATGACCTGGCGGTTGTTCGGCAATGCCGGAGTGGTTCAATACGAAGACAGGTTCCTGTCCGAGCAATTCCGCCATGCTGCCCCCGAACGCAAACCCAGACCGGCGCAGGCATGGGGGCTGAAGACGATGTTCCAGCGGCGCTTGTGGGATGTGATCGGCGTTCATCGCCCCAAACGTCCGACGGTCGACCGCATGGAAGACTGCCATTGGTACAATGGTTCGGGCCAACCAATGCCCGAGCGGTATTTTACAAGCAGTTGGCGGTCGGCGCGGGACTCGGTCGGATATGACCTTGTGCAACTCAACCATTATGCTCTGAAGTCCTGCGAGAGCTACTTGGTCAAGAAAGTGCGGGGACGGGCTCATCACACGGGCGACAGCCTCGGCTTGGAATACTGGAACATCATGAACCAGAATGCGGTGGTCGAGACTTCGATCGATGCGATTGCCGCACGCAAGCGGGACTGTTTCGACGACCTGATGTCGGACCCCGAAACGGCCCGGCTGCACCGCCGGTCCTGCGAACTGCACCGCAAACAGATATCGGAACTGCTGGGCACGTCCGAGATGCAGGAGTTGATGCATCAGATGACCACGCAGGCCGATACCGTCACAAGAGGCGCGACCTGATGCTGTGGTTGCATTTGGGGATGCCGAAGACCGGGACGACGGCCTTGCAGTCCTATCTGCGCAACAATGCTTCGGCCTTGTCGGATGCCGGGCTCAGATACATGGAGGCCGGACGTCGCAGACCGGAAGGTGACGATCGCCCGAAGGTCAGCCATAATCTGTTGGCGTTCCACATGAACCAGTCCGCAGAGCCGATGGACAAGTACCGTGAGGCCGTCGCGCGCGAGTACGAGGCACATGGCAGCAAGGCCTGCCTGATGTCGTCGGAAATGTTCTATTCGGCCGATCTGGAACGGCTTGCGCAGCTCTTTACCGAGATACCCGCACGCGAAATGCGTGTGGTATTCTATTGCCGCCGCTACTCCGATTTCTTCGAGGCGGATTACAAGCAGCGGGCCAAAAATGGCCGTTTGCCTGCCAACGGTTCAGCCTTGATTCGGGATCGGCTGGCGAAGATCGAGGCCGAGCCTCACTCGGTTTCTTTTTCCGGCGCGGTTACCCGAATCCGCAACGCGTTTCCGGGTGTCACGGTTGTGCCGGCACTCTATGATCGCGACGAAATGCTGAATGGCAATATCGTCGATGACTTCCTGAACAAACTGGGCGTGTCGCGACCCGGAGGTGAAGTTGCCGGTGAGCCTGCCAATCCAACACTGTCCCGCGCTGCAAGTGAAGCCTTTGGCGTTGTCACGCGAGCCATCGGGCGCAAGCGTAGCCGCCAACTGCGTCGTCAGGTGCCCAAAGAACCCATCATGTTCCGGCACCACGACGTTCTGGAACCCGAGGAACGGGCATGGCTTGATACCTATTTGACCGAAGCCGACGAAGGGTTTCGTGCTGAATTCTTTCCCGACCGGGACACTCTGTTCCAGCCGGTCTGGCTGAGCCCGGACGAAGTCAGGTTTCGTCGTGATGCACCGGACGAGATCGTTGCGTTCAAGCAGGCTGCAGAAATTGTGTTCAGAATGGCCTTGGGTGAATAGGCTGGCGGCGCCACAGGCTCAATCAAGCGAGATCTGCTGTCGTTGCTTCCCTGTGGTCTTGTCGAAGATCAGGATGCGGTTGTCATCGGTCACCACGGCGAACCAGTTGTTTCCAATGGTCACGGCTTGGGCCTTTGCACCGTCCGGCAGTTCGATCTGATCGGGCAGGGTGGGGGTCCGGTCGGATAGACGGATGACAATCAAAGCGAATGTCACTAGAACCCCGCCAATCATCACCGCGGTCAGCAGCATGACCATGCGGCGCAGAAGGCGCAGCTGAGGCGTTTCCTGCGGTTCTTGGGGATCTGAAGGGACAGTCATGGGCACCCGGCAAATAGACTTCGTTATCGCGGACGCTCCGCCGCCCCGCCTTGATAAGGCGCTTTCGCGGGATGTTCCAGCAGATGAAAACCTGTCGCGCACCCGGCTGGCCCGGCTGATCGAAGAGGGCGCGGTTCTGGTCGACGGCAAGGTCGTGCTCGACGCCAAGGCCAAAGTGCCGGAAGGCGCCGTTGTGTCCATAACCGTCTCCGAAGCGGACGAGAGTCACATCGGGGCCGAAAACATTCCTCTGGACATCGTGCACGAAGACGCCGACCTGATCGTGATCAACAAGCCCGCGGGCATGGTCGTCCACCCGGCACCGGGATCGCCCAATGGCACCTTGGTGAACGCCCTGCTGCACCACTGTGGCGAGGAATTGTCTGGGGTAGGCGGGGTCAAGCGACCGGGCATCGTGCACCGGATCGACAAAGATACCAGCGGGTTGCTGGTGGTTGCCAAATCGGACGCCGCCCACCAGGGGCTGGCGGCCCAGTTCGAGGCGCACAGCGTCGAGCGCTACTATCGCGCGGTCTGCTATGGCGTTCCGGATGCCAATGACCCGCGGCTGCGCGGTGTCAAAGGCGTGAGTTTTGAGCCCGGCAACGTGATGCGCATCACAACGCAATTGGCTAGGCACAAGCACGACAGGCAGAAACAGGCGGTGCTTTTTCATGGCGGGCGCCATGCCGTGACGCGTGCGCGCGTCGTTGACGTGTTCGGACAACCCGGCGCGGTATCATTGATCGAGTGCTGGCTGGAAACCGGACGCACCCACCAGATTCGGGTGCACATGGCACATGCGGGCCACGGCTTGGTGGGCGACCCGGTCTATGGCGGCAAGCGCAAACTGTCGGCCCGGTCGTTTGACGCAGACGCTGCGGAAGCGGTGCGTGCGTTTCCGCGCCAAGCCCTGCACGCGGCTGTCCTGGGCTTTGTACATCCCGTCTCCGGCGAGAAAATGCGTTTTGAGGCAGCATTGCCGCAAGATATCGAGACGCTCATCTCTGTTCTGAAACAACCTGCAAAGTCTCGTGACTAAGACTTTCTTAGCTTTCCTTTATCGTTCCTTAATCCCAGACTGTTAACACCTGCTCTTGAATGGTCCTGAACGTGGCCCCATATCCATGTTAAGGGCGTAAACATTTGTCCAAGGGACGTGATACATGGCAAATTACAAAAATCTCCCCGTGCCTACGCCAGAAGGTGGGCTGAACCGGTATCTGCAGGAAATCCGCAAATTCCCCCTGCTGGAGCCGGAAGAGGAGTACATGCTGGCCAAACGTTGGGTCGAAGAGCAGGACACCGAAGCGGCGCACAAGATGGTTACATCGCATCTGCGACTGGCCGCCAAGATCGCCATGGGCTATCGCGGCTATGGTTTGCCGCAGGCCGAGGTGATTTCCGAGGCCAATGTGGGCCTGATGCAAGCCGTCAAGCGGTTTGACCCGGAAAAAGGCTTCCGTCTGGCGACCTATGCAATGTGGTGGATCCGCGCCTCGATCCAAGAATACATCCTGCGATCCTGGTCGCTGGTGAAACTGGGCACCACCTCGGCGCAGAAAAAGCTGTTCTTCAACCTGCGCAAGGCGAAGGCCCGGATTGGCGCGTTGGAGGAGGGCGACCTGCACCCGGACAATGTCAAGCAGATCGCCAACGATCTGGGCGTGACCGAAGAAGAGGTCATCAGCATGAACCGCCGCATGTCGGGCGGGGATGCGTCGCTGAACGCCACGGTCGGTTCCGACGGCGAAGGCACCATGCAGTGGCAGGACTGGCTGGAAGACGAAGATGCAGACCAGGCCGGCGACTATGAGGCCCGCGAAGAGCTTGAGGTGCGTCGCGAGTTGCTGACCGAGGCGCTGGACGTTCTGAACGACCGCGAAAAAGACATCCTGACCCAGCGCCGGTTGATGGATCAGCCCGTGACGCTCGAGGAACTGAGTACGCAGTACAATGTCAGCCGCGAACGCATCCGTCAGATCGAGGTGCGCGCCTTTGAAAAGCTGCAGAAAAAGATGCGTGAGTTGGCGCGTGAAAAGGGCATGCTGGCCAGCGCCTGATCACGGCAATCCGATGAACAAGCGGCCCGGGGAAACCCGGGCCGTTTTTTTCGTCATGTCCTACTGCAGTTGCTGGCGGAATACCCGTACCATGTTTTCGCCCATGACCTTGCGGATCTGCGCTTCGGTCAGGCCTTCGTCCAGCAAGGCCGAGGTCAGCGCCGCCAGTTCCGACGTGTCAAACGCGGTCTCGACCGAGCCGTCATAGTCGGACCCCAGCGCGACATGGTCTTCCCCGACCGTCTCGATGGCTGCCTTGATCATTTTGGCAATTCCCGACGGGGCGATGTCGCCGCAGGTGACGTCTGCCCAGTATCCCATGCCGATGACACCGCCGGTCGCCGCGATTTCCTTCATCAGGTCATCGGGATAGTTGCGCTTGACCGGGCAGAACCCGTGAAGTCCGCCGTGGCTGACGATCAGCGGCTCGTCGGTCATGGCCAGCACGTCGCGCGCCACTTGCGGGCTGGAATGGGCCAGGTCGATCACCACCGGGCGTTTGGCCAGTTCGGCCACCACCTGCCGTCCGAATTCGGTCAGGCCCGTGTTCCCGGTGCCGTGCAGCGAGCCGCCCAGTTCGTTGTCGAAGAAATGCTGCAGCCCGAACACCCTGTGGCCGGTTTCGAATATCGGCTCGAGATTGGCCAGATCGCCCTCTAGCGGATGGGCGCCTTCGATCCCCAGAATGCCGCCCACGACCTGTTCGCCGCGCGCGCGGGCCTCAAGCACCGCGTCCAGATCCGCGCGGGTCTTGATGATTTTCAGATGCCCGTCCGAGGCGGCCTCGAACCGGTGCAGTTTCTCAGCCTGATAAATCGCGCGTTCCTTAAGGCTGTCCCAGGTGCGCAGCGGCCACAGCTGACCGATGGCCAACAGCGTGATGTTGTCGAACGCCTCGGCCGAGTTTGCCTCGTAATTCTGCCCGGCCGGTGATTTGGTCACGGCGGTGAACACCTGCAGGGCCACGTTGCCTTCGATCAGTCGGGGAATATCCACCTGGCCGCGGGTTCCACGCTCGGTCAGGTCGCGGCTCCACAACAGCGGATCGGCATGCAGGTCGCCCACGATCAGGGTTTCGTGCAGAGCAGCGGCGGTGTCGGACACCGGATATGGGTCGTGGTCGATCACGTTGTTGCGCGCGTTTTCGACATACGGCGGCACAACCACGAAAAATATCGCGGCCCCGATGACGATCACAGCCGCCGTGAGGCTTGCCAGCCATTTCAGAAATCTTCTCACGTTAGTCCCTCCCGTTTGTCATGCGCAGATTACGGGTGTCCCGCGAACAGAAAAGCCTGACTTGGCGTCGCTTGGCTGGTACAGAGGGCGCAACGGATGTTGGCGCAAACACTTTGGCGCCGAACATGGTCAAATACGGAGGAAACCATGCACAAGCCGGTTCAATGGGGCATTCTGGGGGCGGCGAAATTCGCACGCCAATTCATGGGTCCGGCGATCCATGCGGCCTCGGGCGCGCGTTTGTCTGCCTTGGCGACTTCGGATCCGGCGAAGGCCGAGCCGTTTCAGGACTTCTGCCCGGACCTGGAGGTCTTTGATGACTATGACGCGTTGCTGGCTTCGCCCGAAATCGAGGCGGTCTACATTCCGCTTCCGAACCACCTGCATGTGGAATGGAGCCTGAAGGCGCTGGACGCTGGCAAGCACGTTTTGTGTGAAAAGCCGATGACCATGCGCGCCGAGGAGTTCGACGCTCTGATCCACAAGCGCGACCAGACCGGGCTGCTGGCGGCCGAGGCCTATATGATCGTGCACCACCCGCAATGGCAGCATGTGCGCGATCTGATCGCCGACGGCGCCATCGGAGATCTGGTGCATGTCACGGGGGCATTCAGCTTCGACAACCGCACCGACACCGGCAATATCCGCAACCGCGCCGAAACCGGCGGCGGCGGGCTGCGCGACATCGGCGTCTATGTTATCGGGTCGGCCCGTTTTGCGACGGGGCAGGAACCGGATACCGTGCAATCGGCCATCCGCTGGGAGGACGGCATCGACGCGTTCACGGAAATCCGCGCGCAGTTTCCAAGCTTTACCTATTCGGCCTATGTCTCGATCCGCATGCATCCGCATCAGGAAATGGTCTTTCACGGCGAACGCGGCCTGATCCGCCTGACCGCGCCGTTCAACGCGCGGGTTTTTGGTGAGGCTCGGGTCGAACTGCATCGCCCAGGTTTGGAAGTTCTTGTGACGCGCTTCCCAGCCGACGATCACTACAAGCTGCAGGTCGAGGCGTTTTGCTGGTCCGTTCGCGCGGGCGACGAATACCCGTGTCCGCTCGAATTCTCGCGCGGGACGCAGGCAATGATCGACCGGGTGTTCGACGGCGCAACACCGCTCTGACTTGCGTGATCAGCCACCCCGCGCCTAAACTGGAGAGCACCTGAACAGGAGGGGGCCATGGCCGGAGGCTGGGCGCGTGACGGCGCGGTAAGCGAACAGATCGAGGCTTCGATTTCAGACGAGCTGGCACGGATGCAGGCGAAAAAGCGCCCGGTCGGTGAAAGCCTGACCCATTGTGCAGAGTGCGAAGAACCGATCCCCGAAAAGCGCCGACTGGCCATCCCCGGGGTCAAGCTGTGCCTGGATTGCCAGCAAGAGCGTGATGGTGCTTTCAAGGCCCGCGGCGGTATCAATCGGCGCGGCTCCAAGGACAGCCAGCTCAAGTGAAAGGGCCCGGCAAAGACGGCGGTTCCCTTTTTCAGAATGGCCTGTTTCTTGGGTTCTTGGCCGCATTTCTTTGGGGCACGCACAGCGTCATCGTGCGCTACCTGACCGGAGACCTGGGTGGCATGCAAATTGCCACAACTAGGCTGTTCATAGCTGCTTTGGCCATCTACTGTATGTTGCGTGCGATGAATGCGCCGGTTTCCGTCCAGTTCCGAGATTGGAACTTCCGTCTTGCCGTTTTGGCGACCGTCATCAACTACATTCTGTTCCATATCGGGCTTGAACACACCGGTGCAGGCAGCGCGATGGTGTTGGAAAATACCGCGCCGTTCTTTGTTCTGGTTTTCTTGTATTTCTTCGCCGACACCCCTGTTGGAAAAACCGATGTTCTGGCGACCCTTCTGGCCATCTTCGGGGTCTTTCTTACGGTTTTCCGCGATTTCGAAGGCGGCGGGGACCCGGTTCTGGGGGATATGATGGAATTGGGGCCGGGGTCAACTGGGCTGTGTTCCTGATCGCCAGTAGCCGGGCCATGCGCGCGTCGAAATCGACGGCCGAGCGTCTGAATTTCCTGTTTGGTGTGTTCCTGTGCTCGGCCGTAATTCTGCTTCCGCTGTCCGTTTTTGCGCTGCGGATGCCCTCCGGCAACGATTTGGTGTTTTTGGTTTTGCTGGGCGCTTTCCCGACTGCGTTGGCCTACTACCTCTGGTACGAGGCCGCCGCGCGAGTGTCGACGTTGACCGCGACCCTTTTGTTCGCCACCTCGGTGGTGTTCACCTTCGTCAATTCGGCAATTTTTCTGGGGACACCGATCACCCCAATGGCTGCGATTGGGGCGGGATTGATCGTATTCGCGGTGTTCCTCACGACCAGAAAAAACTAGGCGACCGCCGGAACGGGGTTACCGGCGGCGCCACCAGCGCCGCAGCAGGTTGACGTCCATGGCGGCCACCATGATGCCCAAGGGGATCATCCAAAACCCAAGAACAGGAAGGAAACCGAAGACGCCGGCGACGATCAACAAAAGTCCCACGACAAACCGCAGCCCCCGCGGGACATTGCGGCGGATCCGGGCGAGAACAGGGCGCAGGCGGTCCTTGATGGCCCGCCAACGCCCCTTGTCGGTTGGGTCTGTTACCCCTCCAGGGCCTCCAACTCGTCGATCATCCCCGAGATCATCGACAGACCCTTATCCCAGAATTTCGGGTCGCTGGCATCCAGCCCGAACGGGGCCAGCAGCTCTTTGTGGTGCTTGGAACCGCCCGCGCGGAGCATCTCGAAGTACTTTTCCTCGAACCCGTCCGCGCCGCTTTCATAGACCGAGTACAGCGCGTTCACCAACCCATCGCCGAAGGCATAGGCATAGACATAGAAGGGCGAGTGAACAAAGTGCGGGATATAGGCCCAGAAGGTCTCGTACCCGTCCATGAACTCAAACGCCGGGCCAAGGCTTTCGGCCTGAACGCTCATCCACAGGGCGTTGATGTCGTCCGGCGTCAGTTCGCCTTCGCGGCGGGCGGCATGCAGCTTGCATTCAAAGTCGTAGAAGGCGATCTGGCGGATCACCGTGTTGATCATGTCCTCGACCTTGCCGGCCAGCAGAACCTTGCGCTGCTCGGGCGTTTCGGCCTGATCCAGCATCTTGCGGAAGGTCAGCATCTCGCCGAAGACGCTGGCGGTTTCGGCCAGCGTCAGGGGGGTCGAGGACAGCATCTCGCCTTGATCGGCGGCCAGCACCTGATGCACCCCGTGGCCCAACTCATGCGCAAGCGTCATCACGTCGCGCGGTTTGCCCAGATAGTTGAGCATCACATAGGGGTGCACATCGGTCACGGTGGGGTGCGCGAAGGCACCCGGGGCCTTGCCCGGTTTCACTGCCGCGTCGATCCAGCCTTTCGAAAAGAACGGCGCTGCGATGTCGGCCATGCGGGGATCGAATGCGGCATAAGCCTCCATCACCGTCTTCTCGGCGTCTTCCCACGACACGGTGCGGGTGTCTTCCATCGGCAGCGGCGCGTTGCGGTCCCAGACCTGCATCACATCCAGCCCCAGCCATTTGCGCTTGAGCTCGTAATAGCGGTGGCTGAGCTTGGGGTAGGCGGCCACCACCGCCTCGCGCAGGGCTTCGACCACCTCGGGTTCGACATCGTTCGCTAGGTGCCGCGCGGTCTGCGGGGTCGGCATCTTGCGCCAGCGGTCGATGATTTCCTTTTCCTTGGCCTGCGTGTTGTGCACGCGGGCAAAGGTTTTGACGTTGTTTTGGAACACGCGGGCAAGTTCGCGGGCCGCGGCCTCGCGTTTGGACCTGTCCTGTTCGGTCAGCAGGTTCAGGGTGCCCTCGATGTTCAGCTCTTCGCCGTTCACGGTAAAGGTCAGCCCGGCGATGGTTTCGTCGAACAGCCGTTCCCACGCGTCGCCGACCACCCCCAGATCATGCAGGAATTTCTCCAGTTCGTCCGACAGTTGATAGGGCTTCATCGCGCGGATGCGGCGGAAGACGGGCTCGTACCGGGCCAGGTCCGCGTTGGTCTTAAAATGAGCGGCCAGCACGTCATCGTCGATGCGGTTGATCTCGAGCGTGAAGAACACCAGCGGCGTGGTGAAAAGCGTGACCTTTTCCTGCATGTCCGACAGGAACTTGGCGCGCTCGGCATCCGTGGTCAGCTGGTAATATCGCAGCCCGGCAAAAGACATGATGCGCCCGGCGACGGCGTTGATCTTTTCGTTGCGCTGGACACAGGTCAGAAGGCCCTGAGCGTCCAGATCGGCCAGCTTGCCTTCGTAATCGGCGGCAAATGCCGCGCATTCCTGTTCCAGCCACTCAAGATCTCGGGTCAGTTCCGGCGCGTCCTGTCCCTTGTACAGATCGTCCAGATTCCATTCCGGCAGGTTGCCAAGGTTGTCGGCGCCGCCACCGGCATTTGCGTCTCGGACGGGGAAGGGAAGCTCGTGCATGGAACACCTCGATTGTCTGCGTTGGATCACATCTAGGCGCAGGGCGCGCGGATCACAAGCAGCCGAGGTGTCAGCGCGTCATCGCAAGTTCGGGTGTCTGCCCGTTGGCGGCGGCCGAGAAATGCGCGGCCATCTCCTCGAACACGGGGCCGCGGACCTCTGGCGGCTCCATCATCACCTCGTGTTCGCCGTCGGGGATCTCGACCAACCGGCCGCTGGGCCAGTTCGCCATGCGCGCCCGGATCGCCTTGCGGTCCACGATCTGCTCGTGGCTGCCAAGATAGGTCAGACAAGGAATGTCGGGCGCGGTCCGCGCCATCAGCCAGGCGCACTCGTCCAGTGCCTCGCGTAGCCAGATGGTCGACGGCGCGCCCAGGGCCAGTTCGGGATGCGCTTTCAACTGATCCTGCATCATCCGGTACATCTGAGGGTCGCGGGTCAGAACGTTGCCCTCGAAAGGCTGGGTCAGCACATAGCTATCCAGCGACGTCGTGGGCGGTGTGCGTTCGCCCAGCCCAAATCGCGGCCCCCAATAGGCGGTCAGGCGGCTGAGCGGTTTCATGAGTGGGGTGAAGAAAATGCCCCACATCGGGCCGGTGAAGGCACAAGAGGCAAACAGGCCGGTTTCCAGAACAGCGCGCATCCCGATCGCGCCGCCCATCGAATGGCCGATCACGTGCCAGGGTTTCGGCAGGTCAAGCTGCTCGGCCAGTTTCAGCGTTTCGCGCACGTCCTGCTGATAGTCGGTAAACTTGTCCACATGGCCAACGCGCGGATCTTCCAGCAACCTGTCAGCCAGACCCTGTCCGCGCCAATCCACGGCCAGTACAGCAAAGCCGCGTTGTACGAACTCACCCGCTGCATTGCCATATTTTTCAATATATTCCGTGCGGCCGGGAAAGATCATCACCGTCCCGGTCGCCTCACCTTCGGGGCGCCAATGGCCCACGCGAATGCGTGTGCCGTCGCTTGTGGTCAACCAATGCGCGGCGCCGCCGGCGGGACCGCCGGCCACATCTTCAAAGAAAGGGGCCGGCGACAGATCCATCAGGCCAGCACCGAGGCAAGCTTCATGGCAACACCCATGTCGCCGTCGACGCTCAGCTTGCCGGCCATGAACGCACCCGTGGGGTTCAACTCGCCGCTGAGGATTTGTTCGAACGTGTCCGCGTCGGCGCTCAGGGTCACTTCGGCGTCCTCGTCGCTGACCCGCGCACCGTTTTCATCCAACACGATCGAGCCGAGGTCGGCGATGGCGAATTTTGCCGACGAATCGAAATCGCCACCCGACAGTTTTTCGTTCAGCGCGGCTGCCGCTTTTTCAAGAGTGTCGCTCATGGTCTTCCTCATTTGTTAGTGCGCCGTGAATGGACATCCGCGGTCGCAACGCTACACTGATCATTGTTATGAGCATTGCAATCAACAATCTCAAAGGTACCGTTACGGCATTTGCCCTCCTAGTCATGTATTCCACCACTGGGATTGCGCAACAGGCCGATTTGCGGGACGAAGCCGAGCTTCTGCGGCAGCTTGCCGAAGCGTCTCCCGAGCAGGCAGCCGGTCTGGATCGGCAACTGCAGTCGCTGTGGTCGCAATCCGGGTCTGCCTCGGCTGATCTGCTGCTTGAACGCGGACGTGAAGCACTGGACGAGGGCAATGTCGAAGCCGCGTTGGACCATCTGACGGCCCTTACGGACCATGCGCCCGATTTCGCAGAAGGTTGGCATGTGCGCGCCTCTGTGTTTTTTGGGCTGGAGCGGTTCGGCATGGCGGCCGCCGATCTTGAACACGCGCTTGCGTTGAACCCGAACAATTACGAAGCTATCTACGGGCTTGGCCTGATCTTTGAGGTGCTGGGTCAGCCTGAACAGGCCTATGACGCCTATTCCCGCGCGCTGGCTATACATCCCCATCACGAAGAAGTAACCAATGCCGTGAATCGGCTGAAACCGCAAATCGCGGGCAAGGCGCTCTAAGGTCCGGGCAGGGGGCAAAGGTGAATGGGGCATCCCGAATCGTGGCCGTACTTGGCCCGACCAACACAGGCAAAACCCACTATGCCATCGAACGCATGCTGGGGCACCGGACCGGTGTCATCGGCCTGCCGCTGCGGCTGCTTGCGCGCGAGGTCTATGACAAGATCGTCGCCATCCGCGGCCCCTCGGTGGTGGCTCTGGTAACGGGCGAGGAACGCATCGTCCCGCCGCGCACGCAATACTGGGTCTGCACGGTCGAGGCGATGCCCGAGGGGATGGGCACCGATTTCGTGGCCATCGACGAAATCCAGCTGTGCGCCGACCCCGAGCGCGGTCATGTCTTTACCGACCGGCTGCTGCGGATGCGCGGCACGCACGAGACGCTGTTTCTGGGTGCCGACACGATGCGCGGCCCGATCGCGGCGCTGGTGCCGCAGGCGCAGTTCGCTCGGCGCGAGCGGATGTCGCAACTGGTTTACACCGGATCAAAGAAGATCAGCCGCATGCCCCCGCGCAGCGCGATCGTCGGGTTCTCGGTCGAGAACGTCTATGCCATTGCCGAGCTTCTGCGGCGGCAAAAGGGTGGGGCGGCCGTGGTCATGGGTGCGCTCAGCCCGCGCACGCGGAATGCGCAGGTCGAGCTGTACCAGAATGGCGAGGTCGACTATCTGGTGGCCACCGATGCCATCGGAATGGGGCTGAACCTGGATGTGAACCACGTGGCGTTTTCGTCCCTATCCAAATTCGATGGCCGGCGCATGCGGCCGCTGGCCCCGAACGAACTGGCCCAGATCGCCGGCCGGGCCGGGCGCGGCATGTCGGATGGCACCTTCGGCGTGACCGGTGAAGCATCGCCGCTGGACGAAGGCGTGGCACAGGCCATCATGGACAGCCGGTTCACGCCGATGAAAAAGCTGAACTGGCGGAATGCCGCCTTGCGGTTCGGCTCGGTCGATGCGCTGATCGACTCGCTCGAGGCCAGCCCGGACAACGAGCATTTGGTCAAAGCCCGGCCCGCAGACGACCTGAACGCGCTCAAGTCGCTGGCCCAGGTGCCCGAGGTTGCGGCCCGTGCAAGCGATGGTCCGTCGATCCGCCTGTTGTGGGATGTCTGTCGAATCCCCGATTTTCGGGGCATCAGCCATGCGGAACATGCCAGCCTGCTCGAATCGATCTTCGGACATCTGCACGAACGCGGCACGATCCCCGAGGATTTTCTGGCCCGCCAGATCCGCCGGATCGACCGAACAGACGGCGATATTGATGCACTGTCTAAAAGGTTGGCATATATTCGCACGTGGACATATGTTGCGCAACGAAACGGCTGGGTGCGCGACGAATCCCATTGGCGCGCGGAAACCCGCGCTGTAGAAGACAGGGTGTCAGACGCTTTGCATGAACGTCTGACGCAAAGATTTGTGGACCGGCGTACATCTGTTCTGCTGCGCCGGCTCAAACAGAAGGAGGCCCTTTTGGCCGAAGTGAATGACAAGGGTGAAGTGACCGTCGAAGGCGAATTCGTCGGTCGTTTGGAAGGGTTCCGGTTCATCCCGGACAAAAGCGCGCAGGGAACCGAGGCGAAAGCGCTCAAATCGGCCTCACTGCAAGCACTCGCGCCGCAATTCCATCTGCGTGCTGATCGCTTCTACAATGCGCCCGATACCGAAATTGATTTTACCGATCAGGGTGGCCTGATGTGGGGCGAATATGCCGTCGGCAAGCTGGTTGCCGGGGCCGAACCGCTCAAGCCGATGGTCGAAGTGTTCGTGGACGAGGCCGCAGGGCCGGAGGTCGAGCAGAAAGTGCAGCGCCGCCTGCAACACTTCGTCGACCGCAAGATCGCGGCGCTGTTCGAGCCTCTGCTGAACCTGTCGCGCGACGAAGAATTGACCGGGCTGGCCAAGGGATTTGCCTTCCGCATGGTCGAGGCGTTGGGCATCCTGCCGCGCGCCGGAGTCGCACAAGAGGTCAAGGACCTGGACCAGGACGCCCGTGGCGCGCTGCGCAAGCATGGCATCCGGTTCGGCCAGTTCACCATTTTCATGCCGCTGTTGCTGAAACCTGCTCCGACGCGCCTGCGTCTGGTGTTGTGGGCCCTGGCAAATGGACTTCAGGAGTTTCCCGAAGCGCCGCCGCCGGGCTTGGTGACGGTGCCCGTCGCCAAGGGCGCGCCCGAGGGCTATGACACCATGTGCGGCTACCGCAACGCGGGCGAGCGTTCGATCCGTATCGACATGTTGGAGCGTCTGGCCGACATGCTGCGCGCCGAAGACAGCCGGGGCGGTTTCGAAGCCAAGGCGGACATGTTGTCGATCACCGGCATGACGCTGGAACAGTTCGCCGACCTGATGCAGGGGCTGGGCTACAAGGCTGAGCGTGGTGAACGGACCAAGATCAAACCGGCTCAGCCGACGGAGCAACCACCGGCGGCAACCGCCGAAGCAAAGGCCGAGACCGCCGAAGCTCCGGCAGAGACCGCCGAAGCAGAGGCACAGTCGGATGTGGCCGTCGCTGCCGAGGCGCCAGCCGAGGCCACCGAAAGCACCGAGGCTGAAGCCGAGGCCACGGCCGCAGACCCGGCATCGGACGAACCCGAAGTCGAGGTGTTCTACACCTTTACCTGGGGTCGTCAGGCCAACCGGGGGCCACGTGGAGACCAAAGGCAGGGTCGGGCCAAACCGGGCGGAAAGCCTCGGGATGGTCGCGGCAAGCCGCAGGGCAAGAAAGGTGGCAAGCCGCAAGGGGCCAAGACCTTCTCGTCCCGGCCGCCCAAAAAGGAAAAGGCGATTGATCCTGACAACCCGTTTGCCGCTGCGCTGATGGGTCTGAAGGACGGCAACTGATCGCTGATGGCCGACGCACAGGCCAAGCTGCGGATCGACAAGTGGCTGTGGCATGCGCGGTTTTTCAAGACCCGCAGCCTGGCCGCCAAACAGGTCAGCGGCGGGCATGTGCGCATCAACGGTGACCGGGCCCAGAAGCCGGCGCAAACCGTCGGGCCCGGTGACGTCCTGACATTCGCTCAGGGGCGCGTTATTCGCGTTGTTCAGGTCGAAATCCTGGGCGCGCGACGCGGCCCGGCGACCGAGGCGCGGACACTGTATACGGATTTGACCGAAGAGAAGGATAATCCGCCACAAAATCCGGGTTTCGAAGGAAAAGGTCGTCCGACCAAGAAGGATCGGCGCGCGCTTGATCTTTCTCGCACCCCCAAGGGCT
Organism: Ruegeria sp. CRTD044; assembly: GCF_059613485.1. Lineage (NCBI taxonomy): Bacteria > Pseudomonadati > Pseudomonadota > Alphaproteobacteria > Rhodobacterales > Roseobacteraceae > Ruegeria > Ruegeria sp. CRTD044. Next base: position 196,830 of record NZ_JBXWSP010000007.1, on the reverse strand, counting down.
GATCTTCTCTTGAAGATGGGGTCAGACTGAATTAGCTAGTCGGCCAAACCTCTGACGGGAATTGGACCATGACCTACGTTGTCACCGAGAACTGTATCGCCTGCAAATACACCGACTGCGTCGAGGTATGCCCGGTGGATTGCTTCTATGAAGGTGAAAATACCTTGGTCATCCATCCGGATGAATGCATCGACTGTGGCGTATGCGAGCCGGAATGCCCGGCGGACGCCATTCGCCCGGATACCGAGCCGGGGATGGAGCAGTGGGTCGAATTCAACCGCAAATACGCCGAACAATGGCCGGTTATCGTAACCAAGAAAGACCCGCTTCCGGGCGCCGAGGAGCGCGACGGTGAGGAGGGCAAGATGGAGAAATACTTCTCCGAGGCACCGGGCGAGGGCGGCTGAGCGATTCGGGTCGTAAAACCCGTAAGGCTGCCGTAAGTTTTTGCCTTAATGCGCTGAAAAAAGTCACAAATTCCGAACCGAAGGCCCCGTCCGCTTTCAGGTGTCTTAATTTTGTGATATACTCATTTGGCAAATGATGATCGAGATGGGGACGACTCCGTAAGTATGCTCACTTTGGAGTTCTGAGTTTTTGACATGTAATCAGCCTGACAGGGGTCGCGGGTGACCCCGGTTAGGTTTTTTGTCGCTTTTTTCCCGCTCTGCAACCAAGGAAACACGTGCATGACAAAGTCGAAGAAGCTTGAGTTCCGTCCGAACGACTATGTTGTCTACCCTGCACATGGGGTCGGGCAAATTATATCGATTGAAGAACAGGAAGTCGCTGGATACTCGCTCGAGCTGTTCGTCATCTCATTCGAGAAAGACAAGATGACCCTGCGGGTGCCGACCAACAAGATCACTGAATCCGGTCTGCGCTCGCTCAGCTCGCCCGATGTGATCAGCCAGGCGATGAAGACGCTGAAGGGCAAAGCCAAGGTAAAACGTGCGATGTGGTCGCGTCGGGCGCAGGAATACGAACAGAAAATCAACTCGGGTGACCTGATCTCGATCGCCGAGGTGGTGCGTGACCTGCACCGCACCGACGACCAGCGCGAGCAGAGCTATTCCGAACGTCAGCTCTATGAAGCCGCGCTTGAGCGTCTGACGCGCGAAGTTGCGGCCGTGTCCGGTTCGGACGAAATCGCAGCGGCCAAGCAAGTGGACGAAGTCCTGACCTCGCGCGCGGCCTGATCGGGCTTTGAAGCAACACCAAAGGGCCGCTCTGGTTTCAGAGCGGCCTTTTTCATGCCCGATCGCTTGGTTCGCGCCGCCTTTCCCGCTAATTTCCCAGTTATTGGAACCGTGTACGGGTCAGTCATGAAGCAGACGGTCAAGGCACTCTATATCGGCAGAGGGGCGGTTTCGGTCTGGTTCCGGTACTGTCTGATCCTGTTCGACCTTGCCTCGATCGTGTTTTTCGTGGCGACGGCGAACATTCCGCACGGCCCCGGATTGATTGCAGTCAGTTGGGCAGTGGGGCTGATCATCCTGCTGGATTTCGCGGCTCGGATGTGGATCGCGAAAGACCGCAAGAAGCTGCTGTTCAAAATCTACACGCTTGCGGATCTGGTCGTGATCGCCTCGCTGATCCTTGACCCTTTCCTGACCGGCAGCCTTGCGTTCCTGCGGATTTTGCGCGCGCTGCGACTGATCCATTCCTATCACCTGTTGCATGATCTGCGTCGCGACAGTGAGTTTTTCCGAACCCACGAGGATGCGGTCATCGCGGCCGTGAACCTGTTGGTGTTCATTTTCGCAACATCCACCGCCGTACTGGTTTTCTATATCCCCCAGGATAGCCAGAACCCGTATATCGATGCGCTGTATTTCACTATGGCGACACTGACCACGACGGGGTTCGGCGACATCACACTGAACTCTCCGGGCGGCAAGCTGTTTTCCGTGTTCATAATGGTGGTTGGTGTGGCGCTGTTCGTGCGGCTGGCTCAGGCCATTTTCATGCCGCAGAAAGTACGCCACAAATGTCCCAACTGCGGCCTGTTTCGGCACGACCCGGATGCCGTACACTGCAAGCACTGCGGTGAGACACTGCGGATCAAAACCGGCGGTGTCGGCTAGAGCAGGGCCGCAACGGCCAGCAGGAAAGCAACCTCCGACAGCTGTTGAGAAGTCCCCAGGATATCACCGGTCTGACCGCCAATCTTGGCTTTGGCTATGATTGCCAGACCCACGGTTGCAGTTACCGCACAGGCGACGGGCAGAAGGGCGGTCCAACCCAGAAGAGCCAGAGAGAAAACGAGAGCCAGCCCAAAACCGGCTGCAACCGACAAAGGCGGAGGAGCGCCGACGCTATGGCTCAGCCCGCTGCCGCGGGCGTTCGGTAGGCCCGCCATCATTGGTGGCATCAGCGCACGGGAAAACACAGCCGCCGCCAGTATTCCGGCCGGACTTCCTGCCGCCAGTAATGATGCGACCGCTGAGATCCTGAGCAGTTGAATGACCAACAAGGCCAACACCCCATAGTTGCCGATATGGCTGTCCTTCATGATCTCGAGTCTGCGTTCGGGTGTATATCCGCCCCAAAGCCCATCCGCGGTGTCGGCCAGCCCGTCCTCGTGCATGGCGCCGGTCGCTGCGATCAGAACGGCGACAGCAAGGGCTGCGCTGACTGTCCCGGAAAGGCCCAGGGCCATCGCAGACCAGCCTACGATACAGCCCAAGCCGCCAACGACCAGCCCGGCCGCAGGATAGGCCCAAGCGGCTTTGGACTGCCGCTCAAAGAGCCATTTGGGTAGCACGGGCAAAGGCAGCCGCGTCAGAAGAACCAGAACCAGCGGCACGTCCCATGGCGAAAAGGTTCGAGTGTCGTTTTTGTGCACTTGCGCGCCTTTCGAGGGGTTGTTGCCTTGCCTACTTCGGTTAAACACGCAGGACCACTCCGATGCAACGAGGCTTTGAATGCTGCCTGAACTCAATGATCTGAATACCTTCCGCGACGCCTTGTGCAATGTCCCGGGCCCGGATGAGGCTGCAAAGCAAGGGGCTGCCGACCGCAACGGACAGCTGACCAAGCCGCCGGGTGCGTTGGGCCGGCTCGAAGATCTGGCGATCTGGTATGCCGGTTGGCGCGGGGATGCCCGACCGCAGATTGAGGCACCTCAGGTGATTGTATTTGCCGGCAATCACGGCGTGACGGCGCAGGGTGTTTCGGCCTTTCCGCCCGAAGTTACGGTTCAGATGGTCATGAACTTCGAGCACGGAGGCGCGGCCATCAACCAACTGGCCAAGGCGGCCGGGGCCAAGATGACGGTACACGCGCTGGACCTGGATCGGCCGACGGCCGATTTCACAAAGGCCCCGGCAATGTCCGAGGCCGAGCTTCTGGCCGCTCTTCAGACCGGCTGGAACGCCGTTGATCCCACCGCAGACCTTCTGGTCGTGGGCGAAATGGGCATTGGCAACACCACCCCTGCAGCGGCCATCGCCTGCGCGTTGTTCGGCGGAGAAGCCGCTGATTGGACCGGGCGTGGAACCGGTGTGGACGATGCGGGCCTTGCCAACAAGACGCGTGTCGTGGCCGAAGGTGTTGCGCTGCACGGAGCATCGGGCGATGGGCTTGAGATCCTGCGGTGTTTGGGAGGGCGCGAGATTGCGGCCATGGCAGGGGCCATTGCTGCCGCACGAGTTCTGCGCATCCCTGTCATTCTGGATGGGTTCATCTGCACCTCGGCTGCGGCTTGCCTCGAACGTCTCGCGCCGGGAGCGCTGGACCATGCCGTTGCCGGCCATCAGAGTGCGGAAAGTGCGCACGCGGCCATGCTGACCAAGCTGGACAAAGCGCCCTTGCTGAGCCTCGGGCTGCGGCTGGGAGAAGGGTCGGGGGCTGCGCTGGCCATCAACATCCTGAAAAGCGCCGTTGCTTGCCATTCGGGCATGGCCACCTTTGCCGAAGCCGGTGTGTCGGACGGTTGAGCCTGCCTGGCCCGGGAGATCCCCGGGTCAGGCTGATTTCTTTTCGTTCTTTTCGGCCAGTTCCAGCAGCGCAGTTTCCAGGTCCTTCTCCAACTCGCGCGCGCGTGCGATGTACTTTTTGTTCTCGGCCGTCGGCATGCCAGGAACCCAGAGTTCGGCCAGTTCGCGAATTGCCTGCCGATCGTGGTGATAGAAGGTCTGCTGTGCTTGCGCGGCCTCGTACTCGCTCAGACCAATGTTTTCCAGCACATAACGCCCGGCCCGCAGAGAGCTGTCGAACATCTCACGCACGATGTCATCAGCGCCGGCCTGATACAGCTCGTACACATGGGTGCGGTCATGCGCGCGGGCGACGATGTGCAGGTCGGGACGCTGCCGGCGGGCGTAACCGACCAATCGGGTCACTTCCTTGCGGTTGTCCATCGCGGCCACCAAAACGGAAGCCTTCTCAAGCCCCGCGGCCCGCAGCAGCTCGGGGCGCGTCGGATCACCCAGGAATCCTTTGACGCCGAACCGACGCATCAATTGGATCGTTTCGATATTGTGGTCCAGCACCACCGTCTTGAACCCGCTGGCGCGCACCAGCCGGTTGACGATCTGTCCGAACCGCCCAATTCCCGCAATGATGACGGGACCTTTTTCGTCTATTTCCTCGGGTTCAACCTCGGGTGAGTTGTCGCGGATGTGGCGCGAAAGGTAGTCATAGATGATGAACAGAAGCGGTGTGATCAGCATCGTCAGGGCAATGATCATCAACAGCTTCTGGGACAGGGCCGGGGGAATGACATTCTGTTTGGTCGAAAAGGCCAGCAACACAAAGCCGAACTCACCCGCCTGAGCCAAACCCAGCGTGAACAGCCAATGGTCGCGGCCGCGCAATTTGAATGCACGACCAACGGCGTACAGGATCAGGCCCTTGACCAGGATCACCAGCAAGGCCAGCCCGATCAGGTCGAACGGATCGTTGAAAAAGTACCCGACGTCGATCCCGGCCCCGACAGTGATGAAGAACAGGCCCAGCAGCAATCCCTTGAATGGCTCAAGGTCGCTTTCCATCTCGTGCCGGAACTCGGAACTGGCCAGAACGACGCCAGCGAGGAAAGCGCCCAACGCCGGGGACAGGCCCACCAGCGTCATCAAGAACGAGATCCCGACCACGATCATCAGGGCCAACGCCGTGTACATCTCGCGCAGGCGGGTGGTGTGGATGAACCGGAACAAGGGACGGGTCAGATAGACGCCGACCACGATCACGAACGCGATCGCGCCCAATGTCACCAGCGTCACTGCCCATCCGGGCAGGCCATCGACCAATGACAATGTATGGTGCGCGTCGCCGTGCCCGTCGCCGCCGCGCGTGATTGATCCGTCATCCTCGATAAAGATGCTGGCCGGCATGGCCAGCAGCGGCAGAAACGCCAGGATCGGGATCACGGCGATATCCTGGGTCAGAAGGACCGAGAACGTGGATCGCCCGCCGTTTGTGCGCATCAAGCCCTTTTCCGACAGCGTCTGCAGCACGATGGCGGTTGATGACAGGGACAGTGTCAGCCCCACGGCCAAAGCAACTGACCATGGTTGACCTGTATAGAAGGTAACTGCTGCAATCACGACCGTAGAGAGCGAGATCTGCAGTCCACCAAGCCCCAACAACCGGTGCCGCATATCCCAAAGTGCGCGGGGTTCCAGCTCGAGCCCGATCAGGAACAGCATCATGACGACGCCAAATTCCGCGACATGCTGCAAGTCCTTGGTTTCCGCGCCCACGAGCCCAAGGACCGGACCGATGGCGATGCCGGCGGCGAGATATCCGAGGACAGACCCCAGCCCAAGCCGCGCCGACAGGGGGACGGCGATCACGGCGGCTGCCAGATAGATCGAAGCCTGATACAGAAACTCGTTCATCTTCTTCCTTTCCTTGCCGTCAGGTCGGCAGCGGAGCGTCGCGTTTCAGCTGGTCCATCACGATCTGGCTTTGCACCCGTGCCACCGCAGGATGGGGCAGTATCACCTCGTGAAGCAAGGTGTTGAGCGCGGAAAGATCCTCGCAATAGACATGGAGCAGATAGTCTGCCTCGCCAGTCATCGTCCAGGCGCTGGTGATTTCCGGGCGGGTTTCCACCATGCGCGCAAAACTGGATGATTGTTCGGGGCCGTGGGTGCCGAGGTGAACCTGTACGAATCCCTGAACCTGCAGCCCAAGTTTGCGCGGGTCAAGCCGCGCCGCGTAGCCGGTGATATAGCCCTCGGCCTCCAGCCGCTGACGGCGGCGCCCGGCCTGACTGGGGGACAGGTTCAGCATCTCGCCCAACTGATGCGCGGTCAGGTGCGCGTCTTTTTGCAGCGCGGCCAGAAGGCGAGTATCGGTTGCGTCCAGCATGTGCGGAGATTCTCAGATTTTTCGGGTTCTGGTGCGGAAATTTCGCAGACTTCTGTAGTTTACATGAAAAGAATGCGCAAAAACAGCGCTGAAAAAGGCGTATTCTTGAATCAGCAAAGAATTTCCTGTTTCAAGAGGACAAGCCATGGGCCCTTTCCCGCACAATGCCCCGAAATCCGTGATCAGCGCCGAGAACCCTGCCGGCACCGATGGGTTTGAATTTGTCGAATTCGCGCATCCCGAACCGCAGGAGCTGCACGACCTGTTCGCCAAGATGGGTTTCGAAAAGGTTGCGCACCACAAGACCAAGCCACTGATCGAGCTGTGGCAGCAGGGCGATGTGACCTACATCCTGAACGCGGACCCCGACAGCTTTGCCGCGAAATTTGTGGAAGAGCATGGCCCCTGTGCCCCGTCGATGGGCTGGCGTGTCGTGGATGCGCAAAAGGCCTATGACCATGCGGTGTCGAAGGGGGCAGAACCCTATGATGCGGCCGACAAGACCATGAACGTGCCCGCGATCAAGGGCATCGGCGGGTCGCTGATCTATTTCATCGACCAGTATTACGAAACCTCGCCCTACAATCAGGAATTCGAGTGGCTGAAGCAGTCCAAGCCGCGCGGCGTCGGCTTCTACTACCTCGATCACCTGACTCACAATGTCTTCAAGGGCAACATGGACAAGTGGTTCAAGTTCTACGGCGATCTGTTCAATTTCCGCGAAATCCGTTTCTTTGACATCCAGGGCAAATATACCGGCTTGCTCAGCCGTGCATTGACTTCGCCCTGCGGCCGTATCCGGATTCCGATCAACGAAGACCGCGGCGAGACCGGTCAGATCGTATCCTACCTGAAGAAGTACAAAGGCGAAGGCATCCAGCACATCGCCGTCGGCAGCGAGAACATCTATGACTCGACCGATGCAATCGCCGAACGCGGTCTGAAGTTCATGCCTGGTCCCAACGATGCCTACTATGATATGTCCTTCGACCGCGTGAAGGGCCATGACGAGCCGGTGGACCGCATGAAAAAGCACGGTATCCTCATCGACGGTGAAGGCGTGGTGGACGGCGGCGAGACCAAGATCCTGCTGCAGATCTTCTCGAAAACTGTGATAGGTCCGATTTTCTTCGAGTTCATCCAGCGCAAGGGAGATGACGGCTTTGGCGAGGGCAATTTCAAGGCTCTGTTCGAGTCGATCGAGCGTGAGCAGATTGAATCCGGAGAGATTTCTGCCGCCTGATGAAGACCCAGAATTTGGAACCCGGCCTGCCGGGTTCCTTTTTCCGAAACGCGGCGAATTTTATCCGCGCGGCATCTTCAACGTGACGTTGCGCCCGCCTTTCTGATAACGAAGCTCGCTGTCGCCGATCGCGACGACTTTGCCGCCGTCAATCCGATCTCCTACCTTCAGCTTCTTGTACCGACCGCTCGGTAGTCGGACCAAGGCACGCCGATTGGCGGGAGTACCGTAAACGCCGATCAGGTTCAGACGCCGCAAGTTCAATGCATTGTCAATCGTGGCCTGGCGCGCCACCGAGGCCCGGCTGGGTATCTTGGGTGCGACGGTTGTGGGTTTGAACGATCCCGCTTCATCGTCATCCGCCTTTGCTACCGCTGCGGTCGACCCCAGAGTGGCCGTGCCGGTTGTTGCTTTTCGGGCCGCCAATGCGGCCACGGTCGACGGACGAACGCGGGGACGGGGAACGCGCACTACTGCCAATGCGGTGGGCGTGCGGTCCACGGCCGCGCGCTCTTGGATAGACGCCGGCCTGGAGTTCGGGCGAATGACCGCCAGCTCGTCCACCGTTCGGCCGCCCAACTGCCCACGCTCAAAGTTCTCAACCAGCGTTTCCGGGCGCAGGCGCGGACGCAGGCCGGCCAGCCGTGTGTCGTCGTCTGTGGCGGTTGGGTCGGTTTCGAACCTGACCGGCACCTGGGGGGGAACCGACGACGGGCGGCCGAGGAACACAAGGATGCCGTCGGGGTTCAATGTCCCCTCAGGTGTCGGAGTGACAAGGCCGCGGTCATCCAGCTCGAAACGGCTGCCCGCGGCATTGGGCAGACCAACCGTAGCCACCGGCTCGTCGGTATCAAAGCTCTTTTCGGCAGGAAGCGCCACGGCATCCTGCGACAGCGCCGCGTGATCAACGGACGACAGGTATACGTCCTCGGGCACCTCGGGATCTGGCAGCGGCAGCGGATCGGGCGCGGTGATCGTCAGGCCTGAGGCTTCTTCGAAATCCTCGACACTTTCCGGATCGCGTTCGACCTGCTCGACAGGCGAGGGCGCAACATTCAATGCTTCCAGAATTGCCTGATCCGTCGGCGTCAATTCGGGAGGCGTGGGTGTCTCCGGCTCGACCAGGGGTGTGCTGGCTTCAAACGTCAGGTCTTCGTTGGCCAATGCCTCGGGGTCGGGCGTGCCCTCGGGCTCAGGAGCGACTTCTGCAAGTCCTTCAGCGTCGGTCTCGGTCAGCGGCGGGGCGGCGATAGAAACTGGCGCAGGTGCCGTTTCGACGATCGGCGCAGTAGCCACCGGGCTGCCGGTTTCGTCTGAACCCGACCAGATCAATGCGACAACGGCCAGCACGACAGCGCCCGCCGCAGCGGCACCAATGTAGCGAACCGGTATGCCGGAGTTCGATGCCGCAGGTTTCAGTGCGGCGGTTTCAGTCGCTTCTATCGGCGAAACGAATACGTCCGGCTGAGCCGGTTCAGCAATCGGATGCGCCTGAGGCGAGGGAGCCGGATCGGCTTCCGATGCCTGCGAAGCCTGAGGCGCGGGTTCTGCGTCCTCGGCCGGCGCGACAGCAGCAATCTCCTCGGCCGGTGGCTCGGGTGGCGGTGTGACGGATGTCGCGCGCTCGGCGAACTCGAACTCTCCGGTACCGGTCCAGGGCACATCGGGGGCCAATGTTGCAGCGAACCGGACAGGCACGAACCCGTAGCGACTGGCAAAGGCTCGGGCCTCTTCTACTGTCTCTTTCGCCACGGCAGCTACCAGAAGATCCGACCCATCCGCACGGAGGTCATACATCAACTCGGCAATCTCGCAGCCCGTGGCCTGAGCCAATTCCGTCTCGACAACCTGCGTCACGTCAGAGTCGTCTGGAATGGTGACCGTGAGGTAGCGCACGTGGTCCGGAGGAATCACGACCGTACAGCTGAGGTCATTGGCCAGGGCGAAACCTCGACCGCGAAGCTCGTTCAGCTGTTCGGAAAAGTCCGGCGCGTCTAGTGATACGGTCCCGATGCCAAACCATTCGTCATCCGAATAGTGCAGCAGAGTGATCCCGTTATCAGAAAGAGACAGCGCAAAAGCGGGTTTCATTATTCAAGGGTGCCGTAATTGTCTGAACCAAAGCAAACGCCCTTGCGTCCGCGCACCGAGATTAAAGCAGGAACCCGCCGAGGGAAAGGAAAAGGCAAAATCTCCCCTTGTCCGGCGAAGGCTTGCCAACCCATCTTTGATCTCAGAAAACAGGAGAGATCACATTGAAGACATTTGCTTTTTTGGCGGCGGTATTGGCGGCGACAGTTGCTGTGGCCGCCCATGCGGAAGAACGTCGCATCCAGGTTTACGGAACCGGCACGGCCGAGGCCGCGCCGGATATGGCAACCATCACGGTGGGGGTGACAAATCAAGACGCGCAGGCTTCGGCAGCAATGCAGGCGACCTCGGACGCGGTTGCCACCGTCCTGAACCGCCTGAGTGAGATGGGGATCGAATCGCGCGACCTGCAGACCCGCGATCTGTCCCTGTCCCCGGTCTGGTCCGGACGGGGTAACGCGGATGGCGAAGCACCTAGGATCACAGGATTCGTTGCGTCGAACCGTGTGTTCGTGCGGGTCAGAAATCTGGATGATCTGGGGCAGATCATGGATGCGGTCATTCAGGATGGCGCGAATGATTTTGGTGGTTTGACCTTCACGATTCAGGATCCAAAGCCACTTGAGGCGAAGGCGCGCGCTCAAGCCGTCGCCGATGCGACAGCCAAGGCCGAACAATTGGCTCAGGCCGCCGGTGTCACTTTGGGTTCAGTCGTGTCGATCAACGAGCAGGGCGGGGGGATTCGCCCAATGCCCCAGATGCGCGAGATGGCCATGGCCGATTCGGGCGGGGTCCCGGTCGCCGGTGGCGAGGTTTCGGTTTCGGTCACCGTGTCGATGGAGTTCGACATTTCCGAGTGACGTCAGCTTTCGCTGCGGGCCATCAGCGGTTCCCGTTGTTGGCCCGTGGCATCGAAATTCTCAGGTGACAGCCAAGTTTCGAACGCCTGCCGGATGCGTGGCCAGTCCGTATCGATGATCGAAAACCACGCCGTGTCGCGGTTGCGCCCCTTGTAATGGGTGGCCTGCCGAAATTCGCCTTCGAAGACAAAACCCAACCGTTCGGCGGCCCGGCGCGACGGGGCATTCAGCGCATCGCATTTCCATTCGTACCGGCGATAGCCCAACTCGTCGAACACGCGGCACATCATCAGGAACATCGTCTCGGTCGCGACCGGAGTACGCTGCATCAGCGGCGAGAAATGGATGTGTCCCACCTCGATCGCGCCGGCATTGCCGTCGATACGCAGGTAGGACGCCATCCCGACGGGCTGCCCGCCCTGGTCCAGAACCGTGTGGAACAGCGGATCGTCCGACGTGCAGGTTTGGGCCAGCCAGGCGGCGAACTGGGCTTGCGAGTCGAACGGGCCGTAGGGCAGGTAGGTCCAATTGCGCCCGTCGGTATCGGCGGCAAACGCCCGGAACAGGCCGGGCGCGTGCGCATTCACATCCAAGGGCACCACGCAGCAGAACCGCCCCTGCATGGGCGCGCGCGGTGGGGCCGGGCGCGGGAAATCCCCCGCAACCGGCAGGCCCACGGGCTGCCCCAACGCGTTGATCCGGTGCCCTGGCATTTCGGCCTAGGCGCAAGCCTTGGACAGCGCCTGATCGAGATCGGCGATCAGGTCGTCGGCATCCTCGATCCCGATCGAGACCCGCACCACGTTCGACCCGGCGCCGGCAGCCTCTTGCTGTTCGGGGGTCAACTGCCGGTGCGTGGTCGAGGCCGAATGGATGATCAGGGACCGCGCATCGCCCAGGTTGGCGACGTGGCTGAAGATCTCGAGCGCGTTCACCAGCTTGACGCAGGCGTCATAGCCGCCCTTGACCGCAAAGGTGAACAGGGCCCCGGCGCCTCTGCGGTAATGCTTCTTGACCCGGTCGTGATAGGGCGACGAGGGCAGGCCCGCATAGGTCACATAGTCCACGCGGTCGTCTTTCTCGAGCCAGGCGGCGATCTTTTCGGCGTTTTCGACATGGCGCTGCATGCGCAGGCTGAGCGTCTCGATCCCCATCAGCGTGTAATGCGCTGCCTGCGGGTTCATCGTCATGCCCAGGTCACGCAGGCCAACGGCGATACCGTGGAAGGTGAAGGCCAGCGGGCCGAAGGTTTCGTGGAACTTCAGGCCGTGATAGGCAGGCTCCGGCGCGCTGAGCGAGGGAAACTTGTCATTGGCGGACCAGTCGAACTTGCCCGAATCCACGATGCAGCCGCCGGTGACCGTGCCGTTGCCGGTCAGGTACTTGGTGGTCGAATGCACGACCAGCGTGGCGCCATGCTCGATCGGGCGGCACAGATAGGGCGTGGCCGAGGTGTTGTCGACGATCAGCGGAATGCCGGCGGCGTCGGCCACATCGGCCAGCGCACGGATATCGGTGACGTAACCGCCCGGATTGGCGATGGACTCGCAGAACACCGCGCGGGTGTCGTCGTCGATGGCGGCCTTAACCGCATCCAGATCATCGGTATCGACGAATTTGGCCGTCCAGCCAAAGCGTTTGATGGTCTGGCTGAACTGCGTGACCGTCCCGCCATACAGCCGGGTCGAGGCGACCACGTTGCAGCCCGGCCCCATCAGCGGGAACAGCGCCATGATCTGCGCCGCGTGACCCGAAGAGCAGCATACCGCGCCAACGCCACCTTCCAGCGTCGCCACCCGCTCTTGCAGAACTGCCACCGTGGGGTTGGTCAGGCGCGAGTAGATATAGCCGACCTCTTGCAGGTTGAACAAAGCGGCCGCGTGATCGGCATCGCGGAACACATAGGCAGTGGTCTGATAGATCGGGGTCTGGCGCGCGCCGGTCGCCGGATCGGGGCGGGCGCCCGCGTGAATTTGCAGCGTATCAAAACCATAGGTGGGGCCGTCGGACATCCGTCACTCTCCTGTTGGGTATAAGCGTTGCAGAATCTCTAGGCGATTGCCGGGCCCGGCACAATGTCCGCGTCAGCGCAGCCACAGCCCCTTGTTCTTGATCACCTTACGGATGGCCTGCTCGCGCTGGGGCAGGTTGTCCCGGTCGAACATGGCGCGGATCTTGGCGCCCTTGCCCTGATAGACCAGCCGTTTCAGCGGGTCGTAGTTCTTAAGCACCTTCTTGACCTTGTTGGGCGCGGCAACGGTTTCCAGCACCTCGACCACCCGGTCGCTTTCGCGGGCATAGAGCAGCGGAAACAGGCGATAGTGGCAACTGACCGAGCCATCCAGCAGGCCCTCGGGCAGAACATCGCGCCCGCCGCCAAGCGCGTGGATGACCAGCGGCAGCGCCGCCTGGTCCAGCCAAGGGTCCAGGTTCTGGCCGGTCAGGGCGGGGATCTCTCCATCCCGGATGGTGCGGGCATAGTCCAGAAACCGCGCGCCGAGTTGGCGGGGGCATTTGTAAAAGAAATAGCCCGCATTGAAATACAGGTACCGCCGCCAGTATTCCGCCGGTTGGGTCGGGTCGATCGAGCTTTGGAAATCCAGCCCGAACCGGTCATAGAGCGCCCGCCAGATGCCGTCGAAGCCAGGCCCGTACAGGGTTGGCTTGGGCCAGGTGCCCTCGACCTTCTGAGATGCGCCGGGCCGGTCGAAATCGAACGGCACGGCGGCCAGGTCGCCGGTGATCAGCGTGTCGGTGTCGAAGAACACGAAGGGCTCACCCTCGGGCAGGGCGGCCAGCGCCTCGATCTTGTTGCCGTAGGGATAGCTTTGGCCGAACACCTCGGACGAAAAGGGCAGGATCTCGGCATCGAGCTGTTTCAGCGCCTTCAGAACATCCTCGTTGCGGATGCTCGGGTCCTGGCTCCAGCGCGGGCCGGGTTGCGGAACGCCAACGAACAGGCGGCCCGAGAACCCGGGCGAACAATGGCGCAGCGAGGCGGCGAACAGGACGGCTTCGTATTGCAGGCGGTTGTTCTGCCCGATGATCAGGATGTTGAATTTCTGCCGGTCTGCCTGCATCTGCGCCTTCCGTTCGGGGCGCTTGCCCGCCCCTTGCCGTTGGTTTCGACCTACAGCATCGCTGAACCTGCGTCAAAACCGTTAACGCCGCGTGTTTGAAATCCGGCCCGGCACGCCCATGTTGATGGAGAAGACCAGACAGGAGCGCGACATGCGGATCAATGCGGATTTCACCCAACGGGTGGCGGTTCACTTCGACCAGACCGAGTGGGTGGCCTCGCCCGCCGCAGGGGTCGAGCGCAAGATGCTGGACCGGATCGGCGACGAGGTGGCGCGCGCCACCACCATCGTGCGCTTTGCCCCCGGCAGCGCCTTTGCCGCCCACACCCATGACGGGGGCGAGGAATACCTGGTGCTGGACGGCGTGTTTCAGGACGAGACCGGAGGTTTCCCGGTGGGGAGCTATGTCCGCAACCCGCCGACCTCGTCGCATACGCCATCGGCCAGCCAGGGCGCGACGATCCTTGTCAAACTGCACCAATTCGACCCGAACGACCGAACCACCGTGCGCCGCTCGATCAACGGTGCGGACCACGTGCCGCTGTTCAAGGACGACCATGAAACGGTCGAAGTGCGCAGTTGGCCGCCCGGCCAGGTCGTGCCGATTGACGTACCTGGAGGCGCCGAGGTCTTCGTGATCGACGGCGGCTTCACCGAACAAGGTGAGGAATTCGCGCGATGGGACTGGCTGCGGCTGCCGCCCGGAACGCGCACTGAATTGCGGGCAGGGCCAGATGGCGCCCGCGTCTGGATAAAGTCAGGCCACCTGTCCGGCATGGTCTGAGGCCGGTTTCGCCTGAAAAAAGGGCAAATGCCACCAAAAAACCGGGTCTTTCGGCCCGGTTTTCGCTTTTTTGACCATTTGGCAAATTTTACCAATTGATAAAATTTTTGTTTGTGGCAAGCTGGTCTCAATAACAAACATATCTACAGGGAGTAGAGTGATGGCACAGGGCCAGATGGTACCCGGCATCGTCGCCGGGCGGCTTTCCAGCGATGAGCTGACCTCGAATTTCACCGATCTGCATCCGCCTCTGGCGCCGCACGAGGCCGCTGTGGCCGCCGATCGGTGTTATTTCTGCTATGACGCGCCGTGCGTGACGGCCTGTCCGACCGATATCGATATTCCGCTGTTCATCCGGCAGATTCAGGCCGGGCAACCGGAATCGGCGGCGAAAACGATCCTCGATCAGAACATCCTGGGCGGTATGTGCGCCCGTGTGTGTCCGACCGAAACGCTGTGCGAGGAAGCCTGCGTGCGCGAAACGGCCGAGGGCAAGCCGGTCGAGATCGGGCGCTTGCAGCGGTATGCGACCGACACGCTGATGCAGGCCGGTGTGCATCCGTTCACGCGCGCGGCCCCCACCGGCAAGACCGTCGCCGTGATTGGGGCAGGGCCGGCGGGGCTGGCCTGTGCGCATCGGTTGGCGATGCTGGGCCATGACGTGGTGATCCATGAGGCGAAACCCAAACCCGGCGGGCTGAACGAATACGGGATCGCCGCATACAAAGCGACCAATGACTTTGCCCAGGCCGAGGTGGACTGGCTGCTGAAGATCGGCGGCATCGCGATTGAAACCGGATCGGTTCTGGGCGACACGATCTCGTTGGACGGGTTGTTGGAGGCCTACGACGCTGTCTTCCTGTCAATCGGCCTTGCGGGCGTCAACGCTTTGCGCGCGCAAGGGTCGGACAAGGACGGCGTCAGGAACGCTGTCGACTTCATCGCAGATGTTCGGCAAGCATCCGATTTGGCAAAACTGCCGGTAGGCCGAAATGTGGTGATTATCGGCGGTGGAATGACGGCCGTGGACGCCGCGGTGAAATCCAAGCTGCTGGGGGCCGAACATGTGACCATCGCCTATCGCCGCGGTCGTGAAGCAATGGGTGCCAGCCGCTACGAACAGGATCTGGCCGCATCGCACGGCGTCCGAATTCTGTGCAACGTCCAACCCGTCGCCATCCACGGCAACGGGGCAGCGGCCGAGATCGAATTGGAGTATACTGCCACCGTAGATGGCACGTTGACCGGCACGGGCGAAACCATTCGCCTGCCTGCGGATCAGGTTCTGAAGGCGATCGGTCAGACCTTGGATGGTGCGCCGGAAGGTTTGGAACTCGACGGCAACAAGATCGCCGTTGACGCAACCGGGCGCACCTCGGTTCCGGGGGTCTGGGCCGGCGGAGACTGTGCTGCGGGCGGCGAGGATCTGACCGTGACCGCCGTGGCCGAGGGCCGCGATGCTGCGATGGACATTCACGCCAGCCTGAGCGCCTGAGCCAGGCGTCGGCGCGTGAATATGTGTGACAGGACGAAGATGCATCTTCGCATCAGGGAGGCCGGATAAATGGCTGATTTGAAAACGAACTTTCTGGGCATCGAAAGCCCCAACCCCTATTGGCTGGCCTCGGCGCCGCCGACCGACAAGGAATACAACGTCCGCCGTGCCTTCGAGGCCGGATGGGGCGGCGTCGTGTGGAAAACGCTGGGCTCGGAAGGCCCGCCGGTGGTCAACGTGAACGGCCCCCGGTACGGGGCGATCTACGGGGCCGACCGGCGTCTGCTGGGCCTCAACAACATCGAACTGATCACCGACCGGCCGCTCGAGGTGAACCTCGAGGAGATGGCCCGCGTCAAGGCGGATTACCCGGACCGCGCCTTGATCGCCTCGATCATGGTGCCGTGCGAGGAGGAGGCCTGGAAAGCCATCCTACCCCGCGTCGCTGAAACCGGCGCCGACGGGATCGAGCTGAACTTCGGCTGCCCGCACGGGATGAGCGAGCGCGGCATGGGCTCGGCCGTAGGGCAGGTGCCCGAATACATCGAAATGGTCACCCGCTGGTGCAAGAAATACTATGACCGTCCGGTGATCGTGAAGCTGACGCCCAACATCACCGACATTCGCAAGCCGGCGGCTGCGGCGCGGAATGGCGGGGCCGATGCGGTGTCGCTGATCAACACGATCAACTCGATCACCAGCGTCAATCTGGACACGTTCAGCCCCGAACCCTCGATCGACGGCAAGGGCAGCCATGGCGGCTATTGCGGCCCGGCGGTCAAGCCCATCGCCCTGTCGATGGTCTCCGAGATCGCCCGCGCCGAGGCGACCCAAGGCCTGCCGATCTCGGGCATCGGCGGAGTGACCACATGGCGCGACGCGGCCGAGTTCATGGCGCTGGGCTGCGGCACGGTGCAGGTGTGCACCGCGGCGATGACCTATGGGTTCAAGATCATCGACGAACTGACGGCTGGCCTGTCGCAGTGGATGGACGAGAAGGGATACTCCAACGTCTCCGAGATCGTCGGGCGGGCCGTCCCGAACGTGACCGACTGGCAGTATCTGAACCTGAACTACGTCGCCAAGGCCAAGATCGATCAGGATCAGTGCATCAAGTGCGGCCGTTGCTATGCGGCCTGCGAGGACACCAGCCATCAGGCGATCTCCATGTCGCCCGACCGAGTGTTCGAGGTGATCGACGAGGAATGCGTGGCCTGCAACCTGTGCGTGGATGTCTGCCCGGTCGAGGGCTGCATCTCGATGGTGCCGATGGCGGCGGGCGAGGTCGATCCGCGCACCGGCAAGGTGGTTCAGCCGGACTATGCCAACTGGACGACCCACCCGAACAACCCGATGGCCAAGGCCGCCGAGTGACCGGCGTCAGATCACCAAAAGGGGCCGCGCTGCGGCCCTTTTTTCATGGGGTCAGCAGTTTTCGGTACAGGGTATCGATGAAGGGCGCAGCCCCTTCGAACGGGTCTTCGTCGCCCAGGATCGCGCGCACCTGAACATCGAAATCCGCATAATGCTGGGTCAGCGCCCAGATCGAAAAGATCAGATGATGCGGGTGGAGGCGGGCGATTTTGCCCTGGTCCATCCAGTGCGTCAGAACGGCCGCCTTCTGATCGACCAGCGCCTTCAGATCGTTCGACAGGGCGTCATGGATGCGGGGCGCGCCCTGCACCAACTCATTCGCGAAAAGGCGGCTTTCGCGCGGCAACTCGCGGCTCATCTGCAGCTTGCGCTTGATGTACGAGAGGATCTCCTCCATCGGCTCGCCGTTTTCATCAAGGTCGTGCAGCGGCGCCAGCCAGGTGTCCAGCAGGCCGGACAGAAGCGCGGTGTGGATCGCCTCTTTGGACGGGAAATAATACAGAAGGTTCGGCTTGCTCAGCCCGGCCTCGGCCGCGATCTGATCGACGGTCGCCCCGCGAAAGCCGTGGGCCGAGAACACGTTCAGCGCGGCCTCGAGAATCGCGGCGCGGTTCTTTTTCTGAATTCGGGTCGGGGCGCGGTCTTTGGGCATGTATGCAGGGCGTCTCTTTTTCGAACAAGCAGGTGTTGAATATGCCGATTTTTGCATCGGCGCGATGCAATTTCTTGACTGATATCGAACCCGTGATAGCGTGAGTTTGACCAGATGGTCAAATCAAGACACCAAAAGCGAGCCAAATCGCAAGCAACAGGGAAGACGAACATGGCAGCTCCGGCGCAGAATCTCAGGATCAATGGCGACAGGTTGTGGGACAGCCTGATGGAGATGGCCAAGATCGGTCCGGGCGTTGCCGGCGGCAACAACCGCCAGACCCTGACCGACGAAGATGCCGAAGGCCGCGCGCTATTCCAGAAATGGTGCGAAGAGGCCGGCTGCACCATGGGTCTTGACCAGATGGGCAACATGTTCGCCATGCGCCCGGGTACCGATCCCGATGCGCTGCCGGTCTATGTCGGCTCGCACCTGGATACGCAGCCGACGGGCGGCAAGTACGACGGGGTGCTGGGGGTTCTGGGCGCGCTCGAGATCATCCGCACCCTGAACGATCTGGGCATCAAGACCAAACACCCGATCGTGGCCACCAACTGGACCAACGAAGAGGGCACGCGCTTCGCCCCCGCCATGCTGGCCTCGGGCGTGTTCGCGGGGATGCACACCCAGGACTGGGCCTATGACCGCGAGGATGCCGAGGGCAAGAAATTTGGCGACGAGTTGCAGCGCATCGGTTGGCGCGGCGATGAAGAGGTCGGAGGCCGCAAGATGCATGCCTTCTTTGAGCTGCATATCGAACAGGGCCCGATCCTCGAGGCTGAGGGCAAGGATATCGGCGTCGTCACGCATGGCCAGGGCCTGAGCTGGACCCAAGTGACCGTGACCGGCAAGGACGCGCATACCGGATCAACCCCGATGCCGATGCGCAAGAATGCCGGGCTGGCGATGGCGCGCATTCTTGAAAAGGTGGACGAGATCGCCTGGTCGCACGCGCCCCATGCCGTGGGGGCTGCCGGGCATATCGACGTCTATCCGAACTCGCGCAACGTGATCCCGGGCAAGGTGGTGTTCACGGTCGATTTCCGCTCGCCCGAGTTGGACGTCATCAAGGACATGGAGAACCGGCTGCGCGTCGCAGCCGAGGACATCGTGGATGAGATGGGCCTGCAGGTCGCGTTCGAGAAGGTCGGCGGGTTCGACCCGGTGAAATTCGACGAGACCTGCGTCGCCGCCGTGCGCAATGCAGCCGAGCGGCTGGGCTATTCGCATACCAACATCATTTCGGGCGCGGGGCACGATGCCTGCTGGATCAACCGCGTGGCGCCGACCGCGATGGTGATGTGCCCCTGCGTGGATGGCCTGAGCCACAACGAGGCCGAGGAAATCGGCAAGGAATGGGCAACCGCCGGGGCGGATGTCCTGTTCCACGCGGTCGTCGAAACCGCCGAGATCGTGGAGTAGCCGGGGCCGCGCGCCCCCAATCCGCTGGAAAACCAATAGAGGCGCAACAGACGCGCCCGCAGGGAGTTGAACATGAGCACAGTCATCAAGAACGGAACCGTCGTTACCGCGGATCTGACCTACAAGGCCGACGTCAAGATCGAAGGTGGCGTGATCACCGAAATCGGGCCGGATCTGAAGGGGGATGAGCAACTGGATGCGACCGGCTGTTACGTCATGCCCGGCGGGATCGATCCGCACACGCATCTGGAAATGCCGTTCATGGGAACCTATTCCAGCGATGATTTCGAAAGCGGCACCCGCGCGGCGCTGGCCGGCGGCACGACCATGGTGGTGGACTTCGCGCTGCCGAACCCGGGCGAAAGCCTGCTGGATGCGCTCAAACGCTGGGACAACAAGTCGACCCGCGCCAATTGCGACTATTCCTTCCACATGGCCGTGACCTGGTGGGGCGAGCAGGTGTTCGACGATCTGAAAACCGTCATCGAACAGCGCGGCATCAACACGTTCAAGCATTTCATGGCCTACAAAGGCGCCCTGATGGTCAATGACGACGAGCTGTTTGCCTCGTTCAAGCGGCTGGCCGAGCTGGGCGGAATCGCGATGGTCCATGCCGAGAACGGCGACGTGGTGGCCGAGTTGCAGGCCAAGCTGTTGGCTGAAGGCAATACCGGCCCCGAGGCCCATGCCTATTCGCGCCCGCCGCAGGTCGAGGGCGAGGCCACCAACCGCGCCATCATGATCGCCGACATGGCCGGGGTGCCGCTCTATGTGGTGCACACCTCGTGCGAAGAGGCGCATGAGGCCATCCGCCGGGCCCGGATGCAGGGCAAGCGCGTCTGGGGCGAGCCGCTGATCCAGCACCTGACGCTGGATGACGGCGAATATGCGCATCCCGATTGGGACCACGCCGCGCGTCGGGTGATGAGCCCGCCGTTCCGCAACAAGCAGCACCAGGACAGCCTTTGGGCGGGGTTGCAGTCGGGCTCGCTGAGCGTGGTCGCCACTGATCACTGCGCCTTCACGACCGAGCAGAAACGGTTCGGCGTGGGTGATTTCACCAAGATCCCGAATGGGACGGGCGGCCTGGAGGATCGGATGCCGATGCTGTGGACCCACGGCGTCGCGACCGGGCGGCTGACGCCGAACGAATTCGTGGCCGTGACGTCAACAAACATCGCCAAGATATTGAATTGCTATCCGAAAAAGGGCGCCGTTCTGGTGGGCGCAGATGCCGATCTGGTGGTGTGGGACCCGGACAAGACCAAGACCATAAGCGCGGCGACGCAGCAGTCGGCGATCGACTACAACGTGTTCGAGGGGCACGAGGTCAAGGGCCTGCCGCGCTTTACTCTGACCCGGGGACAGGTCGCGGTGCATGATGGCGAGATCCGAACGCAGGAAGGCCACGGTAAATTCGTCGCGCGCGAGGCCAACACCACGGTGAACAAGGCGCTGAGCACCTGGAAAGAGCTGACCGCCCCGCGCCCGGTAGAGCGGTCGGGCATCCCGGCGACGGGGGTGTGATGTTCGAAGGTTACCGAACGGGCAAAAAAGCCAAAACTTCAAGGCAGTAGGATGACATCTGAAAGCAATACCCAGCCCGTGATCGAGGCAAAGAACCTCGACCTGACCTTCCAAACCAATGACGGACCCGTGCACGCCCTCAAGGACGTGAACCTGGCGATCGACAAGGGCGAATTCGTCAGTTTCATCGGCCCTTCGGGCTGCGGCAAGACGACCTTTCTGCGCTGTGTCGCTGCGCTGGAGACACCTACGGGTGGCACGCTGACCGTCAACGGCATGACCCCGGACGAGGCCCGCCGGAACCGGGCCTATGGCTATGTGTTCCAGGCGGCGGGCCTGTACCCGTGGCGGACCATCGCCAAGAACATCAAACTGCCGCTCGAGATCATGGGATACTCGGCTCAGGAACAGGAAGATCGCGTAAGGAACGTTCTGGACCTTGTTGATCTTGCGGGGTTTGGTGGAAAATTCCCCTGGCAGCTGTCGGGTGGGATGCAGCAACGGGCCAGCATCGCCCGGGCGCTGGCTTTCGACGCCGATATCCTGTTGATGGACGAGCCTTTTGGCGCGCTGGACGAGATCGTGCGCGATCACCTGAACGAACAGCTTCTGGCGCTGTGGGCGCGCACCGGCAAGACGATCGGCTTCGTCACCCACTCGATCCCCGAAGCGGTGTATCTGAGCACCAAGATCGTGGTGATGAGCCCGCGCCCCGGGCGGATCACCGATGTGATCGACAGCCCTCTGCCCAAGGAACGGCCGCTGGACATCCGCGACACGCCCGAATTCATCGAGGTCGCGCATCGCGTGCGCGAAGGGCTGCGCGCCGGGCACGGGGACGATGTGTGATGGGCAGGGATGACATCAGACGCGCGATCGAGGCGGATGTGCCGGCCTGCGCGGCGGTGGTCTCGGCCTGGGTCCGCCAGACCGAGTGGATGACGGATGAACTGCCCCAGCAGGAGTTGGAGGCGCTGATCGCGCAGGCCTTCCCAGACCGCGAGATGTGGGTCGTGGGCGAACCCGTCGATTGCTACATGTCGGTCGATCCCGCGGCGCAGAAGGTCGGCGCGCTGTATTGCCTGCGGACCGGGCAGAGCATCGGCAAGCGCCTGCTGGACCGGGCAAAACAGGGGCGCAGCTTTCTGTGGCTGACGGCCCATCAACCGAATGCCGCCGCGCAACGATTCTATCGCCGCGAGGGCTTTGTCGAGACCGGGACCGAGGCCGCAACGCCGCCCGAGACCGTCCCCGTCGTGCGGATGGAGTGGCACGCATGAAGCAGCTTGTTGCCGTTCTGACCGTTCTGCTGGCCATCATCGTCATCTGGTACGCGGCCTGCATTCCGATGAACATCAAGGGCGTTCTAACTGAACAGGAACGGGCCGGGGCCGAAGTGGTTCCGCCCTCGGCCAAAGACCGCCGCGACATGGGGGAAATCGGTCTGGCGCTGCGCAACAGCTTTGCCGTTCCGGCGACCTGGGCGCAGGATCGGCCGCGTCTGCCCGCACCGCATCAGGTGGGCATCGAACTGTGGGAGACCACGGTTCAGAAGAAGATCACCTCGAAACGGTCATTGGTCTATCACGGCTGGGTGACGCTCAGCGCGACGATCTTGGGCTTTGCCATCGGCACGGGGCTGGGCATCCTGCTGGCGGTGGGGATCGTGCACAGTCGGGTGATGGACCTGTCGGTCATGCCCTGGGCCATCGTCAGTCAGACCATCCCCATCATCGCATTGGCGCCGATGATCATCGTGGTGCTGTATTCGATCGGCATTCAGGGGATCATCCCCAAGGCGGTGATCTCGGCCTATCTGAGCTTTTTCCCGGTGGTCGTCGGCATGGTCAAGGGCCTGCGCAGCCCCGATGCGATGCAGTTGGACCTGCTGCGCACCTACAATGCAAGCAACGGGCAGGCGTTCTGGAAACTGCGCCTGCCGGCCTCGATGCCCTATCTGTTCGCCTCTCTCAAGATCGGGATCGCCGCGTCGCTGGTGGGGGCCATCGTCGGCGAACTGCCGACCGGCGCCGTGGCGGGGCTGGGCGCGCGTCTGCTGGCCGGCAGCTACTATGGCCAAACGGTGCAGATCTGGTCGGCGCTGTTTGCCGCGGCCATTCTGGCGGCCTGTCTTGTGGGCCTGTTGGGCCTGATCGAGCGCGCGGTGTTGAAACGCATGGGGATGGCGCAATGATGATGGTCGGTCTTGCAATCCTTTTGTGGCTGGCCGGTTGGTGGCTGAACACCCGCCTGGCCAGCGGACCTTATGCCGACACGCGGGCGGTGCGCATTCTTGCGCCGCTGATCTTCGGCCTGACCGTCATCGGGGTGTGGGAATTGCTGGTGCGCGGGCTCGAGGTGCCTCTGGTGATCCTGCCCGCGCCTTCGGTGATCTGGGACCGGTTCTGGGACAGCCTGCCGATCTTGTGGGCCGATTTCGTGCAGACCATCATCAAGGGCGCGCTCAGCGGCTATGTGATCGGATGTGGCGCTGCCTTCCTGATGGCAATCGCCGTGGACCGGTGGGACTTCCTGCGCCTGGGCTTGCTGCCGGTGGGCAATTTCGTGGCCGCGCTGCCGATCGTGGGCACCGCGCCGATCCTGGTGATGTGGTTCGGGTTCGACTGGCATTCGAAGGCGGCCGTTGTGGTGGTGATGGTCTTTTTCCCGATGCTGGTGAACACGGTGGCCGGCCTGCGCGAGGCCACCGCCATGCAGCGCGATCTGATGGATACCTATGCCGCAAGCTATTGGCAGAGCTTTCTGAAGCTTCGGCTGCCCGCGGCCATGCCGTTTATTTTCAACGGGTTGAAAATTTCCACCACGCTGGCCCTGATCGGCGCTATCGTGGCAGAGTTCTTCGGCTCGCCCACCTTGGGCATGGGGTTCCGGATCTCGACCAGTGTCGGGCAATTGTCGCTGGACATGGTCTGGGCGGAAATCGTGGTCGCGGCACTGGCCGGGACCGCCTTCTACGGTCTGGTCGCCATGATCGAGAAATTGGTGACCTTCTGGCACCCGTCACAACGCAGTTAAGCGGAACAACAATTCAACAGACCCCGAAAACGGGGCAGCACTAGCAACTAGGAGAAGATGAAGATGAACAAGCTACTGACCGGGGCCATAGCCGCCCTAGGATTCGCCGCAAGTTCGGCCTTTGCCGCAGACGAGGTGACGCTGCAGTTGAAATGGGTCACCCAGGCCCAGTTCGCGGGCTACTACGTCGCAAAGGACAAGGGGTTCTACGAAGAAGAGGGGCTGGACGTCACCATCCTGCCCGGCGGCCCCGACATCGCGCCCACGCAGGTGATCGCGGGCGGTGGCGCTGATGTCACCGTGGAATGGATGCCCGCCGCGCTGGCCGCACGCGAAAAGGGCCTGCCGCTGGTCAACATTGCGCAGCCCTTCAAAAGCTCGGGCATGATGCTGACCTGCTGGAAGGATGCGGGCATTTCCTCGCCCGAGGACCTCAAGAACCGCACGCTGGGCGTCTGGTTCTTCGGCAATGAATTCCCGTTCATGAGCTGGATGAGCCAGCTGGGCATCGACACCGGCGGCAAGAGCGAGAACGGCGTCGAGGTTCTGAAGCAGGGCTTCAACGTCGACCCGCTGCTGCAGCGTCAGGCCGATTGCATCAGCACCATGACCTACAATGAATACTGGCAGGTGATCGACGCCGGCGTCAGCCCCGACGAGCTGGTGACCTTCAAGTACGAAGACCAGGGCGTTGCCACGCTGGAAGATGGCCTTTACGTGCTTGAAGAAAACCTCAGCGACCCGGCCTTCGTCGACAAGATGGAACGCTTTGTGCGCGCTTCGATGAAAGGCTGGAAATACGCCGAGGAGAACCCGGACGAAGCCGCCGAAATCGTGTTGGAGAACGATGCGACCGGTGCTCAGACCGAGGAACACCAGAAGCGCATGATGGGCGAAATCGCCAAGCTGACCGCCGGTTCGAATGGCGCGTTGGATCCGGCTGATTTCGAGCGCACGGTGAACACGCTGCTGGCCGGCGGCTCGGACCCGGTGATCACCAAAAAGCCCGAAGGCGCGTGGACCAGCCAGATCACGGATGCAGCCCTGAACTGATTGGCTGTACCATGGCAACAATTCAGCGCGGCCCCCTGTGGGCCGCGTTTGTTTTTGCGGATGTCGGAATTTAACTGTCTTCAGAGGCAGTTTCCTCTATTATTCCTGTAAGATTTTGCGATCCCTACGAAAATTGGTGGATTTGGGAATAAAATGCAGGATTTTGCATCACAATTCAGCCAAGCAAGCCACCTGATCCTGACCGGGGATCCGGACCTTTGGGCGATCGTGACGCTGTCGCTGCAAGTTTCGGTGCTGGCTGTGTTGATTTCAGCCGTGATCGGGATGCCGGTTGGCGCGGCCTTGGCGGTGGCCCGCTTTCCCGGACGGCGCGCGTTGATCATTCTGATGAACGCACTGATGGGCTTTCCTCCGGTTGTCGTCGGCCTGCTGGTCTACCTGATGCTGTCCCGTTCGGGCCCGCTGGGCGTGCTGGAGCTTTTGTACACCCCAACCGCCATGATCATTGCCCAAACTGTGCTGGTGACCCCGATCGTCGCGGCGTTGACGCGGCAGGTGATCGAGATGCTGGCCGAGGAATATTCGGAACAGTTGCGTTCGTTGGGAGTGTCGCGGCTGGCGTCTGTTCCCGTGCTGTTGTGGGATGCGCGTCTGGCGTTGGTGACTGCATTGCTGGCCGGGTTCGGACGAGCCATCGCCGAAGTCGGCGCGGTGATTATCGTCGGCGGCAACATCAACCATGTGACACGGGTCATGACGACGACGATTGCGTTGGAGACCTCGAAGGGAAATCTGGCCCTGGCGCTGGCCTTGGGGACGATCCTGATCGGAATTGCCGTGGCCGTGAATGCGGCAGTCAGCGCCCTGACGCTTCGGGCCGAGCAGGAAGGGTTGCGCCATGCGTGATCTGATGCCAGAAATGCCCAATTGTCTGCAGGCCGATGGGCTGCGAGTGGAACGCAATGGCAAGCTGTTGTTGGATGTTCCGCAGCTGATGATGGATGGTCCGGGGCCGACTTTGATCCTTGGGCCAAACGGTGCTGGCAAAAGCCTGCTGCTGCGTTGCCTGCATGGTTTGATCAAGGCGGATGCGGGGCAGGTTCGGCAGGATGGCGGAATTCTGAATGCGGCCCACAAGGCCCGGCAGGCGATGGTGTTCCAGCAACCGGTTCTGCTGCGCCGATCGGTGTCTGCCAATCTGGACTTTGTTTTGAAACGGCTGGGGCTCGGCAGGGCTGCTCGGAAAAACCGGATCCAGGAGCTTCTGGCCGAAGGAGGGCTTGAGACCAAGGCCCGGCAGTCGGCGCGCTCGCTGTCGGGTGGCGAGGCACAGCGTCTAGCCATCCTTCGCGCGCTTGCGCTTGGCCCCGAGACCCTGTTCCTGGACGAACCCACCAGCGCCCTTGATCCCGCGGCGACCCAAATGATCGAGGCGATGATCCTGCGCGCCTCGGCCCGGGGCGTGCGGATCGTGATGGTTACCCACGACGTCGGGCAAGCCCGTCGGCTGGCGGCGGATATCGTGATGATGCAGGGCGGACGCGTGGTCGAGCATGGCGCCGCAAAACAGGTGCTGGAAGCGCCACAATGTCAGGCCTCGCGCCAGTATCTGGCGGGCTGGCTGGTCACATAACAACAACCGGAGGCAATCCATGTTTCGCGCAGCAATCAAAAGCGCAATGATCCTGTTCGGGCTGTTCGCCGGTCCGGCGGCGGCCGAAGAACCATTCATTGTCGTGCAGTCCACGACATCGACGCAGAATTCCGGCCTTCTGGACTTTATCCTTCCAGGGTTCGAGGCGGAAAGCGGGATCGATGTCCGTGTTGTCGCCGTGGGGACGGGGCAGGCGATCCGAAATGCGATCAACGGCGACGGTGACGTTCTGCTGGTGCATGCCAAGCCGGCGGAAAAGCAATTCGTGGCCGACGGCTGGGGTGTCGAGCGGCGGGACGTGATGTACAACGATTTCGTCTTGGTGGGGCCGAAATCGGACCCGGCCAAGATCAAAGGCGGCGACGACGCGGTGGCCGCGTTGGCAGCGATCGCGCAGGCCAAAGCTCCGTTCGCGTCGCGCGCGGATGACAGCGGGACCCACAAGGCGGAGAAGGCTCTTTGGAGCCTGTCCGGAACGGACCCGACCTTGTCTTCGGGCGAGTGGTACCGCGAGACCGGATCGGGCATGGGCGCAACGCTCAACCTTGCTGCGGGCATGGATGCCTATGCCCTGACCGATAGGGCCACATGGCTGTCGTTCGGCAACAAGGGAAACCTCGAGATCCTGGTCGAAGGCGATCCTCGGCTGTTCAATCAATACGGAGTGATCCTCGTGAACCCCGAAAAGCATCCGCGGGTCCGGGCGGCCGCGGGCAAAAGGTTCATCGACTGGCTCACTGGCCCGGACGGTCAGGAAGCAATCGCGGCGTACAAATTGAACGGTGAGCAACTCTTCTTTCCGAACGCGCAGCAATAGGGCCAGTCAGTCACTTGCGCCGTTGTGATGGATCTGTCCCAAGCCGGACAGATCGTATCCGCCCAATTCATCGGCGCGACGCCTGAATTTGTCCGTACCCAGAAAAGTCAGCAGTTTCTGCATCGGCGGATCGAAACAGGACCGCCGCCAGATGGCGAGGTCGAGACGTTCGGAATGGGTCGGAACGAAGCCCAACCCGTAGAGTCGCGCCAGGGCTCCGATGCCGAACCCCGCCTCGGCCTTGTGGTCATGCAGAGCGATTGCCAGTTCCTCTTCGGTGCGGGCACAAGTCGGCAGGGCGTCAAGATCGGCGCGGCTCAGACCGCAGCTTTCCAACTGGGCATCGAACAAGTGCTGACTGGCTGCACTGTCCTGGCGCAGCACGACACGGCGGCCCTTCAGGTCACCAAAATCGGAAATTCCCTGAACCCCAGGGGCCAGCAACAGGCCGCGCTGGCGGCTTGCGACCTCGTACAGAACCAAGGGCGCTTCACCCAGCGCATCGCGGACGGAATTGATATTGAACCCGCCCGGTTCATGGATGTGCAGTACAGCGGCTTGTGCGTCACGTCGCGCAAGGCGGTTCAGCCCGTCAAATGAACCGTCGTAATAAGTGGCCAATCCTGAGCCGCTTTCGCGAAGCGCCCAATCCAAAAGCGGATCATGGCTGCCAGCCACGATGTCGGGCAGGGGCGGTTTGACGGTGTCCGGACCGGTACGCGACGCATTGAGCCAGGCCAGTACCTCGGCCCGGGGAAAAAGAAGTTTGCCCATCGCTTTCACGCAGGGCACTTCGCCTGAAGACGCCAGATCATAGGCCTTGCGTTCGCCAATGCGCAGCAGGTCCGCCAACTCTCGTGTGGTCAGGAATTCGGACATTCAGTCTAGTCGCACCGAGGAGCCGGTCTGTGTCTCGGCGGCTGAGTGCCCGAGTTGCTTCAAAACCAGCGGTGCGCCGGCAGTAATGACGACCATTGCGGCGGCAGCTGCAAGAAAGGCTTTCATCTTATCCTCCGGCTTAGTCTGCGGGCGCTGTTGCGCTGCGCAGGAATTCAATCAGGTCGGTGCGGTCCTGCGCCTGCGCGATCCGCTGCGTCGGCATCTTCGACCCCGGAATGTAGTGGTCCGGTCCCTGATCGAAAAGAGCGTTTATCGTCTGTTCGTTCCAAACGATATCAGACCCTTGCAGCGTTTCCGAGTAGATGTAGCCGGGCAGTGTCCCGGCCTGACGCCCGAATACGCCATGCAGGGTCGGTCCGGCCCGGCGCTGATCGTCCGGCGTCAGGCTGTGGCAGATCGAGCATTTCCGGGCGAACTGCCGTTCTCCGTTTTGCATTTCTTCGGGGTCCTTCAGGAAACTCGGCTCTTGGCTGGCCATCCGTTCCTGTGATCCCAGCGCGGCCACCGGCCAGCTGTACATGGCCTGATCCAACCCGCCTGCGTGCAGGTTTTCTCCATCGGGGGAAAAGGCCAGTGCCCAGACCGGGCCGCGCAGCGTTGCCCGGAAATCCTGCGCGATCCGCCAGTCCCGTGTGTCGATGATCATGATGTAGCCCTCGCCATCGCCCACCGCCAGCAGCGACCGATCCGGGCTGAGGGCGAGCGCAAGGATCGGGCGTCGGTCCAGCGTGAAATCGTGCTCGGCCCCGGTGGTCAGGTCCAGAATGCGGGTCACGCCATCGACCGCGCCATAGGCGATCCATCCGTCTTGGGCGTTCAGGACCAGTTCGTTGATGCCGAATCCGTGCTCGACCAGCCGCGCGGTTTCCGCCCCGGTCGTCACGTCCCAGACCCGCAGGCTGCCGTCGACCCCGGCGGAATACAGCGTCCGCCCATCCGGCGCGAAGGCCACCGCATTGACGCCGCTGCCCGTTGGGCCCAGCAACTTGCGCGCACCGCCCTCGGTGGGCCAAAGGCCGATGGTCCCGTCCCAGCTGGCAGTCGCCACTAGGGTCTTTGAGGCGGCAATCCCGACAACCTTGCCCTTGTGCTGGCCAACGACCTGTCCACCGGGCCAACGGCGCAGGGTAAAGTCGTCGCCGGCCGAATAGATCGCGGTGCCGTTAAAAGCCACCGCGTTCACGGCAGCTTCGTGACCTTCCAGCCAGTCCGGCTGCTGTCCGGACCACAGTCCCACGGAATTGTCGAAACTGGCGGTAGCAATGCGCCCGTCCGGGGCTGTGGCGATGTCCATGATCGGTCCGCCATGGCCCTTGAGCGTGTAGAAATCCGCCGCCAGCGGCAGCGGCAGCAGGGCCAGCGCCAAAGCCAGCCCGCGCATCTATTCGGCAGGCGAGGCCGCGCCGTCGCTGGCCTCCTGTGCCTTTACCTCTTCCAGCCACAGCGAATGGTGCTCGCGTGCCCATTGCTCTTCGACCTCGCCGGTGCCCATGGCGTCAAACGCGCCCTCCATGCCGACCGAACCGAGGTAGATATGCGCCAGGATGATGGCGATGAAGGCATAGGCGACCATGACGTGCCAGATCTGGGCATATTGCATCTCTTCCTGCGGAGACATCTGTGTGGGCAGGTCCAGCCCCAGCAGCTGCGGCAACCCGGTCGCGTTGGCGATCGAAAACGTCTTGGCGAACATCGGAAGCTCGAATGGGAACAGCAGCGACAGACCCGACAAGCTGATCGAGACGCCCAGCAGGATGCATAGCCAGAAAATGATCTTTTGACCGGCGTTGAATTTCTTGGCCGGGGGGTGGCTGCCTTTGGTGAACAATCCGCCGCCCGCCGCCAGCCATTTCAGGTCAGTCCGGTTGGGGATGTTGTGGGCGATCCAGTTCACGGTGATGATGATCAATCCCAGCATGAAGGCCCAGGCCAGATTGTTGTGCAGCCACTTGCAGCCTTGCGCGATGGTGGCGAACCCTTCCTTGCCGAACAATGGGATCAGGAAATCTCGGCCGTAGAGAGTCAGCAGGCCGGTCAATCCAAGTATCAGGAACGAGCCGGCAAACAGCCAGTGCCCGAACCTTTCAAATCCTGAAAACCGTGTGACCGTGCGGCCCGTTTTCTCGCCGTCGATGCGTATGCGGCCGCGGATCAGGAAAAACAGAAGCAGAACGACCAGCATCCCGCCCAGAATATAGGTTCCGTATTCCCGCAGCGGACCGGTTCGAAAAGTCCACCACCACATGCCGCCGTCCTGGATCAGCACGCCGGCAGCCGGCCCCTTGGTCGACACGGTCACATCGGCTGAGCCATAGCGGATGGCGCGATACACATCACTGTCCGAAGCCACACCGCGCGTACCCAACTGACCCAGCAACCCTTCGGCATTGCCTTGCCCGGTATTCTGTGCGCGGTAGCTGTTGTCGACCTTCTCGCCGCGTTGCCGGGCCAGAATATCCTCGAGCGTCGTGGCGCCACCGGTCTGCGCGCGCGGTGCAGCGGTTGGTTCGTCTGTGCCGGTCGTGTCCTGTGCAAGCGCGCCGTGCGCGATCCCAAGTGTCAACGTCAAAGCCAGAAAAATGCGCAGCATCGGAACCTCGGTATCAATCCAAAATCGGGTGACCCACCGGGGCGGGTCACCCGTGTTGTCAGGCTGAGGTCTCAGCCGTCCTTCTGGTCGTAGGCCGTGCCCCAACCCCAGGCGCCCGAGCCGAACCCGCGCGCCACGACGCGTTCGCGGTAGATGGCCGAGACCACGTCACCGTCACCGGCGAGCAGGGCCTTGGTCGAACACATCTCGGCGCAGATGGGCAGTTTGCCCTCGGCGATCCGGTTGCGGCCGTATTTGGCGAACTCTGCGGTCGAGTGCGTTTCCTCGGGGCCGCCGGCGCAGAAGGTGCATTTGTCCATCTTGCCGCGCGATCCGAAGTTGCCGGCCTGCGGGTATTGAGGCGCGCCGAACGGGCACGCATAGAAGCAGTAGCCGCAACCGATGCACAGGTCCTTGGAATGCAGGACGACGCCTTCTTCGTTCTGATAGAAGCAGTCGACCGGGCACACCGCCATGCACGGCGCATCCGAACAATGCATACAGGCGACCGAGATCGAGCGTTCACCCGGTTTGCCGTCATTGATCGTCACCACCCGGCGGCGGTTGATGCCCCACGGGACCTCGTGTTCGTTCTTGCACGCGGTCACGCAGGCGTTGCACTCGATGCAGCGTTCAGCGTCGCAGAGAAACTTTGCTCTAGCCATTGTCGTCCTCCTTACGCTGCCCAGATCTTGCAGAGAGTCGCTTTGGTCTCCTGCATCTGGGTCACTGAATCATAGCCATAGGTCTGAGCGGTGTTGGTGCTTTCACCCAGTACGTACGGGTCGGCGCCTTTCGGGTATTTCTCCCTCAGGTCCGCGCCCTGGAAATGGCCGCCAAAGTGGAAGGGCATGAAGGCCACGCCGGCACCGACCCTTTCGGTCAGCATCGCCATCACCTTGACCTTGCCGCCCTCGGGACCTTCGACCCAGACCTGCGATCCGTCGCGAATGCCAAGGTTGTTGGCGTCACGCGGATTGATCTCGACGAACATGTCCTGCTGCAGCTCGGCCAGCCACGGGTTCGACCGTGTCTCGTCGCCGCCACCTTCATATTCGACCAGACGACCAGACGTGAGGATTATCGGGTAATCCTTTGAAAAGTCGTTCTTCTGGATCGAAGCATACAAGGTCGGAAGGCGATAGGCCTGACGATCCTCGTAGGTGGGATAGTCGGCCACCAGATCGCGCCGCGGCGTGTAGAGCGGCTCGCGGTGCAACGGGATCGGATCCGGGAAGGTCCAGACCACGGTGCGGGCCTTGGCGTTGCCGAAGGGCGCACAGCCATGCTTGATGGCCACCCGCTGGATGCCGCCTGACAGGTCGGTCTTCCAGTTGGTCTTGGGCCCGGCCACGGCGTCGATGGCCGCGCGTTCCTCGGCCGTCAGGTCGCCATCCCAGCCCAGATCCATCAGCATCTGCATCGTGAACTCGGGGTATCCGTCCTGGATTTCCGAACCCACGCTGTAGACCCCTTCGGCCAGCAGGTTATCACCGTCGCGTTCCACGCCGAAACGCGCGCGGAAGGTCAGGCCGCCCTCGGCCACCGGTTTGGACATGTCATAGAGGTTTGGCGTCCCCGGATGGCCCATCTCGGCGGTGCCCCAGCAGGGCCACGGCAAACCGTAGTATTCGCCGTCATTCGGACCGCCCACGGCCTGCAGCGTCGTTCTGTCGAACGTGTGCTGGTTGGCCATATGGCTTTTGATCCGCTCTGGCGACTGACCGGTATAGCCGATCGTCCACAGCCCCGCGTTGAACTCGCGCGTGATGCTTTCGACATTCGGGGTTTCGGGGTCCTCCATCTCGATATTGCGGAAGAGCCGGTCGGCCCAGCCGAACTTGTTGGCGAACTTGGCCATGATGACCTCGTCCGGCAGGCTTTCGAACAGCGGATCGACCACCTTGTCGCGCCACTGAAGCGAGCGGTTCGAGGCCGTGACCGAGCCACGGGTTTCGAACTGCGTACAGGCCGGCAGCAGATAGACGCCATCGGTCCGGTCATGCAGGACGGCGGAAACGGTGGGATACGGGTCGATCACGACCAGCATGTCCAGCTTTTCCATCGCCGTCTTCATTTCGACCATCCGGGTCTGCGAGTTGGGCGCGTGGCCCCACAGAACCATGGCGCGGACGTTGTTGGGCTGATCCATGTTCTCGGGATCTTCCAGAACACCGTCGATCCAGCGCGAAACCGGGATGCCCCGTTCGTTCTGCAGCGACTTGTCCTTGCCGTCCTTGTCCTTGACCATTGCGAACTGGCCAGCCAGCCACTCCGGTTCCTCGCCCCAGACGCGGGCCCAGTGACCCCATGCGCCTGCGGACAGGCCGTAATAGCCGGGCAGGGTGTGGGACAGAACGCCCAGATCGGTTGCGCCCTGCACGTTGTCATGGCCGCGGAAGATGTTGGTGCCGCCGCCAGAGGTGCCCATGTTGCCCAACGCCAGCTGCAGCACGCAATAGGCGCGCGTGTTGTTGTTGCCGTTGGTGTGCTGGGTGCCGCCCATGCACCAGATCACGGTGCCGGGACGGTTGTTAGCCAGCGTCCGCGCCACGCGCTTGAGCTGCGATCCCGGCACGCCGGTGACGCGCTCGGTCTCTTCGGGTGTCCAGTTTGCGACCTCTTCGCGGATCTGGTCCATGCCCCAAACACGGGTGCGGATGAACTCTTTGTCTTCCCAGCTGTTGTCGAAGATGTGCCACAGGATGCCCCAGATCAGCGCCACGTCGGTGCCGGGGCGGAAGCGGACATATTCGTCGGCATGGGCCGCGGTGCGCGTAAAGCGCGGATCGCAGACGATCAGCGGGGCGTTGTTTTGTTCCTTCGCCCGCAGGACGTGCAGCAGCGAGACGGGGTGCGCCTCGGCCGGGTTGCCGCCGATGATGAAGATCGCCTTGGAATTGTGGATGTCGTTGTAGCTGTTGGTCATGGCGCCGTAGCCCCATGTATTCGCAACACCCGCAACGGTGGTCGAGTGGCAGATCCGCGCCTGGTGGTCCACGTTGTTGGTGCCCCAGTAGGCCGCGAACTTGCGGAACAGATAGGCCTGTTCGTTGTTGTGCTTGGCCGAACCCAGCCAATAGACGCTGTCAGGCCCGCTTTCCTCGCGGATGCTCATCATGCCGTCGCCGATCTCGTCGATCGCCTGCTCCCAGCTGATGCGCTTCCACTCTCCGCCTTCCTTTTTCATCGGGTATTTCAGGCGGCGTTCGCCATGGGCGTGTTCACGGACCGAAGCCCCCTTGGCGCAATGGGCGCCCAGGTTGAACGGGCTGTCCCAACCGGGTTCCTGCCCGATCCAGACGCCGTTCTGCACCTCGGCAACCACGGTACAGCCGACCGAGCAATGCGTGCAGACGGATTTGATGTTCTCGACAGCCGTGTTGGCAGCGGTCTGGGCGCTGGCGGGCGACACGGTTCCACCCGTGGCGCTGATCGCGGCCAGGCCGCCGATCGTCAGGCCCGAGCCACGCAGGAACGCGCGGCGATCGACGCTCTTTTCGCCGATTTGGGACAGGATACTTGTCCGCTGGGGGCGTCTCGCAACCCCGTTGGTCTTTTTCCTAAGCATTTCCTTCCTCCCTTGCTGGCCATGTTGACCATGGCTGGCTTGGTGTTTCGAAATCGACGTCAGGGCCAATCGCAACCGTCAGCCGAGTGTGACCACGTCCGGACCTGCGCCGGGCGTCGCCGGGGCGGCCTAGAAGCGCGCGCTGTCGAAATAGGCGCGGGTATGCGCCGTGTCCTGAATGCGGGTCTCGTCCGAGGGTTGCTCGGCCGCTTCGGCCTCGGTTCCCAGGCTGGCCGCTGCAACGGCTGCCGGGGCCGCGGTGCCCGCCAGTTTCAGGAAGTCGCGGCGGCTGGCGCCGGTCTCCTTGGTCTTGCTCATGGGATCCTCCTTTCCCATTTGCGGTTCAGCGCCCGCCGGGGCGCCAGCGAATGACGGCCGCCTAGTGCGTCGTCATGCGGAAGGCTTCGCGTTCGATCTCCATGAAAACCCGGCCGGCGGTGCCGACCGAGGCATAGAGAACCGAATGTTCGGCTGCTTCCAAGTCCGAGAAAAAGTGCTCGGCCCAGGGGCCGATATGCT
Organism: Ruegeria sp. CRTD044; assembly: GCF_059613485.1. Classification (NCBI taxonomy): domain Bacteria; kingdom Pseudomonadati; phylum Pseudomonadota; class Alphaproteobacteria; order Rhodobacterales; family Roseobacteraceae; genus Ruegeria; species Ruegeria sp. CRTD044. The sequence goes on along the minus strand of NZ_JBXWSP010000007.1, from coordinate 161,880 downwards.
TGTTCCAGAACGTCTTTTGATCTTCCAACGCGGCCGGGCCGCCGAAACGGCCGACGATCATGCCGCCCATCATCTCCATCAGCGAGGCGATGTTGTCTTCGGGTTCGAACACGTTTGCCGCCCGGGTGATGCCCCGCGCCGCCATGTCGTTGCGCAGCTGCGCCAGCGGTTTCTCATTCAGGAATCCGGTCAGGTAGAAGCTGGCATAGGGCAGCAGTTCTCCGCGCCCCAGCCCGATGAACAATGCGTTGAACTCGCGCTCGGCAGCTTCGGGCTTGGTCACCTTGGCCACGCGGGCCATGGCCTGAATGGCCTGACCCAGATCGGTCTCGTCCCCCGACAGCGCAGCGATCTGGCTCAGAAGGGTCTGGTCGGGTGGCGTGGCCAGCAGCAGGCCGAGAAAGTTGTAGAAATCCGCGCGCATACGGTCCTCGGTGGAAATCTCGAACGTCTGCGGGTCGCGAATGTTCATCGGGTCATCCTTCGAATTCGAATTTCATGCGCCGCGGGGCCGGGGGGCGTTCGTCCTCATCCGGTTGGATGGCGTCTGCCACTTCGACAGGGGGCGCGGGCTCGGCTTCAGGCTCGGGCGTTTCGGTTGCTGGCTCGGCTTCGGCCTCGACCGGTTGTTCTTCGGCTTCCGTCTGCTCGGCTAGCGCCTCGATATGGCGCAACATGCCTTTGCCCACCTGGTAAGCCGTCTGCAGGTTTTCGACCACGCAGGCGGCGTCGGTGTAATCCTCGCCGTAATCGACCAGCCCGTCCACATTCGCCAGCACAGGGTTCAACCGCCACAAGCGCCGCAAGGCGCGACGGCGCAGACGGTCCGGCACGGCCTTGGCCATGAAGCCCGAAACATCGTCGCCCGCCTGCAGAAGGTCAGGGTCGGGCAGGTCAAGCTCGGCCAAGATCTCGGCGTCGGTCTTTTCTTCCAGTTCGGCCTGCCGCGCGGCGATCTCCTGCGCGGTCAGGGCCTCTTGTTCGGAATACGCTTCGGCCTGCACGGCGGCCTTGCGGCGAGACCAGAAATCCTGACGAGCGCTCATTGCACGGCCCTCCGCGGGGCGCGGTAGACATCCGAGGCCTGCCGGATGCGCGCATCGCCCTTGCCGTCTTCCATAAGATCCACCCGTTTCTTGTCGCGGCGGCGTTTGACGAACACCTCATCGTGGTGATGGGCCAGAGTGAAATCGCGCACCCAGGCAATCAGGCCTTCGGTCATCGGGATCTTTTCCACGATCTCTTCACCGGTATCGGCATAGTCCTGACCTTCATAAGGTGACGCGGTGATCAGAAACGCGTTCAGTGGGCGATCGCCTTCTGCATCGTCACGCAGGACAAGATACAGTGATGGCTGGCTGTCCGAGAGATTGGCCATATAGGCCTCGGTTTCATCGGACCAGAGTTTCAAGGGCAGGGTGGCGGCGTGGTATTCGACCGCATCGCCCTCGCGGCGCAGTTCGACCCAGTCAGCGGGCGGGGCGCCGGGCAGCACCGCAACCGCGCGCCAATTCCACCGGGCCCAGCGCGTGACCCCCGGTGTCTTGCGCACGACGACGCCAACCGGCATTTCGATCTGTTTTGCGGCCTCGGCCACTTTGATCCTCCCCGGAAAAGCTCTCCCCTGCTTTCCCTTAGGTTCACTATGGTACACAAATGGGCCACGTGCCAAGTCCGCAGCGGCCTGAAATGGTCGTGATTTGGAAAAAAGTCGTCGCAAATGGGTCGCGGCGGCGATCAACGGTCTTTGGCGGGCGACACAGAGTTTCTGACCAGAACCGGCCGCCACGCGTTGCATGGGCGGCGTTTGGGTCTAAGGTTAGGGGCAAGGGAGAGATGCGGGGGGAACATGGTCACCAAATTGGTCTTGTGCGATTGCGCCGGAAGTCAGGCCCTGGACGGGCAGGGGATATCGGCTGCCTGCGGTGCTGAATGCAGCAAGGTCCACACGGCGCTGTGCACCACCGAACTGACCGCTGCGGCCAAGCTGATGCAGTCGGATGACCAGATTGTCATCGCCTGCGGGCAAGAGGCCCAAGTGTTTCAAGAGCTGGCCGAGGAACTGGGCGTGGATCACCCCGGCTTTGTCGATCTGCGCGACCGGGCCGGCTGGTCCGATCAGGCGCGCGCGGCGATGCCCAAGATGGCCGCCCTGGCCGCCGAGGCGTTGTTGCAGCAGCCGATCACGCCCAGCGTGGATGTCATCAGCGAAGGCACCGCCTGCATCATCGGGCCGGGCGAGGTTGCCTTTGACCTGGCCCAGCGACTGTCGGACACGATGGCGGTGACGGTGGTCGTCACCGATGATGCGCAGCCTGACAGCCGAGCCTATGACGTGGTGCGCGCGCGGGTCCGGTCGGTCTCGGGTGCGCTGGGCGGGTTCACCCTGCGGTTGGATGCGTTGCAGCAGATTGATCCGGCGGGGCGCGGTGCATTTGTCTGGACCCCGCCGCGCGACGGTGCGGCGTCGGCCTGCGATGTGCTGATCGACCTGGCGGGGGGTACGCCTTTCGTGACGGCCCCCGACAAGCGCGAAGGCTATCTGCGCGCCGATCCCCGCGATGCTGTGGCGGTTGCCCGGTTGGCCTTTGACGCGGCGCAGCTGGTCGGGACATTTGAAAAGCCGCTGTATGTCCGGCTCGAAGAAACACTGTGCGCCCATTCGCGGGCCGGGCAGGTGGGCTGTTCCAACTGTCTGGACATCTGCCCCACCGGGGCCATCACCCCGGCCGGAGATCACGTGGCCATCGACCCGATGGTCTGCGCGGGCTGCGGTGAATGCGCGGCCCTGTGCCCCTCGACCGCGATCAGCTACGAGGATCCGCCGGTGGCGGCCCTGCTGGCGCGGACGCAGACCCTGGCGGCGACCTACCGTCGGGCCGGAGGGCGTGCTCCGCGCCTGTTGGTGCATGATTCCCACGGGGCCGAGATGATCCGGCTGGCCGCGCGGTTCGGGCGCGGGCTGCCTGCCGATGTGATTCCGCTGGAACTGGGTGTGGTGTCCGGCTTTGGACATGCCGAGATGCTGGCTGCCTTGGCTCATGGCTTTGCCCGGGTCGACATCCTGCTGGCCCCGACGACCGAGCGGGATGCGTTGGAGCGCGAACTGCCGTTGGCGCTGGCCATCGCCGGAGCGGACGTTGTTGGAGTGATCGACAAAGTCGATCCCGATGCGCTGGCCGATCTGCTCTATGCGCAGGACGTTCCGCAGCCACTGACCCAGCCGGTTCTGCCGCTGGGCAACCGGCGCCAGATTACGCGGCTGGCGGCGCAGGCGCTGCGCCCCGATGCGTCTCAGCCGCTGCCTTTGCCGGAACACGCGCCCTATGGCGCGGTTGTGGTGGACACCGAGGCCTGCACCCTGTGCCTGAGCTGCGTGTCGCTGTGCCCGTCAGGCGCATTGATCGACAACCCCGACATGCCACAGCTGAACTTTCAGCAGGATGCCTGCCTGCAATGTGGGCTGTGCAAGACCATCTGTCCCGAAAGCGCGATCACCCTAGTGCCCGAACTGGACCTGAGCGACCGCGCGCTGTCGCCGCGCGTCCTGAACGAAGAAGAGCCCTTTGCCTGCATCGAATGCGGTGCTCTGTTCGGGGTGAAATCGACGGTCGAGCGGATCATGGAGAAGCTGGCCGGCAGCCACCCGATGTTTGCCACGTCCGAGCAGGCGAAGATGATCCAGATGTGTGACGATTGCCGTGTGCAGGCGCAGTTCCACAGCGAGGATAATCCGTTTACCTCAAAGCCCAAGCCCAAGGTCGTTACCACCGATGACTACTTCAGCAAGCGCAAAGATCACTGAATCTTGAGCGGCGCCCCCAGATCGGCCGCGCGGATGACCGAGACATACGCCAGGATCGCCTCAAGCTCGTCTTGCGTCAGCATCAGCGGGTGAATGGGCGGGGGGCGTTCGGGGTCGAAAGGCGCAGTGATCCCTTCGATCTGGGTAAAGGACGGATGTGGGTTCAAGGCGAAGAACGCCTGGAACCGGTTCGACCAGTCCGGCATCGCGCGCAGTACGGCGAAGGACGGAGTAGAGCCCAACCCGTTCATTCGGTTCTGCGGACCAATCACGTGACAGCGCCCGCAATGGGTCAGCGACAGCTTTTCGCCCAGCAAGGCGTCGCCTTCGATTGCGTCGGACACAGGCGCAGCGACCGTTTCGAAACTGGCCGAGAACGGGCCGCCCTCGGTCGGTGCAAAGCTTTCGACGGTGCGCTTGCCCACGTCGGACATCAGCCAATCCTGAAAACGGGCCTGCCGCGTCTCGTCCTGAATGCGCAGGTGATAGATGTCGCCGCCGCGCTGAAACACCGGCTGCCCCGGTGGCCCGACCGTGAGAACCATCGCGCCCGCATCATCCGCGACAATGCGGATTCCGGTCTTGAGCGAGAAGCGCGGAAGAATATGTTTCAAAAGACCCGAGCGTGCGACATCTTCCGGCGCGGCCAGACCAATCTCCTCCTGCGACCAAGAGGGGCTGGCGAAGAGCGTCAGGCTCAGGCACAAAAGAACAAAGCGCATGGCCCAGCCTAACGGTGACAGGGCGAATGCGTCAAATGAACGAACAAGACGGAGACAACGGCGATGAGCGGCGATTACAACATGTCGATGCGCAAATTCCTCAAACAGGTTGGCGTGACCAGCCAGCAGGCCATCGAAGACGCGCTGCGCAAGGCGGGCGATCCGGCAGGCAAAAGCTTTGAGGCCAAGATGGTCCTGACGATTGACGGCCTAGACGTCGAACATGTCGTGACCGGCCAGATCAAGGACGGCGACGCATGAGCATCCGCGACGCTGTTCTGGCGAACCTGAAGAAGATCACCGACCCGGTTTCGGGGCAGGACATCGTCAGCGCGGGCGTGGTCCGCGCGCTGAATGTCGAGGGCGATACCGTGCGCTTCGTTCTCGAAATCGACCCCAAGAATGCCGACAAGATGGAACCGGTGCGCGCCACCGCCGAAAAGGCGGCGCAGATGGTCGACGGGGTTTCCAAGGTCTCGGCCATGCTGACCGCGCATTCCGACAAGGCGCCGCCGGATTTGAAACCCAAGCCCAAACCCTCGCAGACCGGGCCGCAGGCGGTGCCGGGGGTTGAGCGGATCATCGCCGTGGCCTCGGGCAAGGGCGGGGTCGGGAAGTCCACCGTTTCGGCCAATCTGGCCTGTGCGCTCGCAGCCGAAGGGCGGCGGGTCGGTCTGCTGGATGCCGATGTGTACGGCCCTTCGCAGCCGCGCATGCTGGGCGTGTCTGGACGGCCGGCGAGCCCCGACGGAAAGACCATCCTGCCGCTGCGCAACCACGGGGTCACCATGATGTCGATGGGGTTGATGACCAACGAAGGTCAGGCGGTGGTCTGGCGCGGTCCGATGCTGATGGGCGCGCTGCAGCAGATGATGAGCCAGGTGCAGTGGGGCGCGCTGGACGTGCTGATCGTCGACCTGCCGCCCGGCACCGGTGACGTGCAGCTGACGCTGAGCCAGAAATTCAAGGTGGATGGTGCCATCGTCGTCTCGACCCCGCAGGACGTGGCCCTGATCGACGCGCGCAAGGGCATCGACATGTTCCGCCAGCTGAAAACGCCGATCGTCGGCATGATCGAGAACATGTCCACGCATATTTGCTCGAACTGCGGGCACGAGGAACATGTGTTCGGTCATGGAGGCGTCGCCGCCGAAGCCGCCGAACTGGGTGTGCCGTTGCTGGGGGAAATCCCGCTGCATCTGGATATCCGGGTGGCCGCTGATGGCGGGGCACCGATCGTGGTCAGCAAACCTGACAGCCCGCAGGCCGAGGCCTTCCGCAAGATCGCCCGCGACCTGATCGCCGCGGGCAAGGCATGACACAGCCGGTCTTTCCCCCGTTGCTGTCCGGGCACCGGGTACAGGGTGGGGAAGACCCGTTCGACCACGCACAGGCCATGGCGGCGCTGGGCTGCGACGCGGGCAGCGTCGTCTACAACATCCAGGCGGATCGCCTGCGCGCGGCCATCGTCTTTGCACCCGAGATGCCCTTGCAGGACGCAATGGCCATGCTGCCGCTGTGCGCCGTCGGGTTCCAGAACGCGCTGGGCGCGCTGGCTCCGCCCGAGGTGGCGGTGCATCTGGGCTGGGACGGGCCGATTTTCGTCAACGGGGCCCGGTGTGGCCGGTTTCGTGTGACCGCGTCGACCTCGGATCCGGAAGCCGTGCCCGACTGGCTGGTCGTCGGCTGGGAACTGGCCTTGCTGCAAACCGGGGACGAGCCCGGCAAGTCGCCCGATGTGACGGCCCTGTATGACGAAGGCTGCGCGGATGTGTCCCCGGTGCAGCTGGTCGAAAGCTGGTCGCGTCACATGCTGACCTGGCTGAACCGCTGGTCCGAGGATGGCAACGCACCATTGCACGGGGAATGGATGGGCTTGCTGCAGGGCGTCGGAGAGCCGTATGGTGATCGCGGCGTGTTTCTCGGGGCCGATGAGCGGTTCGGCATGCTGTTGCGGAACGGGGCGGATACGCAGATTGTTCCCTTGACCCATCTGTTGGAGGACGCCCATTGAACCTGGCCCGCGCCATTCATTTCGACGAAAGCGACCTGAACGTCTTTCACTCACCCGCCCGAACGGGCGAGTGGTGCATCTCGGGCGGGTTCGAGTTTTCGAACTGGGGCGAGGCCGACCTGGCCGGCAAGGCGCGCCAAGCCTTTGCCAATGGGTGGCTGGGGCTCGAGACCTTCGGGCGCGTGACCTTCGTAGCGGTGACGCAGATCGAGCCGGCCGAGATGGAGCGGCTGGCCACCAACCTGGCCGAGCATTTCGTGCGCCTTTACGGCGCGCCGTCGGTCGAGGCGGCGCTGGACGTGGCCCGGGCCGAGCTGGCCCACATGTCCGAGTTGTGTGACGATCATGCCCCCAACACCCTGCTGACCGTTGCCCGCAGCCTGACCGAGTCCGGCGTTCACGAGGCTTTTCGGGTGATCACGCCGCAAGAGGCCGAGTTGGAGGCCTTTGCCGTGCACGGGTCATTGGACGAGTGATTACAAAAGGTCGGCAAAACCGCCGAACTGTCCGCGCTTGAAGATCAAGCCCTTGCCGGTGCGGTACATGACCTGTTCGACCTCTCCCACGAGAATCAGATGATCCCCGGCCTCGTGGCGGGCAGACAATGTGCAGTCAAATCGGGCCAGACACTGGCTCAGCTGCGGCCGACCTTTGTGATCCGGGGACCAGTCTGCATGCGAGAAATCGAGGCCATTGCGTGCAAAACGAAGGGCCAGATCCTGCTGATCCTCGGCCACGACATGGATCGAGTAATGCTGCGCCGCTTGAAAGGCCCCGTAACGGTTCGACTCTTTTGCCAGACACCATAGGACCAATGGTGGATCCAGCGACACCGATGCAAACGAGTTGACGGTGATGGCCGACGGCCCATCCGAGGTGCTGGTCGTCACGACCGTTACACCAGTGCCAAAGCACCCCAAGGCCTCGCGGAAGGCCATGCTTTGATCGTGTCCGGGTTTGAATGTTCTTTCGGTCATCGCGCGCTCGTGTGGTGGACGGGCACGGGGTGCCATGCCGCAGCAGAATTGTCCACGAAAAGCTGTATCGCGATCAAAAGGCTGAGTCAGTTCAGGTCTTCCAGCAGCCGACCGTGCTTGCGGGTTTCTACGATTACGTCGCCGAAGGTCTGCATTCCGCGTGCCGCCAGCATCGGCAGCATCCGCACCAACGCTTCAGCCGTCGCAACCGCATCCCCCAAAGCTGTATGGCGGAGGGTCTCGGGAATTTCCACGCCCAGTCTTTCGCACAAAGCGTCCAGCGTATGGGTTTCGCTGGCTCCGAACAGAACGGCCGACAGCAGAACCGTGTCCAGGATGGGATGATCCCACGTCACTTCCATGCGCTTGGCATGACGGCGTAGAAACGCCATGTCGAAAGGTGCATTGTGCGCCACGATCACGGCATCACGGGCGAAATGGTGGAACATGCGCCCGGCTTGCGCGATGTCGGGTGCGTCCTGCACCATACGGTCACTGACCTTGTGAACCTTGGTCGAAGCGGGTGGAATCGGAATGCCCGGATTGACCAGCGTGTCCAGCCGCTCGCCCTCGACGATGCGCCCCTTGACGACACGGACGGCGCCGATCTGCACGATCTCGTCCTTGTGCGGCAGCAAACCGGTGGTTTCTGTGTCGAAAACCACGAAACACAGCTGCGACAGGGGGCGGTTCTCGAACGCTTCGTCGCCGGGGGTGTCCAGAAGATCGAAATCATAGACCAGAGGGCGCGCGGCCTCGGGCGGAATACGGGCGACGCTGTCTTCGAAGATCAGCATATAGCCCGGCGCATCGCCCAGCGGCTTCATGCGTGCCGTGTAGGTCTGCCGCCCGTCCACGCTGGCCAGGGTGCAATAGACATCCATGCCGGTTTTCGCCAGCTTCTCGTAAGCGTCCAGCAAGGGTTTGCGTTCGAGATAGTCGAACAGCGAGGCGTTCAGACGAGGATGGGCGATCTGCGCCAGAACCTCGGCGGCCTGAGCGTCGTACAGAACGATCTGGTGGTTTGGCCCCGCCAGCAGCATCGCGACCGGGATCTCGGACAGAAGTGCGGTCAGGCGTTCCTTCTCTGACGCCAGATGCGCGGTTTCGGCAGCGACAGCCTCGGCCGTGGACAGGGCGGTGGTGGCCAGTCGTTCGGCCAGGCTGGCGGCGGCGGGGGCGAGGTCACCCAGATAGCGTGCCGCTTGCAGGTCGAGATCAGTATCCACCCCCGCATGTGCACGCGCACGCAACTGCGCCGACAGGCGTTCGATCGGTTTGGCCACGTTGTCGTCGAACAGCAGCCAGACACCGACAACCAGCCCCAGCAAGCCAAACGAGATCAGCAGGCCGCTGAACACGAAGGCGCTGGTTAGATCATTCGGATCCGCGCGTTGCAGGCCAAGCCAAAGGGCGATCACGGTGATGGCGATGCCACCCGCCGCAAGCAAGCAGAAGAACAGAAAAATTCTCAGGCGCAGGCTCAGGCGGGTCAGCATGGTCAGGCCTCACAAGTAGCTGAGACCACCGGATCATCCTCGCCAACCGGTACCCAATCGGCACCGACCAGACGCCCGTCATCCGAGAACTCGGCCCCATCCGCCAGACTTGCCCGGCTGTGCTCGGCGCAGTTCACCGCGATCGGCATCTTGGACACCGGCGCCCAGCGGCCAAAGAAGTACAGGTCGATCAGGCGCTGATCCGGCACCTGCGCATTGGTCCGCAACGAAGCCGTATCGACGGCCGCGAAACGGTCGACATAGGGCACCGCATAGGTCCAGGGGCGATAGAGCGCGCGGCTTTCGACCTCTTGCACGACGGTCAGGCCGTCGGGCAGGGCGTCCCGGGTGCGGTCGTACCAGGAATACTCGCTGATGATCGTGACCGCGATCATGCCCAAACCGGCCGCAACCGGAGCCGACCATTTCGGCAGGCGGCCACCAGTCAGCCGGTTCAAACCCATCACGAGGCCCGCGATGGCAAAGCCCGCAAAGATCGTGCCGATCAGCTCAAGAAACATCTTCCTCCTCCGTTCTTACTGCCGGGGTCTTTACCCCAGCATCCCCTTGCCGTGCCCGACCGCGGATTGCATCGTCTTTACCACGACAAACGCGTCCCGAAGATGACTTCGCTCAAAGTCCGACAATTCAGACGGCGCAAGATAGTTGTCGGGCTTGTCGCCATTCCTGATCTGTTTGACCTGATGGTTCAACCGGGTTTCCGCGATCAGGTCATAGGCATCCAGCAGGTCCCGCGCGCCCGACGGGCTGAGCACCCCTGCGGCCTCGGCGGCCTTGAGGCGCGCGCGGGTGTTCACCTCGGTCAATTCACCCTGCAGGCTGTAGACGCGGCCCAGATCGACCACCGGGACCACGCCGTTGTGTTTGAGGTCCAGCGTGTTGCGATGCTCGCCCGAGCGGATCGTGGCGATCCCGCGCAGCAGGCCCAGCGGCGGCGTGTGTTTCAGAGAATTCGAGATCATGTGCGCCACGAAAATCGAGTTCGCCCGGGCCGCGCGCAGGGTTTCGGCCTGCAGGTCAGAAAACAGCTCGAACCGGCCACCGATGGGGCGCAGGTCGAACATGACCGAGGCCAGCATCTGCGCCTCGGGGTTGGGTTTGGCGATCCAGCCGTTGAAATAGTCGCGCCAGACCCGGACCGGCTGCCGCCAGCGCGGGTTGGTCGCCATCATGTCGCCGGGGCAATAGAAGTACCCGCAAGCATCCAGCCCGTCGGACACGAATTTGGCCAGCGCCTCGAAATAGGGCAGGTCGGCATCGGTGACGCTGTCATCCAGCATCAGGCAATTGTCCTGGTCGGACACGCCTGTCTGCTCTTGCCGGCCTTGCGATCCGCAGGCCAGCCACAGATAGGGGACGGGCGCCGGGCCGAGTTTCTGCTCGGCCAGCGCCAGCAGCCGGCGCGTCGCGGCGTCGGCGATGTCGGTGATCAGGCGGGTGACGATCTCGTGCCGGTTGCCGCCCGCCACCAGTTGCACCAGCAGGTTCGGGATCTCGGTCGTGACCGCGGCCATCTCGGTCGCCGACCCGGCCTGCGCGATGCGGCTGACCAGTTCGGCCGAGCTGACGGCCTGGAACCGGGTCAGGTCGGTCTGGGTAACCATTCCGACCAGACGACCGCCCTCGGTGATGGGGATATGGCCGATGCCGCGTTCCAGCATCGCGTGCAGCACGTCCGAGCCGATGTCACCGGGCGACAGGGTCAGCGGGTCCGGGGTCATGATCTGTGACACCGGGGTCGTCGGGGGCAGGGCGCCCGCCACGACCTTGCCGGAGAGATCGCGAACCGTGGCAATGCCGCGCAACGCGCCGCGCTCGGTGATGCAGACCGACGAAATACCCCGGTCGCGCATCAGGCGCGCGGCTTCCTGAACGGTCGTTTCCGGGGTGCAGGTGGCCGGCTTGCGCGCCATCAGGGTTTCGACCCGGGTGGTGGCCAGCGATTGCTGTTCGGGTCGGGCAGGGCGGGCCCGGTTGAAGAATTTGGCGATGACGACGTGGCGCTTGAGCAGATCGGAAAACAGGTCGGTGGGAATGATCAGCAGAACCGAGCGCGCGTCAGCCGTTGCCGTGGTCACCGCGCGCCCGTCGCGCATCAGCCCACGCTCGCCAAACGAGTTGCGCAGGCCCAGATGGGATACGACCGCGCCGTTTTCGTCGGTGATCTCGACCTGGCCTTCGTAGATGATGAACAGGCCGGGCAACTGCGCGCCGCGGCGATAGATGACGGTGCCCTTTGGGATTTCGCGCGCTTCGATCCGGGCGGCGATGTCGGCCAGTTCCTCGACAGGCAGCGCGTCATAGGGGTGTACGGATTTCAGAAACCGGGTGATCTTATCAGGTGAAAGCGCCATGGGGTCGCCCGTCCGCTTGAATGAAAAGCCCCGCCCGGGGGTTAGCCGGGCGGGAAAAGTTGGTCGAGGGAAACGGCCCGTGATGGATCATCGCGGACCGCATCCGGCTCAGTGGTCCTGAGCCGCGCCCGCACCACGGGGAATGCGCACGCTTTCGACCAGATCCTTGATCTCCTGCGGGGTTTCCTTGGTCATGCCGGCCACCACATAGGCGACGCCGAAGTTGACCATGGCACCGATCGCACCGAACGAGGTCGATTTGATCGGACCCAGCAGCGGGTCTGCATCGGTGAACGAGTTGGTGCCCGGAATGAACAGCCAGCCCTTGTGCAGGAAGATGTAGACTAGGGTCACGGTCAGACCAGCCAGCATGCCCGCGACCGCGCCGGTGTTGTTGATGCGGGTTGAGAAGATCCCCATCATCAGCGCCGGGAAGATCGAGGCCGCCGCCAGACCGAAGGCCAACGCCACGGTTTGCGCCGCAAAGCCCGGAGGGTTGAGGCCCAGATAGGTGGCAACCACGATGGCCACGGCCATTGCGATCCGCGCCGCCAGAAGCTCGCCCTTTTCCGAGATGCTCGGGTTGATCGAGCCCTTGATCAGGTCGTGCGACACCGCCGACGAGATTGCCAGCAGCAGGCCCGCAGCGGTCGAAAGCGCAGCCGCAAGACCACCGGCCGCGACCAGACCAATCACCCAACCCGGCAGGTTGGCGATTTCGGGGTTGGCCAGAACCAGGATGTCGCGGTTGAACTTGGTCAACTCGTTGCCGACCCAGCCCTTTTCTTCGGCAAGCGCCTGCATGTCGGCGTTCTGATCGTTGTAGTACTGGATCTTGCCGTCGCCGTTCTTGTCTTCCCAGTCCAGAAGGCCGGTTTTCTGCCAGGTGGCCATCCAGTCATAGCGGGCATCGTTGTCGATCTGCTCGACCGAAACCGCGCCACCTTCGATACCGCCATTGGGCCACATCATGTCGGTGATGTTCAGGCGGGCCATGGCGCCAACCGCGGGGGCGGTCAGGTACAGCAGCGCGATGAACACCAGCGCCCAACCGGCCGACCAACGTGCGTCAGACACTTTGGGAACGGTGAAGAACCGCATGATGACGTGGGGCAGACCGGCGGTGCCGATCATCAGCGACAAGGTGAACAGAACCATGTTCAGCGTGTTCGAATGATGAGCGGTGTATTCCGCAAAGCCCAGCTCGGCCACGATGGCATCCAGCTTGGTCAGCAGCGGCTCGCCACCGGCGGTGTCGCCGAACAGGCCCAAGGCCGGGATCGGGTTGCCGGTCAGCTGCAGCGAGATGAAGATCGCCGGGATCGTGTAGGCGGTGATCAGCACACAGTACTGCGCGACCTGAGTATAGGTCACGCCCTTCATGCCGCCGAACACCGCGTAGGCGAACACGACGCCTGCGCCGATCAGCAGACCGGTGGTGTTCGACACTTCCAGAAAGCGGCCAAAGGCCACGCCGACGCCGGTCATCTGTCCGATCACATAGGTGACCGAGGCCACGATCAGACAGATCACGGCCACGACACGCGCGGTTTGGCTGTAGAAACGGTCTCCGATGAATTCCGAAACCGTGTACTTGCCGAATTTGCGCAGATAGGGCGCCAGCAGCAGCGCCAGCAGCACGTAGCCGCCGGTCCAGCCCATCAGAAACGAGCTGTTGTCATAGCCGGTAAAGGCAATCAGGCCCGCCATCGAGATGAACGAGGCCGCCGACATCCAGTCTGCTGCCGTGGCCATACCGTTGGTGACCGGGTGAATGCCGCGCCCGGCGGCGTAGAATTCCGATGTGGATCCCGCGCGGGCCCAGATCGCGATGCCGATGTAGAGCGCGAACGACGCGCCCACGAACAGCAGGTTGATGGTAAACTGATCCATTGTTCCGTCGCTCCCTTATTCTTCTTCGACGCCGTATTCGGCATCCAGCTTGTTCATGCGCCAGGCGTAGAAGAAGATCAGCGCCAGAAAGACCAGGATCGAGCCTTGCTGCGCGAACCAGAAGCCCAGGTCGGTGCCGCCGACGGCGATGCCCGACAGCAACGGGCGCAGCAGAATGCCGAACCCGAAAGATACCAGCGCCCAGATGATGAGGCTGATGTAGATGAGACGCAGGTTTGCCTGCCAATAGCCCTTGTCGGACTCGGCAGTCTGCGCGGAGTTTGTTGAATTATCCGCCATTGCGGTTTCCTCCTTGGTTCCTCCAAGGCGGCCCGGTGCATTTGTCCTCCGGCGAAGGGCCGCCATTCGATTGCGCCGAGCGCCGCGATGGCGCCAGGCAAAGCTTCTCAGGTCCGCCAGAGCGGTTCCGTTGAAGAAACTCGTGTCGGGGTCAGTGCCCGCTTTGGGGAGTCCTCTTCCCCTTACCGCATCGCGTCGCCCACGATGCTTTCCAGGCCATGGGCGATCTGATCGATCTGCCCCATGGCATCCAGTTTTCTGAGTACGCCGCGATCCTTGTAGTAGTCGATCAGTGGAGCGGTTTGTTCGTGATAGGCCTCCAGCCGGGACGCCACAGTTTCGGCATTGTCATCGGCGCGGCGGCTGAATTCGGTGCTGCCGCACTTGTCACAAACACCGTCTAACTTCGGCTGCTTGTACTGATCGTGATAGCCTTCACCGCACATTGCACAGGTGTAGCGTCCGGCGATCCGGGTGACCATCTCGGCGTCCTCGACCTCGAGGCTGATGGCCGCATTAACCTTCTGTCCGTTTTCGGCCAGCAGCTTGTCCAACGCTTCGGCCTGAACCGTGGTGCGGGGAAACCCATCCAGGATGACACCGCGCGCGCAATCGGGCTCGGCAATGCGATCGCGCAGGATCGCGATGACGATATCATCGCTGACTAGGTCGCCGGCTTCCATCACCGCTTCTGCGGCCTTTCCGGCCTCGGTCCCGGCAGCAACCGCGGCGCGCAGCAGGTCGCCGGTGCTAAGCTGCACTAGGCCAAATTTCTGTTCCAGCATTCGCGCCTGTGTGCCCTTCCCGGCGCCCGGAGGGCCGAGAAGGATCAGGACAGCGGGCTTTGTGATTGTTTCAACCTGCATCACGCCCTCACTTGTTGGCCCGGTTGGCGATCAGATCTTCGACGACGGACGGGTCGGCCAGGGTCGAGGTGTCGCCCAGCGAGCCGAAGTCGTTCTCGGCGATCTTGCGCAGAATGCGGCGCATGATCTTGCCCGAGCGCGTCTTGGGCAGGCCCGGGGCCCATTGGATCACGTCGGGGCTGGCGATCGGGCCGATTTCTGTCCGGACCCATGTGCGGAGCTCTTTCAGCAATTCATCCGAGGGCTCTCGGTCATTCATCAGGGTGACGTAGCAATAGATGCCTTGGCCCTTGATTTCATGGGGATAACCAACGACGGCCGCTTCGGCGACAGCGGCGTGAGCCACCAGCGCGCTTTCGACTTCTGCGGTGCCCATGCGGTGGCCCGAAACGTTGATCACGTCATCGACGCGGCCCGTGATCCAGTAATCGCCATCTTCGTCGCGGCGGCAGCCGTCACCGGTGAAGTAATACCCCTTGTAGTCCGAGAAATAGGTCTTCTCGAACCGCTCATGGTCGCCCCAGACGGTACGCATTTGGCCCGGCCAGCTGTCCTTGATGCACAGCACGCCTTCGACTCCGTTTCCGGTGATTTCGACACCCGACTGCGGATCCAGCACGACGGGTTGAACGCCAAAGAAGGGCTTCATCGCCGCGCCGGGCTTGGTCGCATGCGCGCCGGGCAGGGGGGTCATCATGTGGCCACCGGTCTCGGTCTGCCACCAGGTGTCAACGATCGGGCATTTGCCCTTGCCGACCACGTCATTGTACCAGTTCCAGGCTTCGGGGTTGATGGGTTCGCCCACCGTGCCGAGTGTTTTCAGGGAACTCAGGTCGCATTTTTCTACGAACTCGTTGCCCTGACCCATAAGCGCGCGGATCGCGGTCGGTGCCGTGTAGAACTGGTTGACCTTGTGCTTCTCGCAAACCTGCCAGAACCGCGAGGCGTCGGGATAGGTCGGCACGCCTTCGAACATCAGTGTGGTGCCGCCATTGGCCAACGGGCCATAGACGATATAGCTGTGGCCAGTGACCCAGCCCACATCGGCGGTGCACCAGTAGATGTCGCCGTCATGATAGTCGAAGGTGATTTCGTGGGTCATCGCGGCGTAAACCAGATACCCACCCGTGGTGTGCACCACACCTTTCGGCTGTCCGGTCGAGCCCGAGGTGTAGAGGATGAACAGCGGGTCTTCGGCGTTCATCTCGGCCGGGGCGCAATAGTCGTCGGCCTCCAGCGCCATTTCGTTGTAGTCGTAGTCGCGCCCGTCGATCCAGGTGGTCTGGCCACCGGTGCGCTTGACCACCAGACACTTTACCGTGTCCTTGCAATGCAGCAGCGCGGCGTCGGCGTTCGATTTCAGCGGAGTCTTGCGGCCGCCGCGCGGGGCTTCGTCGGCGGTGATGATGACCTTGGCGTCACAACCGTTGACCCGAGCGGCCAGAGCGTCAGGCGAGAAGCCGGCAAACACGATCGAGTGGATCGCGCCGATGCGGGCACAGGCCAGCATGGCATAGGCGGCCTCGGGGATCATCGGCAGATAGATGACGACCCGGTCGCCTTTGCGCACGCCCATCGATTCGAGGATGTTGGCCATACGGCAGGTGCGGCGGTGCAGCTCGGCATAGGTGATGTGCTGGGCTTCGTCGTTCGGATCATCCGGTTCCCAGATGATCGCGGTCTGATCGCCGCGGGTCTTCAGGTGACGGTCCAGGCAGTTGGCCGAGACGTTCAGCGTGCCGTCTGCATACCAGTTGATCTTGACCGAGCCGAAATCGTAGTTGACGTCCTTGACCTGGGTGTAGGGCTTGATCCAGTCGATCCGCTTGCCATGCTCACCCCAGAATTTCACGGGGTCGTTGACAGATGCCCCGTACATCTGGGTGTATTTTTCGGCATCGACATGAGCGCGAGCGACGGTTTCTGCGGATGGCGGAAATACCTTGGCTTCTGCCTGGGCAGCGGTGGTCATTCTGAGGCTCCTCCCTCTGACTGGACTTCAGGTGGACCGAGTTTGCCCAATTGATTGGCATTGTCGATCCGTTTCCTCCCCGGTCGGGATAATACGCCTTCGAGAAAAGAAAGAAATAAATTGCCGTAATACTTGGATTTGTTTGTAAACAACTTTCCGTTTCAGGGGGAATTTTGTAAATTCGACAGAGTTGAGTTTGCGATAACATGATAAAAAACAATAATTTAAAGATCTGAGAACTGTTAACGGTCCAGGACGACGTCTTTTCTCCTGTGGGTCGAACGTGTCGGCCCGGCTTTCTGGGCCGTGCAGAAATCACCGCTTGCGCGGGTGTACCATTCGGGCAGCGGGGCTTGGCACGTGTCGATGTTGGCGCTAGCTTGACTCGCAAGCGCCCCGGGAGGGGGTGCACCAATGGGAGAGATCATTATGAACAAGATGTTGAGCGGAGCGGCCATCGCCGCCCTTGGCGTTGCTTTTGTCACCGAGGCGGCTGCGACCGAGTGGAATGCCTCGGTCTGGGGCAAGCGCCGCGCCTTCACCGAACATGTTGAGAAACTGGCCGAATTGGTCAGCGAGAAAACCGATGGCGCGTTCACCATCAACGTCAGCTATGGCGGCCTTTCCAAGCCCAAGGAAAACCTGGACGGCATCGAAATCGGCGCCTTCGAGATGGCCCAGTTCTGCGCTGGTTACCATCGCGACAAGAACCGCGCGATCACCGTTCTGGAATTGCCGTTTCTGGGCGTGAACACGCTGGATGAGGAAGTGGCCGTCAGCCACGCGGTCTACGATCACCCTGCGGTCAAGGAAGAGATGGCTCAGTGGAACGCTCGGATCCTCATGACCTCGCCGATGCCGCAGTACAATCTGGTCGGGACAGGCGAGCCGCGTGACGAACTGGCAGAGTTTGAAGGTATGCGCGTTCGTGCGACCGGGGGCCTTGGTCAGGCGTTCGAGGCCGTTGGTGCCGTTCCGACATCGGTTCCGGCGACCGAAGCCTATAATGCGATGCAGTCAGGTGTCGTGGACACCGTCGCATTTGCCCAGCACGCACACCTGTCGTTCGGCACCATCAATGAGGCCGACTGGTGGACCGCGAACCTGAACCCCGGCACGGTGAATTGCCCGGTGGTCGTGAACATCGACGCCTATGAAGCATTGCCGCCGGAGCACCGTGAGGCGCTGGACAGCTCGATCGACGAGGCGATTGACCACTACCTGACCAACTACGGTGAGCTACTGAAAAAGTGGGATGGCGTGCTCGAAGAAAAGGGCGTTCAGAAAGTCATGATCGATGACTCTGTTCTGGACGAGTTCCGTGCCAAGGCGGCCGACCCGATCCGCGACCAGTGGATTGCCGACATGTCCGCCCAAGGCCTACCGGCGCAGGATCTTTATGACCTAGTGCAGGCAACGCTGAAGCAGCAGCGCGGCGGCAACTGATAAAAAACAGCCGGGGGCTGAAATGCCCCCGGAATCATCTGGAACAGGGGACAACCGGATGGCAGGACACGCCACGGTACTGGAGGACGGCAGCCTCCTGAGCCGTCTCGACCGGCAATTGCTGCGACTTGAAAGATTTCTGGCCCTTCTCAGTGGCATCGCCGTTTTCGGTTTGATGGTGTTGGCTGTTGTGTCCGTCAGCGGCCGCAACGCGATCAACGCCCCATTGCCGGGCTATGTCGACTGGATCGAGCAGGCCATGCCTCTGATCGCGTTTCTTGGCATTTCCTACGTGCAGCGGGACGGCGGGCACATCCGCATGGACATCGTGATCGCACGGCTGCACGGGCGCGCAATGTGGTTGTTCGAGCTGATTTCGGTCGTGTTGATCCTTGTCCTGATGTTGGCGTTGGTCTGGGGCAGCTGGTCCCATTTCGATCGATCGTTTGATTTCGGCGCACCGATGTGGAGCCGTGACAGCTCGATCGACATCGGTATTCCGATCTGGCCCGCCAAGCTGTTGGCGCCAGTTGCCTTCTCCGTTTTGTGTCTGCGGTTGTGTCTCCAGATCTGGGGGTATGGTCGGGCGTTCCTGTTGGGGCTGGAAACTCCGGTTGCGGTGCCGCTGATCCAGGACGCCGCCGCGCAGGCCGCGGCCGAAGCCGAGCAGTTTGAGAGGCAGGACTGACAAATGGACACGATTGAAATCGGCCTGTGGGTCACGGGCGGCCTGCTGGTTCTTGTCGTCGCGGGCATGCGCGTTGCGTTTGCCGCAGGCCTCGCAGGGCTGGTAGGGCTGGTCTGGATATTCTGGGCCAAATTCGGATACGACCCGGATCGGTTTGGCAAGGCTTTGACCGTTGCCGTCAAGACGGCGGGGCAGGTGCCGCATTCCAAAGTGGCCTCGCACACGCTCAGCCTGATCCCAACTTTCATCCTGATCGGATACTTGGCCTATTACGCGGGTTTGACCCGGGCTTTGTTCGAAGCGGCCAAGCGCTGGGTCGCCTGGGTGCCGGGCGGTTTGGCAGTGTCCACGGTTTTCGCGACGGCCGGCTTTGCAGCCGTTTCAGGCGCGTCGGTGGCGACGTCGGCCGTCTTTGCCCGCATTGCAATCCCCGAGATGCTGGACGTCGGCTACAACAAAAGGTTTGCCGCAGGCGTCGTGGCCGCAGGCGGTACTTTGGCATCGCTGATCCCACCTTCCGCGATCCTCGTGATCTATGCGATCATCGTCGAGCAGGACGTGGGCAAACTGCTGCTCGCCGGGTTCATCCCCGGTGCGTTTTCAGCGGTGATCTACGGATTGCTGATCATCGGTATCGCGGTTTTCTTCAAAAACGTGGGTCCGCCGGTGCGAGGCTTTACCTGGAAACAGCGCTTTGCCGCCTTGCCCGGCGCGCTGCCGATCTTCGCGGTAATCCTGATCATCATCTGTTTTGTCTACAACCCATTCGGTGACAAGGCGTGGGGAACGCCGACCGAGGGCGGCGCAATCGGTGCATTCATCGTGTTCTGTTTTGCGCTGTTTCACGGCATGCGCTGGACCGAGCTGAAGTCGGCGCTGTTGGAAACCGCCAAGCTGACGGCGATGATCTTCTCGATCATCTGGGGTGTCTTGATCTACGTGCGCTTTCTGGGATTTGCCGACCTGCCCGGAGCGTTCTCGGATTGGATCACTTCCCTACATATGTCACCCATGCTGATCCTGATCTGTATCCTGTTGGCCTATGCCGTGCTTGGCATGTTCATGGATGCAATCGGGATGCTGCTGCTGACTCTGCCGGTGGTCTATCCTGCCGTCATGGCCCTGAACGGGGGCGAGGCGGTGAGCGCGGCCGACAGCGCATTCGGTATGTCCGGACCCATGTGCGCGATCTGGTTTGGTATTCTGGTGGTCAAGATGGCCGAGTTCTGCTTGATCACCCCGCCAATCGGATTGAACTGTTTTGTGGTCGCTGGCGTGCGCCCGGACCTGAGCGTTCAGGATGTGTTCAAGGGCGTGGCTCCGTTCTTCGTCGCTGATGCGGTGACGATTGCGCTGCTGGTCGCGTTCCCGGCGATCGTTCTGTATCTGCCATCGCTTGCCGGCTGAGGACTTAGGCAATCCAGGCACGGACTGTGATGCATGGCTCTGCTGCGCGCATAGAGATTTCGGGCTGCATAAAGCTTCGGTGCCGCAGTGGACCCAATACCTCAGTGTCGCAAAGACTGAACGGGGGCAGCGCCCCCATCCGGCTTAACGGCAAAACTGGGCGATGCGGCTCACTTGGCCCGCATGAGCATGCCAAACAGGTCGCGCGGATCGTCCGGGTCGGCCAGCATGTCCAGTGGCTCGAAGAACTCGGTTCCCTCGATCGCGCGCTTGACGTAGCGCAGGGCCGAGAAGTCCTCGATCGCGAAACCGACGCTGTCAAACAGAGTGATCTGCCGGTCGTAACGGCGACCTTCGGCCTGGCCGGTGATGACCTGCCACATCTCTGTGACCGGGTGGTCAGGGTCCAGAGCTTGAATTTCACCTTCGATCCGGGTCTGCTCTGGGTATTCCACGAAAATGTCGGACCGCAGAAGAATGTCGCGATGCAATTCGGTCTTGCCGGGGCAGTCGCCTCCGATCGCGTTGATGTGCACGCCCGGGCCGACCATGTTGTCGGTCAGGATGGTGGCATATTTCTTGTCGGCGGTGCAGGTGGTGATGATCTGCGCGCCCTCGATCGCCTCTTCGGCCGAGCGGCACGAAACCACCTTCAATCCGGTCCCTTGCAGGTTGGCCGCGCATTTCGCGGTGGCGGCGGGATCGATGTCATAAAGGCGAACGGTATCAATTTCACACATGGCCTTGAAGGCCAGGCACTGGAACTCGGACTGTGCGCCATTGCCGATCATTGCCATGGTGGTGGCGTTCTTGGGAGCCAGGTATTTACCGACCAGCGCCGAGGTTGCCGCGGTGCGCAGCGCTGTCAGCATCGTCATCTCGGTCAACAGGGTCGGATACCCGGTGTACACGTCCGCAAGCAGGCCGAATGCGGTGACGGTCTGCAGGCCTTCGGACGTGTTCTTGGGGTGGCCGTTCACATATTTGAACCCATAGGCCTCACCGTCCGAGGTCGGCATCAGTTCGATCACACCATGCGGGGAGTGGGCCGGGATGCGTGGGGTCTTGTCGAAGCTCTCCCACCGTTTGAAGTCGTCCTCGATCTGGGCGGCGATCTCGGTGATCATTCTTTCGACACCGATGTGGTGGATCAGCCGCATCATGTTGTCGACGGATACGAAGGGAACAAGCGCCTTGTCGGAAGGTTGCATGGGGTCTCTCCTAGCGGCGTGACAGGTGGATGCCTGCGATCATGCAGCGCACCGACCCGCCGGCGGTTTCGATGGTGGGAACGGACAGCGGCAGGGGCGTCGCGCTGTCCTGGATGATGTCGATCTGATCAGGGCGCAGCGAGGCCAAAGCCCGGCTGGACAGCGCCAGAACCAGCCCGTCGCGGCCCGTCAGTTCGATGGCGTTTCCGGCAAATTCAGCGATCTGGCCGTGGGTCAGGTCGATCACCGTGCGGCCGGATTCCTCGAGCCGCGCCTTCACGGTCGCGCGCCGCTCGGGGTCGGTGATCATATCCAGACAGATCAGGGCGTAATGCGTGCCGATCCCCATCAGAACATTGGTGTGATAGACATCGCGGCCTTGCGCGTCGCGGGCCTCGAAGGCGATGGGCTCATAGTTGAAATGGGTGCAGAACCGTTCCAGAAGCACCGGGGCGGCACGGTTGGATTTGACAGTATAGGCAATACGCCCGACGTGATCGAGCACCATCGCACCGGTGCCCTCCAGCGCGAGGTTGTCCTGCTCGAGGCCGGAATAGTCGATCACGTCCTGCACGCGA
The DNA here is from genome assembly GCF_059613485.1 of Ruegeria sp. CRTD044. NCBI lineage: Bacteria > Pseudomonadati > Pseudomonadota > Alphaproteobacteria > Rhodobacterales > Roseobacteraceae > Ruegeria > Ruegeria sp. CRTD044. The sequence continues at coordinate 140,127 of NZ_JBXWSP010000007.1, read as the reverse complement.
TAGTCGCGTTTCAGCATCTCGATCACATCCATCCGCCGTTCGCGCCGGCGCGAGGGAACGAACATCGGATAGATCGCCACGTGCCCGCCTGGATGGGTCGAGAACCAGTTGTTCGGAAACACGCTGTCGGGCGTGTCGTTGTCGCCGAAATCGTCGAACACAAGCACGGTGACGCCGGCGTTGCGCAGTTGCGCGACCGCGCGGTCATGCTCGTCGCGGGCCGCGACCGAGGTCGCCTCGGCCGAGCGGTTGGCCAAGGTCTGGAACGCGTTGTCGTCGCGGGTTTCGGGGTTCGAGGCAAAGGCGTGTGGCCGGATCATGACCACAGCCGAAGGGGCCTGAAGGGAATGCATCAGAAGCTCCGGGTAATGCGGTCGAAGATGCGGCGCCCAAGCAACGAGGCGGCCAGGTCGACCATCAGTTTGGCGGTGCGGCCGCGTTCATCGAGAAAGGGGTTCAGCTCGACCAGGTCCAGCGAGCAGACCAGTCCGCTTTCGTGCAGCAGTTCCATGGCCAGATGCGCCTCGCGTTCGGTGGCGCCGCCGGGAACGGTGGTGCCGACGGCCGGCGCGATGGCGGGGTCCAGGAAATCCACGTCCAGCGAGACATGCAGAATGCCGTTCGCGGCGCGGACGCGGTCCAGAAAGGCCATCAGCGGAGCTTTGATACCGTGTTCGTCGATGCTGCGCATGTCGGCCAGCATGGCGCGGTCTTTTTCAAGTGCGGCGCGCTCGGCCGGATCGACCGAGCGCAGGCCGATCATGCCGACGCGGTCGGTCGGAACGGGGGCCGCCAGCGCGGGGAAGGCGTCGAACCCGGGCTGGCCGGTGAAATAGGCGACCGGCGTGCCATGCAGGTTGCCGCTGCCGGTGCTGTTGGGTGTGTGGAAATCGCTGTGAGCGTCCAGCCAAAGCACGAACAGCGGGCGCCCGATCTGCTGCGCATGGGCGGCCATGCCAGAGACCGTGCCCATCGACAGGGCATGATCGCCCCCCATAAAGATCGGCAGACCTTGTTGGGCCGCCTGTTGCGCGACCCGTTTCAAAGCCCGCGTCCACCCTACGCATTCGGGTAGGGCAAAGAGGTGATCATGTTGCGGCATGTCGACAGTGTCCGGGCGGATGTCGCCAAAGTCTGTGACGGTGTGCCCGAGGTCGGACAGAGCCTCGGCAATTCCGGCCACCCGGTACGTGTCGGGCCCCATCCGGCAACCCTGTCGCCGCTTGCCGACGTCCATGCCGGCACCAACGAGAATGACTGATTTGGTATCCATACGTTCATTTAGCGGTGCAATGCGGGTTGCGTGAAGGAGGCAAAATGCTCAAAATGAAATCTGAAAATCCAAATTGGAAACACGAAATGGACGATCTGGACAGCCGCTTGCTCAGCGCCCTTCACCGAGACGCTCGCGCGTCCCTGTCAGAGCTTGCAGAAGTGCTGGGTGTAACGCGGACGACCGTGCGCAGCCGGCTGCAGCGGCTCAAGCAATCGGGTGAGATTGTGGGCTTTACTGTCCTGACCCGTCGGGACGTCGCGCAAAGCCCGGTGCGCGGGTTGATGATGCTGGAAATCGAAGGGCGCGGAACCGAGCGCATCATGGCCCGGATCGCAGCCATGCGGCAGGTGCGGGCGGTGCATTCCACCAACGGCGGATGGGACCTGATCGCCGAGATCGGGACCGAAACGCTAGCCGAACTGGACGAGGTTCTGTTCCAGATACGCCGCATCGAAGGCGTGACCCGCTCCGAGACCAATCTGCTTCTGTCCACTCGAAAAGGCCGCTTTTGAACCGCCCGCCATTCACCAGCGCGGCATAGCTTTGAATACCAAACGATTTGTGCAAGAGTTTTCCCGCAGGCTTGATCAAGCCCATGGGCAGGGAAATCAATATGAGCACAGCAGACCCAGGCGAAAACTCGCGGGCGGAGATCCTGATTGCCCGGGTGACCGGTCTGTTGGAGCAGCCGGTCGTCAGGTTGGCGATACCTGTGGTGATAACGCTGATCGCGTTGACGGTGCTGCACGACCTGTCGAGCCATGTGAAATGGTCGGACGTTCAGTCTGACATTGCCGGAACATCCTGGCGGGTGATGTTCCTTGCCGTGTTCTGGACGGCTTTCAGTTTTCTGTCTCTGTCCTTCTATGACGTCTTCGCCGTGCAGAGCGTGGCGGGGGGAACGGTCCCCCTTCGCATTGCGGCCATGGCCGGGGCCAGCGGCTATGCGGTGTCGAATTGCCTAGGATTTTCGTACATCACGGGTACGGCGATCCGCTATCGGATCTATGCGTCGCTGGGGTTGGATCTGGGACGGGTCGCGGGCGTGATCGCCACATCATGGGTGGCCTTCTGGATGGGCCTCATCCTGATCCTCGGCGGAATGATGACGCTTCATCCGGACGGGATCGCCCAAGCGTTGCCGATCAGCGGAACGCTTGAAACGGTCATCGGGGTCGCCCTGCTGGCCGGTCTGCTGGTGCTGTTTGTATGGCTGGCCAAAGGCGGGCGTCGGCTGTCCTTTGGCGGGGTGGGATTTGACCTGCCCGGAGGCAAGTTGGCCAGCTTTTTGACACTGGCCGCAATCGGGGATCTGTTCGGCGCGTCGATGGCTCTTTATGTTCTGATGCCCGACGATCTGGGCGTCGGTTATCCCTATTTCTTCACCATCTATATCTGCGCAATCGCAGTTGGGATTCTCAGCCATGCGCCGGGCGGAATCGGTGTGTTCGAGGCCACGTTGATCGCAGGGCTGGGGGCCTCGGGCCGCTCGGACGTGATTGCCGCCTTGCTGCTCTACCGGGTTGTCTACACGTTTTTGCCATTTGCCATCGCAAGCCTGTCGATCGCTATCGCTTCGGCGCTGGCACACCGGCATCACATCAGCGGCGCGGCCACCTGGTTTTATCGGGCCGTCCGGCCAATCGTGCCGATGGTGGCTGCCGGTATTGCAGCAGTGGCCGGTGTGGTTCTTCTGGTGTCCGGCACCTTGCCTGCCAGCTCGACGAAACTGGGGATCCTGCGCGAGTTTCTGCCCTTGTCCTTCGTCGAGGCATCGCATCTGGCCGGAAGCGCCATTGGCGTTCTGCTGCTGCTTGTGGCGAGGGGGCTGTACCGCAAGCTGTACCGGGCATGGATCGTTGCCATGATCCTGATGCTGGCCGGGTTCTTCGCATCACTGGCCAAGGGGCTGGATACGCATGAGGCCGTCGGAATGCTTGCAGCCATCGGTTTGTTGGCCCTGTTTCGCGGGGCGTTCTACCGGGTCAGCGGGGCATCCATCTTCCGACTGAACATTCCCTGGCTGGTCAGCCTGCTCACGTTGCTGGCGGTGATCTTCTGGATCGGGTTGTTCGCCTATTCCCATGTCGAATACGAAAACGCGTTGTGGTGGGAGTTTGCATGGAATGGCGATGCCTCGCGGTTCCTGCGCTCCAGCATGGTGGTGGCGGTGATCGTCGGGGTGGTGGCCGTGAACTCGCTGTTCGGACGCACGATCCCCGCACGTCAACGCACCGAGATCCCCGCGGCGGTCGAACGTCTGGCGTTGGCCAGCGAAGACACCGAAGCGCAGATCAGCCTGACCGGCGACAAGCAGTTTCTGATCGCGCCAGATGAAAGCGCCTTTCTGGCCTATGCCGATTCCGGCAACGCGTTGATCAGCAAGGGCGAGCCTGTCGGCGATGAGGCCGCCGGCCAGCAACTGATTTGGCAGTTGCGCGAAATGGCCGACGCCGAAGGCAAGCTCTGCGCTTTCTACAGTGTGTCCACCAAGTATCTGCCTACGTTTCTGGACCTCGGGCTGTCGATCCTCAAGATCGGTGAAGTCGCCCGTGTTCCGCTGAAGGACTTCACGCTGGACGGCAAATCCCGCAAGCGGTTCCGTCAGGCCCGGAACCGGGCCGAGCGTGAAGGGTATGTCTTCGAGATCATTCCCAAAGAACAGCTGGGACCTGTCCTGCCCGAACTGCGCCAGATCTCGGATCACTGGCTGGAAGGCAAGGCGGGCGCGGAAAAGGGCTTTGCCCTGGGCGGGTTCGACGAACAGTACCTGTCCTATTTCGATCATGCGGTTCTGAAGAACGGCGAGACAGGCAAGATCGTGGCTTTTGCCAACCTGTTTCAGGGCGGCAACAAGTCGGAATTGTCGCTGGACCTAATGCGGTACGAGCCCGACTGCCCCAGCTTTGTCATGGACGCTCTGTTCGCCGAGATGATGAACTGGGGCGCCGGCCAAGGGTTCCATTGGTTCTCATTGGGGGCCGCGCCGTTTTCCGGGATCGAAAACCGGCAGCTCGCCTCGCTCTGGAACCGGATCGGCGGTTTCGTCTACGAGCACGGCGAGCAGTTCTACCACTTCGAGGGTCTGCGCGCCTTCAAGCAGAAGTTCGACCCGGAATGGAGCCCCAACTATCTGGCCAGCCCAGGCGGTGTGGCCGCGCCGCGCATCTTGTACGAGGTGAACATCCTGATCTCTGGCGGCCTGACGGGCCTGACGAAATAGCGCCTAGTTCAGACTGGCCCGTGTCGGATCCTGCTGCAGCAGGTCACCCCAATCGGTGCGATAGGACATCTCGGCCAGTACGGTTTCCGGCAGGAACTCCTGGTTTTGACGAATCTGCCAGCCCCCGCCCAGCCCCTTGTAGACCGCGACCAGGTTCGACGACACCTGCTGGCGCGCCTCGATTAGGTTGGCTTGAGAGCGCAGAAGCGCGGTCTGCGTGTTCAGCACGCGGGAATAGTCTGCGATACCGTCGCGATACTGGCTGACGGCAATGTCGGCGGCCTTGCGCGCTGCGTCCACGCTGCGTTGGTAAAACGTAACCTGCTTGCGCGCCTGGGCGTGGGCGACCATGGCGCTTTCGACCTCGGAATAGGCGGTCAGAACGGTGTTCTGATAGTTGGCGATCAGCGCCTGATAGGCGGCGTCCTGCGCGCGCACGTTGTTCTTGATCCGCCCATAGTTCAGAACGTTCCAGACCACGCCGGCGCTGGCCAGACCCGTGGTGCTGTTCGAGCTGAACAGGTCGCGCCCGCCCGACGCCTGCAGGCCGATCGAGCCCGACAGGATGAACTGCGGATACAGGTCCGCCATGGCAATGCCCACTTGTGCCGATTGCGTGGCTGCGGCCAGTTCTGCAGCGCGAACGTCGGGGCGGCGGCGCAGCAATTCGGCCGGAACGCCGACGGCGACGTTCGATCTTGCCGACGGAATCCGTCCAGACGTTCCCAGCAAACCGGTCATGCGCGACGGTGTCGTGCCCAGCAGAACCGCCAGCGCGTTCTTGGCCTGCTGCAAATCGCTTTCCAACGTCGGCACCAGCGCCTTGGTGTTGTTCAGCAGGGCGGTGGACTCCTGCACATCCAATTCCGTCGTCACGCCATTGGTGAACCGCAACTGCGTCAGATCGTTGGCTTCCTGCTGCAGCTTGATGTTCTCGCGTGCGACGGCCAGCGACTCCTGCAGCGCGCGGATGTTGATGTACAGCGCGGCCACATCGCCCGTCAGCGTCACCAGCGCGTCGTCATAGTTGGCAACCTGCAGCGCCAGGTTCGACCGCGCCGCCTGCACTCCGCGCCGCTGCGCCCCCCAGACGTCCAGTTCCCACTGGGCGTCAAATCCCACCTGCGACGTCGAGAACTCGGTATCCAGCGGAATGATCCGGTTGATATCGGCAATGGGACCGAGATTGTCGCTGATCCGGCGCCGCTCCAACGCGCCGCCCACGGCCTGAGATTGCGGATAGAGCTCACCAAAGGCGATTCCCAGCTGCGCGCGGGCCTGCAACACACGCGCGCCTGCGACCTGAAGGGTCAGATTCTGGGCGTAGGCCTCGGCCACCAGTTTGTTCAGGGTCGGATCATTGAAGCTCTGCCACCATTTGACCACGGGGGCGCTGCGTGATGTTAGCCCGCTGGCCTGGCTGGCGCTGGGGCTGTTGGCCTCCATCCAATGTTTCACGACCGGCGAGTTGGGGCGCACGAAATCCGGCCCAACCGGGGTGCAGGCAAACAGCAATGCGGCGCTCAGCGCGGTGCCGATCAACATGCGGCGGCGGTTTCGTGGCCTGCGCGGACGGTCCGGGTTCATGTGTGTCATGCTCAGATATCCAACGGTCGGATGAAGTTGGCGAAGGAATAGAGGCGGATGTTGATGCGGCGCAAAAACTCAAAGCTTTTGCCTTGTCCCGTGTAGATGGCCACTGCCGCGTGCCCGCCAGCGGGGAAGGTATGCCCTTCAGGGACGTCGACCGAAATCTGCACCGCGATGCGCCCGGGAATTTTGGGCAGCTCGAACCCCGGCAGGCGGCCAGAGGGCAGGTATTGCCCCTGCCGGGTGGCCCACCAGATGGCCTCGACCTTGCCGGGCAGAATTTCACCCGGATAGAGGTCCAGCGCGACTTCGACGGGCTGACCGGGTTCGACGAATTTCAGGTTCTGCTGACGGTATGTGGCCAGGATATAGGGCGAATCCTCGGTCACGAAGCTGGCGATGGCCCCAAGTCGGATATCACCGACCACAAGGCCGGGACGGGCCTGTTGCGAGACGATCATACCGTTTTCAGGAGCGTAGATCGTTGTATTGTCGAGGAAATACTGCGCTTCGGCCAGCTGCGCCTTGGCCTGAAGCATACCGGTGTTCACTCCGTCGATCTGTGATTCCTGCGCAAGTTGCGCTTTTCTAAGATTGGCCTCAGCCTGTTTGACCGCAGCCTGATCTTCGGTCACCTGCTCATTCCAACGATCCAGCTCGTCTTGACGCGCGCCCCCGGCAGGCACCAGGTTTTCATAGCGCGCCTTCTGCGTCATCGCATAGGCCAGCTGGGCATTGGCGCGCTCCACCGCCTCGGTCGAGGCGATCACGTCCTGTTCGAGGATCTTGGCGTTTTGCTCGGCAGCCACCAGTTGGGCCTGCGCGTTCTCGACCGCCAGCTTGAACACCGTGTCATCGAACCGGTACAGCGGATCGCCCTTGGTGATGGGCGTGTTGGGTTCGACCAAGACCTCGGTCAGGATGGTCGGTTGGGTCAGTTTCGGGACGATCTGGATGGTGGACCGCACCACGTGGCTGTCGATTGAGAAGGGTTGGAAGAACCGCAGCGCGACCAGGAAGATCAGCAGCAGATGGGCGCCAACCCAGAACGACACGATCCCCCAGACAATGTTGAACTTGAGCCATTGTGCTTTGAAGAAAATGAACCAGACAAAAATGATGTAGAAAAGCGTGATGCCGAGGGCGACGAACATTGTGGTGGATTTCCTTCGGCGTCAGGTTTTCTGTGGGTCGTCGGCAGCAGGGGCCCGGTATTCGTCCTTGACCTGTCCGCCAAGGCGCTCGATCTCCTTGCGGATCGCTTCGCGCTCGCCCTCGGGCAAGCGGCGGATGTCCACGGTCATGCCATCATGATAGGCCCAGATAAAGGCGTGCACCCAGGGGATGATCGCCAGAAACCCCATCCATCCCATCAGTTTGACGGCTTCGGCATGGGGGTGGTTCCGTTTGATTGCGATGCGGCCGGGCAGGCCCATGATGAACAGAAACAAGGCCATGACCGCCGCCAGCAGCAGGATCAGCGCGACGAATGTCAGGTAGTCATAATAGCCCAGCGGCTGCCCCAGTAGTCCCATCGTCGCGCCTCCTGTCTGGACGGTTGCCCCATCCTCAGTTGTTGGTGTCCAGTTCGTCAATCAATTTGTAGCTGGTCGGCGGGTCGGCGCAGATGCCCGGACCGCATTCCAACAGCGTCGAACCAGCGTTCAGCACCGCAAGACCCAGCATGATGAAGAACGCGACCTTTGCCAATGTGCTGCCGCCAAAGCGTGGTTCCGCACGCGTGTCCGAGGCATACTGTTTCTCGAACATCAGCATGATCGCGGTGCCCAACAGGATCAGGAAAAAGCAGATGGCCGCCCAGGTATAGTAGTGCAGGCCCAACACCGGAGAGCCATAGTGCCCGGTTCCCGGTACGATGTGCAGAAGGATCTGCCGCACCGACACGCTGCCGCCGTAGAGGGCTGCAATCAGCATGATCGCATAGTGTTGGGGCCGCGGGCCATAAAGCAGGTTCAAGCCCAGACCGACACCAACCGCAACGAAGCCAACTCGCTGCAACAGGCAGAGCGGGCAGGGTAGTTCGTACAACCGGAGCTGGTAGACATAGGCAAGCAGCAGAACAAGGCTGACGGCCAGCATTCCTAGGGCATTCAGAGTACGGGACAGTTCAGGTGTCATGATCGCCCCTTTCTACAACTGTATTGTCAGCTGGCTGGTGGCGTGAAACTTGAGCCAATAGACGCTCAACGCCAGCGTGAGAAAGAAAACCACGTTCCCGGCCTTTGTCCGTCCAAAGTAATTCAGCGCCATAACGGCTGTAAGTAACGCAAATAAAAGCGCGATCATGGCTCGGTCCTCCCCTCCCGTGCAACGATTGCAATGGTGGTGATACTGTCAGGCCCGCTGCCATCTGGCAAGTTTCGGTGTCGGCCGTTCGCCTTATGTGCGAGCGAACCCTAGCCGCACACCACCAATTGGGTCTGCCATTCTTGGCAGCGCGCCGCCAGTTCGGATGTGACGGGAGCGTCTGTGTAGAACGTGTCGATTTCGGACAATGACGTGATGCGGGCCGGGGCCGAGCGCTGGAATTTCGAGTGGTCTGCAACAAGGCTGGTATGCCGCGCCTGCGCGATGATTGTCTGGCTGACGTTCACTTCCTGAAAATCGAAATCCAGCAGATCGCCTTCGTCATCCAACGCAGAACACCCTATGACCGCGTAGTCAAACTTGAACTGGCGAATGGTCGAAACGGTCAGGTTTCCGATCAGGCCCCCATCGGAGCGGCGCAGAACACCACCAGCGACCACGATCTCGCATTCGGGGTTTTCGACCAGAATGTTGGCCACGTTCATATTGTTGGTCACGACCATCAGGTTCTTGTGGGTCAGAAGTTGCCGCGCCACGGCCTCAGTCGAGGTGCCGATGTTCATGAACACTGATGCTCCGTCCGGTATGTCGGCGGCACACCGTTTGGCAATGCGGGTCTTGGCTTCGTCGTTCAATCCGCGGCGGTCTTCGTAACCGATATTCGAAACGCCCGACCTCAGAACCGCGCCGCCGTGAACGCGGTCCAGCATCCCGGCATCGGACAGTTCCGACAGGTCCCGACGAATGGTCTGGACAGTGACATTGAACCGCTCGGCCAGATCCTCGACCGCGACGCGCCCGTTTTGCTTGGCAAGGCTCAGGATGTCGGATTGGCGAAAGGACAGGGACATATTCGGCTCCGCGGGTGTGATTCTGTTCGTTTTTGTTCTTTTTTAGCATCGGGCGCAAGCCTGATGTTTTCTTGAATGTGTGCTAAAAATATAGAAGTGAATGACGATCAAGTTGGGCGAGATGCGACAAAGCGAACAAAAACGAAAATCGAAATTGACTAAACGAGTGCCGGTCGCGTTAATGCGCGCGACCCTTTTGCAAATGGAATCATCAGACATGGAACAGCCGGACACCCAGATCACCGATCTTTTCATCATCGGTGGCGGCATCAATGGCTGCGGCATCGCGCGCGATGCGGCAGGGCGCGGGTTGAGCGTCACGCTCGCCGAGATGAACGATCTGGCCTCGGCCACCTCGTCAGCCTCGACCAAGCTGTTTCACGGAGGGCTGCGCTATCTGGAGTATTTCGAGTTCCGCCTGGTCCGCGAGGCGCTGATCGAACGTGAAACGCTTTTGCGTGCCATGCCGCATATCAGTTGGCCGATGCGGTTCGTTCTGCCGTATCACCCGGACATGCGGTTTGACTCTGAAACGCCCACGTCGCGCCTGTTGGGGACGGTCATGCCGTGGATGAAGGGGCGGCGGCCTGCCTGGCTGATCCGTTTGGGGCTGTTCATGTATGACAACCTGGGCGGACGGAAGATCCTGCCGGGAACAAGTTCATTGAACCTGCGCTCGGCGCCCGAGGGTGCGCCGCTGCAGGACAAGTTCGACACCGCGTATGAGTATTCCGATTGCTGGGTCGAGGATTCAAGGCTGGTGATCTTGAACGCACGCGATGCAGAGGCACACGGCGCGCGGATCTTGGTGGGCACCAAAGTTCTGTCGGCCGAACGCAGCGAAGATGTCTGGCGGATCACCGTGCAGGATTGCGAAGGCGGTGAAACCCGTGAACTGCGCGCGCGGATGCTGATCAATGCGGGCGGGCCGTGGGTTGGAGACATCATCCGGACCAAGATCCGTTCGAACTCACGCGAGGGCGTGCGGCTGGTGCGCGGCAGCCATATCGTGACGCCGCGTCTCTACGACCATGACAAATGCTACTTCTTCCAAGGTGAGGACGGGCGCATCATCTTCGCCATTCCCTATGAGCAGGACTTCACTCTGATCGGGACCACTGATCAGGACCACCCCGATCCGTCCGAGCCGCCCGTCTGCACCGAGGCCGAGCAGGACTATCTGTGCGCCTTCGCGTCCAAATACTTCAAAAAGCCGGTCTCGCGTGACGACATTGTCTGGACCTATTCCGGTGTTCGCCCGCTGTATGATGACGGCGCGCAAAGCGCCACGGCAGCCACGCGGGACTACACATTGAAAGTGGACGCCGAGGGCGGCGCGCCGGTCCTCAACGTGTTTGGTGGCAAGATCACAACCTATCGCCGCCTTGCCGAAAGCGCGATGGAGAAGGTGGCCGAGCACTTCCCAGACCTGTCTGGCCCTTGGACTGCGGGAGTTGCTCTGCCGGGCGGGGATTTCCCGGTCGACGGGGTCGAGGCACTGGTTGCCGGGTTGAAGGCCAACTACGGATTCCTCACCGACAAATGGGCGCACCGTCTGGTACATGCGTACGGAACCGAAGCACGCATCATTCTCGGGGACGCGGTCCAGGCCGATGATTTGGGCGTCGATTTTGGCGCGACCCTGACCGAGCGTGAGCTCGAATGGCTGATGGACAAGGAGTATGCCCGTACAGCGCAGGATGTGATCTGGCGTCGAAACAAACTGGGACTGCGTCTGAATCCTGAGCAGGTTGAGCAGATCGAGACCTGGATGCAGAAGCGTCGTCAGGAACAACTGAAAACCGCTTAATAACCCACCAAAGAAAAACGCCCCGCAGTTTTCGCGGGGCGTATCTTTTTTCTGTCGGTCAGGCCGCCTTTTCCGAAGGGTCGGGATCCTTGTTCGTGCCCTTGATCCACTCTCGCATGCTCTGCATCACCGCATATAGGACCGGCACCAGGATCACCCCGAACAGGGTCGCGGCGAGCATCCCGCCAAACACGGCCACACCAATTGCCTTCTGGCTGGCGGCACCAGCGCCGCTGGCTGCCAGCAGGGGCACAACGCCCAACAGGAAAGACAGCGCGGTCATCATGACGGCCCGGAAACGCTGATGAGCAGCCTCGGCGGCGGCGTCTTTGACAGACAGGCCTTTGGCCCGCTGCTCCATCGCGAACTCCACGATCAGGATGCCATTCTTTGACGCAAGCCCCACCAGCATGATCATCCCGATCTGCGTGTACAGGTTGATGTCACTGCCCACGATCGCCACCGCCGCAACCGCGCCGAACAGGGCCACGATCACCGACAGCAGGATTGAGACCGGCATCGTCCAGCTTTCGTATTGTCCGACCAGGAACAAATACCCGAACATGATCGCCAGCCCCAAGATCACCACGACCAGCCCGCCGGATGCCAGCTGTTGCTGGGCGGTACCGGTCCATTCAAAGGCATACCCCGGGGGTAGGGCGGTCGCCGACTCTTCGGTCATCACGGTGATCGCATCACCCGTTGACAGACCTTCTGCCGGAACTGCCGTCACCGTCGCGGAACGGAACAGGTTGTGGCGCTTCAGCAGAACCGGGCCAAGCACGTTTTCGACGTCGATCAGCGTTCCCAGCGGGACCATCTCACCAGTGTTCGAGCGGACATACAGGTTCGAGATGTCCTCGACGTTGTCGCGATACGACCCTTCGGCCTGGATCATCACGCGATAGACGCGGCCGAACAGGTTGAAGTCGTTCACATAGTACGAGCCAAGCTGAGCCTGCATCGTCTGGAAGATTTCGGCGACCGATACGTTCAGCGTTTTTGCCTTTTCCCGATCCAGATCCACGAACAGCTGCGGGACGTTGGCACGGAAGGTCGTGTAGGCTTGGCCGATTTCAGGCCGCTGGTTGGCCGCGTAGACAAAGGACCCCACGGCCGAGGCCAGATCCTGCGGCGAGCCGCCGCCGGTTTGCTGAACCTCCATTTCCACGCCCGCCGACATGCCAAGACCTTGGATCGGCGGCGGGTTGAACGCGACGATCGAGGCGGCGGATTCGCCGTTGGCGATGGCCAGTACCTTCTGCAGGATGGCGTCCGCCGTCAGATCCTCGTCTTGCCGTTCATCCCAGTTGTCGAGGTTGACGAACACAGCCGCGCCGTTGGTGATGGTTCCGTTCAGCAGTGAGAAACCGTTGATCAGAACTGTATTCGCCACGCCCGGAATCTCGCGGATCTGGTCATCGACACGTTTGGAAACCGCCTCGGTTCTCTCCAGTGTCGCCGCGTCGGGCAATTGGATGTCGACGAACAGATAGCCGTTGTCCTCAAGCGGCAGGAACCCGCTGGAGGTATTCGACATGATCGTCACGCCGCCAAAGGCAAACCCCGCGATGATCCCAAGCGAGACCACGGGGATGATCAGCAGCTTGCGCACGATGGACACATAGCCTGCTCGCATCGTCCCGATGAAATTCTCGAACACCGCCAGCAGACCTTTGGGCGGACCCGAGCGCGCCTGAAGGACCAAACCGCACAGCGCCGGCGACAAGGTCAGCGCATTGATGGACGAGATGACGACGGCGGTCGAGATCGTAACCGCGAACTGTGAGTACAGCCGCCCCGAGATACCGGGCATGAAGGTCACGGGCACGAACACGGCCAGAAGAACCAGAGTTGTCGCGATGACCGGTCCAGTAATCTGACCCATGGCCTTGCGGGTCGCTTCGGCCGGCGGCAGGCCTTCCTCGGCGATGATCCGCTCCACGTTTTCGACGACCACAATAGCGTCGTCTACCACGATCCCGATGGCCAGCACGAGTGCGAAAAGCGAGATTGTGTTGAGCGACATCCCGAACAGCAGCAGGAACGCAAATGTCCCGATCAATGAGACCGGAATCGCCACCGCCGGAATGATGGTCGCCCGCCAACTGCCCAAGAAGATGAACACGACCGAAATCACCAGGATGAAGGTCAGAACCAGCGTCGATACCACGTCGTTGAGGGATTGTTCGACGAAATCGGTGGTGTTGAACGGAACGTCGTATTCGACATCCGTCGGAAAGGCGCGCGACAGGCGCTCCAGTTCTGTCTGAACCCGATCGGACACCGCCAGCGCATTGGCGCCCGGCGCTTGATAGATGCCGATGACGGTGGCAGGCACGGCTTGATATAACCCGGAGGCGGCATAGTACTGAGCGCCCAGTTCGACCCGCGCGATGTCGCGGACCCGTACGATAGAGCCGGCGTCGCCGGTGCGGATCACGATATCGCCGAATTCCTTGGCAGACGTGAGGCGTCCCTTGGTCTTGATCGTGTATTGGAACGTCTGGCCTTCGGGCACCGGCGGGGCACCGATCGAGCCAGCGGAAACCTCGATGTTCTGTTCGCGAATGGCCGAGATCACGTCACCCGGCGTGATGGACAGGGCGGCCATCTTGTCGGGGTCCATCCAGATCCGCATCGCGTATTCCAGGTTGGTCAGAACGTCGGCCTTGCCAACGCCCTGCACCCGCGCCAACGCATCCTTGAGGTTGATCGACGCGTAGTTCGACAGAAACACGCTGTCATAGGTGCCGTTGGGCGAGGTCAGCGTGACCAGCAACAGCATGTTCGTCGACGCTTTCTGCGTCACCACCCCCGACGAGGTAACTTCGGTCGGGAGCGAGGACATGGCCTGTGCCACACGGTTCTGCACGTTGACCGACGCGATGTCGGGGTCGGTGCCCACCTCGAAGGTGATGTTCAGCGAATACGAGCCGTTGTCCGAGGATGTGGACGTCATGTAGATCATGTCATCCACGCCGTTGACTTGCGCTTCGATCGGCGCGGCAACCGTGTTTTCAACGGTTTCGGCGTTGGCGCCGGTGTAGGTCGTCGTGACGCTGACCACCGGCGGCGTAATGTCTGGGAATTGGGCAACCGGCAGGACCATGTAGCCAATCGCACCCATGATTGTCAGCACAAGCGAGATCACGAGTGCCAGCTTGGGCCGGCTGATGAACAGGGCGGAAAACATCAATTATTCTCCCGGCTGTTCAGAGGCGACAACGGCGTCAACGGCAACACCCGGGCGCACCCTTTGCAGCCCTTCCACGATGACGCTTTCGCCATCACGCAGACCTTCCTTGACGATCACGGCAGAGCCGACCGTTTCGCCGGTCGTGATGTAGCGCTGTTCGACCATCTGCTTGTCGTTGACCACCAGGACGAACTCTCCGCGTTGATCCCGCTGCAGGGCAGCTTGAGGGATCAGCACTTCAAGCGTGGGTTCAAGCGCCTCGATGTGAACGTTAAGAAAGGCGCCATCCACGATCAGACGTTTGTCGTTTGCAAACTCGGCGCGCAAGGTGATCGCGCCGGTCAACGGATCGATCCGGTTGTCCACGAACACGATCTTGCCGGTTTCTTCCAGCTCGGTACCATTGGGCAGCGTAAGCCGGACAATCGGGCTCTTGTTGCTTTCAGCGAGGGTGGAGGCCGTCTCACCAACCGTCTGAAGAACGGAGGTGAACTGCTTTTCATTCAACGAGAAATTCACGTAGATCGGCGCTTCGCTGATCAGGTTGACCAGCGGTTCGGTGTTGGGGCCGACCACGTCGCCGACGCTGGTGCTGATCCGACCTATCCGACCGGAAAACGGGGCGTGTATCTGTGTGTAGTCCAGATCAAGCTGCGCCTGTTGAATGGCTGCGTTGGCCGCTTTGACTTCGGCTTCGGCCACCAGCTCGTTCGCGCGGGCAATGTCGCGCTCGGATTCCGGCGTTGCGTCGCGCCTGTACAGTTCTTCCTTGCGGGCCAGGTCGACCTTGGCCAGTTCCAGATTGGCTTCGGCCCGATCAAGATCCGCTTTTCGGGCGTCAAGCGTGGCCTGGTACAGGTCGGGTTCAATGGTAAACAGCAGATCGCCCTCGTTGACCAACGAGCCTTCTTCCACATTCCGGCTTTCCAGGAAACCGCTGACCCGTGCGATGATGTCCACGTTGTCCGTGGCTTCGGCCCGCCCGATGAAAACAGCCTCCTCGGTGATTTCCTGAGTGTATGCGGCCGCAATCGAAACCTTGGGCGGCGGTGCATCGGACTGATCCTGGGCAAATACGACCGGAGTAAACGCAAGGCTTGCCAGGAAAGTCGCGCAAAGGCCGAGGCGCGAGAGCGTTCGATTGCTGGTCGTGTGGGTAAGCGTCTTTTCAACGGTCATTGCGAGTGCCTCATTCGAACCGGGATTTGGGTCGAACCGGACCGTTCCTGAAGCCCGAGTCGACTAAACTCCAAGTCAGGATGGAGGTATTGTTGAAAATTCTCAAGTATTTGAATTTTAAACGCTCGAACCCTGTCCGGGGATGTCTCGGTCATCGAACCAATATCGTCCGACGATTTAATTTGATCGGTCGGGTCAATTGGTTGTGAAAAAGGGGGCCGCTGGCCCCCTTGATGTACTCAGCTTCGCACCCCGGCAAAACGTGTTTGCCAGTCTTCCCGCTGTTCGTCGGTGATCTTGGCGAACAGGACGTCGGGCACCGTGAACGCGTGCCCGGCGGGCAGGGCGCTCAGCGCGGCGTCCACGTCCTCGGGCCAGCTGGTGTCGAGCGTGTTCATCGCGCTCAGCATCCTGGCCGAAGTCTCGGGAATGAACGGCGCGCTCAGCACCGCGTAAAGCCGGATGAGGTTCAGGCCCAGCCGCACCTGCGCGGCGGCCTGTTCCGGGTCTTCCTTGAAGGTCGACCACGGTGCCGCGGCCTGCAGGTATTCGTTGCCCGCAACCCAGATCGCGCGCAGTTCCTGCGCCGATTTGCGCACCTCCATCGCCTCCATATGCGCCTCGTAGGCGCGGATGCGTTTGGTCAGCTCCTCGATCAGTGCCTGTTCGCGTTCGCCGTATGCGCCACCGACCGGAACCTCTTCGCCGAATTTCGAGCGGCAGAACTTGGTGATCCGGCTCACGAAATTGCCCAGCACGTCGGCCAGGTCCTTATTGACCGATTGCTGGAAGTTCTCCCAGGTGAATTCGCTATCGCTGCTTTCGGGCGCGTGGCTCAGCAGCCACCAGCGCCAGTAGTCGGCGGGCAGGATATCCAGCGCCTGGTCCATGAAGACGCCACGGCCCTGGCTGGTCGAGAACTGTCCGCCGTCATAGTTCAGATAGTTGAACGACTTCAGGTGATCGACCAGCTTCCATGGCTCGCCCGAGCCCAGGATCGTAGCCGGGAAGGAGAGGGTGTGGAAGGGCACGTTGTCCTTGCCCATGAACTGCACATAGCGCACGTCGTCGGCGCCTTTGTCGGTGCGCCACCAGCGTTCCCATTCCGCATCCGGCTTGCCGTGCGCGTCAGCCCATTCCTTGGCGCAGGCGATGTATTCGATCGGCGCGTCGAACCAGACGTAGAAGACCTTGCCTTCCATGCCGGGCCAGTCTTCGTCGCCCTTCTTGACCGGGATGCCCCAGTACAGGTCGCGGGTGATGCCGCGGTCCTGCAGCCCGTCGCCGTCATGCAGCCATTTCTTGGCGATCGAGGTGGTCAGCACCGGCCAGTCGGTCTTGCTGTCGATCCAGGCGTCCAGCTGATCCTTCATCGCCGACTGGCGCAGATACAGGTGCTTGGTCTCGCGCACCTCAAGGTCGGTCGAGCCGGAAATCGCGCTGCGCGGGTCGATCAGATCGGTCGGGTCCAGCTGCTTGGTGCAGTTTTCGCACTGGTCGCCGCGGGCCTTTTCGTAGCCGCAGTTGGGGCAGGTGCCCTCGATATAGCGGTCGGGCAGAAACCGCCCGTCGGCGTTGGAATAGACCTGCTTCTCGGTTACTTCGCGGATTAGCCCGGCCTCGGCCAGCTTGCCGGCGAAATGCTGTGTCAGCTTGTGGTTCTGCGGGCTGGACGACCGGCCGAAGTGATCGAAGCTGAGGCCAAAGCGCTTGGCGATGTCGGCCTGTACCTCGTGCATCTCGGCGCAGTATTCGGCCACCGGTTTGCCGGCCTTGGCCGCTGCCAGTTCGGCCGGGGTGCCGTGTTCGTCGGTGGCGCACAGGAACATGACCTCGTTGCCGCGGCCGCGCTGGTAGCGCGCGAACAGATCCGCCGGCAGCTGCGAGCCGATCAGGTTGCCAAGGTGCTTGATCCCGTTGATGTAGGGAATTGCCGAGGTAATGAGAATCCGAGCCATGTTTGGTTTCCGCCTAACTGTCTGCGCGCGCTCTATCAAACCGGATCGGGAAATCCCAGCCCCAGAATGCTATCGCCCTTCGCGCGAGCGTTTCAGCAGGCGGCCGATTGTGAAGGAGGTGCGCGGTGCGTAGACATAGTTCGTGCGTTCCTCGGGTGTCGGGCGCGAGCGCATCCGGGCCAGTCCAAAGACGATCAGGACCGCGTGACCCAATGCCACGAAGGCAAACAGCGCGCCGGGGCCGAATTGCTCGATCAGCGTCGAGGAAACATAGGGCGAGGCGATAGCCCCCAGCGCGTACCAGAACATCAGCGCCGCCGACAGTTCCACCCGCTGCTCGGTGGTGGCGAAGTCGTTGGCATGCGCCGAAGAGATCGAGAAAATCGGAAAGGTCGTCATGCCGAACAATCCGGCGGCCAGCATGACGCCCACGGTGCCTGTGCCGCTGGCCGCCATGGTGATGCTGCAACTGACAACGGCGGCAATCGACATCCAGATCAGCACCCAGCGCCGGTCGTATTTGTCGGCCAGCCACCCGACCGGATACTGCGCCAGCGCGCCGCCCAGAACAAAAGCGGCCAGAAAGAACGCGATCTGATCGACGCCCAGCCCAACCTCTTGTCCGTAGACCGGACCAACCATCCGGAACGAAGCAGAGCTGATGGCCGAGACGATCACACCAGCCACCGCCAAGGGCGAGCAACGCCAGGCCAGCTTGGGCCGCAAACGCGGTGCCTCCGGGGTTTCGGGCTGGCTGGCGCGCGTCAGGGTCAGCGGCAGCAACGAGGCACAGCAAAGGATGGCCAGCAGGTTGTAAGAGACATATGAGGCAGGTGGCAGAACGGCGATGATCAACTGCGCGCTCAGCGATGCTCCCATATCGGCCAGCCGGTATGTGCCCATTGCGCGGCCGCGGGTTTCGTTGGTGACTTTTGCGTTCAGCCAGGCCTCGATAACCGTATAACAACCCGCCACGCAGGTCCCCGAGGCAATGCGCAGCGCTGCCCAGGCATAGGGGTTTTCGGTCAGGGTGTGGCCAATCAGACCCATCGCGCCCAGAGCCGTACAGACCGCAAAGGCGCGCGAGTGCCCGATGGATCCCATCAGCCTTGGCGCCCACCAGCATCCCGCGAAAAAGCCCAAAAAGTGAGCCGAACCCAAAAGGCCGATCTGTTCTGTTGAAAACCCCAGCGTCAGGCCGGATATCGCGTCCAGCGGACCCACGCCGCCCGTGGAAAGCTGCAAAAGAATGACCGAAAGAAAAAGGGCGGCGAATGAGATGATGGTACGCATGGGTCCAGTAGATGTCCGAATGGCGTATGACGATGCGCGCGGCTATTCGACTTTGTGGTGTCGTTTTCCGCCAGTTTCAGGGTTTTCTGCGAATTTCGGTTCGTATGTTCAATCCCACAGTTTCGTCGACCAGGTCCGCATAGCCGGTGGCGCCGAAATCGTTCCGGTTCAACGCGCCGGTCAAATGGATGAACAACCGGTCCAGGTCGTCCTTTGCGGATCCCGGCGGGCGATAGAGGGTGGCATCAAGGGTGATCGGGCGGGTCTCGTCGCGCACCGTCAATTCGCCGGTGACGGTCGCTCCGTCGGAAATGCGTCCGCCGGGGCTAAGGCTGACAGCGGTCGAGACGAAGTGGATTGATGGAAACCGCGCGGCATCCAACACGGATCGGCTTAGCATCGGGCCGCGTGCAAACGGCAGTCTCGTGCGTGCCTCGGCGACGTTCAGGACGACGTCGACCATGCTGTTGCGCAGGTTTTTCGTGTCCACCAGAACATCAGCGGTCTGGATTGGCATGGTGCCGGTCTGAGCCGAGCCAGCCAGACCGAATGTGAATTCGATCAATGTTCCTTGTGTTTCAAGTATATACGGAACCGGGGCGGCCACGGCGTGCCGCACCAAGGGCAGCGATGCCAGCCCCGCCAGTACCAGAGTTCGGCGGGTCAGGCGACTCATGCCGGAACCCGCCCGTGGCGCGGCCGCGAGCGCATAAGCAATGTTGCAATAATGGCGATGTTCAGCCCGTTCCACAGGATTCCGTTCACGAAGGCCAGTTCATACTTCCCGGTCACGTCATAGATCCAGCCGGACATCCAGCCACCCAGTGCCATGCCCATGATCGTCATCATCATCACGAAACCGACCCGTGCCCCGGCTTCTTGCGGGGGCATGTATTCGCGGACGACCAGCGCATAGCTGGGCACGATGCCGCCCTGCGCCAGTCCGAACAACAGGCTGATGACATAGAGCGACACCAATCCGTCATAAGGTAGGAACAGGAACAGGGCGATGCATTGCAGGATCGACCCGATCAGCAACGTGTGAACGCCGCCCAGCTTGTCCGCGACCAGCCCCGAGATGATCCGGCTGACGACACCGCCCATCAGCATGAGCGACAGCATCTCGGCCCCGACCGCCGGGCCATAGCCCAACCCGACGCAGTAGGAGACGATGTGGACCTGCGGCATCGACATGGCGACGCAGCAGCCGATTCCGGCGAGGCCCAGCACATACTGCAGGGTCCGCGGCGACAGGCCGACGCTGCGCGCGTTGATCTGCGCGGCAGCTGCGGCGGTGCCATGCGCCTCGACCGGGACCTGCCGGCGCAGCAGCAGCGACAGCGGGATGACAACGATCAGAGTGATGACCGCCAATGTCAGATAGACCTGCTGCCACCCGTCGCGGGCAAGGATACCGGACAGGAGCGTGGGCCAGATCGCGCCGGATAGATAGTTTCCGCTGGCCACCAGCGCGACGGCGATTCCGCGTCGGCGCAGGAACCAGTGCGAGATGTCGGCGATCAGCGGGCCGAACCCGACGGCGGTGCCCAAACCCAGCATCAGATGCGCCACCGACAGCATCGTGATCGTCGGCGCCCATGTCGCCAGCAGATAGCTGAGCGCGCTGAGGCCTGCGGCACCGATCAGCGCCTTGGTCACGCCCAGCCGGTCCACCACCTGACCCAGCCACATGTTGCCAAGCGCAAATCCGATCATGGCCAGCGTGTAGGGCATCGAGGCCTCGGCCCGGCTGGCGCCGAACTGAGTCTCGATTGCGGGCATCACCACGATCACCGCCCACATGCCCACATTGGCCACCGCCGCGATGGCCAGCGTGACCAGAAGGCGAAGCCAGGAATAGCGGCTGTCGTGGATCGGGTGGGTCATTCCGGCACGCTAGGGGGCGGGATGCGGTTTGACCAGTCACAACTTGCGTGACCCGGGGCCGGTCGGTCAGGCGCAGGTTTCCTCGGCGCCGATCCGTTGCAGGTGCAGCCCGGCGCGCGGCGCGGTCTGGGTGGCGTGCCAGCTGACCGGGGGCAGGGCGCGGGCGCGGCGGCGGGTCAGGGTCCAGCGGCGGGTCTGGCCCGTGTGCGCCGGGGCCATGTGCCAGCGCGTCTCGATGCCCTGCGCGCCGCCGTCGCCGGGGGTCAGCAGCAGGCCCAGCGGGGCCTGACCCATCGTGCCCCCCTGTTCGGCGGCCAGATGCATCCGGCGCACCGGCGTCAGGCCCGGTGCCCCCGGCAGGTCGCCGATCACCAGCGGCACCGCCCCGCTGCGCAGCGCCTCTTCGATGCACCACAGCAGGTCCTCGGCCCGGGTGGGGCGGACGAACAGGAACCGGGCGGGATCGGCAAAGGGCATCATGCCGTCGGGGTTCAGCTGATCGGCCTCCCACGCGGGCGAGATCCACAGGACCGGCCCCTGCGCCTGACCGGCCAGCCACATGGCAAAGCTGCGCCGCGCGGGGCCGCAGGCCTCGTGCACGCGGGCCAGTTGCAGCGAAATCTCATCATGCAGGGTCAGCCCCGGCGCCGCGCGCGCCGGTTTGCGGCCAAGAAGATGCGTGGACATGGCCGAATGCTAGCATGTTCCCATTTTGTTCTCAATCCCGAAAGCCGCCGTTCAGCGCGACAGGATCATCCGGCCGTCAGAAAACTGGATGTTGGAAAAACGGTGCAGGTAATCCATGCCCAGCAGGGACTGGTCAAGATCTCCTCCGTTGATCCATGCCGGAACATTTCGGTCTGTGATGGGCCCCAACGCCAGACTGTCGAGGCGCACAGGCGCAGTCTGGACCACCCCATTTGCGGTCGATGCACGCCCGTGAAAGGTCAGCTGATCGGTATCGAACCCAACGCGCTCCGCGTCCTGCGGACTCAGCACGATCTGACTGGCTCCGGTATCAACCAGGAAAGTCACCGGTTTGCCATTCACCAGCATCGGCAAGTAATAATGTCCGTCGAACGAACGGGGCACTTCGATCACATCTCCGGTCACGGACATCTGCGGAGATACGCCAACGGTCGAGCGGATATCGCCCCAAAGGCCGACAACGGCAATGATCCCGATGAAGATGAAGACCCAGGCCATGGCCATCTGCAGGGTCTTCCCCAACGACTGCCGATTGTGAGTGAAGAACCACATCAGCAGTGCGGCTCCCAGCAGAACCAGATAGGCCAACCGTCCAAAATCGTTACCATCCATGCGGGCACCCGAAACCTTCTTTCATAAGGTCAATATGGGGTTTCAGGACGCGAACCCAAAGGCCTTGAGCCCGTCAAGAATGAACTGAACCGACAGCGCGGCCAGCAACATGCCCAGAAGGCGGGTCAGCACGGTCAGGCCGGTCTTGCCCAGAATGCGCGCGATCAGGCCGCTGGACAAGAAGAACAGCAATACAACCGCCATCACGGCAAGCATCACGCCGACAGCGGCAGCGATGCCCTGAATGCCGGGGTGCTCACCGGCCAGAAGGATGATCGTTGCGATCGATCCGGGCCCGGCCACCAGCGGAATGGCCAGCGGAAAGACCGAGGGGTCAGGGTGCTCTTCTTCTTCCGCTCGGTCCTCGCGCCGCTTGTTGCGCCGCTCGAACAGCATGTCGAGCGCGGTCAGAAACAGCAATGCGCCGCCAGCGACCTTGAAAGCCTCCATCGAGATGCCGACAAAGCCGAGAACCGCCTCTCCGAAAGCGGCGAAGGCGATAAGGATGCCCGAAGCGGTCAGGCACGTGCGGTAGACGACGCGGCGACGGGTGGCCGGGTCCATTCCTTGTGTCAGCGCGACGAAGATCGGTGCGGTGCCAAAGGGATCGATCACAACGAACAGGGTTGTGAACGCGGTTATGAAGAATGCCATTTCGATCATGCGGCGGCCTCTGCGCTTTCCAGCCGCTCGGCGGCGGCGACCCACAGCGCCTCGGCGCGGGACATGGCCTCGACCACCTCGGCGAATTTTCGGTTCCAGGTTTCCAGATCAGCGATCCGGTCATCTTCGTACAAGGCCGGGTCGGACAATTTGGCCGAGAGCTTTTCGTGCATGTCCGTCAATTTCTCCAGCCGTTCCTCGCATTTCCGCAGGTCGGCCCGTAGCGCGAGAATGGTATCGCGAGAGGCGCGTTTGGGTTTGGCGGCCGGTTTTTCCCGGGCCGGTGGTTTGTCGCGCGCCAGCAGCATCTGGCGATAGGCTTCCAGGTCGCCGTCAAAGGGTTTGACCGTGCCGTCCGAGACCAACCACAGCCGATCGGCCACCAGCCCCAGCAGGTGCATGTCGTGGCTGACCAGAACCACAGCACCGGAATAGGCGGTCAGCGCCTCGACCAGGGCCTCGCGGCTTTCGATGTCCAGATGATTGGTCGGCTCGTCGAGGATCAGCATGTGCGGCGCGTCGATCGTCGCGATCAGCAGCGACAGGCGCGCTTTCTGGCCGCCTGAAAGCCGGCCCACCTCGGTTTCGGCCTGATCCGCGCCCAGCCCGAACCCCGCCAGCCGCGCGCGCAGCTGGGCCGGGGTCTCGGTCGGGCGCAGGCGCCGCAGGTGATCCAGCGGTGTCTCGTCCACATGCAGCTCGTCCACCTGATGCTGGGCGAAATACCCGATGCGCAGCTTGCTGCTGCGAGCCATCTTGCCCGCCATCAGTGGCAGCCGGTCCGACAGCAGCTTGGACAGGGTCGATTTGCCCTGACCATTCTTCCCCAACAGCGCGATCCGGTCGTCCTGATCGATGCGCAGGTTCAGACGGCGCAGCACCTCGGTGTCGCCATAGCCGGTCACGCCGCCCTCGATCTGGATGATCGGCGGCGACAGTTCCTCGGGTTCGGGGAACGAGAAGGCGCGCAAGGCGGCCTCTTGCGGGGTCGAGATCAGCTGGATCCGTTCGATCATCTTCAGCCGCGATTGCGCCTGAACGGCCTTGGACGCCTTGTAGCGGAACCGGTCAACGAAGCTCTGCAAATGGGCGATGCGGGCCTTGGCCTTGGCGTTTTCGGCCTCGGCCTGCGCCAGACGTTCGGCGCGGCGTTCGGCGAACTTGTCGTAGGGCACCGCGTAATAGGTCAGCTGGCGGTCTTCCAGATGCAGGATCGAGCCCACCGCCCGGTTCAGCAGGCCCCGGTCGTGGCTGATGACGATGACCGTATGCGGATATTTGGCCAGATAGCTTTCTAGCCACAGCGCGCCTTCAAGGTCTAGATAGTTGGTCGGTTCGTCCAGCAGAAGCAGGTCGGGCTGCGAGAAAAGAACCGCCGCCAAAGCGACCCGCATCCGCCAGCCGCCCGAGAAATCGGAACAGGGCCGCTGCTGATCGGCATCGTCAAAGCCCAGCCCCTTGAGGATCGTGGCCGCGCGGGCTTCGGCCGACCAGGCGTCGATATCAGCCAGCCGGGTCTGAATCTCGGCAATCCGGTCGGGGTCGGTGGCCTGCTGCGCCTCGGCCATCAGGGCGCTGCGCTCGGTGTCGGCGGCCAGTACCGTGTCGATCAGCGACACGTTGGATGAGGGCACCTCTTGCGACACACCGCCGATCCGCGCGCGGCGGGGCAGGGTGATGCCGCCCGATTCCAGCGCCAGCTCGCCCCGGATCAGGCGAAACAGAGTAGTCTTGCCGGTGCCGTTGCGGCCGACCAGACCCACCTTGTGGCCTTCGGGAATGGTGGCGCTGGCGCCCTCGAACAGGGGGCGGCCCTCAACCGAATAGGTGATGTTCTCGATCCGTAGCATAGGCCGCTCTTAGCAGAGCGATACTGGCACCGCCAGACGCAAGCCATGTGCAAACCACATGTGCTGTGCTAGCGCTTTTGCAGATGAACGAAATTCGGATGTTGAGATGCGGGCGGCACAAACTCCACCCTCTTTGGTGACCCTTGTCCTAGCGACCGGTCTGTCCGTGCTGTCGCTGAACATGTTCCTTCCGTCCCTTGCGAACATGGCGGTCGATTTTCGGGCGGATTATGCGCTGGTGAACCTGTCAATCGCGGCCTATCTGGCCGTGTCCGCCGTACTGCAACTGATCCTTGGGCCAATGTCCGACCGGTTCGGGCGCCGGCCGGTTCTTTTGACCTGCATGACGGTTTTTGTGGCGGCGTCACTGGGCTGTGTTCTGGCCGAGTCGATCTGGACCTTTCTGGGGTTCCGTCTGATGCAGGCCGCCGTGGTTGGGGGCTCGGTGCTGTCTGCCGCGTCGATCCGCGACCAGTTTCCGCCCAACGAGGCCGCAAGCAAGCTGGGATATGTCGCCATGGCAATGGCTTTGGCGCCGATGCTGGGTCCGATGCTGGGCGGCACTTTGGACATGATGTTCGGGTGGCGGGCCGGGTTCGTCTTTTATACGGTTGCTGGGGCGGCGCTGCTGACGCTGCTCTGGGCGGATATGGGCGAGACCAACCACAACTGGTCCGCCACTTTCGGCGCGCAGATGCGCGAATACCCGCACCTGTTCCGTGCCCGGCGGTTCTGGGGCTACGCGTTGTGCGCGGCATTCTCGATCGGGGGGTTCTACAGTTTCATCACCGGAGCGCCCCTGGTGGCCGCCGCCTGGTTCGATCTGAGCCCCGCGAAGCTGGGCCTGGGGATCGGCATCATCACCGGAGGTTTCATGGTCGGCAATTTCGTGACGGGTCGGATCGCCGCGCGTACTCGGCTGACGACGATGATTCTGGCCGGACGCATCATCGCCTCAGTCGGGCCGTTCTGCGGGCTGCTGCTGTTTTTAGTGGGAATGGGGTCGGTCTGGGTGTTTTTCGGATCAGCTATCTTTGTTGGTTTTGGAAACGGTTTGACGAACGCCAACGCGTCTGCAGGGGTCATGTCGGTTCGCCCCCAGCTGGCCGGCAGCGCGGCGGGCCTTTCCGGGGCTCTGATCGTCGCGCTCGGTGCGGTCATTACTTCGATCACCGGAGCTGCGGTCAGCCCTGAAAACGGGCCGTATCTGGTGCTGTCGATGATGGCAGGCAGTAGCTTTCTGGGCCTTTTGGCCGTTCTGTATGTCCGTTGGGTGGATGCACGGGACCCGCTTCCCGACGCAATCTGACGCCCAAAGGCGAGATCGCGCCATCATTCCACTTTTCACGGGCGAAATACCGTGTTAGGCGGCGCGCGATGAATTTCGCGCGGCCCAGCCCGCGCCGTCAGACCAAGGAGAGGCCCGATATGGCACTGGAACGCACTTTTTCGATCATCAAGCCCGATGCAACCCGCCGCAACCTGACCGGCAAGATCAACGCCAAGTTCGAGGAAGCCGGCCTGCGCATCGTCGCGCAGAAGCGCATCCACATGACCAAGGAACAGGCCGGCAAGTTCTACGAAGTTCATGCCGAGCGTCCGTTCTATGACGAACTGTGCGAGTTCATGTCGTCTGCACCGGTTGTCGTTCAGGTTTTGGAAGGCGAAAACGCCATCGCCAAGAACCGCGAAGTCATGGGCGCAACCAACCCCGCCGATGCGGCACCGGGCACCATCCGCGCCGAGTTCGCTGAGTCGGTCGGTGAGAACTCGGTTCACGGCTCGGATGCGCCGGAAACCGCAGCGGTTGAGATCGCATATTTCTTCTCGGGCATCGAACTGGTCGGCTAAGCCGCACCACGATACCTGTCGAGATTGCCGCGTCCGATTTCGGGCGCGGTTTTTTGTTGGTCAGACGGATTTCAGATCGTCAGGGCCGACGCGTACACCGATGGCATCCAGATCCGCGATGATCCGGGACGCCGGAGCCCGGTTCGTTGACGATTTCAAAGCATCGAACCTTGCGCGCAGGGCTTTCTTTTCTTCGCCCTTGCAATCGTTCCAGGGGCGGCCCTGCAAGCCCATGACCAAAACGTAATAGCCGATGAAATGGGGCCGGGTTCCGGCCTGTATCAGCCGGGCATAGGCCGCATCGGCACCAAGCTCGCGCAGCTCTTCGGCCGAGTGGATGCCCGCACGGGCACAGGCCTGTTCGAAAGCAGGTCCAAGGTTGCGGATGGAAGACACAGGTTCGGGCATGTTTCTTTCTTAGCTTTGCCGGGGCGTGCTGTCACTGCCCGCCGGAACGTTGTGCGACGAATTCCGTTGCGCTAGGCATTGAGCGACGGGTCCGTGCAGGAGGGGGAAGGAATTGACAAGCGACATCAGTAATCTGGACCTGATGAACCCGCCTGAGGGCTTCATCGACAATCCCTTCCCGTTTTATGATGCGCTGCTGTCTTCGGCGCCGGTTCTGGCACAGCCCGATGGCTCGGTTCTATTGTCGCGGCATGCTGATCTGGATCGGATTTATCGAGACACGACCCTGTACTCGTCCGACAAAAAAGCCGTTTTCGCGCCAAAGTTCGGTCCGGGATCACCATTGTTCGAGCATCACACCACCTCGCTGGTGTTCTCGGATCCGCCGTTGCACACGCGAGTTCGCAAAATCATGACTTCGGCCCTGACCCCGCGCGCCATCGCCCGGATGGAGCCCGGTTTGATCCAGACTGTCGATCTCTTGCTGGATCGCCTGGAAGACAAGCGGCAAGTGGATCTGATCGAAGACTATGCCGCCACCATCCCGATCCAGATCATCGGAAACCTTCTGGACGTACCGGTGGACGAGCGCGAACCGCTGCGCGACTGGTCCCTGGCGATTCTTGGGGCGCTCGAACCGGCATTGACCGCCAAGCAACTCGAAGACGGCCATGCGGCCGTTCGGGACTTCAAGGAGTATCTGGCCGATCTGGTGGCTCGGCGCAGGGCCGCGCCCGGCGACCCCGAAACCGACGTCCTGACGCGGTTGATCCGCGGTGAAGGGGCCGACGAAAAGCTGAGTGAAATAGAATTGCTTCAGAACTGCATCTTCATTCTGAATGCGGGTCATGAAACCACGACGAACCTGATCGGAAACGGGTTGGCCCTGCTGCATGACCACCCGGAGCAGCGTCAGCGGCTTATGGATGATCCAAGCCTGATCAATACGGCGGTCGAAGAGGTTTTGCGGTTTCGTTCACCCAACCAGTTCGGCAACCGGGAAACGACGGCTGACGTCGTGATTGACGGGCGTCCAATCGCAAAGGGCACCAACCTTCATCTGTGTATCGGCGCTGCAAACAGGGATCCGGCCGTGTTCGCAGACCCGGGCCGGTTCGACATCTCGCGCAAACCGAACCGTCACCTTGCCTTTGCCGGCGGGCCGCACGTCTGCGCAGGTCTTACACTTGCGCGCCTTGAAGGGCGGGTCGCCCTGTCGCGGTTCGTGACAAGGTTCCCAGATTTCCAACTGTCCGATGAACGTGTCAGAGGCGGACGTATGCGGTTCCGCGGATACGCTTCCTTGCCTGCGTCCCTTTGATCGGCAAAAAGGTGGGGAGTTAACCTAGGGTTTTTGCGCCAGCTTCAGAACTGCCTTCAATCCGGGATCTGCATTCTGAGCACTGAAGCCTCCGCCATGCATGCGGGTGATGGCCGCCACCAAAGCCAGTCCGAGGCCTGAGTTTCGGTCCGAACGCGCGGGATCAAGCGTGACGAAGGGCAGTTGAAGCTGCGACAGCATCTCGACCGGCACGCCCGGGCCGCGATCGCGGACACTCAGCAGGGCAAACGGGCCGTCTTCGCGCAGTTCGATGGAAATTGCAGTTCCTTCAGGGGCATAGCGCATGGCGTTTTCCAGAAGGTTCGACAGGGCCTGCGACAGCAAAGGGCGGTGCCCCATGATCGGAGCCGCCCGACCCGTGACCTCGAGGCGCACATCCTTGTCGGCCGCGACCGGTTCGTACAACTCCACAGCATCGTTGACCAAGCGTTCAAGGTCCACAGGTTCAAACTGCTCCCGCCCCAATCCGGCCTCGGCGCGTGAGATCTCTGTCAGCTGCCCGAGAACTCGCAACACGTGATCGATTTCGGCCGTTGCCCGGGCGATGTCGACCTCACGATCCAAGTCGCTTTTGCCCGGCTCGGCCAAGGCGACCACCCGCTGCTTCAACCGGGATAGAGGTGACCGCAGATCATGCGCGATCGAGTTCGACGTGGTGCGCAAGTTGCTGACCAACTCTTCGATCCGGTCCAGCATGTTGTTCAATGTGCCTGCCATCTGGTCGAACTCGTCGCCGGTACCACGCTGTGGCATTCGTTGGGACAGGTCGCCGGACACGATGGTTTCTGCGGTGTCGGCGATATCCTTCAGCCGCGAAAACACCAGACGGGTCAAAAGCCAACCGGTCAGAATGCTCAGCGCAAGGGCCGCGCCTAGGGCCAGCGCCACCGAATGAAACAGCACCCGGTCGAACTGTTGACGGGCGAGGGCGTCGCGGCCAACCAACAGCCTTTCGCCGCCGGGCAGCAGGATCGATGCGGCGGAGATCGGGACCAGCTGATCCGTCTCGGTTCTGCGCAGTTCCAGATCCACCCACCCACTGCCAGCGGCGATGCCCTCGGGCCATCGCTTGAGGTTGCCGGCCAAGGTTTTTCCCGAGCGGTCAGCCAACAGATAAAGCGCATCACGCTCGGACGCGGTCGGAAGCCGGCGTTCGATGGCCACCATCAGGCCGACAAGCCCGAGGCGTTCGTACTCATCCGCCAGCCCGGTCAGTTCGGCGGACACGACAGATCGGGTTTCGCCTTCGATCGTGCGGTTGGCGGTGATATAGACGAGCAACAATACGGCCGCGGTCAGCAATGTGCTGAGCACCATGCTCGCCAGCACC
This sequence comes from Ruegeria sp. CRTD044, assembly GCF_059613485.1. NCBI lineage: Bacteria > Pseudomonadati > Pseudomonadota > Alphaproteobacteria > Rhodobacterales > Roseobacteraceae > Ruegeria > Ruegeria sp. CRTD044. The sequence goes on along the minus strand of NZ_JBXWSP010000007.1, from coordinate 110,769 downwards.
AGCCGCGTCCTGGAGTCCTTGAATGACAAGGGCGACTTAACCATCAGAAACCATGTAACCGGCCCCGCGCACGGTTTCGATCAGCGGTGGTTCACCACCTTCGTCCAATTGCCGACGCAGTTTGGAGATATGAACGTCGACGACGTTTGTGTTCGGGTCGAAATGATAGTCCCAGACACCTTCGAGAAGCATCGTCCTCGACACCACCCGGTTTTTCCGGCGAAGGAAGAATTCCAGAATCTGGAACTCTCTGGGCGTCAGGGTGATCTCGCGACCGTTGCGCGTGACCTTTCGGGTCAGCAGATCCATTTCAAGGTCGCGGCATTTGAGGGTCGGGGTTTCCTCGGATTCCTGAGGTCGGCGCAACAGGGCTTCGATCCGGGCATGAAGTTCCTGAAATGAGAAGGGCTTGACCAGATAGTCGTCGGCACCCGCATGCAGCCCTTTCACCCGCTCGTCCACGGCGCTCATGGCTGTCAGCATCAGAACCGGCGTCTTGACCCCGGCGGCGCGCATTGACTTGATCAGAGCCAGGCCGTCCAGCCCGGGCAGCATCCTGTCCAGAACGACCGCGTCAAATCCGCCGTCGGTCGCGTGGTACAAACCTTCGCGGCCGTCCTCGGCGCATTCAACAACATAACCTTCCTCGCCAAATCCCTTGGCGATGAAGTCCCGCGTGTCTTCATCATCCTCAACGATCAACAGACGTCTGCTCATGGTCGGATTTCCTTTCACTCAGGATATAATCACGTATGGACAGGTAAAAAAACTGCCGGGTGCGAAATCCGCACCCGGCAATCCCGACAGCACGTGGACAAATCGTGTCCGTCAGGAGATGCGCGCACCGGATATCCCCATCGTGCGGTGCGCGCGGGACGCAGGTCAGGCGATCTCGACGGCGACGAAGATCTGATTGCCGCCGCGGTTGATCAGCATCAGCGCCGGATCGGTCTTCTGGTCTTCGAGCGCGGATTTGAGCGCCTCGGGTGTTTCCACATCCTGGTTGCCCAGCTTCACGATCACGTCGCCCTGCCGCAGACCGGCCTTAGCCGCCGGGCTGTCCGGCTTGAGCGAAGTGACGACCACGCCGTGCACGTTCTCGGGAACTCCGATCTGCGCACGAGTCGCTTCGGACAGCGGTGCTACGGTGACACCCAGCGTCTTGCCCGCCAACGCGTCATCGGTCGGTTCCGCGTTTGCCGCCATCTGTGCCGAATGGTGCCCGATCGTGACGTTCAGGGTCTCTTCCTTGCCATTGCGCAGAACGGTGACCTTGCTGTCGGTTCCGACGGCCGTGGTGCCAACAAGCACCGGCAGTTCACTGCTTGAGTCGACCTGTTCGCCATTAAAGGCGATGATCACGTCGCCCTGTTGCAGCACGCCTTGAGCGGGGCTGTCCGGCAGAACCTCGGATACCAGTGCGCCGACAGTGCCATCGACACCCATCGCTGCGGCCAGCTCGGGGCTGATGTTCTGGATCGACACACCCAGCCAACCGCGGCTGACCTGGCCATCGTCACGCAGGTCCGCGGCGATGTGCTCGACGATGTTCGAAGTCACGGCAAAACCCAGTCCGACCGAACCGCCACTGGGCGAATAGATGGCCGAGTTCACCCCAACGACTTCGCCGTCCATGTTGAATAGGGGGCCGCCCGAGTTGCCTTTGTTGATGGCTGCATCGGTCTGAATGAATTCAGCATAGGGGCCTTCCGAGATATTGCGTCCCTTGGCGGACACGATGCCGGTCGTGACGGTCGAACTCAGGCCGAACGGGTTGCCGATGGCGACCACGTCTTCGCCCACGCGGATGTCGTCGCTATCCCCCAGCGGGACCGGCTGCAGCGCCTCATCCGCGTCGATCTTGAGCAGCGCGATATCGGTCAGGGCATCGGTCCCCACGACTTCGGCCTCGTACGAGCGATCATCGCTCAGGCGCACGGTGATCTTGCTGGCTTTGTCGACGACGTGGTGGTTTGTGATGATATAGCCATCTTCATCCAGTACGAACCCGGACCCGAGGCCCTGACTGGGACCACGGCGCGGGGCGTCAAAGCCTTCGGGAATCCCGAAACGTTTGAAGAACTCACCAAAAGGCTGGCCATCGAAATCAAACTCCTGGCCGCTCGCCGGCGACGGGGCCGCGTCGATCGAGGCAATGACGGTTACCACCGACGGTGAAACGGTTTCGACCAGATCCGCCAGGGCTTCGTCGGCCTGCGACGGAATGGCGGTCGCGGCCAGCAACGCCGCGCTCAGCGCGGTGGCGCCAAACAGCCCTGAGGTGCGAGGAAGAATAAGGGGGGATTTGCGGATGCTCATGTTGACTAGGTCTCCTTGGTTCGGCGCTTGTTGATGTGCGCTTTGCAGGGAACATGAGCCGCCAGTCTTTGCGTTTTCTGACTGATCAATTAATAAATCTTAATTTTGCCACATTAGGGGCGTCTGGTAGCGCTCGCAAACCCGGGAATCGGCCGTGGAAGTTGCCGGTCGAATCGGTGGATTGTTGCCGAAATGAGGGTCAAATTCGCAAAAGCATTGAATTGAATCAAATTTGTTAACAGTCCAGCGGCGGTTTTTGACCGAATTTTCAGGGACACTCACAGGTTGCGCCACCGCCTTTTCAGAAGTTGGTATTTGTCTAATAGGTATTTGCAAAAATGTCATTTTGATCGTTTGGCGCTAAATATTTCATGCCCTGGGTCGGCTATGGCAAAGCGCACGAACAACCTTGGGTAGATTTCCGCGACACGCGTTGTTGCGGAAATACCATCACGAATTCGGCAAAATTAACCAATTCAACCAATTTTACGTTGTTTGCAATGAACTTATCGGTGACGATGAGCGTGCCCAAGTGAAAGGGGGGCCTGACGGCATCAAGGGGGTGCTTGAAGGCAGATCTCAGTCACCGGAAGCGCTGAGCGGCATGTTAACGAGGGGGTCTTGTTTCGGTTCGGCAGCACATTGGTCTGATGTCTTGACGACATCCGGGCCGCGTTTTCGGGATTGGTGAAAGTGGTAGTCCTGTTTTGGGCAACCGGCCCGGTCGTTCTCGACCGGGCCGCGTTACTTTTGGGATTTTTGGTTTTTGCGCCATTCGGCCCACGCTTGGGGCGTATCCAGATCCAGAATAGCGTTCTGACCCGGCAAAGGCTGCAGGTGCACCTGGTCCAGATGCGCGCGTACGATGGCTTGTGCGCCGCCATCTCCGGTCAAATGCGCCAGATCAGCAAGGAGACTTCGGTCGAAGATCACAGGATGGCCTGGAACGCCATCGGAGGACGCTCCGCGCCAGATCAGCTTGTCAGGATGTTCGGTGACCGACCGGAGGACCGCGCGCAGATCGTCTGATGTCAGCTCTGGCAGATCGGCCAGCAGGATCATCGCTGCCCGGGCTGATACCGGCACCTGTGCGACGGCTCTGCGCAAACTGGCATTCATGCCTTCATCCGCATCGGGAACAGAAACGACCTGCAAGTCCATCCCGCTCAGCGCGGTGTATCGCGGGTGAGGCGCCGGCGGCAGGGCGACGATGACCGGCCCGACAGCTACTGCGATTTCAGCCGAGCGTCGGATCAGTGGTTGACCATCGACAATTTGCATCAACTTGTCCACTCCGCCCATACGGCGAGAGCTTCCGGCGGCCAGCAAGATGACAGGGATATCCTCCATGCCGGCCACCTTGCCGCCAACCGGAATTGCTGTCACCCCCGCATACGCGCACCGTCGGGGTCAAATAGTGGACTGGTCAGCACGCGCGCCTTGCGCATCTTGCCCAGGATTTCGATTTCAACTGCCAAACCGTCGGCCGTCAGGCCCGTTGGCAGGAAGCCCATGGCGACTGATTTCTGTGCGAAATGCGAATACCCGCCGGATGTGCAAAACCCAACCACGGCGCCTTCATGCCAGATGGGTTCGTAGGCGTTCACATCCGCGTCCTCGGCCTCGACCTCAAAGGCCACAAGTTTGCGGGCTGTTCCTTCAGCCCGCTCGGCCTCGGCGACAGCGCGCCCGATGAAATCGACGTTCTTTGCAAACGAGATGAAGCGGTCCAGCCCAGTTTCAGCGGCCGTGTAGTCGGGCGAGAACTCGCGCATCCACGAGCCGAAGAACTTGTCGAGCCGCAGGCTCATCATCGCGCGCATCCCGAAGGGGGTGATACCGTGCGGCTGGCCGGCCTGCCACAGGGTCCACCAGAGCTGGCGTTGTGCCATCGGATCGCAGTAGATCTCGAACCCCAGATCGCCGGTATAGCTGACCCGCTGCACGACGCAGTCGGTCATGCCGACGACCATTCGGCGTACGTCCATGAAGCGCATGTCGCTGATATCGGCGCGGGTGCAGGCGGCCAGAACCTCGCGGGCCTTAGGGCCTGCAATCTGGAAGCCGTTGCGTTTGTCGCTGATATTCTCGACGGTTACGCCGTCTTCCTGATGCTGCCGGAACCAGCGTATGTGGAAGCTTTGTGCGCCGTAGGAGGCGGTGAGTTGGAACTCTTCCTCACCCAGGCACGACACGGTGAAATCACCGATCAGCTTGCCCTTGGGTGACAGCATGGGCGTCAGCGACAGGCGGCCCGGAGCGGGGATGCGCCCGGCCATGATCCGATCCAGCCAGTCGCGGGCGCGGGGACCGGTGACCAGGTATTTGCCGAAATTGTGCACCTCGTTGATGCCGACGCCCTCACGCACGGCCCGCACCTCGCGGCCCGTTGCGCCGAAGGCGTCCGAGCGGCGGAAGGAGGGGGTTTCATAGCCGGGCTCGCCATCCTGCGCGAAGTAATTGGCGACCTCGAGCCCGTATTGCTGGCCCCAAACCGCGCCCAGATCGCTGAAGATGTCATACATCGGCGTGGTGCGGTTGGGGCGGGCAGCGGGTAGTTCCTCGTTCGGGTAGGAGACCGAGAAACGCTTCTGATAGTTCTCGATCACCTTGGGGCGGGTATAGCCGGGGGTGATCCAGTCGCCGAACCGGGCCACGTCCATGGCAAAGACGTCGCGTTCGGGCTCGCCCTCGATCATCCATTGCGCCAGCGTCAGGCCGACGCCGCCGCCCTGGCTGAACCCGGCCATCACGCCGCAGGCCGACCAGTAGTTGCGCACGCCCGGCACCGGCCCAACCAGCGGGTTGCCGTCGGGGGCAAAGGTGAACGGGCCGTGGATCACCGATTTCACCCCGGCGTCGGCCAGAACCGGGAAACGGCGATAGGCGAACTCGATCGAGTCGGTAATCTTGTCGAAATCATCGGGCAGCAGCTCATGCCCGAACTCCCAGGGCGTTCCATCCACGGCCCAGGGCTTGCAGGGCTGTTCATAGAAACCGATACACAGGCCGCGTCCCTCCTGCCTCAGATAACTTTCGCCCGCCGGGTCCATGACATGCGGATGCTCGCCGCCCGCGTCGATGATCGCCTCGATTTCGGGGATGGTATCGGTGACGAGGTATTGATGCTCCATCGGATGCAGGGGGAAGTAGATGCTCGCCATCGCGCCCACCTCGCGCGCCCAGAGGCCGCCGGCGTTGACGATATGTTCGGCGTGGATGGTGCCCTTGTCGGTGACCACGTCCCATGTGCCGTCGGGGCGCTGGTTGGTTTCGCGCACCATGCAGTGGGTTTCGATCGTGGCCCCGCCCATCCGTGCGGCCTTGGCATAGGCATGGGTCGTGCCCGAGGGGTCAAGGTGCCCGTCCAGCGGATCATACAGCGCGCCGATGATGCCGTCGGTGTTGGTGATCGGGGCAATCTTCTTGATCTCGTCGGGGCCGACGATTTCGGTTTCCAGTCCCATGAAGCGGTGCTTGGCGCGTTCGGCCAGCAGCATGTCGAACCGGTCCTGATTGTCGGCCAGGGTGATGCCGCCCACATGGTGCAGCCCGCAGGACATGCCGGTGATCTCTTCCAGCTCTTTGTACAGCCGGATGGTATAGCCCTGCAGCGCGGCCATGTTGGTGTCGCCGTTCAGCGTGTGGAACCCGCCCGCCGCGTGCCAGGTCGATCCGCTGGTCAGTTCCGACCGTTCCAGCAGCATCACATCCGACCAGCCCAGCTTGGTCAGGTGGTACAGCACCGAACACCCGACAACTCCACCGCCGATCACGGCAACCTGACACGTCGTTTTCATCCGCACCTCCTTGCGTTTGGCCCGAAGGTGCAGGGGTGCCGCGCCGGTATCTGTCACGAAAACGACCGAGTTTGTCGTTTCCGCCGGCCGTTCGCCAGACGTTTGTCAGAGCGGCCGCACCTTCAACCAGGTAATCCGGTTGCCCTCTCGCTCGACGACCTCGAACCGGAAGCCGTGGAACGAGAATACCTGACCAACGGTCGGGATCATCTGCGCTTCGTGGATGACCAGCCCGGCAATGGTGTTGGCCTCGTCATCGGGCAGGGACCAGTCCATCGCGCGGTTCAGGTCGCGGATCGTCATCGAGCCTTCGACCAGATACTGACCGTCTTCGGTTCGCGTAACCGTCACATCTTCGTCCGCGTCGAATTCGTCGGCAATCTCGCCTACGATTTCTTCGAGGATGTCCTCGAGCGTGATTAATCCGCGCAGAGAGCCGTATTCATCAACTACCAGCGCAAAATGGCTGTGCATGCGCAGGAATTCCCGCATTTGGTCGTCCAGCGTGGTGGTCTCCGGTACGAAATAGGGGGCGTTGGCCACTTTGAGGATGTCGAACGACTTCAGCCGGTCGGCACTGCCCTCGCCGCCGCCGGCCTGCGCGTACATGGCGCGGAACAGATCCTTGGCGTGCACGACGCCCACGATGTTCTCGGGCTGGCCACGGAACACCGGCAGGCGCGTGTGACGGCTTTCGAGGCATTGTTTCAGGATCGATTCAGGGTCTGCGTCCGCGTCGATCATCTCGATATTCGAGCGATGCAGCATGATTTCCTCGACCGTACGGTCGCCGAGATCAAGCGCACCCAGGATGCGGTCGCGGTCCTCTTTTTCCACGACGCCTTCGGAATGGCCCAGTTGCAGGGCGCCGGCGATCTCTTCACGCACGGCAAGGATGTTGCTGTCGGGATCGATCTGAACCCCGAACAGTCGCAGGACCCCGCGCACCAGCAGGCGCACGGCGGCCACCACCGGCGAAAACACCGTAACGACAACACCGATCACCGGGGCGACGGCCGCGGCGGCCTTTTCGGCATTGGTAATCGCGTAGGTCTTGGGCAGTACCTCAGCAAAGACCAGAACAAGCAGGGTCATGACCAAGGTGGCCAGTGCCACGCCGCTTTCTCCGAAAAGTCGGGTGAACAACGCCGTGGCCAGCGAGGCTGCAAGGATGTTGACGAGGTTGTTGCCCAGCAGAACCGAGCCGATCAGACGTTCGTTGTCATCAGTGATCTCCAGCGCCTTTTGCGCGCCGCGCGATCCTTTGTCGGCTTGCGCCCGCAGTTTACCCCGCGAAGACGCCGTCAGCGCTGTTTCAGACCCCGAGAAGAAGCCGGAGAGAACCAGCAGAAGCAGAATTGAGGCCGTAGTCAGCCAGAAGGCGCCATCGAGAAGAGAAGGGTCAGAGTCCATCGGTCCGTTTCAGGTACTGTTGATGCAATGGTTATGGGGGCGCAGATGCGCGCGATCAAGGGTTTGGCCCTAGTCTCGACCGTCATCCTTGGCAAGCGGGTGATGCTGCAACACCAGCTCCGACAGGCGCTCGTCCAAGACATGCGTATAGATTTCGGTCGTCGCGACGTCGGCGTGACCAAGCAGGGTCTGGATCGAACGCAAATCGGCCCCATTGGCCAAAAGATGAGTCGCGAAGGCATGGCGCAGCGTGTGTGGCGTGACTTTGTCGGGAGAAACACCACCTTGCACGGCCAGTTCCTTAATCAGAGCAAAGAACCGGTGACGGGTCAGGTGCCCTGATTTTCCACGCGAAGGAAACAGGAACCGGGACCGCTGGCCTCCGTTGGCGGCGGCTGCATCTTCGGCTTCGTCCCGGATGGCCAGCCATGCCGCCAAAGCATCGCGCGCAGGCGGTGACAGGGGCACCATGCGCTCCTTTCCACCTTTGCCAAGAACCAGCAGCATACGTGGGTCGCCCCGGGCGGATGATACCGGCAGGGAAACAAGCTCGGTCACACGCATCCCGGTCGCATACAAAATTTCCATCAGGCAAGTGTTGCGCACCTTGTCTGCCGTACTGCGCCCTGTTTTCCTGGCAGCCTCCAGCAGGCGATCGACTTCGGCCACGTCCAGCGTCTTGGGCAGCCTTTTCTGGCGTCCCGGGCCTTTGATCTGGATGGCCGGATTGGTCGAGCGCCAGCCTTCTTCAAACGCGAAACGATACAATTGCTTGATGGCAGAGAGGCGGCGAGCGCGGGTCGCGCGCGAAAGGCCTTGTGCGTCACAGTCAATCAGGTAGGCCTCGATCATATCCTGGTCGGCCGCCTCGAACCCGGCATTTCGCCGATCGAGCCACGCGGCAAAGTCCTTCAAGTCCCGCCCATAGGCCAGCAAAGTGTTGGTTGCCGCCCCAAGTTCTGCGGCCTGCGCCTCGAGAAACGCGGAAATCCACAAGTCTTGTGTCGCCGGAGCGGACACTGTCAGGCCCCCTTCAAAACAAGCAACTGCAAGGCGGCGCGGCGCGCCGTGTCTTCCAGGCCGACGTGTCGGAACACCGCGATGGCCGCAGTCAAGTCAACCAGATTGCCGCGCGCGCCATGCGCGAACATCTGCATGGCCTCAAGAATTGCCTCGCCCAGACGGTTTGCCTCCAACATCGCGCGGATATCGGACGGGATCGGTGCCGACCATGCAAACCCTTCGGCGATGGCGTCAGCCATCGGTGAGAGCGAGTTCGGACGCTCGGGTTGGCCCGATGCCAAAGCAGCCAGAAAGGCATTGGCCTCGGGTCCGTCGGGGACATATCGTGCGGCATCCTCGTACAGCTCGGACAACAGCAGGATGCGCCAGCGCAGGTTCTCGGTGGTCGGGTCGGACAGCTTGATCGACATCAGGCGCTCGGCGAACAGTTCGGCAAAGGGCACTTCGAGCCCGACCGAACCCATTTCTGCCCAGACTTTCGGCAGGGTCTTGGAAATCGCTTCGGGGCTTCCGGTCTCCAGCGCCGTTTCGAAACGCTGAACCGCCGAGACGCGATCCCAGACCGCGCCCGAAGCCGCAGGCGCGCGCTCGGTATAAAGGCCCAGCAGATGGTTCGGCGTAAGCGCGCCGATGCGGGTCAGGCGCTCGGCCGCTTCGATCTGGGCTTTCCAGCCGGCAACATCGCGCAGGTCGGCATTGGCAAAGGCCCGCGGCAACGAGGCGGTCGGAAGTCGCTCGCCGATCGCTTCGAACAGGCGAAACGTCAGCGGGTCAGGGTCTTCGGGCTGCGGCAGATATGCGGCGCCTTCGAACATTTCTGGGCTTAGGAAGCGATCCAGCAGATCGAGTTGCTCGGGCGGCAGTAATTCGAGCGCGTGCGCCGCTTCGAGCGTCAGTGCGGCCGAAGCCCAGTCACCTCTGCGGGCCTTGCAGAAGACCTGCGCGGAATAATCCCTCGACAAATGCGGTTGCGCGATCAGCGCAGTGCAGCTGCGGTCTTCGTCGCCGGTCAGCAGAGTTGCGTCAAACCATCGTTTGAACCGCTCAGGCGTATCGGTGGGGCCGGCAAGCTGCACCAAGGATTGCGTCGGATCGGCGGCACCCAGCTGCATCAGGCGATCCAGCCGCGCCAGAAGGAGCTCGTCTGGCTCATTGGAATTCGCCGGCGCGCGGGCCTCGGTCAGTAAAAGTGTGAACAACAGCCGCTGCATGGCTGGGTTCGATTTGACCGGCACGCGCGCGATAAGTTCGGCCAGCCGGGCCGGATCGCTGGGCAGCCACAGATCAACCGGCAGCCCCGTCGCCGACCCATCCACCAATCCCAACGGTGGCGACAGCGCCTCGAGCGGAGACACCTGGATGTCGGGCTGCAGGCCGGTATCGGTAACCGGCGGCTCGAGCAATACGGTCCCAGGCAACAGGTCAGGGGCCGTCTCCAGCCAATCGATCGCGGAAAGCGGTTGTTCGGTTTGCGCGGCGGCTTGGCCGGTCAGTGCAAGCGCCAGCACGACGGCCCTAGTTGACATCCAGAATTACCGGTTCGCTGATTTCGCTTTGCGGGGCCGAGAAGTCGGCGCCGAAGAACGGGCCAAGATACGCATAGGCCACCAAGCCGATAAAAAGCAGGCAAATTAGGTACAACAGGAATTTGATCAGACGGCCCATGGCTCAACGCTGCCTCAATTTTCGATTTTGGCCAAGTTATAACTGGCATTTTTCCCAAGATCACGTCATTCACAGGGAAATGAGCGAAATTAAGCATAACGTGGCGCCGACCGGACAACGGCAGGTCTATGACCTGCACAAAACGGTGGTTTTGGTCGGCATGATGGGCGCTGGCAAGACGGCCGTGGGGCGCGCTCTGGCCGCGCGTCTCGGTGTTCCTTTCCTCGACAGTGACAGCGAGATCGAATCGGCTGCCAACATGACCATCCCCGAGATATTTGAACGGGACGGCGAGCCGTTCTTTCGTGCCAAGGAAAGCCAGGTCATCGGCCGTCTCCTGGACGAGAAAAAGGGTATCCTGTCGACCGGCGGTGGCGCTTTTCTGAGCGAAGAAAACCGGACGATGATTTCGGACCGTGGGGTTTCCGTATGGCTGTGCGCCGATCTGGAAGTGTTGTGGAACCGGGTGCGCCACAAAGACACGCGACCCTTGCTGCGCACGCCTGATCCGTATGCAACGCTGCGTGACCTGTACGAGGCCCGCGTGCCGTTGTACGCACAGGCTGATCTGGTGGTGAATTCGGACGGCGACACCGCCATCGAGGATATGGTTGACCGGGTTCTGGAAAAGCTGATGACGCGCCCGGATGTATTGGAAGTCAAATAGATGCATCAGACAGTTAACGTTAATCTGGCCGAGCGGTCCTATGACGTGGAGATCGGGCCGGACCTGTTGGCTCAGGCCGGTGCGCGGATCAAACCCATGCTGCACCGTCCGCGCGTCGCGGTTCTGACCGATGAAACCGTGGCCGGTTTGCATCTGGATGCTTTGCGCAGCGGCCTGGCATCGGCCGGGGTGGAAATGACCGCATTGGCTCTGCCCGCAGGTGAGGCGACCAAAAGCTGGCCGCATTTCGAGCGCGCCGTCGAATGGCTGTTGGCCGAAAAGATCGAACGGCGCGATATCGTCGTAGCCTTCGGCGGTGGAGTGATCGGAGATCTGGGGGGCTTTGCCGCCGCGGTGCTGCGTCGCGGTGTGCGCTTTGTGCAGATCCCAACCTCGCTTTTGGCGCAGGTCGACAGTTCCGTGGGGGGCAAAACCGGTATCAATGCTCCGCAAGGCAAAAACCTGATCGGAGCGTTTCATCAACCTTCGTTGGTTCTGGCTGATACCTCAGTGCTCGGCACGCTGACGACGCGTGATTTTCTGGCGGGATATGGTGAAGTCGTAAAATATGGCCTTCTGGGGGATGCCGATTTCTTCGAATGGTTGGAGCGCAACGGCCCCGCGCTGTCGGCCGGGGACATGGCGACCCGGGTTCAGGCAGTCACCCGTTCGGTTCAGATGAAGGCCGATATCGTGGCCCGTGATGAGACCGAACAAGGCGACCGGGCGCTGTTGAACCTCGGGCATACGTTCTGCCACGCGCTTGAGGCGGCGACGGGCTATTCCGACCGGCTGCTGCATGGCGAGGGTGTTGCCATTGGCTGTGCCCTGGCGTTCGAGCTGTCGGCTCGCTTGGGCTTGTGTTCTCAGGAAGACCCGAGCCGCGTCCGCGCGCACCTGAAGGCGATGGGCATGAAGACCGATCTGTCTGATATTCCGGGTGATCTGCCGGGCGCCGAAGATCTGGTCGAGCTTATGGCTCAGGACAAGAAGGTCGTTGACGGCCAACTGCGCTTTATCCTGGCGCGTGGGATCGGGCAGGCCTTCGTCACGTCGGACGTGCCACGCGATGCCGTTCTGTCCGTGCTGCAGGATGCATTGGCAACGTGCTGATACGCGGAGTCAGCGGCCCCGTATCACCATCAATTCGCCAATGTTTTCGCGGGTGATGTATCCGACCATCTGACCGGTCTTGGTGCAGACCGCCACGGCCGGTGCGCCACCATGAAGACCATCCAGAACGGCCTCGAGCCCACTGGTCAAGGCCACCCGGGGGATTTGCTCTTCCATGACCGAGGTCGCGGGTTCCGACCGGGGGTGATCGCCAGCTAGCGCGGCAAACAGCCGATTGCGAGTCACGAAGCCCAACAGCTGCCCGTCTTCGCCCAAAACCGGGAACTCGTGCTGCGTTGTCTGGATCACGGCCTGAGCCGCCGTTGCCAACGTGTCTTGGGGGGTCAGTGCGTGGAATTCGGTGATCATCGCGTCCCGGGCCAGCACGCGGCGCGCCACCGAGCGCATTGCCACATCCTGGCTTTCTGCATTGGCCGCGATGAAGACGAAAACTGCGATCAGAACCAGGATCGGGTTACCGGTGCTGAGCCCCAGAAAACCGAAACCGACGGCCACGGCCTGGCCCGCAAAGGCTGCGGCCCGTGTGGCCTTGACCCTGTCCATCTTCAGGCAGAGCAGGGCGCGGAACACGCGGCCGCCGTCCATCGGAAACGCTGGGATCAGGTTGAACACCGCGAGGAACAGATTGACGTAGGCCAGCCGGCTCAGCAGGTCGATGCGGGTCGAGTCGATTTGCGCCAGCGTTTCTACCTGCATTCCCGCGCCCAGAAGCACAAGGATGCCCCAAATGACGACGTTGACCGCTGGACCAGCCAATGCAACGGCAACTTCTTGCATCGGCTTTTCCGGCATCCTCTCCAAGCGGGCCAAGCCGCCGATGGGCAGCAGAGTGATGTCCGGAGTGCGAATGCCATACCTGCGGGCCATCAGCGCATGACCGAATTCATGGGCAACAACGCAGGCAAACAACGCCAGAACAAAAATGATGTTGTCGATGGCTGCCGGCCACCCTCCGTCAGAGTAGGCGGCAAAGCCGACCCAAGCCAGCAGCAGGAAGAAGGTGACATGGACCCTCAGTTCCGATCCGAGCAACCGGCCGACGGCGAAGGACCATGTCATGACGTGCCTCGCTAAAGCTTAGAACGGGATTTCGTCGTCGTCGATGCCGCCAGATGCCGGTGCCGGCGCGCTGGATTGTGCGGCGTAGGGCTCGGAGTATCCGCCGCTGTCCTGGCCGCCTCCGTAACCGCTGCTTTGGCCGCCACCGTATCCGCCGCCCTCATTGCGACTGTCCAATAGGGTCAGTTCACCGCGGTAAGGGCGCAGAACGACTTCAGTGGAATAGCGATCCTGACCGGACTGATCCTGCCACTTGCGCGTTTCCAGTTGGCCTTCGATGTAGACCTTTGACCCTTTGCGCAAATACTGCTCGGCGATGCGGACGAGCGGTTCGGAAAAAATAGCGACTGTGTGCCACTCGGTCCGTTCGCGGCGTTCACCGGTATTGCGGTCTTTCCAGTTCTCCGAGGTCGCGATCCGTAGGTTGCAGACTTTGCCACCGTTCTGAAACGACCGTACTTCGGGGTCGCGCCCGAGATTGCCGACCAGAATGACTTTGTTGACTGAACCTGCCATGGATTTCCCCGTTTTTTGACTAGCTTGATGGCGCCCGAATCTGACGCTGAGTTCACCTGAAACCCTATACGTCCTGCGCCCGGGTTGGAACATGGTTGATGCCCGGAAAGCCACCCGGAAAATCAGTGTTTCCTTAACCAAGCTTTCATTTCTGCCTGAAATACCTATAATCCGATTGATTGCTGAACGAGCGGGATTGCTTGAATGCGTTGTCTGTTAAGTGGTTTTTCAATTGCATGCCTCGTGCTGGCGTCGACGCCGCTGAGCGCGGATGTCCTGTCGACCAAGAATCGCAAAGATATCTTTTTGAAGCAGGCCAAGATTCTGGACACGCGGGCCGCCAGCCAGTATCGCGACTCTGAACGGCTGAAACCGAAGACGCCGGACGGCAGTTTCAAAAAGCGCTATTCCGGCAAGTACCGTGGTGAGTACCTTGCCATGGCGCGCCAAGCAGCGCGCAAGCACAATGTCCCGGAAGAACTGTTCCTGCGTCTGGTGCAACAGGAAAGCGGTTGGAACCCGCACGCCAAGTCGCATAAGGGCGCTTTGGGCCTCGCGCAGCTGATGCCGCAAACCGCCAGACTGCTGAACGTGAACCCGCATGACCCGAAGCAAAACCTTGAAGGCGGTGCGCGGTATCTTTCGTGGCAATACCGTAAATTCAAGTCCTGGCGCCTGGCGCTGGCAGCCTACAACGCGGGTCCGCAAGCGGTGGAAAAACATGGCGGCGTGCCGCCCTATGCCGAGACACAGAATTACGTCAAAGTCATCTGGGGCGGCTGATACTCAAGTCGCCCAAAAAACCGGCCCAAGGCCGGTTTTTTTTGGCGATCACTCAGCCGCTATTTTGATAACCGGCTCCATCTTGGCCAGTGTTTCGGTGGACAGATGACACTTGACCTGGTGTCCGTCAGCCAGCGTCTGGACCGGCGGAACTTCTTTTTCGCACAATCCGCCCGCAACCTCGGACTTCCACCGGCACCGGGTTTGGAACGGACATCCGGGCGGCGGGTTCATCGCGGAAGGAATGTCGCCTTCAAGGACAATGTGTTTCTTTTCGACCGAGGTATCGGCGATTGGAACCGCGCTCAGCAGTGCCTCGGTATAGGGGTGATAGGGCGGCGAGAAGACTTGATCGGTCGTGCCCAGTTCGACCACGTGGCCCAGATACATCACCATGACGCGGTCGCTGAGGTAGCGTACGATCGACAGGTCGTGGCTGATGAACAGCAGTGTCGTCTTGTGTTCGCGCTGGATCTCCATCAACAGATCGGTCACGGCTGCCTGAACCGACACATCCAATGCCGAGACCGGCTCGTCCGCGACGACGATCCGGGCGTCCCCGGCAAAGGCACGGGCTATCCCGACGCGCTGTTTCTGGCCGCCTGAAAGTTGGCGCGGCATACGGTCGGCAAACGCGCGCGGCAGCTTCACCAGGTCCAGCAACTCGAGCATCCGTTGCTTGCGTTCGGCCTCCGAGTTTCCGACGCCGAAGATCTCCAGCGCGCGGATGATCTGACGTCCGACCGTCATCGACGGGTTCAGCGTATCGAACGGGTTCTGGAACACCATCTGGACTTCGCCGACGGTCTTGGCATCCCGTTCTTCGATCGGCAAATGCTCGATATTGCGGTTGTCCAGCAGGATCTGCCCGTCGGTCGCCGTCTCCAATCCCATGAGGACCTTGGCAAACGTGGATTTGCCGCAGCCGGACTCGCCAACGATCGCCAGCGTTTCCGATTCGTGTGCGTCGAAGCTGAGGGTTTCGTTGGCCTTGACCACTTTCTTCTCGCCCCCACCGAACAGGGCGTTTGCGGCCACCTCGTAATATTTCTTGAGGTTGTCCATCTTCAGAACGATCTTGCCGATCGGCGCTTTTTCTTTTTGCTCTGCAACCGTGATGGGCGCGTTCCAGTCGATTTCCTGGAACTTCAAGCAACGCGTATGGTGGCGGTCATTACCGGGGACCGGGAACATCTGAATGTCCTGCGCATCACAGCGCCCTTCCTCGAAATAGTCGCATCGCGGGCCGAAATTGCAGCCCGGTGGGCGTTCGTGCGGCAACGGGAAGTTGCCGGGGATAGCAACCAGCGGGCGCGAATTCTTGTCCGCGCCGGGCAGGGGGATCGAGCGGAACAGCGCCTGAGTGTAGGGGTGCTGCATCTCGTCAAAGACATCGTGGATCGAGCCGCGTTCGACCGCCTCGCCGGAATACATCACGCACAAACGGTCACATGTCTCTAGAACCAGGCCGAGGTTGTGCGAAATGAACAGCATCGATGTGCCGTATTTCTTGCCCAGATCCTTGACCAGTTCCACCACGGCGGCCTCGACGGTCACGTCCAGCGCGGTTGTCGGTTCGTCCAGGATCAGAAGCGACGGCTTGGACATCAGCGCCATCGCGATCACGATGCGCTGCTGCTGGCCACCGGACAGCTGATGCGGGAAACTGTTCAGCATCCGTTCGGGGTCCGGCAGGCGCACATCGGTCACCACTTCCAGGGCGCGGGCATAGGCCTCTTCTTTGCCGACCCCTTCGTGGATCATCGGCACTTCCATCAGCTGTTTGCCGATCTTCATCGCCGGGTTCAACGAAGCCATCGGCTCTTGATAGATCATCGCGATCTCATTGCCGCGAATGTCCCGAAGTTCTTCCTTGCTCATCTCGCTAAGGTCGCGGCCCTTGAATTTGATCGAACCGCCGACGATCCGACCATTCTTGCCAAGGTCCTGCATGACACCCAGGGCGACCGTCGACTTGCCGCAGCCGGATTCACCGACCAGCCCGACAGCCTCGCCGGGCTGCACACTGACCGAAAAATCCATCACGGCCGGTATTTCCCGCAAGCGGGTAAAGAACGAAATCGAGAGCTTGTCGATTTCGAGGATCGGCCCGTCATAATCCGCCAGTTTGTTCATCTTGCTTGCTCCTCGCCAGCATTCAGGGGATCCCCTTCATCTGGCTAAAAATATCCTGGTGGGGGCCGGGGGCTGTCCCCCGGCCGCTTTCACATCAGTCCTTCAGGCTTTCTTCTCGCAGGCCATCCGCCAGCAGGTTCAATCCCAGAACCAGTGACAACAGCGCCAGTGCCGGCGGCAGTGCAGGGTGCAGGTAGATCGACAGCAGTTTGCGCCCTTCGTTGATCGTGGATCCCCAATCCGGGCTTTCCGGCGGCAGGCCCAACCCAAAAAACCCCAAGGTCCCCAAGAGGATGGTCGTGTAGCCGATGCGCAGGCAGAAATCGACGATCAGCGGCCCGCGCGCATTAGGCAGGATTTCCCAAAGCATGATGTACCACGGGCCTTCGCCGCGCGTCTGCGCCGCGGCTACGTAGTCGCGTGTCTTGATGTCCATGGCCAGGCCGCGCACGATGCGGAACACCGTGGGCGAGTTGACGAACACAACCGATACGAACACGACCAGGATCCCGCCCGGAATGTCGAACAGATCCAGATAGGTCGGGAGACCCCAGATGCTGTAATCGTCCGTGCGGATGACGTATCCCCCGGTCGAGATCAGCGACAGGTACAGCCAGATCGCGATACCCAAGACGCCGGTCAGCAGCGGCGTGCGAAATTTCGGCCGGGTGTAGTAGCGCGAATTCAAAAGGACGCCGATGAAAAGGATCGGGAACACGAACAGGACTGCGGCCATATAGTTCGGCACGCCGGTCGCGACGATTTCCGGTGTGACCAGCAGGTAGAACAGCAGGATGACCGGGAACGCCAGGATCAGATTGGCGAGGAACGACAGAAACGTGTCCAGCCGTCCGCCATAGTATCCGGCGGGCAAGCCCAGCGTGATCCCGACCATGAAGGCAAACATTGTGGCCAGCGGAGCAATCTGCACGACGATCCACGCACCCTTGACCATGCGACTGAATACGTCGCGGGCAAGGTTGTCGCCGCCCAGCAGATACCAGGCGAACTCACCGTCCTCGGCATTGGGCAGGGGGGTGCCGGGCACCTTGTTCTTCATGCCGGAAACCTGGACCAATGGATCGTGTGTCACGATCAGGTCCAAAGCCCCGAAGATGCCGGTGAAAACCCAGAACATGACCAGTCCAAAACCGATCATGCCGATCGGGCTGTCGAACAGCTTGCCGTACAGGCCAAGGCGCCGTTTGAAGGCAACCGACATCGCGAACAGAATGATCAGCGACAGCCAGACCGGCAGAAATTGCTGCGAGATCGCGCCGATAATCCCGGCCCCTGTGCCCAGGAATATTCCCAGCAGCAGGTAGGCGACCACCGTCGCGATGCTGGCCAGGAAAGAATACCACAGCGCGGATTGCGTCAGGTTTCTGAGGCCGCCGCCCGAACTGACGGTGCCATCCGCATTCACGCTGACCTGCGTCTCGGGCAGCAGAATGCTTGCCAGGATCCAGGCAACGACGGATACGACCAGCGCAGCCAGGGCGATCATCATGATCGGGTTCAGAAAGGCGATAGAGCCAGTCCAGCTCAGAGGTTCCATGGTCTATCCTCCCTTATGAAATGCGGATGCGCGGGTTGAGGTAGACATAGCCGATATCCGAGATCAGCTGCGTCACGAGCACCACAAAGACCGACACGACCGAGATCGCCAGCAGAAGCTGGATGTCGTTGTTCCCCGCGGCCTGCACCAGTGCCCAACCGAAACCCTTGTAGTTGAACAGGGTCTCGACGATCACGACGCCGTTCAGCAACCAGGGAAACTGCAGCATGATAACGGTGAAGGGCGCGATCAGCGCGTTGCGCAGGGCGTGCTTCAGAACGATATTCCCGAAGGACACACCCTTCAGGCGCGCAGTCCGGATGTATTGCGCGGTCATCACTTCGGTCATCGAGGCTCGGGTCATCCGTGCAATGTAGCCCATGCCGTAAAGGGCAATGGTCAGGACCGGCAGGAAGAAATTCTCGAAGGTCGGGTTCTCCATGGCCTGTGTGGCGGTGCCCTTGAACCATTTCAGACCCACGGTTGACGAGGTGAAGATGGCGATGAAGATCACGCCCGACACGTATTCCGGCGTGGCTGTCGTGATGATCGAAAACGTGGACAGGGACCGGTCCAGGGCAGACCCCTCGCGCATGCCGGCTAGCACACCAACCAATAGGGCGGTCGGGATCATTAGCACCAGCACCCAGAACATCAGGTAGCCGGTGTTGCCCAGACGCTTGCTGACGATCGTTCCGACTTCGTCCTTGAAGACGGTTGAATAGCCCCAGTCGCCCTGAAGAACGCCGCAGTAGCGCGGTGTCGTTTCCGGAGTAGAGCCGGGACGGGTGCAACTTCCTACGAACTGACCATCCGGTAGCGTGTTGGTGAAACCGGGCACCACCCCAAGCCATTGGCCGTACTTGACCAGCGTGGGCTGCATGTATCCGCGGTTCTCAAGCCAGGTGACGACCTGTTCATCGGACATACGCTGGTTGCCCTGCGTCTTGGCTAGTTTTTCCAGGTTTGGATAGAGGTTGGTCAGGAAGAAGACAACGAAGGTCAAGCAGAGTGCCGTCAACAGCATCACGCCCAATCGTCGAAGGATGAAGAGTCCCATGTTGGCCCCTGTTGTTCGGGTTCTCCGCAGATCAGTGGACCATTTTCTGGCCTCGGACGTCCGACCCCGCGTCGGTGTGTCTGCGGCTGGAAAGGGGCGCCCGCATTCGGGCGCCCCTTGAAAGGTTCAGGTCGGGATCAGGCCGCCCAACCCCATTTGTAGTGATGGTGTTCGAACGACACATGCATGTCGGTTCCGACCAGACCGTCCTTCATGTGACGGTACAGCGACCGCCAATAGGGCTGGATGGTGACGCCTTCTTCCTGGATCATGGCTTCGCCCTTGGCCACGATTTCGCGGCGCTTGTCGGCATCGGCAATGGCCAGAGCTTCGGTCAGAAGGGCGTCAAACTCGGCATTGGACCAGCCGAATTCGTTCCAGGCCTCGCCGGTGCGGTAGGCCAGTGCCCAGATCTGAACGCCCAGCGGACGGTGGTTCCAGTTGGTCGAGCTGTAGGGGTATTTCGCCCAGTCGTTCCAGAACGTGTTGCCCGGCAGAACCGTCCGTTTGACCTTGATGCCCGCGTCGCGCAGCTGGGCTGCCACGGCATCGGTGGTGTTGCGGCGCCAGTCATCGTCGATCGAGATCAGCTCGTGCTCGAAATCGGCCATACCGGCCTCTTCCATCAGTTTGCGCGCGCCTTCCGGGTCAACTTTCTGCGGCGGCAGTTCGTAGTAATCCGGGTGGATCGGACCAACGTGGTGGTTTTCTGCAGGCGAGCCGCGACCACCGTAGCCAAGCTCGAGGCAGACCGAGTTGTCCACGGCCATCTGCAGCGCCTGACGCACACGTTTGTCGGCATAGACCTTCTTACCGTCCACTTCCGCAAGCTGGTTCGGGCGGATCACGATGGTGTTCATCGTGACAACCTCGGACTTCACGTAGCCAAGGCTGTCCATCACGTCGATGAATTCACCAACCGATTCATACAGCATGTCGACTTCGTCCGATTCCAGAGCCGCCAGCCATGCCGACGGATCGGTGCCGTAGTCGATGTACTCAATGCGATCCAGGGCCGGACGACCGAAGACGTCTTCGCCCCACCACTTGTGGTTCTCGTTCCGCACCAGCACGGCCTTCACGCCCACTTCCAGCTCTTCGATCAGGTAGGGGCCCGTGCCGACATTGTTTGTCAGGTCCGTTTCGCTGAACGAGCTGTGGATGATCGCGGCCGGATAGTCTGCCATGCCCGGGATCAACGAGATGTCCGAGTTCGGCAGGTTCAGCTTGACGGTGTGCGAGTCCACAACCTCGATCGCGCCTTCGATTGCCTGGCCGGTATCTGCGTCGACCAGCGTGGCAAAACGGCCTGCCATCGAGTTCGTTTCTGAGCTCTTGTCGCACCAGCGCGCGATGTTGCGTGCCACGTCTTCGGCGGTGAAATCGTCACCGTTGTTCCACTTGACGCCCTGACGGACCTTCAGCGTGTAGACGGTCGCATCGTCGTTGACTTCCCAGCCCTCCAGCAGCATGCCGCGGAATGTGCCGTCCGAGTTGTACTCGACCAGGTATTCCAGCGTGCCACGGGTGACATTGGCTATCTGCGACCAGTCATAGGTGCGCGGATCCTTCAGCGCGCGAACTTCCTGCTGAACGCGCAGGGTGCCACCTTCTTTCTTGGCGTCTTCACCCGCCGCCTTGGCGGGCGCGGTCAGGCCGACCATGCCGTAGGCGGCCGCGGCAGTGACACCAAGGCTGGTCGTGCGCGTCAGAAACTCGCGGCGGCTCAGCTTGCCGTCCCGATATTCCTGGGCGTGCATTTCGGCAGCCCAGTGCATCGGTGCTCCGGTCAATGTCTTGGTTTTCATGGATGTCTCCCTGTGAGATTATTATGGGTGTTTGTTGGTCCCCGTCGAAGCCAGACAGCGCCGAGCAAGGTCATTTTGGATGTGGTTTTTTGAATTCTGTGCATCCCCATGCGTTCATTCGGCACCAGATTCCAATTTAGGTCAATGTTCGAAATCGTCATCAAGTGCACAAAAACGACATTTGCAGAGAAACCTGAGCCGTGGCCGCCGGGGCTGGTATCGGCAAGTCTGATTCTGGAACTTGTGATTCCCTTTTCCGACGGGTTTCGGCCCAGAATCCCTTATGTGGCTGAAAATAAACGACTTCGGACGAGGTTTTGGCGCGATGTCAGTGATTCACTCAGCCATGGCTCGGATCGACGTTATGCCATTGCTTCATCCGGGCACGGCACCACGTGCGCTGGCGTTTGGCGTATTGGCGTGTCGCAATCGTTGCTCTTTCGCGGGCGTCGGCCAAGGTCATCCGCCCTTCGATGTGGGCCATCAACTCAGGTACTCCGATGGCCTTGCATGAGGGCAGGTTCGGGTCGTACCTGTCGCGCATCGCCGCAACTTCGTCCAGGGCACCCGCCTGCAACATCTGGTCAAAGCGCGAATTGATGCGCGTGATCAGCCAGTCTCGCTCGGGCGTCACGACGATTGGAAACGCTTGATCCAGGGGCAGCAGCGGTGGCGGCGTGTCGTCCTGCCAATCCGCCAATGTCCGGCCCGTGGCTTGCTCGACCTCCCAGGCCCGTTGCACACGGGCGCGGTTGCGCGTGTCGATCCGGTCCCGTGTCCTTGGATCAATCCCGGCCAGAAGCTCGGGCAGGGGGATCGCGTCCGCAGTCTTGCGCAACTCGGGCGGCGTTGCCGGGATGTCTGCCATACCTTCCGTCAAGGTCGAAAAGTAAAGGCCCGTACCGCCCACGATGATCGGACGCTGCGGTCCTGACAAAAAAGTCCGCACCTCGCGCAGCCAGTGGCCGGCCGAATAGTCTTGATCAAAAGCGACATGGCCATAGAGAGCGTGTGGAGCCCGAGCTTCTTCGTCGATCGAGGGTCGCGCGGAAATGATGCGCCAGCAGTTGTAAATCTGGCTGGCATCCGCATTGACGATGATCCCGCCCGCGTGTTCGGCAATCTCCAGTGCAAGGGCTGATTTGCCCGATGCGGTCGGCCCCATGATGAGGACCGGCAGATCGTCGGGAATGGGCGGCAGACTGTTCAGCAAATTGCGCGCTGTGTTTTCAGCCATGAGTGTTTGCCCTGTTCCTTGACCATCCGCATTGAACCCGCGGTGGTTTTGCTTCATTTTGCGCCGGAAAACAAACTCGTGCCAGCCCGGAGCGCAACATGACCCTTTCTGCCACCAACACAACCGATGAAACCCCCAAGACGACATACAAACGCGTCATGTTGAAAATCTCGGGCGAGGCGCTGATGGGGGATCAGGGATTCGGGTTGCATCCCCCGACCGTTCAACGCATCGCGCAAGAGGTGAAGTCGGTTCATGATCTGGGCGTCGAGATCTGCATGGTCATCGGCGGCGGCAACATCTTTCGTGGCCTGTCGGGCTCGGCCCAGGGGATGGAACGGACCACGGCCGACTACATGGGCATGTTGGCGACCGTGATGAACGCGCTGGCCGTGCAATCCGCGCTTGAGGGCCTGGGTGTCTTCACCCGGGTGATCTCGGCCATCCGCATGGACGAGGTGTGCGAGCCCTATATTCGCCGCCGCGCTGTGCGCCACTTGGAAAAGAAACGGGTGTGCATCTTTGCGGCTGGAACCGGCAACCCGTACTTCACCACAGATACCGCCGCGACGCTGCGCGCCAACGAAATGGCCTGCGAGGCGATTTTCATGGGCAAGAACGGTGTCGACGGCGTCTACGACAAGGACCCCAAGGCACATTCGGACGCTGTCCGCTATGACTCGGTGACCTATGACGACGTTCTCGCCAAGCGTTTGAAGGTCATGGATGCTTCGGCCATCGCTCTGGCGCGCGACAACAATCTGCCGCTGATCGTATTCGGGTTGGACGAGCCCGGCGGGTTCCGCGGAATTCTGGCAGGCGAGGGGACCTATACCAAGGTTCAAGGCTAGCCAAAGGTCCGACCGAACAGCCCACATTAGTTTGCCTGGCGCCCGACTCGGTTCGGACGTTAGGTAACCCAACGCCTTCCGGTCCGCTGAAAATGCTCGGTGTGACCGGTATGCGTGTCGCTTTTGCCCGCCGGAAAGTCTCTGGCGGCTGACCGAAAAAGCGATCTTTCCCTGATCAAAAGCGCATTAAAGTGAGAGGAGAGAGAATGTCCGACAATTCAGATGCCGACTACGAGGTCGGCCAGGACAATATCCAGGTCATGGGGCTGGATATTCACAATCCGGTTTTTGCCGTGTCTGGCCTGACCATCATCGCCTTCGTCTTCTTTTCGTTGGTTTTCCGCGAGCAGGCTGCCGATTTCTTCGGCTGGTTGCGCCCCGCGCTGACCAACCGGTTCGACTGGGTATTCATGCTTTCGGCCAACATCTTCGTCGTGTTTTCGTTGCTGCTGATCGTGACGCCGCTGGGCAAGATCAGGTTGGGCGGCGACGATGCGAAACCGGACTACAGCTATGCGGGTTGGTTCTCGATGCTGTTCGCCGCTGGCATGGGGATCGGGCTTGTTTTCTGGGGTGTGGCCGAGCCGATCTCGCACTATGGCGCATCACTTGGTGGTGTCGCCGTGGGCGAGGACGGCCTGCGCACCGACTGGGCACCGTTGGGCGCCGGGCTGGAGGATCCCGACGCATCGCGGAAGCTGGCGATGGCAGCCACGATCTTTCATTGGGGCATGCACCCTTGGGCGATCTATGCGGTTGTTGCGCTGGCCTTGGCATTCTTCAGCTTCAATCGCGGGCTGCCCTTGACGATGCGTTCGGTCTTTTACCCGCTGTTCGGCGAGGCCACTTGGGGCCCGCTGGGGCATGTCATCGATGTGCTTGCGGTCTTTGCGACCATCTTCGGCCTGGCGACCTCGCTCGGCTTGGGGGCGACACAGGCGCTGGCCGGTTTGAATTATCTGTTTGATGTTCCGGTGACGGACGGGATGAAAGTGCTGTTGATCGGCTTGATCACGGTCTTCGCCCTGATTTCTGTGATCGCCGGACTGGACAAAGGGGTCAAACGCCTGTCCGAGGCCAACATGGTGCTGGCGGCGCTGCTTTTGTTGCTGGTCTTGATCGTGGGGCCGACCATGGCGATCCTGACCGGCTTCTTCGACAGCATGATCGAATATGTCGTCGCGCTGCCGGGCCTGTCCAATTGGATCGGTCGCGAAGACACGAACTTCATGCAGGGCTGGACCACCTTCTACTGGGCGTGGTGGATTTCTTGGTCACCGTTCGTCGGCATGTTCATCGCACGTATATCGCGCGGGCGCACGATCCGCGAGTTCGTGACCTGTGTCATCCTGATCCCGACGCTGGTCGGCGCCCTTTGGATGAGCGTTTTCGGCGGAGCTGCTCTGGATCAGGTCATGTCCGGCAATGGGCAGGCTTTGACCGATGCGGCGCTGGAACTGAAGATGTTCAAGATGTTCGAGGCCTTCCCGATGGCAGGTCTGCTGTCGTTCGTCGGTATCGTTCTGGTGGTTGTGTTCTTCGTCACAAGCTCGGACTCGGGTTCGCTGGTGATCGACACCATCACGGCTGGCGGCAAGACCGATGCTCCGACGGCTCAGCGCGTATTTTGGTGCGTGCTGGAAGGGGCCATCGCGGTCGTACTGCTGCTGGGCGGTGGGCTCGGCGCATTGCAGGCCGCGGCCATTGCCACCGGCTTTCCCTTTGCGATCGTGTTGGTTTTGATGTGCGTGTCCATCTTCATCGGTCTGATGAACGAACGTCGACGCAACTGAGCGTACCGCCACTGACAGAGGGCCCCGGTGACGTCACCGGGGCCTTTCTTTTCATTTCTGACTGCCTTCGAAGAAGCCGACCGAATTGCCGTCGGGATCGACCGCATAGAAGAACCGACCGGCCGGGATCTGGATCGGATCCGAGACAACCTGACCCCCGGCAACCTTGACTCTGGCCATGATCTCTTCAGCCGTGCCCTCTGCCGCCAGATGAAGGGTCGGACCGGTACCATCTTTTGCTGGCTTTCCCGGGTACAGATGCAAGGCCACGCCCGTTGCCGGGTCAGCGGGGCGGAACATGGCCATGGGGTTTGGGCCGGATGTGTCGACCGCAAGTTCTGCCCCCGTGGCGTGTGCATAGAATTGTACCGCCTTGTCCAAGTCGGAAACGGGCAGTTCGCCCCACACCAGAAAATCCTTTGGAAGATAACTCATCTTTGACCTCTCTTGTCTTGAGTGCCGCGAGTTTGGCATGCGCTGATGACAGAAGCTGGCATCAGACGCCTGGCTTGACCGCGCGGGGTTGGCCAGGCTAACTGACGGCGTTTGGTCCCGTCATCCCCGTGCGGGCTGCCGAACTGCCACGGCGATACCCGCGGCTGGCTGGAAGACCTGCCATGTATCGGAGTTGTCCGGTGTCATGCGCGGGCGGAACTTCGGAACATTGGGCATGACAACAGAAGGATTGTGCGATGGGCACTCTGGATATCGATTTCGTTCGGGCGCAGTTTCCGGCTTTTTCCGAACCCAGCCTGAAAGGGCAGGCATTCTTTGAGAACGCGGGCGGCTCCTATACCTGCAAACCCGTTCTGGATCGGCTGACCCGCTTCTATACCCAGCGCAAGGTTCAGCCATATGCGCCCTACGAGGCCAGCCGCCTGGCGGGCGAAGAGATGGATGAGGCACGTGCTCGGATGGCGGCTCTGTTGGGCGTGGACACCGACGAACTGAGCTTTGGCCCTTCGACCACGCAGAACACCTACGTACTGGCGCAGGCATTTCGGCAGTGGATGAAACCGGGTGAAGCGATCGTGGTGACCAACCAGGACCATGAAGCCAACTCGGGCCCCTGGCGGCGCCTCGCCGAGGACGGCATCGAGGTTCGCGAATGGGAAATCGACCCGGAAACCGGTTCGCTGAATCCGTCCGATCTGGAAAACCTGCTGGACGACAAGGTGCGGCTGGTCTGCTTTCCCCACTGTTCGAACGTGATCGCCGAGATCAACCCGGTCACCGAAATCACTGCGATCGCGCATGCGGCCGGGGCATTTGTCTGCGTGGATGGTGTTTCCTACGCACCGCACGGCTTCCCGAACGTGGGGGACCTTGGGCCGGATATCTACCTGTTCTCTGCCTACAAGACCTACGGACCGCATCAGGGCTGCATGGTGATCCGGCGCACGCTGGGCGAGTTGCTGCCCAATCAGGGGCATTTCTTCAACGGAGACGTGCTGTACAAGCGGTTCACGCCGGCCGGACCGGACCATGCTCAGATTGCCGCCAGCGCCGGCATGGCCGACTATGTCGAACAACTCTGCGACCACCACGGCGGCCCATCCTCGGGGGCTTCTGCGCGTGGTGCTTTTGTCCACGACCTGATGCGTGCGCACGAAGTTGAGCTTCTGCAGCCGGTTCTGGACGCGCTCAAGGATCGCAACGCGGTGCGCCTGATCGGCCCGTCCGATGCCGAACGACGGGCTCCGACCGTGGCCTTGGCCGTCAACCGCAACGCCGAAAGCGTGGCGGCTGATCTGTCCGAACACGGCATCATGGCCGGCGGTGGTGACTTCTATGCTGTTCGCCCGCTGACCGCCATGGGTGTCGATCTGGGGCAAGGTGTTCTACGGGTAAGTTTCACCCACTACACCTCGCGAAACGAGATCGACCAATTGCTCGAAGCATTTGACCGGGTTTTGTGATCCGGTAACAGTTCCGCCCCGTAGACATATGAAAACGGGGCGGAAATGGACAAAGAGCAGTCACCAATCATTTTGTGGTTCCGGCGTGATCTGCGCCTGACTGACCATCCGGCTTTGGCTGCGGCCGCGCAGACAGGCCGACCTGTGATTCCTGTTTTTCTGCGAGATCAGCTGGTCGATGACTTGGGTGCGGCTCCGAAATGGCGGCTGGGCCTCGGCCTTTCCGCATTGTCAGACAGCCTCGAGCGCAAGGGCAGCAAGCTGATCCTGCGAAGCGGCCCGGCGCTGGCCGCGCTTGAAGACCTGATACGGGAAACGGGGGCAACTGACGTCTATTGGTCGCGGGCCTATGATCCCGAATCCATCGGGCGTGACACTCAGATAAAGGCTGCGTTGTCCGCGCAGGGCGTAACCGCCAAGTCCTTTGCCGGGCATCTTTTGTTCGAGCCATGGACGGTCGCCACACAGGCGGGTCAGCCGTTTCGTGTTTTTACGCCCATGTGGCGGGCTGTGCGCGGGAGAGAGGTTGATGCTCCCAAGTCGGCACCGTCGCGGATCGCGGCACCCCGATCATGGCCGCAGTCGGACGAGCTTGAGGCCTGGAACCTTGGCGCGGATATGCGTCGTGGCGCAGCGGTCGTGCGGGCTCATGTCGAACCGGGCGAGGCCGCCGCATTTGCGCAGCTGGACGAATTTACGGAACGGCTCGACGCGTATCCCGCAAAACGGGACGATCTGGGCGAAGACGGCACGTCGGGACTATCCGAGTACCTTTCGTTGGGCGAGATCAGCTCGGCAACCATTTGGCACCGGGTGCAGAGCACAGGGTTTTCCGGCTCGTCCGGGGCCGAGGGCTTCTTGCGCCAACTCGTCTGGCGCGAGTTCGCATATCACTTGATGTACCACACACCGCATCTACTGAGCGCAAACTGGAAGCCGGAATGGGATGCGTTTCCGTGGAACACAGACGCCGACACCCCCGAAGTTCGAGCCTGGACGATGGCGCGAACGGGGATACCGGTGATAGATGCGGGCCTACGGCAGATGTACGTCACCGGGCGGATGCACAACCGCGTCCGCATGATCGTCGCCAGCTACCTGACCAAGCACTTGATGACGCACTGGAAGGTCGGCATGGATTGGTTTGCGGACTGTCTGGTCGATTGGGATCCGGCAGCGAATGCCATGGGGTGGCAGTGGGTTGCGGGGTCGGGGCCGGATGCCTCGCCGTTCTTTCGTATCTTCAACCCGCAGACCCAAGCCGAGAAGTTTGACCCCACGGGCGCCTATGTCCGCCGATGGCTGGCCGAAGGACAAAAGAACCCGCCCGAGACGGCGCTTGCCTATTTCGATGCGGTGCCGGTGTCATGGGGACTGTCTCCGACGGATGCCTATCCTGATCCGGTCGTTGATCTGAAGGTTGGGCGACAGCGGGCGCTTGCCGCCTACGAAAGCCGAAAACACCAGTAAGGAATTGAAAACTTGCCAGAAACGGAATCCCGTCCTAGCCTGCTCCGACCACCGCACAGGGGAGAGCGGATGATCCTGACGACGACAGAGGGGCAAAAAAACCTGCCCAGATATTTTTCGCAGGTCTTCAAGATGCTGCAGCGAATGGAGTCCGGACGGCTGGACATCGCGCTGCCGGATGGGCGCGTGTTTCGCAACGAAGGTGCCAAACCCGGACCTGTCGCCCGTGTCGATATTCACGACCCGGATGTGTTCGCCCGGTTGATCCGTGAAGGCGAGCTCGGCTTTTCCGACGCCTACCTTGAAGGTGGGTGGAGCACACCTGGCCTGCGCGCCTTCATGGATCTTGTCCATCTGGGCACCGAGACGGTCTATGATGATTTCACTGGCAAATTCTTGGTTCAGGCCTACGAGCGCCTGCGGTTCTGGCTGCACCGGAACAACCGAAAACAGGCCAAAAAGAACATTTCGTACCACTACGATCTGGGCAATGATTTCTACAGCCTGTGGCTGGACGAGACCATGACCTACTCCAGCGCGCTGTTCGAAACTGGCCAGGAAAGCTTGGAAAAGGCTCAGACGGCCAAATATGCCAGCCTGGTCGACGAGATGGGTGCAAAGCCGGGCGACCATATCCTTGAAATTGGCTGCGGTTGGGGTGGCTTTGCCGAATACGCCGCCAAGGAAAGAGACCTGAGGGTCACCGGCCTGACCATCAGCCAGGAACAGTTGAAGTATGCGACGCAACGTATCGAAAAAGCTGGTCTTTCCGACAAGGTAACCTTCAAGCTGCAGGACTATCGCGACGAGCGTGGGCAGTATGACGGCATTGCGTCGATCGAGATGTTCGAGGCCGTTGGGCAAAAGTACTGGCCGGTCTATTTTCAAACGGTCCGCGACCGGTTGAAGCCCGGCGCACGGGCCACGCTTCAGATCATCACTGTGGCCGACCGCCGCTGGGACGTCTACAAGAACGGCGTTGATTTTATTCAGAAATATATCTTTCCGGGCGGCATGTTGCCAGCCCCGACGGTGCTGAGGCAGGAAATCCAGCAGGCCGGTTTGGATGTGGTCAAGTCGAAGGAGTTTGGCCCAAGCTATGACCTGACCTTGCGGCGCTGGTACGACACGTTCAACGACAAATGGGACCAGGTGGCTGCGATGGGCTTTGATGAGCGTTTCCGCCGCATGTGGAATTATTATTTGACCGCCTGCGGCGCAGCCTTTGACACGGGCAATTGCGATGTGACACAGATCACCGTAGCAAAACCCAACTAACACACGGAAATATCGGAATGCCGACAGCCTCACGTCTTGTTGCCGCGCTCAGTCTTATGGTGGTGGCTTTCCTTGTGTCTGGCATGATCATCGACAACGGCGAAGAGGGAAAGGACTACGGCTACTTTACCTATGTGAACCTGGTCCTTGGTTTTTTGTGTGGTTGGGTCATCATGGGCAAACGGGCGGGCCGCGGCTGGACTGCAGCCGTGAACAATGGCCTGACCGGAGTGGTTTCTCTGGTGTTTTGGGGCCTGTTCGTCCAGGGCACGTACGAGATGTTCCGGCTTGCGATGCGTCACCGCTATGACGGGCCATTCGAGGCATTGCTGGCCATCTTCCAGATCGGAGTGGATTTCGGCAAGCAACTGATCTCGCCCGAGATCATCGCGACCTTGGCGATTGGTGCGCTGCTGTCCGGCCTGTTTACCGAAGGCGCCTCGCGGCGCTGGAACTGACGCCCTAGTCACGAGCCTACGATGACCAATCTGTTTTTCTACGGCACATTGCGGTATTTGCCGCTGCTTGAACTTGTTTTGGGTCGCTCGGGACAGGATCTTGCGGCCGAGCCGGCGATGCTGCCGGACCACGCGGTTCACGCGGTGCGGGACCAGGCCTTTCCGATGATCCTTGAGACGCCCGGCGCAGCTGCACAGGGTATCTTGGTGCAGAGCCTAACTGCGCAAGACATCGAACGGTTGGCCTTCTACGAAGGTGGGTTCGACTATGACCTGCATGTCAAAGAGGTCGTCCTTGAGGGCGGATCGACCGTTTCCGCCCAAGTCTTCTTTCCCGCTCCCGGGCTATGGACGCCGTCCGATCCCTGGTCGTTGGAACAGTGGGTGTCCGAGTGGGGCGCGATGACCCTCTTGGCTGCGGATGAGGTCATGGGGTATTTCGGCAAGGTCGATGCCTCTCGGATCGCGCGCAGCTTTCCAGCCATTCGCACCCGGGCCTGGGCCAAGCTTGCGGCGCAGCAACGGAGAACCGGGGATGGTCGCAGTGTCCGCGATGATGTGATCGTGCACCGCCACACGCGCGCATACATCGACTATTTCGGGATGGAAGAAATCGAACTGCAGCACCGCCGATACGATGGGTCGATGGGGCCGGTTCTCAATCGGAATGGTTTGATGCAGGGTGCTGCGGTCGTGGTGCTGCCGTATGATCCCCTGCGCGATACGGTCCTTTTGGTTGAGCAGTTCCGAACCCCGGTTTTCTTGATCGGCGACCCCGAGCCTTGGATGTGGGAGCCGGTCGCCGGCATGATCGATCCCGGAGAAACCCCTGAACAGGCAGCCCACAGGGAAGCCATGGAGGAGGCGCAGGTCTCGTTCTCGCGGCTCGAATATGCAGGCGGTGCCTATTCTTCGAGCGGATCGTCCACTGAATACATCCACCTTTATGTTGGGATTGGAGACCTGACCGCCTCGATCAACAATGGTGGCTTAGCAACCGAGGGGGAGGACATTCGCAGCAGGATTCTGCCGTATGCCGAATTCATGGATATGGTTGACCGGCATGTCTTCAAGGACCTTCCTCTATTGTCCTTGGCGCATTGGTTGGCACGCAACCGCGATCGGTTGCGGGGATGACTATCCCGCCTTGTGGTCGGCGCAGGGCACCTGTACATCTGCGAAAACGCCAATTTACAAGAGGGTGCCATGCGCATTGCACGAGACCTTGCTGACGCCGTAGGAAAAACTCCGTTGATCCGGCTGCGCCGTGTCAGCGAAGAAACCGGGTGCGAAATCCTTGGGAAGGCCGAGTTCATGAACCCCGGTCAGTCGGTCAAGGATCGCGCGGCGCTGTTCATCATTCGCGACGCCATTGCGCGCGGCGATCTCAAGCCCGGCGGGACGATTGTCGAGGGGACCGCGGGCAACACGGGCATTGGTCTGGCGCTGGTCGGCGCGTCGATGGGGTTCAAAACCGTGATCGTCATCCCGGAAACCCAATCGGAAGAGAAGAAGGACATGCTGCGCCTTGCCGGGGCTCAACTGGTTCAGGTTCCCGCCGCACCCTACCGGAATCCCAACAATTTTGTGCATTACTCGCGGCGGCTGGCCGAGCAGTTGGCCAAGACCGAACCCAATGGCGCGATCTGGGCAAACCAGTTCGACAACGTCGCGAACCGTCGGGCGCATGTCGAGACCACTGGGCCGGAAATCTGGGAGCAGACCGACGGCAAGGTCGATGGATTCATCTGTGCGGTCGGATCGGGCGGAACGCTGGCCGGTGTGGCCGAGGCTTTGCAGCCCAAGGGCGTCAAGGTCGGTATCGCCGATCCAATGGGCGCCGGTCTCTATTCCTATTACACGACGGGTGAAATTGCGATGGAGGGTGGCTCGATCGCCGAGGGGATCGGCCAGGTCCGCATCACCAAAAACCTCGAAGGGTTCAAGCCCGACCACGCCTACCAGATCACGGACAACGAAGCGTTGCCCTATATCTTCGACCTTCTGCGCGAAGAGGGGCTGGTCATGGGTGGGTCCACCGCAATCAACATTGCCGGCGCCGTGAGGCTGGCCAAGGAAATGGGTCCGGGTCACACCATCGTCACCGTGTTGTGCGACTATGGCACGCGCTACCAGTCGAAACTGTTCAACCCCGACTTCCTGCGTGAAAAGGAACTGCCGGTTCCAGAGTGGATGACCGAGGCCCCGCGAAGCATACCGGGTGTATTTGAGGACGTATGATGCTGCGGCAGTTCCTGGTTTTACTGGCATTTGCGTTTGTGGTCGCAATTGGCGCCGCAGGCGGAGCCTCGGCGCAGCTGACCGACCGTCAAAGCGAGTACTACCAGGGATGGCTCAGCACCGCCGAGCGTGCCGAGAAGGTGATCGAAGCCAATCGGGCATCGAATGCCTCGATGGAGAAATTGCGCACTGAAATAAGTGGTTATCGGGACGACTTCAATCGCGCCCGAAGTGCGAACACGGATCGCATTCAAACGCTGGAAAGCCAGCTCAAGGCATTGGGGCCCAAACCCGATGACGGATCTTCGGAACCCGAAGACATCGCCAGCTTGCGAGAGAACCTCGAGCAGCAACTCAACAGCCTGAAGGTACCGCGGATCATCTCCGAAGAGGCCTACAGCCGCGCCAACGGCCTGATCAGCGAAATCGACAAGATCATCCGTGAGCGGCAGCGGAAAGAGTTTCTTGAGCGCGGGCCATCGCCGCTCAACCCGGCGCATTGGGCGCCTGCCTGGGTGGACGTAACCGAAGCTGGCCGTGCATTGATGAACGAGACGAAGGCCAACATGCGTTCGGCCGTTGTCCGTGAAAAGCTGAAAGAGAGCGGACTTGCCATCGGTATTCTGCTCGCGGTGGCCATGATCCTGCTGCTGTTCGGGCGATCTTGGTCGGAGAAAGCTGGAGACTATCTGCGGCGGTTCGGAGGCTCCGGGCGTGGCGTATGGACATTCGTCGTGTCGCTGTTCCGGATCATTCTGCCATGGTTCGGGGTTGCCATTATCGTTCAGGCCGTGGTCATGACCGGTGTGCCGGGGTTGCGCGGCACATTGCTGATCCAGGAAATCCCGTATTGGGCCGCGATCATCCTGTTTTACGACTGGATCGGCCGTCAGGTCTATTTGATGGGCGAAGAACGGGGTTTCAAAGTCCTGTCGGCAAATACGATCAAGGAACTGCGGGTTTATCTGGATCTGCTCGCGCTGATGCTGATCCTGCATGAACTTGGCCAATTGTTCGAACGGATCGAAAACACGTCAGAGGCTACTCGCGCCGTCGTCAGTTTCCCTGTGATACTCGTGACAGCCCTGTTGCTGCTGCGGATCCGCCAAATCCGCCGCCCCGAAGGATCCGAGGATGAGACTGAGCAGGGCCAGTCAGCACGGGCTGCCGGGTTCAGTCAGCTGGTCGAGCTGCTCCGCCGGGCGCTGTTTTTCCTGGGCATCGCAAGCGTTGTCCTGGCTGCCATTGGCTATACCAATGCCGCCGAAGCGATCGTGTTCCCATCGGTCAAAACGCTGGTCCTGATAACGGCCATCGTCATCTTCCAGCGGTTCATCAGCTCGATCTATGGCTGGCTGACGGGGCAGGGCGACGCGGCCAGCGACTCGTTGTTCTCGGTGCTGGTCGGGTTCGCTCTGGCCATTCTGTCGTTGCCGATTCTAGCGCTGTATTGGGGCGCGCGCGACTCGGATCTGCGCGAGGCGTGGTCCCGCCTTCTGATGGGATTTGACATCGGCGGCGTGACGATCTCGCCCAGCAACTTCCTGACTTTCGTGGCCGTATTTGCGATCGGTTACATGCTTACGCGATTGCTTCAGAGCGGTTTGCGCAATTCGTTGCTTCCCAAAACCAGCATCGATCCGGGTGGGCAGAACGCGATCGTCGCCGGCACGGGCTATGTGGGAATTTTCCTTGCAGCATTGGCCGCGATCATTGTCGCGGGCTTTGATCTGTCGTCACTTGCGATCGTCGCTGGTGCGTTGTCTGTGGGCATCGGTTTTGGTCTGCAGACAATCGTGTCGAATTTTGTATCGGGCATCATCCTGTTGGTCGAACGGCCGATCGCAAAAGGGGACTGGATCGATGTCAACGGGATGATGGGTTATGTGCGCGACATCTCAGTGCGCTCAACACGGGTGGAAACCTTTGACCGGACCGATGTGATTGTTCCAAACTCGGACCTGATCAGCGGCGTGGTGACCAACTATACCCGCGGCAATACCATCGGACGGGTCATCGTTCCGGTTGGCGTCGCCTATGGGACTGACACTCGCAAGGTCGAGAAGATCCTGGGCGAAATCGCGAATGCGCATCCTATGGTCTTGGCCAACCCGGCACCCAACGTCGTGTTCCAGGGGTTTGGTGCGGACTCGCTGGATTTCGAAATCAGAGCAATCCTGCGCGACGTGAATTGGGTCTTGTCCGTAAAGTCGGACATGAACCACGAAATCAACCGGCGCTTCACCGAAGAAGGGATCGAGATTCCATTCGCACAGCGCGATCTCTGGCTGCGCAACCCCGAGGTATTGGTGCAACCGGCCAACAAGGCAGCGAAGCCCCAACAGCCGGATCAACAGGAACCTGCGAAGACCGACGACTCAAGCGCGGCGCCGATGGACCTGACCGAGGCCGACATGGACGGAGACAACGGCGAAGAGCTGTAGTCAGAGGACTACAGCACCATCTCGCCGGCCAGCCGAGACCGAAGCGACCCCGCTCAATCGTTTGGGGTGGGGGCGCTTCAGGCAACTTGCGTATCCCTTGGATTTCCGCGCAATCGGCCCTTGCAAATCCCTGTTCGTTGGTCCAAATATCGCCGGCACGGAGAGGTGGCCGAGTGGTCGAAGGCGCACGCCTGGAAAGTGTGTAGGCGGGAAACCGTCTCCAGGGTTCGAATCCCTGTCTCTCCGCCATTCACCTTGAATACCCACAGTTTTTGCGCGCCTCGCGAGATCGGCCTTGCTTTGACCCCGGCACGTTGGGCGGAGATGTGCTGTGTGCTGGGATCCGTACTGTCGAGCGGTGAGGGGTTGTACCGAGACTGTTACGTATCGGGGAACTGCACGGCCAGTTCTTTGCTTTTGGGGACGGCTTGGCAGGTCAGAACTTCACCCCGCGCGATGTCGTTCCGATCGAGGGCCATGTGCGCCCGCATTTGTACCTGACCCTCTGTCCGAATTGCGCGGCATGCGCCGCAGACGCCTGACTGGCAGCTGAAGGGCGGCGCCAGTCCCGCTGCAATCGCTGCCTCCAGGATCGTTTGCCCGGCCTCGATGGGTACCTCGCGGGTTTCCCCATCCAGCGTCACCCTCGCTGTGGCCGCCATGCCAGATTGGTTCGTGTCCTGAGCTGGGTTGGCGCCGAAGCTTTCCATGTGGATGCGTGCATCGGGCACATCCAGCGCGTTCAGCGCTGCCCGGACGTCTGCGTTCATGCTGCCTGGGCCGCAGATCCAATACAGGACGTCCTGCGCGATGGGGGGCGTCTCGTCGATTGCCGCCTTGATCGCATCCGCGTCAACACGGCCGGTTCGCCACGGGCTGAACCAGCTCAACAGCGATCGGGCAGACAAGACATGGCGCAGGGTGAACCGGTATGGGTTGGCCTCGACGAGGGTATCCAGCGTTTCCCGAAACAGAATCTCATTCTCGGACCGGTTGCCGTAGATCAGATGGGCGACGGAATGTGGCTCGTGATCAAGCACGGCTCGGATCATCGCATAAAGCGGAGTCAATCCGCTGCCCGCGCCAAAAAAGTAGTGGGTGCGTCGTGCAGTTGCGTTGGGTTCCAGCGTGAAGCGGCCAAAGGGTGGCATCGCCTCGACCGTATCTCCGGCGCGCAGGGTGTCGCCGATATGGTTCGACACCAATCCCCCGGAAACGCGTTTC
Source organism: Ruegeria sp. CRTD044 (assembly GCF_059613485.1). Classification (NCBI taxonomy): domain Bacteria; kingdom Pseudomonadati; phylum Pseudomonadota; class Alphaproteobacteria; order Rhodobacterales; family Roseobacteraceae; genus Ruegeria; species Ruegeria sp. CRTD044. The sequence goes on along the minus strand of NZ_JBXWSP010000007.1, from coordinate 74,913 downwards.
ACGGTGATCCGCAGCGCTTCGTTTGGCGGGTTGGAGATGGTGTAGCAGCGTCGCTGCTCTTTCCCGCTCAGGCCGAAGCGCAGTGTCAGATGTTGGCCGGGGGACCAGCGGAACAGCTCGGTCAGGGCTGGTGGTACGTCCAGCACGACGGTGGCTGCTTCGCCACCGATTTCAGGCCGGATTTCAGCCACGGACAAGGGGAAAAATTTTCGGGTCACGAGTGGTCCTTTCCTGAGCAAAAGACGGCCATCTTCAGTCAGCGATAATCCATGATGGTGTGCAGTGCGCGGATCACCCACTCTCGGCCTTTGCGCGTGAGCGAAAAGCGGTCGGTTTGCGCCATCGTACCTGCGTGACCCTGCCAGTCGTACTTGACTGTGGTGACCGCTGTTGCCGTGGCGCTGCCTGGCTCTTCTGTGATCACGATCCGCGGGGGTGAGCGGTCTGTTTCCACATATCCCTGCAGCGCTAGGACAGATTCAAAGCCGGTGTCGCCCTTTCGCTGGGCCCAATCGGCCACCGAATGGCTAAAGTGATCATCCGGCTGGCCCTGACCATATTTTACGGTAATCGTGTGGATCGCTTCGGGATCCCAGTCGCTCCAAGCGATCTGGGAGTCGGGGGCGGAGAGCTGACGTTCGGCGATGGCCTTCGGGTCGCTGCCGGGCGCGGCGAGAGCCAGTCCGCCTGCCAGGGCGATCCCAGCCAAGGTGGCAAGAATGCGAAGTCTCACAGGATGACCTTTGGGTTCTGGGCATTTGGGCGCGGGATGACTGGTGCCGGCCCGGAAAGGGCATTTTGGGAGAGTGTTTTGGGCCTGGTCATGTCTCGGCCTCAGCTTTCGCCATGAAGTCCAGAACAACTGGCTGATGCTGCAGAACCGGGCCTTCTCCGACAGAGGCCGGGCCGACTTCAAACAACGGGCTTGCCAAGGATTTCTGTTGCTGTTCGCAGGCATAGACATCTTCGGTCGTGAAATCGCCCGAGGCCATCGGGTCATCTTTGCCCAACGCATCATCGCCTTTGTATTTCGGGCCACCGAAGTCACGCCAGAACGCGTAAGATGACCATTGCTGCCGCGAGTACTCCCACGCCGACGCGCTGGCCAATCTGGTGCGGTTCTCCACGCGTGTTCGGTCGGGCGCGAGGGGCGTGATGATAAAGATGTTCCAGCTGTCTTCACTGCCAGCCAAGCCAATGCCCGGAAACAGCATCGGCACCCAGGCGCCAATATGCGGTTTCGGGATTACCCGCGGGGTGGGCAGGTTTTTCTCGAGCGCGCGGGCATAGTCTGACGAGGGCGGCTCCCAAAAATGATAGTGTGGACCTTCCCAGCCGTATTCTGCGCGGCCATGGTCATACATGTGAAGCGTGTTCGAATGCAGGTGGCTCAGGTGATAGACGTCGATGTAGTTCTCAACCACGATCTTCCAGTTGGCGCGGATCTCATAGCTTTGGCGGGCTTCGCCGTATTCGACCATTTCTTCGGGCTTGTGCGGGCCCAGCAACGGATCCACGGGCCCGAACCACTCCGCAAGGCTTGGCGCCTGCGGATCAGGGTGCACGAAGATCATCCCGCGCCAGAGATCGACGCTCGCGGGTTTCAGCCCGAGGCAAGACTTGTCGATGCCGTCAGGATATTCGCGGTTTTCATCTGGGACTGAGATCAGGTTGCCTTCCAGGTCGTAGTTCCAATCGTGATAGGGGCAGGTCAGTGCCTTCTGCGTTTTGCCCACTGCACGGATCAATTGGGTTCCGCGGTGACGGCAGATGTTGTGGAACGCCCGCAGCCGACGGTCGCGCCCCATTACCACGAAGATGTTGTTCAAACCCGCCTGGACCGAGATGTAATGTCCGGGCTCGGGTACATCCTCGGCAAACCCGGCATATCGCCAGGTGCGAGAGAAGATCAGTTCTTGCTCGCGGTCGTACCAGTCCTGCGCTGTATAGGCAGAGGCGGGAAGCCGGTGATACATTCGTGTCATGAAAACCTCTCAGACCAGCCAGGCCGGATAGATGGCCGGTGCGATGTCGGCGGTGACCATCAGGCCGCCTAAGACCATCCAAAGAACAGTAACGGTCCAGAACAGGAGTGGATCGGTGTCGCGGTTGACGGCATCGATCAGGAAAGCTTGGCCGCTGCGGATCGAAGGTATGGCCCACCAGAGGAATACCAGTCCCCAGGGCCACTGGAGCCCCAGTCATGTGGCCACCAAAAGAACGGGTAGGGCTGCGTAGTTGATCAGTCTGGGAAGATTGATCATGCGTCACCCTCCAAGCTTGCAAGCAACGCCAGCGCCGCCGCTTTCAGATCGTCGCGCCACTGGTCCGGTGGCGAAATCGGGACAAGCGCGTCGATGTTTTGAGCGCAAGCGGTTACTCCATGGGCGACGGCCCGAATGCGTTCGGGAGGTGCCGATGGATATGCGCGTGCCAGAACACCTTCGATGACGGCCAGAAAGTCTGCGTAGCTGTGAGTCAGTTTGGGGCCCAGGTCAGGAATGCGTTCTGCGGCCGTTGCCAAAGCCTGCCAAGCCAGCATCAGCCGGGGATCATGGCCGTGCCCGTCGTCAAACAGGGCATCAATCAACTCAGATGGCTCACCCTGCGATCCGAATTGAACCGAGACAACCTCTGTCACTTCGGCAAAAGCGTTGATCACGTGGTCTGCCAATGCCGCCGTCATGTCATCCCGGTTTCCCAAGTAGTGGCGCAACAAGGGCCGTTTGACACCAGCCTCTGCCGCGATGCGTTCTTGTGTTGCGCCTTCCAATCCGAAACGGGCCACACAGGTCAGATAGGCATCGAGTATTTCAGCGGATCGTTGGTCTTTGAGCGTGGGTCGGGGCATTGGGGCTCCTTTATTGTCAAATTTGACAAATAACTACAGCGTGTAAGTTGTCAATAATGAAAATTAACAAAACAGGGTTGAGGACAGGCCAAAATCAGCCTGTCGCTGCTCAGGATTTGGCATGATGGGATGGTCGTCCGTGTCGGGTCTCGTCAGATCATACGACCGTTTCGCGCAACTGCGTCCGCGACGACGTTCTCCCACGCGGAGTAGACCCTCTCTGGAGAAAGAAGCGCCCTTAACTCATCGGATTCGTTTGCCATTCCGGCGCGGGCCGTCGGGTCGTTGATCAGACGAATGGCGGCTTCTGCCAGTCCAGTGACGTCGCCGGTCGGTACCAGATAGCCATTTCGCCCGTGGCGGATGAATTCGGACGGACCATAGTCACAATCGAATGAGACGACCGGGATCCCGCTGACGACAGCTTCGGCGACAACATTGTGAAACCCTTCATACAGCGAAGACCCAACCACGATATCGGCGTCGTTTGCCCATTCTCCGACCCGGGCCGTATTGCCGGGCAAATGAACGCAACCCTCAAGACCGAGAGACTTGCGCAACCGCTCGAGTGGGGGACGCTCGGGGCCTTCACCATAGATCGTCAGGGTGGTCCATGGGCACTCGGCATGGATCTTGGCCATGGTCTCCAGAAGAAGGTGAAAACCTTTCTGCGGCACCAGGCGACCAACCGAGACCAGGTGACGCGCTTTTTCGGAGTTCGACACCTGCGCCCTTGTGAAGGGCTCGATCGGGTTTGGTATGACCCGACCGCGACGGCGGAGCGGGCCAGGCAGATCCTCCAGACCTTTTTGTGTCAATGCAACGACAGCCTTCGACCTTCGGCCCAGAACGGATTGCAATCGTGCCCATCCGGGGTGTGCGTCCTGTAGACGTGGGTTGTTCCGTTCCGAAATGATGACCGGCAGCTTGGAGTCCAATGTGGCGATCAGGGTAACTACATTCACTTTGGTCAGAAACGAAATCACGACATCGGGGCGTAGGTCGCGAATGACCGAACGTAGGTGCGTGATCCTGTTCAACTGTCCGCGCCTGCCTGATAGCGCACTGGTCCGCACTTTTTCATTCATCGAGAAATAGGGACCGTTTTCCGGCATGCTGAACGCCGTTGCGTGAACCTCGCAACCGCGTTCCACGAAATAGTTCGACAACATGGCGATGACTTTTTCCGCACCACCCGGACCGAACCCTGCCTGCACAAAAAGCAGCTTTAAACCATTCAACGACACAGTCCCCCGCCGAAAATGGTAATTTACGCAGGGTAATTGAGCAAGCTTGAGATGATCTTTGCCAGAAATGTGCGTAAAAGCTGGCGGCAATTGCCGAAATCCGGCCGATTGGATCGCAAAGCGTGTTGTCAGAGCAGCAGGTGTTCGAACCGGTTACTTGCTGTGGCCTGTCATGTCGTACAGGGCTGAAATCTGTTCGGCGCTCAGCTGGCGAGGGTTCAGGCCTCGGGTCAGCAGGGCGAGTTTTGCGGTTTCCTCCAGTTCTTCCATTGCGAAACTGGCCGCCCAGATGTCTTTGCCGGCAACCACAGGGCCATGATTGGCCAGCAGCACCGCGCTGCGCTGTCCAGCCAGTCCCCGGACCGCGTTGCCCATTTCAGGGTCGCCGGGCAGGAAGAATGGCAGCAATTTCACCCGACCGACCCGCATGATTGAATACGGGGTCAGCGGCGGCAGAACGTCCTCGGGGTCAACTTCGGGAAGCATGGACCAGGCCACCGAATGCGTCGAGTGGAGGTGGACCACAGCCCCGGTCTGCTGCCTTGTGTCGTAGAAGGCCGAGTGCAGCGGGACTTCCTTGGTCGGTAAGTCGCCATCAATGTGCTGAAACCGGGCATCCAGATGGCTGATCCGCGCCGGGTCGAGAAACCCCATCGAACTGCCGGTCGGCGTAACCAGGATCGTTCCGTCGGTCAGCCGGGCCGAGATGTTGCCCGACGCACCGCAGGTCAGTCCCCGGTCGAACATCGACTTTGCAAGCAGACAGATTTCTTCCCGCAGCTTCGCCGCCTCGCTCATTGTTGCTGCTCCATTCTGTTCAAGGCGTCCGCAAAGAAATCGGGGCCGCCGAAATTACCCGATTTCAGCGCCAGTGCAATGGACGGGGTGCCGGGCAGGAGTACCATGGGAACGCCGGCGGCCAAGCGGGGGCCGATCTGCAACTGCTGCGCGCGCAGTCCCTGGACAACCGCGCCCGAAGTCTCACCCCCAGCAATGACCATCCGTCGGAAGCCCGCGGCCCGCAGGCTGCGGGAGAGATCGGAGAATAGGTTTTCGATCGCTGCAGATGCCTTTTCCTTGCCGAAGGAGTCCTGTGCTTGCCTCACGACTTGTGGATCGGCCGAAGAATAGATCAGCGGCGGTTGTTTCTGCTCGAGCGCCCAGTTGACCAATTCTTCCACCGAGATCGAGCCGCTGACCGCGTCCCGCGCCGTGACCTCACGGTGTGGGGCGACGTCCCGGAAGCGCGCGACTTGCTCTCGGGTGGCGCGGCTGCAGGATCCTGACAGCACGATGCCGGGCCCGGACACTCCGTCCCACTGTGGGTGTCGCGGTTCGAACCCAAAATTTGCCGGCAACCCAAGCGCGATCCCGGACCCGCCGCAAAGGAGCAGGGTATCACGGGCAGCCTTGCCGATTTCCAGCAGGTCTGCGTCGCGGATTGCGTCGACGATCGTATGACCTTTGGGAGGCAGGGCAGACCGAATGGCCGCAGCCCCCTGCATGACCACCAAGGCGGCCACATGATGGATCGGACGGGCGGACTGAGCGGCCAGCAGACGCCGGAGATCAGGGTCGGTCATCGGTGTCAGTGGATGGTTCTGCATGCCGCTTTCACTCAGCAACTTGTCCTGCACGAACAGATGCCCTTGGTAAACGCTGCGCCCATTTTCGGGAAAAGCCGGACAGACGATCGTGGTCGGAGCGTTCAGCCTTTCCGCAAGCGCATCCAGAACCGGACCGATATTGCCCTTTGCGGTGCTGTCGAAGGTCGAACAGACCTTGAAGACGATTTGCTGCGCACCCTGGGACAGCAGCCAGTCACAGGCTGCCAGACTGTCGCGCACCGCCTCGTCAACCGGGGCCGTGCGCGACTTGAGCGCAACCACGACCGCATCCAGATCTTGGTCCGTGTGGGCCTTTGGGATGCCAACAAACTGGCTGACGCGCATGCCGCCCTCGGCGAGGGTCAGGCCAATGTCGGATGCACCGGTGAAATCATCGGCAATGACTCCGATCTTCATAGTTTGATCTCTCTGATTGGCCCCGTGTCCAGACGGTTGATGTGGTCGGCCGGTCCCGGGGGGAAAACGGACCGGACCAGCGGATCGTGGCCTGGGATGATCAGGCCGGGGGCGGACGCGAGGCTTTGCAGCTTGTCAAAGCCCTCCAGCATGTCCTGCAGGTCGACCACAATGGGGAATGGTTTTCGGGTCATGAAGTTCTCGTAGTAATGCGATGCGTCCGAGGCCAAAACCATCCAGCCGCTGGCAGTCCGGACACGTACGCATTGCAGCCCGCGGGAGTGGCCGCCGATGCAATGGACCGTGACTCCGTCAGCCAACTCGGCGTCGCCGTCATGGAAAACCACTTTGCCGGAATAAAGCCGCTTGACCGCCTCGCAGATATGACCGGCCGAAAATGGCGCACGCAGAGTGTCGTGGCACATGCAGGGACCCGTGGCAAAGGCCATCTCGGCCGCCTGCATATGCAACGTGGCGTTTGGAAACAGGTGCAGACCCCCTGCGTGGTCATAGTGCAGGTGCGTGACGATCACTTGCTGAATGGCCTCTGGCGCGATCCCGAAAGGCCGCAAGGCTTCACGCGGATCCATGGCAATAGGCCGTCCGCGGCTCAGCCCTTCGTCGGTGTCATATCCGGTATCCACCAGGATGACCTGAGTGCCGCGCTGGAGCAGCCACAGGTAGTAGTCCATGGCATGAGGGGCAGCGTGATCGTCATCCAGTATGAAACTGTCGGCGCGGGTGCGGGCATTTCTGTCCGCATATTTGATGGCATAGACTTCCCAGTCGTTCATCGCATGACCTCGGAGAACGTGTTGACCTGCTTTCGGACCACCATATCCGAAACCGCCAGATCGAATGTCTTGAAATGCGGACTGTCCAAGTGGATCCTGAACGCTTCGGCGTTCGAGTAGATCTCATACAGAAAAACGATGGCCGGATCGTCCCCTGCGCAGACGTCGAATTGCAGGCACCCGGGCTCGTCGCTCAACGACATGCGCGCGTTGTCCAGCATCAGAGGCAGGAAACGCTCGCGTGTCCCGGGCTTCAACTCGAAGGTTACGGTAACGGCATACATCAGGCGGGCGCTCCTTTCAGACGGGCGAACAGGCGTTTTACCGGAGGCAATTGGCTGAGGATCAGCGCCACGTTCAACACCAGCAGAATTGCTGCTCCGGGTCGAGACACAAATACCGACAGATCGCCATCCGACAGGAACAGTGACCGGCGGAATGTCTCGTCGAACAACCCACCAAGGATGACGCCAATGACCAGCGGCGCAATCGGATACTTCATCAGGTTCATGAAATACGCCACGAAGCCGACCCCCAGCATAAGGTAAAGGTCATTGATACCGCCACCCACACTGAAGGAACCAATCGTGGTCAGAACCATCACGACGGGCAAGAAAACAGTTTGCGGGATTTTGAGAATCTTGATGAAGACCCGCGCGGTGAAAAGGCCCATCAGGAACATCGTCAACGATGCCAGTACCAGGATGGCGACGACCCGCAGGATGATTTCGGGGTCGATCGTGGGGCCGGGGATGACGTTGTTGATTTTGAAAGCCCCCAGCAGCGCGGCCGCAGGTGGCGAGCCGGGGATGCCCAGCACCAACAGGGGGATCAGTGCGCCGCCGATACAGGCGTTGTTGGCGGTCTCTGAACACAAAAGCCCGTCCAGTGAACCTTTGCCGAAGTTCTTCCCATCCTTCGAAACGGTTTTGCCGACACCGTAGCTGACCCATCCGGCAACATCCTCGCCGACGCCCGGCAGGGCACCAACGCCGGTGCCGATCACGCCGGACCTGCCGATGGTGGGCAGGTGACGGCGGACCGTCGAGAGATTTGGCAGGATCGAGCCTTTCAGGGCCATAACCTTGCCGGCTTCGACATGGCGCAGGCCTTCGATGATCTGAGGGATCGCGAAGGCCCCCATGAGAACGGGCACCACCTGGAACCCGCTCAGCATGTAGGACCAGCCGAAGGTGTAGCGGGGCTCGGACAGCAAGGGGTCAAGTCCGACCATGGCCATAGCAAGCCCGATCAGACCAGAAATCCACCCTTTGAGCACCAGGTCCTCGCTCATGAGCGTGCCAGACAGAAGGATACCGAACAGGGCTAGTAGCGCCTTTTCCGGGCTTGCGATGTTCTTTGAAACAAGCAGCAGTGCCCAGACGAAGATCAGGAGCGTGAGTGTGCCGATGATGGTCCCGATGAAACTGGCCGTCGTCGTCAATCCAAGCGCCTCACCTCCGCGTCCGGCCTTGGCAAGCGGGTGACCGTCCATTGCGGTTGCGGCACTGGCTGCGGTGCCGGGGATGTTCAGTAGGATCGAGGGATAGGACCCGCCGTAAATTGCCCCCACATAGGCACCCAGAAGTGCGATCAAAGAGTAATCCAGCGGGATCTTGTTGCCGAAGAAACCGGTCAGAATGGTCACGGCAAGGGTTGCGGTCAGGCCGGGCAATGCACCGAATGTAATACCCAGAAAGACCGAGAAAACCAGATAGAGGTAGGTCAGCGGATCGGCGACCAGCGCAGCGAAGGCATGGCCGAATCCCGCCAGCTGAGACAAGACGAACTCCATGGTCTTAGCCTTTCCAGATCGGGCGGAGCGTCACGTAGTAGTGGTACTCGATTTGTTGAAACAGCAGGCCACCGCGCGCCGGAACGTTCTGGCGAAATCCGAAGGCCATGGCGCAAACCAGGGTAAACGGCGCGAGGATGGCTATGTAGGGAACAACCCGCAAAAGCCGCTCGGACCGGGCCTTGACCAAAACCGGGATCGTCAAGGCGACCCAAATGCCCAACGTGACCCAGTCGTCCGCATGTGCGTTCCAGTCGGCTTGAGCAGGGTAGAGCAACCAGGACGTGAACCCAGCCAGGCAAACGGAGCCGCAGGCGATCATCGCGCGCCGCGGGTGCCCACCGTAATACCCAAATATGAGAGCGGTGATCAGAAGGCCGGAACACAGGATGAAATCGACGCGCGGCACCAGCCCGCCCACATAAGCCAGAAGGATCAGGCCAATGGTGGAAAAGCGAAATGCTTCGTCAGGGTTCCAGCTGATGCCAGCCGCACCAAGGGCGTGCCGCGCCCCGCCAGACCGGACCGAGATCACGAACAGCGCGATCGAGAGGCACAACAGGCCCACAAAGATGAACAACGGAACAATGGCTGCTGAGTCGTACCATTGGGTACCGCTGACCCCCGCCTTGTTTTCTCCCCACAGGGGGATGTCCATGGTCTTCCACAGGAAGAACACCGATGTTGCCCCCAAAACCAGCGACGCCCAGAAATCCCGTGCGCGCAGGACCAGAATGTCCTCAGCCTTTTCCAACTTTGCCCTCCCGTGCAAAAAAAAGGGGCGCGGAACCGCGCCCCCAAGATCGTTTGTCGCTCAGGGCTTCTCGATGCCCAGAGAGGCCGGATCGACGGTCGTCGCACCCAAATCTTGCAGGGTGTACGCAAAGGTGGATTCCAACGTCGAGAACAGCTTCTGCGCCTCGGGTCCGTACTGTCCGCCGATGTCATAATTGTTTGCTGCGGCCCAATCGGCCACGGCCTGCGAGGCCATGGCTTTCTGGAACGCATCCGCCAGTTTTGCCTTTACATCGTCGCTTGCCGAATTGTGGACCGCAAAGCCGATTGCCTGTTTCAGCGGCAAATATTGGTCGAGCCCGTCATAGATGCCAAAGGCCGAAGGAACGGTCATTCCCGCGATTTCCGCGTTTTCAGGCGTCAGCATCGCCAGAGGGCGCAACTGTCCGCCTTCGATCAGCGGGGCCTGTTCCGCCAGCGAGGTCACGACCAGCGCAACTTCACCGGCGATGGCGGCCTCTTGCCCCGGAGCTGAGCCTTTGTAGGGGACGAATTTGAACTCGGCGCCCGAGCCCTTTTCTATGGCCAGCAGGTTCAGGTGGTGGATGGATCCCGCACCCGAGGCTGCCGCGGGGATGGTTCCGGGCGCGGCCTTCGCCGCGTCCACCAACTCTTCAAGGCTGTTGTAGGGGCTGTCTGCGGGAACCGAGATCAAATCAGGCGAGCCGCCAACGATGAATGGAAACCAGTAGTCGAACTTTTTGTCCCAGCCGCCCTGGACGGCGGCGGTCACGTTTGATTCGGAAAGTCCGACCAACGTATAGCCGTCATCAGGCTGGTTCATGACGTAGACCATTCCGTTTGAACCCGCCACGCCTCCGGTCTGGTTGATCACGTTGATCGACACCGGCAGGTGTTTCTCCATCTCGGCCATGATCATCCGGTTGATGGTGTCGGTGCCGCCTCCGGCGCCCCAGACGACGGCGGTGGTAATGTCCCGGTAAGGATACTCCTGCGCGCTGGCGAGCCCTGCGGCACCTGCCGTCATTAGGGCGGCCGCGGCCAACCTTGCGATTTTCGACTTCATCTTTTCCTCCCAGATGCAGTGATGTGTTTGTTGTTGCATTTAATTGCGTATACGTTACACAATGCGTTGTCAACGACCGGAATTGATTTAAGGTCGAACGCAAGAACACAGGAAAAGGACGCAGGGCGCATATGGCCGAGAAACTACAGATTGCAGTGTTCCACGGGGACGGGATCGGCCCGGAAATCATGGCTCCGACGCTAAGCATCCTTGCGCAGCTGTCTGAGCAGACCGAGGACTATACACTTGAGTTTCGGGAGGTTCCGGCCGGGGCAGCCCACTATGCGCAAACCGGAGAATCATTTCCGAAAACTTCAATGGATGCGGCGCGGCAGGCGGATGCCATTCTATTGTCCGCGATGGGTTTGCCGGACGTTCGGTACCCGGATGGGACTGAGATTTCCCCTCAGATCGACCTCCGCAAGGCGCTGGGGCTGTTTGCCGGTGTGCGCCCTGTGCGGGTGAGGGCCGGGCAGGCGACACCATTGGCCCTGCCGCCGGGCAAGGAAATTGACTTCGTTCTGATCCGCGAAAGTACTGAGGGGTTGTTTCACACCCAGGGGTGCGGAGAAGTGACCGAGGATGAGGCGCGCGAGACGCTGCTGATCACCCGAGAGGTCTGCGAAAAGCTGTTTCGGTTTACCTTCCAGTTGGCGCATGACCGAAAGGCATCCGGGCAGGGTCGGGGTCGAGTCACCTGTGTGGACAAGGCCAACGTCTTCCGGGCCTTTGCATTCTTCCGAGATCTGTTCGATGCCGAGGCTGAGCGTCACCCGGACCTGGTTGCGGATCATGCCTATGTGGATGCAACGGCCTTGTGGATGGTTCAGAAGCCTTGGGAATTCGATGTTCTGGTCACGGAAAACATGTTTGGAGACATTTTGTCTGACCTTGGGGCCGGGCTGATGGGAGGGCTGGGTCTGGCACCCTCGGCTGACATTGGTCTGGATCATGCGGTGTTCCAGCCGTGTCACGGTTCCGCCCCCGACATTGCCGGGGAGGGCATCGCCAATCCGTTTGCCATGTTCCAGTCGGCGGCGATGATGCTGGAGTGGCTTGGGTTGCGGCATCAGATCCCGGCGTTGTCGCGCGATGGGCAACGGCTGCACGCCGCAGTCGACAGCGTCGTGTCCGAGGGCCGAGTTCTGACCCGTGATCTGGGCGGAGAAGCCGACACGCTGGCCTCAGCGCGGGCGGTAGCGGACAGGGTGTTCTCGTTGTGAGCAGCCAGCAGTTCATTCGTGTCGCCTGTGTCGGCGCCGGCTATTTCAGCCAGTTCCACTATGGCAGCTGGCGCCGCATACCGCAGGTTCAACTGGTGGCCGCATGTGATCGCGATCTCGAGAAGGCGGCCGCCACTGGGTTGCCTGCCTATGATGATCTGCCGTCGATGCTGACCCAGGAAACGCCCCAGCTGTTGGACATAATCCTGCCGCCTGACGGTCATGCCGACGCAATTCGCGCCGCGCTGGACGCGGGTGTGGGTTGGATCCTGTGCCAAAAACCGTTTTGTCGATCTCTGGCAGAAGCGGAGGATGTACTGAAGGACGCTCGGGATGCCGGAGCCACCGTCGTTGTCCACGAGAATTTTCGCTTTCAGCCGTGGTATCGGGTGATGAAGGACGCCCTGACACGCGGGGATATCGGGACACCGCTGCAGGCTACGTTCCGGCTGCGCCCGGGCGACGGGCAGGGGCCTCGCGCTTATCTTGATCGGCAACCCTATTTTCAGAAGATGCCGCGTTTTCTGATCCACGAAACGGCGGTGCATTGGGTCGATACGTTTCGGTTCTTGTTCGGCAATCCGGTCTCGGTTTACGCCGATCTGCGGCGGATCAACCCGGTCATTGCCGGAGAGGACGCAGGCTATGTCATCTTTGAGTTCGAAAACGGTGTGAGGGCCGTGTTCGATGGCAACCGGAACCTGGATCATGCCTCGGACAATCTGCGCCGCACCATGGGGGAGGCCCTGATCGAAGGCACCGGTGGAACACTGACGATGGATGGCTTTGGCGCCGTTGGGCTGCGGGAAATCGGCAGCCAGAGCAGCGCGCAGTTGCTTGCGCCCGATAAATGGGAGGGCTTTGGTGGCGATTGCGTGCACGCATTGCAGCAGCATGTCATATCCGGTCTTCTAAATGGAACGCATTTGGAAAATACTGGCCCGGACTATCTGGACGTTATCCGCATTGAGCAGGCGATCTACAGATCTGATGCGGAGGGCAGGAAAATCGTTTTGGAGGCCGAATGAAAAACGAGACCGGCAAGGCTCTCTCGAATACTCAGCGCGCGGTGCGGGACTTGCGGCGGATGATCCTGACCGGAGAGTTGGCCGCGGGCACCGACCATCTGGAAACCGAGCTGGCAGAGCAGTTGGGGATGTCGCGCACGCCGGTTCGCGAAGCAGCGCTGATGCTGGAAAGCAAGGGCCTGTTGGAAATGCGGCCGCGCAAAGGGGTGCGGATCCTGCCGGTATCTCCGGATGACATGCGCGAGATCTATGACATTTTGACCGAGTTGGAGAGCCTTGCAGCCGAACGCGCGGCCGAGGCCGGATTTTCTGAACAAGACCTTCAGCCGTTGGCGGACTCGATCGCCCAAATGGATCGCGCCATCGGTGAGGAAGACCTGGAGGCGTGGGCCAAGGCCGATGACCTGTTCCACCGCGAGCTTGTCCGGTTGGGTGGCAACCGACGGGTGGAAAGCATCGTTTCCATGATGAGCGACCAGGTCCGCAGGGCGCGGGCCTCGACCCTGTTTATCCGCCCGTTACCGGTCAAATCGAACGAGGATCACCGTGCGGTCTATACCGCAATCCGTGACGGCAAACCTGAGGTTGCGCGCGACCGGCATCGCCAGCACCGGCTGCATGCCAAATCCGTCATCATCGACATCTTGGAAAAGCATCGGCTGAACAAGCTGTAGCCAGTCAGTTCGGTCACCCCGCTGGCCGTACTTCTGCCAGTGGTGCAATCTGGACTTCCAGTCCCAACAGGGGATATGGCCAATAAAGCGGCGCGATGCGAAAGGACTTCCGGTGCAGATAACCCAGCAGATGGCAGGCGACAACGTCTATTACATCAATCTGGACCGTGTGCCCGAGCGCCGGGCGTTCATGGAGGCGCAGTTTCTGAAGGCGGGCCTTGTGGGGGCACATAGGATCAGTGCGACGGATGCCAGTCAGCCGGGTGCGTTGGAGCAAAACGGATATGTTGCGGGAACGGGAACGCGCTGGGGTCTGACGACCAGCGAAATCGCCTGTTTCGAAAGCCATAGATCGGTTTGGCAGCGGATCGTCGATCGGAACCTTCCAGCCGCTGTCGTCTTTGAGGATGATGTGGAAATGTCCTCTGACGCTGGCCGGGTGATCACCGAAGTGCTGAACCACCCGGAAGCCTATGATTGCGTCAAATTGGATTACTCGCCCCGGTCACTGCGCTTTGGGCCGGAGACCGGGATCGGAAATGCCCGCGTGCGCCCAATGTTGGAAATGGCGCCAAGTGCGGCGGCCTATGTTCTGTCACAGGCAGGCTGCCGCAAACTGTTGGCCTGGTCGCAGAGATATTCTGACCATCTCGATGACTTTCTGTCGTTGCCGCGCAGGGATTGGAACATGTTTCAGTGCTTTCCGGCCGTTGGTGTTCAGATGATCTGGTCGGGACGGCAGGAGCAGATCGACGAGCCGATCAAAAGCAGTGAGCGAACCCAAAACGCCGCCACGAACAGCGGATTGGACAAGGGCCCCACATGGTTTCGGCTGCGGCGCGAGCTTCAGTCGGCCGGCCGCAAACTGAAATGGAAGCTGGGCGGTCAGGCGCGGCTTGTCCAGCGCGGTGGCTTGGTGGACTTCATTCCCTGTGCCGACGATCTGATCGTGCGCCCTTGGTCCTGAAGTCTTTGAGCCGATGGTGAAAAACCGAGCGGTTCCAACCATCCGCGCCGGTCGCAAAGCGCATAAACGTTAACAAAACTCTCGATTTGATATAACCTCACAGTGTTATTGCGCGATTTTTTGGGGTTTTGGTGTGGGTCAAACGATTTACGAGAAATACGGCGGGTTCAAAACCATCAGCCGGATCGTGATGACATTTTACGAAATGGCATTGGAATCGGATGAGATCGGAGGCTACTTCGAAGACATCGACATGCCTCGGTTGATCGATCACCAAACCAAGTTCGTTTCGTCTCTGGTGGGTGGTCCAGCGTCTTTCAGTGATGATCGTATCGAGGCCGTGCATCGGCACCTCAACATCAGCCATGGTGATTTCGACGAGATGGCTACGCTGTTCGGTGAAGCCCTTTCAATTCATGGAATGACCGAAGATGACGTGCAAGTCGCGCTGGCTGCGATCGAAGGCAAGAGGGCGATCATCGTTGCCCGGGATGCGGCATGAGCATTCTGGCCATCAACGAGCATCTGCTACGTGCCATCGGGGTCGGTGTTGCGGTGTTGCGGGCCTCGGACCTGACCTTCGTGTTCCACAATGGCCCATTCGCCGAATGGTTCGGCAAACCCGAGCCCGGTCAGACACTTTTGGATATTTTGCCGGATCTGGACCAGCGCGAGCTGGATGACGTTAAGCAATCGGGCCTGCGGTATTCGGCAGAGCTGCAGATGAAGCCGAAACGCCGCACGCTGATCTTCGCGGTGACGATTTCCTTGGCCAATGGGATGGATGAGCAGGTTCTGGTTGTCGAATGTCAGAACATCACGAAAATTCGTGAGCTGGAAAGCATGATCGACAGCTATTCGACAATGGTCGAGCGCAATACTCGCGAGTTGGAAAGAGAAAAGGAAAGGGTCGAACGGCTTTTGCTGAACCTGATGCCGCGTGCGGTCTATGAAGAGTTCAAAACCTTCGGCGTAGTGACGCCTCAGCTGTATGATCAGGTTTCCGTGGTCATGCTGGATTTCGTCGGCTTTACGGATTTTGCGGCAAAAACCGACCCTACGGTCACCCTCAGTGAGTTGAATGACATCTTCACCGCCTTCGACCGGATCGTCGAACAGTTCGGCTGTGAACGGATCAAGACGATCGGAGACGCTTATCTTGCGGTGTCAGGCATGCCGGACGCGACGCCCGACCATGCCACGGCGGTTGCGCATTGTGCGGTCCGATTTCTGCGGTATCTGGAACGGCGCAACGAAAGTCATCCGCACAAATGGCAGGCCCGGATCGGGCTTGGCATGGGGCCGGCCGTTGGGTCCGTGGTAGGGATCCAGAAATACGTCTATGACGTTTTTGGACCGGCCGTGAACATCGCATCGCGGTTGCAGGTCTTTGCGAACCCCATGAACATCGTTGCCCCCGAAGAGATGAAATATGCGCTGATCGATGAATTCCAGGTCTCGGACCTGGGTCCGGTCGACATCAAGGGGATGGGCATGATGGATCTGATCAATGTCACCTCACGGCTGAACGCACCGCATGCCAGCCGAATGTTTTGACGATCATTCGTCGGGCGGCACCAGCCCCAACCCTCTGAGGTAAATGCCGATCCCGGATTCCAGCAGGTCTTCGGGCGGGAAGGGCGAACTGGCCCCCGCATTGCGGGCATAAAGCTCTACGACACCATGGCTCATCGCCCAGATATGCGCGCTGAACATAGACGCCGGTGGGCGCTTTTCCGGCGGGATGTGTTCTGAAAGATCGGCCGCAGCCATTTCCAGAACCTCTTTTGCCCGGTTGGCGGCCAACGCCAGCTCGGGCGTCCGGTTGACCGAGATTCCGCTTTCGAACATCGAGATGTAATGGCCGGGATGCTTGCGCGCAAACGCCAGATATGCACGCCCGGTCGCTTCGAAAGCGGCCAGCGCCGAGGGCTGCCCCTTGTCATAGGCATACTGCATGAGGTCCGCGAACATCTCGAACCCCTGACGGGCCGCCTCGGCGATCAGATCCTCGCGACCCTGATAGTGTCGGTAAACCGCGGCTGGGGTGACACCGGCCCGTTTTGCGGCTTCAGACAGGGTAAAGCCGGTCGGACCTTTTTCCTCGATCAGCGAGAGGGCGGCGTCGATCAGCGCCTGTTTAAGATTCCCATGGTGATAGCCGCGTTTGGTCATTCCGACGGCACCTGCCTGTGTTTGCGTGCTCTTTTACCAACCAGACATAATGCACGCGGGGCAGCAGGTCCAATCCTTGAGACATGATCAAAGGGACCAATGCTTGACCAAAGACGCCCTAGACTACGCATCCCAGATTTCCGGTCCGCCACAAATCATCGGGTCGGGCTCGCCAACGGCTTCGACGTCCTTTTCGTCATAGTCCACGTTCGACAATACCGCCCGGATTGCCGCAAGCCGCGCGCGCTTCTTGTCGTCTGAACGGATGATCGTCCAAGGGCACAGATCGGAGTGGGAGCGTGTCAGAGTTTCGGAAATTGACTGCGTGTATTCATCCCATTTGCCCAGACCGGCGATGTCGATAGGGCTCAGTTTCCATTGTTTCAGCGGGTCATTCTCGCGCGCGAGAAACCGATTGAGCTGTTCTGCGCGTCCGACGTTGAGCCAGAACTTGAAAAGGTGAATGCCGTCATGCACAAGCCCGATCTCCAGCGGCATGACTTGCCTGAAGAAGCGTTCCCGCTGGTCTGCGGTACAGAATCCAAACACGTTTTCGACGACCCCCCGGTTGTACCAGCTGCGATCGAAGAAAACGATCTCGCCGGCTGATGGCAGGTGCTGGATGTACCGCTGGAAATACCATTGGCTGCGCTCGGCGTCGGAGGGTTTGCTGAGGGCGACATTGCGGGCGCCACGCGGGTTCACGTTTTCCCGGAATCGCTTGATCGTACCGCCTTTGCCTGCTGCATCCCGGCCCTCGAACACGATCGCGATGCGTTGTCCGGTTTCCTTGACCCATGCCTGCATCTTGACCAGTTCGATCTGCAGGGCCTCCATCTGATTGTCATAGTCCTTGCGCTTCATCCTTTCCTGATATGGGTAGCTGGGGTTGAGGATGTCGCCTTTTTCAGCGTCTTCGATGGCCTTTCGCACGCTCTCGGGAGCGTCGTTCCGAAAGTAGCTGTTGATTGCTCGGTCCGCTGCACGGGTCATGAGTTGCCTCGCCATAAAATCCAGTTTCTACTATGGATTACGGGCGGGGTTAACGCAAATCCGCTCGTTCGGCGACACGTTCGATCGCAGCAGCAACTTCTGGAGCGGCCACCACTTGAGGCATGTGACCCATACCTTCAAGTTCGATCAGCTCAGCGCCGGGGATTTGTTCGATTAACCGCTCGGAATGCCAGCCCAGCCCAACTGTGGTGTCTGCCGTACCATGCACAATTTCGGTGGGCACCGAAATCTCGGGGTAGCGCGGTTGCAGCTCGGCAACTTCGTTCAGGAGGTTGGCCCGTTGTTTTGCGTTGGCATGCATCGACGACCGGCGGAGCGTCAGGGGCGGGCCAAAGTGCTCGGCATAGCCTTCGGGTGCCGTTTGGGGGGCAAAGACCGTATCCAGGGCCTTGTTGACGTACCAGTCCGGAACGTAGGCGGTGATCAACGGCAGGACGAGAGCATTTCCCCAGGCGGTCGAGGTAATCCGGTTGAAGGAATCGAGCGGAGTTTCCCATGGCACCGCGGCCGGGGCGATCAGGACCAGAGCCGAGATGTTGTCAGGTCGCGTCACAGCCCAGGCCAGCGATACCGACCCGCCATAGCTTTGACCGGCTACGATGGGTTTGTCGGCCCCCAGCATCGCGGCAGCTTTCTGCAGGATTTCTGCCTGCTCAACGATGGTTTCGCCCTCCGCCGAGAAGCTCTGAGAATAGCCCAGCCCCGGTCGGTCAAATACAATGACCCGAAAGGATTTTGCCAGCAACGGCGCCAGAGCAAACGTCATGTCCCGGGTATTGCCGCTGGACCCGTGGATCAGGACGACATCCGGGCCTTCGCCAATGACGACGGCATGTACAGCAACGCCGTCGACATCCAATATCTGACCCTCTGGCGGAAACGCGGCCTCGGCCCGGGCCTCATGGCGTGCGGCAAGCCAAGCCGTCAAAGCCGCAAAAAGGGCCGCAAACAGGCCTAGGTATATCAACGACTTAATGACCAATTTTCGTCATGTCGAAAGGAGTGGTCTGGTAGATTTCGTTGATCCAGTTCCCATACAGCAGATGCGCATGGCTACGCCACCGATTCTGAGGCGTGCGGGACGGGTCATCGTCGGGATAATAGTTGATGGGTACGTTGATCGGAGTGCCATTGGCCACGTCCCTATCGTATTCCTGTTTCAGCGTGTCACTGTCGTATTCGAAGTGATTGAAGATATACAGCGCCCGGTTCTGCCGATCTTCAACCAGACACGGACCGACCTCGTCGCTGCCTAAAAGGGTCACAAGCCCTTTGGCAGCGTCGATTTCATCCTGCCGGACTTCGGTCCAGCGACTGACCGGGATCACGCAGTCATCCGAGAAACCTCGCAGGAAAGGCGAGGCCGGCAACAGGTTCCGATGCCGGAAACACCCAAAGGCCTTGGCGTCCAGCATATGCTTTTTGACGCCATGAAAATGGTAGATCATCGCCATGCCACCCCAGCACACGCCGAAGGTCGAATGCACATTGGTTCGGGTCCATTCAAACACTTCAGTCAGTTCGTCCCAATAGGTGACGTCCTGAAATTCCAGATGCTCGATGGGGGCGCCGGTGATGATCAGGCCGTCAAATTTCTGGTCCTTCACGTCCTGAAAAGGGCGGTAGAACTCTTCCATGTGTTCGGCCGCGGTGTTTTTCGTCTGATGCTCGGTCATGCGGATCAGAGACAACTCGATCTGCAGCGGCGTCGCGCCGATCAACCGGGCAAACTGGTTTTCGGTCTGGATTTTCTTCGGCATCAGGTTCAGCAACCCGATCTTCAGGGGGCGGATGTCCTGCCGTGCAGCCTGATCCTCGGCCATGACCATGACACCCTCTTTCGTCAGAACGTCAAAGGCCGGGAGGTCGGACGGAATCTTGATAGGCATGAGGCGGGCTTTTCCAGTTTCTTCTGAAGCGTTCTAGTTAGGACGCCGCGGCGCGGGTCTCAAGTGTGCTCTCGATCAACTCATCGAAATCACGGGCATCCCGCACCTTGCCGATTGCGTCGGCGGTAACGGTGACCCCCCAATTCTCAGCCATGGATTGGTATCTGGGCTGACGGTGGGCCAGGGCGCGGGCATAGGTCCAGCGGATGAAGTCGTCTGGATTGACCTCTGCCTCGGCGCAGCCGTGCTGATCAAGGTATTCCTGCCAGGTGCGTGTCAGGAAATCGGCCTGATACGACATCGGTTTGGGGGCCTTGTCGAACCGTCGGATCAGTTCGGCCGTGTGGTCGTCGTCGCCCTTGATCCAGACCATCAGGGTCTGGCGCGACAGTTCCGACAGGACGTGGTCGGAAGGATTGTCAGGGTCCACCCATTCGCAGATTGACCCGCCGGTGTCACAGATGAAATGCGGGTACCCGTACAGACGCTGAGCGCGGTCAATGAAATATTCGGTGTCCAGCAGAGCGTGGATTTCGGCCTGCCGGAACTGCTCTTGCCGACGCCGATATTCCGGCATCGCCAGCCCACCCAGGTCCGGGTTTCCGGGTTTGCCCAGATAGGCGGCGACCGGCGTCAGGTTTTCGAACGAAATGTTGGATCCGATATAGATCGAGTCAGAGAGCAGCAGATCCCGCAGAAAGGGAACCTTCATTGCCTCGGCCTTTGCGTTGTCGGTGATGTATTCACCCATGTAACGCGTGCCAATTCGATAATCGATCGAATAGTGGAACCAGTCGCCCGAGTCGCGAAGGATGTTCGACACGTAAGTCTTGCCCAAGCCGGACATGCCGAAAAACAGCACCTTTTTGCGCGCCGCTTCGCGCCAGTCCTTTGCCGAGCTGTAGATCATGTGCAACCGTCCCTTGTTTTGTCCTAGCTAAATCGGCCCGGCGATGGCGTCAATCTCGGCCGCGGGCTCGGCTTAGGATCAATAACCCCAATGCAAGGATTGCAAAGCCGATGAAGGCATTCGGGGCAAGGGTTTCGTGCCGGACATAAGCGCCCAGCAGAATGGCGACTGGAGGGATGATCAGGGTGACCAGCAGCAGGTTGCCGCTGCCGGCTGCGGCCAGAACCCTGTAGTACAGCAGGTAGGCCCCGGCCGTAGCGACGAGTGCGTAATAGGCTACGGCGAGCCAAGTTGTCATGGGCAGGTCGAATGATGGCGCACCGTCGAAGACCAGCATTACCGGCAGCATGACGATGGTCGACCCGCTCAGCATTCCCGCCGCTGCAACCTGCGGCGCCAGACCTGACAAGCGCAGACGGGCCCAGACAGCCGCCAGCGCATAGGATACGGTCCCGGCCAGAATGGCCAACTGAGCAGCGCTTTGCAGGCTGAACCCAAGGAAATTGTGCAATCCGATTGCGGTGGAAACTCCGCCAAAGCCAAGCGCAATACCCACAGCTCGACGATTGGTCAGTCGCTCGTCGGGAAAGAACGCAGCCGCAACCAGAACACCGAAGATTGCCGTGGCAGCGTTCAAGATCGAGGTCAGACCGGTGTCGACATACAATTGGCCCCAGGCCATCAGCGAGAAGGGCAATACGTTGTTCAGCAGCCCCATGACCAGAAAAGCGCCCCAAATACGCGGGTCCCTTGGTATCGTTTCTTGGCGGAGGAGGACGACGGCCCAAAGCGCAAACGCCGCCCAGAAAACGCGATGAAACACGGTCGTCATCACAGGTATCGTGTCCAGTGCGACGCGGATCGCGAGGAAGGACGCGCCCCAGATCAGTCCAAGAAGAATGAGCTCGAACCAGGCAAGGGCGGAGAGGGATTTTTGTTGGGTCATAGCCATTTCTTGCGTGTTTCTGTTTGCCTCACGCGGAATACTTGCATTCGGCAATTCGGTAAGCGACCCGGATCATGCGAAAAACCCCGCCACAAGGGCGGGGTTTTCCAATTCTGTATGAGCGTATCCCTTAGTTCAGGGCGTAGGTAACCTGAATACCAACGCTCCACGCGCTGTTTCCAGAGAAGTTAGCCCGCGCCCCGGGGCCAGCACCGTCAGCGGTTGCGTCGCCCAGATCGGTATAGCGAACGCCGCCCGAAATCTTGGCACGTTCCATCGAGTAGGTGCCGCCAAGGCCGATGCTCCAGAACCCGTCGGTCGGACCCAGGTTTGAAACGGGCTCATTGGTTGCCGATTCATAGCCAAGGGTCACTGCGCCCGAGAACTGTTCGGAGAACTGGTAGCCAAGACCCAGCGAATAGGTCCAGGTCGGATCGTCATAGTCCACCAGCGCGCTGGACGGCGGATAGTTCGGCGGATCGTAAACCGTTTGCGGCCAGTCGACCCAGCGGATCGATCCGAACAGCAGTGTCTTGGGGGCAACGCCGGTCTGGAAGTCCAGGTTCACCGATTGCGGAGAAACGACCTCGCTGGAAGTGTCGAATGTCGCAACAAAACCTCCAGGGGCCGGGGGGGGAGGGTTTAGCGACTCGGTTTGCGACAAGTCATGCGAGATCTTCGAGTTGTAGGTCAGCGCAACGCGCGCTGCGATCTCGGGCTTTTCCCAAGCCACACCCACGACGTAACCCAGCGCGGTGTCCTTGTCGGCATTCACCTCGTAACCAGCCGCCGCCGGAACGGCAACGTCAGCGCTGAGTCGCTGAATGCGCAGACCACCGATGGCGCTGAAGCCGCCGTCGAATTTGTAGCGTAACAGGGCAGTAATAGCCTCTGTGTCGGCCTTCGCACGCAGAACGTCAGTGCGACCGCCCGGGATCGGGTTCTGCGAGAGCGGGTAGTTCGAACCGTAGGCGATATCGGCACCGAACGGTTCGTCGTAGATCAGCGCAAAGTCGAGCTGATCAGTGAAGGCGTGCTTGTACGCGAGATGAGGCGAGAAGAAGTCATTTGCAACGTTGCCCGAGTCCACGCCCAGCATCGTGCCGCTTACGCTTGGGTTGGTGTAGCCCAGGCGAAACTGTACGACGGAACCTTCTTCAAAAATAATGTTGATGCCTTGCCCACTACGGTCGATACCGCCGGCATGAGCGGCGGTTGCCCCTGCACAGAGCACGCACGCCTGTAACAGCGCTTTCTTCATGTATTCCTCCCTTTTCACTATCCGGCGCCACGGTATTGTTTTGTGAGTGTCAGTGGCGGTAACTTCTGTGACCATTATTCACGGGGAGTTTAAAAAAACGTCAACCACTGACCATACGTTAGTTTCCGCCAGTGACCGAACGTCAGTTTTTGTGTGTGGTTTTTGCCAGAGTGCCCGATCCCGTGCGGCCCTCGGACCAGACATTCAGGAAGATGCCCGAGAAAATCACGACGGCGCCCAGCATGGTCCACTGATCCAAGGGTTCGTGATACAGCAGCATCCCAACGATCGCGATGGTCGGCAGGCGCGCGAAATCAAAGGGAATAACGACCGTGGCCGGAGCGATGGCAAGCGCGTTTGTAATGCAGAAATGGGCCAGCAGGCCGGCCAGCCCGACCAGCAACAACAGGGGCGCGCTTTGGGCGGTTGGCAGGACGATCTGCCCGTCTGCTCCGGCAACAGCAAGACCCATTACGGCCTGCATCGTAGTCAGCCAGAAAACGATGCATCCGATGCTGGCGAACCCTGTCAACTTCTTTGTCGAAATCGTTGTAAGCGCAAAGAAAACAGCCGAGGAGGCCG
This sequence comes from Ruegeria sp. CRTD044, assembly GCF_059613485.1. Taxonomy (NCBI): domain Bacteria; kingdom Pseudomonadati; phylum Pseudomonadota; class Alphaproteobacteria; order Rhodobacterales; family Roseobacteraceae; genus Ruegeria; species Ruegeria sp. CRTD044. The sequence goes on along the minus strand of NZ_JBXWSP010000007.1, from coordinate 51,711 downwards.
CTGCGAGAACACCGGGCGTGAGCGGCGTAGCTCCGGGTCGGGCGACGATCAGTATGCCTGCGAAACCTATGATTGCCGACATGACCCGCGTGGGTGTCAGGCGTTCGCCCAGCAGAAGCGGAGACAGAAGAACGACCCATATCGGTTGCGTAAACTCCAACGCAAAAACCTGCGCCAGCGGGATGACGCTGACAGCGTAGAACCACAGGTTTTGGCCCGCAAAATGCAACGAGTTTCGAACCGCGTGCAGGCCCAGACGTTGTGTCGATACCTGGTGCCATTTTCCGGTTGCCGTCAAAACGGCCGAAACGACGATGACGCCCACAATGCTGCGGTACATCATGATTTCAAAGGTGTCATGCGTCAGGCTAAGCTCGCGCCCGGCAACGGCCATTGACGAGAACGAAGCGATCGCGCCGGTCATCCAAAGCGCGGTTTTGGCAATCATCGATTTGCTATCGCGCATGTTTCGATCCTTGGGCTGAGCTTGCGTTTGGCCACCGAACCAAAACCGACGCCGGTTCACAACAACAAAAAAGCCGGGTCAGTGCCCGGCTTTTCGTGTCATTCCCACTCGATCGTGCCCGGAGGCTTGGAGGTGATGTCATAGGTGCAGCGGTTGATGCCCTTGACCTCGTTGATGATCCGGGTTGCGGTTTCGCCCAGGAATTCGTGGGTGAACGGGTAGTAATCGGCGGTCATCCCATCGACCGAAGTTACCGCCCGCAAGGCGCAGGCATAGTCATAGGTGCGCCCGTCGCCCATCACGCCGACCGTGCGCACCGGAAGGATCGCGACGAAGGCCTGCCAGATCTCGTCATACAGGCCGTGCTTGCGGATCTGGTCGATATATATCGCATCGGCCTCGCGCAGGATCTCCAGCTTTTCGCGGGTGATCTCGCCTGGGCAGCGGATGGCCAGGCCCGGTCCGGGGAAGGGGTGGCGGCCGATGAAACTGGGCGGAAGGCCCAGTTCGCGGCCCAGCGCGCGAACCTCGTCCTTGAACAGTTCGCGCAGCGGCTCGACCAGCTTCAGGCCCATCTTCTCGGGCAGGCCGCCGACGTTGTGATGCGATTTGATCGTGACCGATGGGCCGCCGGAAAACGACACCGATTCAATGACATCTGGGTAGAGCGTGCCTTGGGCCAGGAACTCGGCACCCTCGATCGTGTCGGCGTGTTTCTGGAACACGTCGATGAACAGCTTGCCGATGATCTTGCGCTTGGTCTCGGGGTCCGCGACGCCCTCGAGTTCGCCGAGGAACAGCTCGCATTCATCCGCGTGGATCAGCTGGATGTTGTAGTTGTCGCGGAACATCGAGACGACTTCCTGCGCCTCGTTCTTGCGCAGCAGGCCGTGATCGACGAAAACGCAGGTCAGCTGGTCGCCGATCGCCTCGTGGATCAGAATCGCCGCGACCGAGCTGTCGACGCCGCCCGACAGGCCGCAGATCACCTTCTTGTCGCCGACCTGTTCGCGGATCTTGCGGATCATCTCGTCGCGATAGGCGCCCATGGTCCAGTCGCCCTTGAACCCGGCCAGTTTCACGAAGTTCTCGTACAGTTTTGCGCCCTTGGGGGTGTGGTGCACTTCGGGGTGGAACTGAACGGCATAGAAATGGCGGTTGGTATCGGCGGTGATCGCGAAGGGCGCGTTGGGCGAAGTGCCGAACACCTCGAACCCCGGTGCGACTTGGCTGACATGATCGCCGTGGCTCATCCAGACCTGTTCATTGCCATCTGTAAACCAGCCCTCCAAAAGGTCGAGCTTGCCACGCGGCGTCACGAAGGCCCGGCCGAACTCGGCTGTGCCATGGCCGCTTTCGACCTTGCCGCCCAACTGGTGCATCATGACCTGCTGGCCATAGCAGATGCCAAGGATCGGAACGCCATAGTCGAAGATCTCTTGCGGGACGCGCGGTGATCCCTCGCGGGTCACGCTGTCCGGTCCGCCGGAAAAGATGATGGCGCGCGGGGCCATGTCCCGCACGAAATCCATCGTGACGTTCTGGTAGGGGTGGATTTCGCAATAGACGTTCAACTCGCGCAGGCGGCGGGCGATCAGCTGCGTCACCTGGCTGCCGAAGTCGATGATCAGAAGGCGGTCATGGGATGTCTCGGTCATACCCGGCCTTTAGGTCGGAAGCCTTGCATGTGCAAGCGCCTTGACGTCATTTGGCGGGAAAGAGTGACGCGGAGCGCATTGAATGACTGGAATTTCGCTCAGAAGGGCTGTGGCAACCGATGCGGAGCCCATCCGCCGATGCATCGAAGCGGCCTATACCGCCGCGCGCCAGACCATTCCGGACCTGCCGGATGTGACCGAGGGGGTCGAGGAGGACATTCGCGACCGGAACGTAGTTGTGGCCGTGGATGAAACATCCCTGCACGGTGTCGTGGTTTTTGGTTTCGAAAGAGAAACCGCGATGATCTTCAATCTGGCCGTTTCACCTGTTGCGCAAGGGCAGGGTATTGCTCGCCGGCTGGTCGATTTCGTCGCGGCAGAGGTCCGCGAAAACGGGGTTCGGAACATGCGCCTGACAACCCACCGTCTGATGGCGGACACCCGTGCGATGTACCGTCATCTTGGGTGGCAGGAGACCGGGCATGAGGGAAGCAAGGTCTATTTCAGCAAACCAACCTGACGCCTCGTAAGGCCTGTTGCAGGTACTGGACAGCGCGAAATATGTCGCTTTTCCCCCTATTGCGCCGGAATCCACATCTGGTGAAGTCGCGGCATCTTGTAACAAGCAATCCAATCTAAACTTTCACACGGGATCATCTCATGACAGAGGCAAGCACCCGACGCAGAGCGCGTGGTGGCGGAGGCGCCGCCCGCCGGGCCGAGCGTACCGCGGTTCGGATCGAAACGGCGAAGTATATCGAACGCAACATTCCGAACTTCGAGATCCTCAATGACGAAGCGTTGGAGATCATCGAGGCCAATGCGGAAACCGTGCTGGAGGAGGTCGGCGTCAATTTCGTCGACAACCCCGCGGCGCTGGAACGCTGGCGCGATGCCGGGGCCGACATCGACGGTGAGCGCGTTCGCATTCCGCGAGGTCTGGCCCGCGAACTGATCAAGACCGCACCCAAGGAATTCACGCAGCACGCGCGCAACCCGGAAAAATCGGTGGTGATCGGCGGGCGCAACCTGGTGCTGGCGCCGGTCTACGGACCGCCTTTCGTGCGGGACGCACAGGGTGGCCGCCGCTATGCCACGATGGACGATTTCAACAAGTTCGTGAAACTGGCCTACATGTCCAAATGGCTGCACCATTCGGGCGGCACCGTCTGCGAACCCACCGACATACCGGTGAACAAGCGGCACCTCGACATGCTGATGGCGCATATGACGCTGTCTGACAAACCCTTCATGGGTTCGGTGACCGATCCCAGCCGGGCGCAGGATTCAGTCGAGATGTGCGAGATTCTGTTCGGCAAGGAGTTCGTTCAGGAAAACACCGTGATGACCTCGCTCACCAACATCAACTCGCCGATGACGTTCGACGACGTGATGATGGGGTCGCTGGAAGTCTATGCCCGCAACAATCAGGCCTGCATCATTTCGCCCTTCATCGTGGGCGGCGCGATGGCCCCGGTTTCGGTTGCTGGTACTCTGACGCAGGTGCTGGCCGAGGTGCTGGCCGGCATCGCCTACAGTCAGATCATCCGTCCGGGCGCACCGGCCATTTTCGGCGCATTCGTGTCGTCGATCGACATGAACTCTGGTGCACCGACCTTTGGCACGCCCGAAGCCGCGCACATCACCTATGGAGCCGGTCAGTTGGCGCGCCGTTTGGGTGTTCCCTACCGCTCGGCCGGGTCGTTCTGTGGATCCAAGCTTCCGGACGCGCAAGCGGCTTATGAGACTGCAAACTCGCTGAATATGGGTCTGCTGTCAGGCGTCAACTTCATGTTGCATGCATGTGGCTGGCTCGAAGGCGGTCTGGTCGCCGATTTCGAAAAATTCGTCATGGATGCCGATCAGTTGGGAGCGCTTCATGCGTTGGCCAAAGGGGTGGCCTATGATGAAAACGCGCAGGCCATGGACGCGATTCGTGAGGTGGGTCCTGGTGGCCACTATCTTGGTTGTGCGCACACCCAGGCCAATTTCCAAAGCGCCTTCTGGAAGACCGACCTGCTGGACTACAAACCCTTTGAAACATGGGAAGAAGAGGGTGCGCGGGACACGCGCATGCTGGCCTCGGCCCGGGTCGAGCATCTGCTGGCCAACTACCAGCAACCGCAACTCGACCCGGAAAAACTGGCGGCACTAACCGCCTATGTCGAGGAAAAGAAAGCGTCCATGCCCGACGCCTTCACTTGACGACATGAAGTTCCGGGGCGCGGCTGGCTTGATGCAGTCGCGCCTCACCAATCAGTGCGATCAGTAGGTCCAGGTGGCGAACCAGCGAATACGCGGCGTCGCCCGAGCGTCGTTGGTCGTCGACGCTCCGCTCCATCTCCAACAGTCGCATCAAGGCCGCTCCGGTTCCCGGTAGCGCGCCATAGCCGAACAGGCGCTGCAAGTGGCGGTCACGGTCGTATTCCTGTGCTCCGACCTTGGCTGCCCGAGACAGTAGCCGTGGGCGGCGGAGGGCGGTGATCATAGTCATCAGGTCCTGCATTTCGGCGTTCCTCTGTTCAATTTTTCCTGCAGCAACTTGGCACAACCCAAGCGGGTGTTGCCGTGACATGGCTCGCGCCGAACGATGGTTTCACGACTGTTTATCTTTTTGAATCAATTCTGGTCAGAGCCGTTGGAGGTTAACGAACGAGTAACGAAAGCAACTCTAGGTAGATTTGGTTAACACTTTATCCGACGGCGGACAGTGGCAGTTTGATTGTCGACGAGGGCGAATAACGATGGAAAACAGCACCGCATTCACCGTTCCAGCTTGGGTTCCCGAAGGGGCACAGCGATACCTGGCCCATACCGAGGCGGGACGGTCGATCCGGGATCTGGCGCGGTCGGCAGGGTGTCACGCGTCAACCATTCTGCGACAGATCCGAAGGATCGAAATGCGCCGCGACGATCCCTTGGTGGATAAAGCACTGCAGTCACTTGCCGAAACACACTTTCCCGGTGCGGGGAATGAAGTGGCCTCTGGTCCCTTCTTCGGCGTCGGCGATGATCCTCATCGCATTCCCAATGCCGAAGACGAGGCGTTCGAGCGTGAGGCTCTGCGGGTTCTGCGGCGCCTTTGCGAAACGGGTGCGGTTCTGGCCGTGGCCGAGGACATGGAAAAGGCGGTCGTTGTCCGTGACAGCGGCGAGGGCGGTACAACTCGGACCGCCGTTGTTGACTGCAAGACCGCTCAGGCTTTGGCTCTGAAGGACTGGATCGTTTGTGACAATCCGGGGCGTGTGTCACGCTACCGGATCACGCAAACGGGCCGAACCGCACTGAGCCAGTTGATTGCCGATGCCGAAAACCGCGCGCGGACACAGACAGAATATGGGATGGCCGAGGCACCGGCGAAGTTCAAAACGCGCAGTCAAGCCGACGAGAAGCGCCCACGGCGCATCCGCTATTGCGCAGCAGAGAGCCCCCTGATTGCATTGTCGCGCCGACGCGACCGGGATGGAAAGCCGTTTCTTGACGAAAGCCTGGTGCGTGCCGGAGAGCGACTGCGCGAGGATTTCGAGCTGGCCCAGATCGGACCGCGGGTCACGCAAAACTGGGACCGGTTCCTTACCGCTGGCGGTCGTGCAGGTTTCGAAGCCGATGCGCAGGTTGCGCGCGGGTCGTCTGAGGCGCGTGATCGCGTGGCTCGGGCTTTGTCGGATCTGGGTCCGGGTCTGAGCGACGTTGCGTTGCGGTGTTGTTGCTATCTGGAAGGCCTCGAACTGGCCGAGAAACGGATGGGCTGGTCAGCACGTTCCGGGAAGATCGTGCTGCGCATTGCGTTGCAGCGCCTCAAGCGCCATTACGAGAAGCAAGCAGAGTGTGACAGATTGATCGGCTGATACACCTTTGTTTCGATTGGCCGGAGTTGCGGAAAACGCAGCAGGTGATAATCAGGGGTTATGAATTTTACCCTTAGACAGCTGCAATACTTACGCGCCGTGGCCGAGCAGCGCAACTTTGGCCGGGCCGCTCAGGTGTGTCACGTATCTCAACCGGCACTTTCGGTGCAGATCCGGGCTTTGGAAGACATCATGGGTGGGCCACTGTTTGAAAGGCGCGCCCGTGATGTTCTGCTGACACCGTTGGGGCGCGATGCGCTTGAGCACGCACGGCGCATTTTGGGCGCGGCCGAGCGGTTGGATCGGTTCGCGCGTGACAACTCCACCGGGCATCGCAGTCTGTCGGTCGGTTTGATCCCGACGGTCGCACCGTATCTTTTGCCGGGTGTCTTGGCTGGTCTGCGGTCGGCGGATGTGTCCCTGCGCGTTCAGGTACGCGAAGCGCGCACCGAGCGGTTGCTGTCGATGCTGAAAGCGGGCGAGATCGACGCCGCCGTGCTAGCCCTGCCGGTGGGCGCGCGCGGCCTGGACGAGGTGCCTCTGTTCGAGGACCGTTTTCTGCTGGCCGGCAGCGAGACGCGCCTGAACAGCCTGACCGTCAGCCCCGACGCTCTGCGCCCAATCGACCTGAACGCAGCCCAGCTGATGCTGCTGGAAGACGGGCATTGCCTGACGGATCAGGCGCTTGAGGTGTGCGGGCAGGACCGGACCAGCGCCCATATCAACATGGGCGCGTCGTCTTTGGCCACGCTGTCGCGTTTGGTGGCCGAGGGGTTCGGCCTGACGTTGATTCCGGAATTGGCGGCACGTTCCGAGGCCGATGCCGTGCCGGGGCTGAAACTGCTGCGGTTCGGCGTCCCGGAGCCCGCGCGGCAGATCGGCCTCGTGCGGCGCGATTCGTCGGATGGGGCGGTGTGGTTCGATCAACTGGCCCAGGTGATCCGGCAGGTCGGCGAAAACATCGTGTCAGAAACCCGGAACTGAAAAGGGCCCGCACTTGGCGAGCCCTTCGAGTGGAGGCTGGTTGAAGGCTCAGGCCATTTCGGGCTGCTGGGCTTCTTCCAGGTGCTTCATCAGGTTTTCGGGAGACGAAACGCCATAGGGGTCCTCGGGGCAGTTGTCCATCAGGCCGGGCTCTTCGAACCACGCCTCGACCACACCGTCGTTGATGATGGCGGCATAGCGCCACGACCGCATGCCAAAGCCCAGATTGGCCTTGTCGACCAGCATGCCCATCTTGCGGGTGAACTCGCCCGACCCGTCGGGGATGACCTTGACGTTCTTCAGCCGCTGATCCGTCGCCCATTTGTTCATGACAAAGCTGTCATTGACCGACATGCAGTAGATCTCGTCGATGCCCTTGGCCTTGAACGCCTCGTAGTTGTTCTCGAACCCCGGTAGTTGGTAGGTCGAGCAGGTGGGCGTGAACGCACCGGGCAGCGAGAACAGGATGACCCGCTTGCCTGCGAAGTAATCGGCCGTGGTCTTGTCTTCCCAGCGGAACGGGTTGGGCCCGTCGATCGAGTCGTCGCGCACGCGGGTGTGGAACGTCACGTCGGGCAGCTTGGCACCGGTTTTCATGGGCATCTCCTGTGATTCACATTTGTTCGGCCCGTGGGTTAAAACGATTCCAAACCGGCTTCAACACGGGATGTGCTGCGTTTGCGAATATCCTCTTATCTATGGAAATCATGTCGAAATTTGCGTTGATCTCCTAGAAAATCGCGCTCCTATTTTGCATCTGCGAAACGCTGACGCATGGCTGCTATGCACGGCTGGCGTAATACATCCGACCGGTTTATGTTATGCACCAACCAAATTGACCCAAAGTCAGGAAACCGGCCCCGTGCGCGATCTGAAAATCCCTGAACAACGTCACCCGGAAAAGGCGCATAAGCCCGACAATGCGCAGCCGAAAAAGCCCAACTGGATTCGGGTGAAAGCGCCCGGCGGCAAGGGCTATGCCGACACGCGCCGGATCATGCGCGACAACAACCTGGTCACCGTCTGCGAAGAGGCCGGCTGCCCGAACGTGGGCGAATGCTGGAGCCAGGGCCACGCGACAATGATGATCATGGGCGAGATCTGCACCCGCGGCTGCACCTTCTGCAACATCGCCACCGGTCGCCCCGATGCGCTGGACGCGTTCGAACCGGGCCGGGTGGCACATGCGGTGGAAAAGCTGGGTTTGAATCATGTCGTGATCACCTCGGTCGACCGCGACGACCTGGCCGATGGCGGGGCCGAGCATTTCGCTCAGACCATCCGCGCGGTGCGTCACCGCTCGCCCAAGACCACGATCGAGATCCTGACCCCGGATTTTCTGAAATGCGATCCGTCGGTTCTGGAAACCGTGGTAGCGGCCAAGCCGGACGTGTTCAACCACAACCTTGAAACCGTGCCTGGACTGTACCCCGAGGTGCGCCCGGGCGCGCGCTATTTCCACTCGCTGCGTCTGTTGCAGAGGGTCAAGGAACTGGACCCGTCGATCTTCACCAAGTCGGGCATCATGGTCGGACTGGGCGAGAACGAACAGCAGGTGCGCCAGGTCATGGACGACATGCGCGCCGCCGACATCGATTTCCTGACCATCGGTCAGTATCTGCAGCCCACGCCGAAACACCACCGCGTGGACCGCTTTGTCACGCCCGAAGAGTTCGCGGCCTATGAAAAAGCCGCCTATGGCAAGGGGTTCCTGATGGTTTCAGCCACGCCGCTGACCCGGTCCTCGTACCATGCGGGCGATGATTTCGCGCGCCTGCGGACAGCGCGGCAGAAAAAGCTGGGGCAGGCGTGACGCCCGAACGGCTCGCGCAACTGACTGCGCTGCGCCACGCGTTGCACCAACGGCCCGAGGTCTCGGGTGAAGAGGCCGAAACGGCCGCTTTCATCGCCGAGCAATTGCGCGGTGTGGCTGGCCGGGTACTGACCGGGATTGGTGGGCATGGGGTGGCGGCCGTGTTCGACTCGGGCCAGCCGGGACCGACCGTTGGTATCCGCTGCGAACTGGACGCGCTGCCGATTTTGGAGATGGCGGGCAAACCCTATTGCTCGCAGGTTCCGGGCAAGGGTCATCTGTGCGGGCATGACGGCCACATGACGATGGTGCTGGGCGTGGCGCAGGACCTGGCGCAAACGCCCGTGTCACGCGGCCGCGTCGTGCTGATCTTCCAGCCCGCCGAAGAGACCGGACAGGGCGCACGCGACTTTCGGAACGATCCGCAATATGCTGAGATACAGCCGGATTTTCTGTTCTCGCTGCACAACTTGCCGGGGCTGGACCTGGGCGCGGTCGAGCTGTGCTCTGGCCCGGCCAATTGCGCCTCACGCGGGATGCGGGTGCGGCTGACGGGCAAGACCTCGCACGCCGCGGCCCCGCAGGACGGGCTGTCACCGGCCTCGGCCATGGCCGAGTTGATGCCGGCCTTGGCTGCCTTGGGACCGGGCGGCGAACTGACTGAGGATTACGCGTTGACCACCGTCACCCACGCCCAACTGGGGGCCCCGACATTCGGCGTGGCGCCCGGTGAGGCCGAGATATGGGTCACGCTGCGCACCGTCTCCGACGCGCGCATGGCGCAACTGGTCGATCAGGCCGAGGCGCTGGTGCGCAAGGCTGCGGCCGACGAGGGACTGGGTGTTGAGGTCACCTATGACGACGTGTTCGAGGCCTGCGTCAACCACCCAGAGGCCGTTCAGATCCTGGCTCACGCCTGCGCGCAGGCCGGGGTGCAACCGCGCCTGACTACCGTGTCGCAACGGTTCTCGGAGGATTTCGGGCAATTCGCCAAGGGGTCGAAAACCGCCATGTTTTGGCTGGGGGCCGGGGTTGACCATCCGCAACTTCACAACCCCGACTATGATTTCCCCGACGCGCTGATTCCTGTCGGTGCGGGTATCTTTCTGGCGGCAATTCGTCAGGTGCTGGGCGCGCCGGTCACGGCCTGAGCTTGCGTGGCTGGCTGGTTGCCCATTCGGGCCACCAGCCCATGTATTCAACGCCGGCAATCACCAGACACAGCACGATCAGGCCGAGCACCAGCTTGACCCGCTGGTCCGAGGGCGGATTGCGCGCCCATCGGGACATTCGCAGAAGGTGGCGCAGGATCATGGGGCCTCGAGTCCGCGGCGGGATCAGTCTTCGGTAAAGCGGACCTTGCCGATGAAGGGCAGGTTGCGGTTGCGTTGGGCATAGTCGATACCATAGCCCACGACGAATTCGTCAGGGATTTCAAAGCCGATCCAGTCGGCGCGGAAATCGACCTCGCGGCGGCTGGGTTTGTCCAGAAGGGCAATCGACTTGAGCCGTTTCGGCTGGCGGCTGCGCAGCAGGTGGGTGACGTGGTTCAGCGTGTGTCCCGTATCGACGATATCTTCGACCACCAGCACGTCGCGCCCTTCAATTGCGCCACGCAAGTCTTTGAGAATGCGCACTTCCCGGCTGCTTTCCATTGAATCTCCATACGAAGACGCCTCGAGGAAGTCGACCTCGATCGGCAGGTCCAGTTCGCGCACAAGATCGGCGATGAACACGAAGCTGCCGCGCAGCAGGCCCACGACCACCAGCTTGTCGGTATCGCCGAATTCGCGGGTGATTTCGCGGCACAATTCCTCGATCCGCGCCGCGATGGCCTTGGCCGAGATCATCTCATCTATCACATATGCGCGCTGGCTCATGGCTGCCCCCTTGATCTTTGGCGCGCAACATACGACATGACGCGCCATTGTCACGTTTCAAATGTCCAGGTTGCCATGCCCACTCATTCGGAAACCCGCCACCTCCCATACAGCGCGCAGCAGATGTATGATCTGGTTGCGGATGTGGCGAAATACCCCGAGTTTCTGCCTTGGTGCGCGGCCGCGCGGATCCGGCGAACCTATGCGGCGGGCGAGGCGCAGGTGATGGAGGCCGATCTGGTGATCTCGTTCAAGGTGTTCCGCGAACGGTTCGGCAGCCGGGTGACGCTGTACCCCGATCAAAGGAAGATCGACACCGAATATCTGGACGGCCCGTTCAAATACATGAAATCGGACTGGCATTTCGAGGACGCTCCCGAGGGCGGCTGCAACGTGTCCTTCCACGTGGATTTCGAGTTCAAGAACGCCGTGTTGCAGGGCATCATCGGCGTGGTCTTCAACGAGGCGATGCACCGGATCGTACGGGCCTTCGAGCAGCGCGCGGCCAGCCTTTACGGCTGAGGGTTTACCCGGCGCGGGCGCACGTTAGACTGCGCCGCATGACTGATTTCACACGCACTCTTTCCGAATTCGCCGCAGGCCCGGTCAAGACAACTGCGCGGGCTCGGATCGTCACGTCTTTGTCCGCGCTCGACTGGCTGGCGGTCGGGCGCGCAGGCGTCAACGAACAGGTCTCTCGCATTCTGCGGGAGATGGTGCTGGACGAAGGCGGGGCCGGCCAGGCCACTCTGTTCGGTGGCGGGACTGCGCCGATGCGCGCTGCGGCTTTGGTCAACGGCACGGTGTCGCACGCGCTGGACTATGATGACACGCATTTCGCCCATATCGGCCACCCCTCGGTGGCGGTGTTTCCGGCCGCGCTGGCCGTCGCCGAATGGCAGGACCAGCCCGTCGTCGAGCTGTTGGAATCGGCCTTGGTGGGGATGGAGTTGTCCATCCGCATCGGCCTGTGGCTGGGGCGGGGGCATTATCAGGTCGGGTTTCACCAGACCGCAACGGCGGGCGCGTTCGGAGCGGCCGTAGCAGCCGCCCGCTTGCTGGGATGCGATGCGGCGGCCATGCGCCGTGTTCTGGGGCTGACCGCGACCCGGGCGGCTGGCCTCAAGGCGCAGTTTGGCACCATGGGCAAGCCTTACAATGCGGGGCAGGCGGCGTCGGTCGGGGTCGAGGCCGCGCTGTTGGTTCAGCGGGGGTTCGCGCCCAATCCCGATGCCCTGACCGGCCTGTTCGGATTTGGCGCGACCCATCACGGTGCCGATGATACTGCCACGGCTCTGTCGGGACTTGGGGATGAGTGGCTGATCGAAAGCGTCAGCCACAAGTTCCACGCCTGCTGCCACGGGCTGCACGCCGCGCTCGAGGCGGCGCGCGATCTGGACATCGCCGAACCCGAGGTGGCCGAGATCAAGATCCGCACACATCCCCGTTGGATGAGCGTCTGCAATCAGACCGCACCGACAACCGGGCTGGGCGCCAAATTCTCCTATCGGACGGTGATCGCGATGCAGGCGCTGGGATATGATACGGCCCTGCCTGAAAGCTACACGGACAAGGTCTGCGCCGATCCGCGCCTGCAATCGCTGCGCGACCGGATCACGGTTGAAGCGGATGAAACCCTGTCCGAGACCGAGGCCCGCCTGTTGCTGCTGCGGCGGGACGGGGTACGGCGCGAGGCGACCCACGATCTGGCCGCGCCGATCTCGATTTCCGAACGCGAGGACCGGGTCCGTGACAAGGCCGCCAAACTGATCGGCGCGGACGACGCGGATGCGATCTGGTCGATGCTGCGCACCGGCGGGCGCGCAGCGGATTTAGCAAAACGACTGGTTGACTAGACCACGCGCCAGTGCAGCGGGAAGCCGGGGTCGAACACGGTGACCGGGCCATCGCGCGTTTCGATCTTGTCGGGGTAGGTGACCGGTTCGCCCTTCTGCAGGGTGATGGTCTGATCGTTGACGGGCAGCCGATAGAACCTGGGCCCGTTGACCGACGTGAACCCTTCCAGCTTGTCCAGCGCACCCGCGCGGTCAAAGACCTCGGCCACCAGCGACATGGTGTTGGTCGCGGTGAAACATCCCGCGCAGCCGCAGGCCATTTCCTTGTTGGCATCCGTATGCGGGGCGCTGTCAGTCCCCAGAAAGAACCGTTCGTCGCCCGAGGTCGCGGCATCGACCAGCGCCTTGCGGTGCTCTTCGCGCTTGGCGACGGGCAGGCAGTAGTAGTGCGGCTTGATCCCTCCCACCAAGATGTGGTTGCGGTTGATGATCAGGTGATGCGCGGTGATCGTGGCGCCCAGGTCGGTTTCGTTCGCGCGCACATACTCCACGCCGTCGCGCGTGGTGATATGCTCCATCACCACGCGCAGGCCCGGCGTGGCCTTGCGGATCGGGTCCAGAACGCGGTCGATGAACACCGCCTCGCGGTCGAAGATGTCGATCTCGGCATCGGTAACCTCACCATGCACGCAGAGCGGAAGGCCGATTTCGGCCATCCGGTCCAGCACGGGGCGCACCTTGTCGAAATCCCGCACGCCCGAGGCCGAGTTGGTCGTGGCCCCTGCCGGGTACAGCTTGACCGCCTTGACCAGACCGCTGGCATGGGCCGCGGCCATGTCGTCTGGGTCAGTATCCTCGGTCAGGTACAGGGTCATCAACGGCTCAAAGCTCATACCGTCGGGCAGGGCGGCCAGGATACGGTCGCGGTAGGACGCGGCCTGAGCGCCGGTGACCACTGGGGGCACCAGGTTGGGCATGATGATGGCCCGCGCGAAATGGCGGGCGGTTTCGGGCAGGACGGCCTGCAGCATGGCGCCATCGCGCAGATGCAGGTGCCAGTCATCGGGGCGGCGGAGCGTCAGAGTATGGGTCATGGCGCCGGGCTAGCACAGGCAGGCCGTACGGGAAAGTGACAACAAACCTTGCCAGGCGACCAGATTGCCGCAAGTCCCGGAAAGATCACGGTCTTGACGCGCAGCGGCAGCCATGACCTGTTGTGCCAAGGGAGATTGAGACACATGAGCCAGCCAGATTCCATCGACGCCGTTCAGAAGATGCTGGGCGAACAGGGCTATGTCTGCGGTCGCGCCCTGGCCACCGTGGTGTTCCTGTCGCTGAGACTGGGCCGGCCGCTGTTTCTGGAGGGCGAGGCGGGTGTCGGCAAGACCGAGATCGCCAAGGCCCTGGCCTCTGGACTTGGCCGCCGCCTGATCCGGCTGCAATGCTATGAAGGGCTCGATGCGTCCTCGGCCGTCTATGAATGGAACTTTCCCGCCCAGATGGTGGCCATCCGCACCGCCGAGGCGGTCGGCGGGTCCGACCGGAAGGGCCTGCAGGAGGAACTGTTCAGCGGCGACTATCTGATCCGCCGCCCGCTGCTCGAGGCGATGGAGCCCGACCCGGCTGGCCCGCCGGTGCTGCTGATCGACGAACTGGATCGCACGGACGAACCGTTCGAGGCCTTCCTGCTGGAGGCGCTGAGCGATTTTCAGGTGACGATCCCCGAGATCGGCACGATAAAAGCGCCCGAACCGCCCATTGTCATCGTCACGTCGAACCGCACGCGCGAGGTGCATGACGCGCTCAAGCGCCGCTGCCTGTATCATTGGGTCGATTACCCCGATTTCGACCGCGAGTTGGAGATTCTGCACGCCCGCGCGCCCGAGGCCGCCGAGGCGCTGAGCCGCGAAGTGGTGGCCTTTGTCCAGCATCTGCGCACCGAGGACCTGTTCAAGAAACCCGGCGTGGCCGAGACCATCGACTGGGCGAAATGCCTGCTGGCGCTGGACGTGATCAACCTCAGCCCCGAGGTGATCGGCGACACGCTGGGCGCGATTCTGAAATACCAGGACGACATCCAGAAACTGCAGGGCTCCGAAGCCAAGCGCATTCTGGATCAGGCCAAAGCCACGCTCGAACCGGTCTGATGTCATCGCGGCGCCAAAGCACTCCGGGGGCCTAGCGATGGCCGAACAGCTTCCGCTGGATATCCCGGCCGATCCGAAACTGGCTCAGAACATCACCCATTTCGCGCGCGCTTTGCGCAAGGCCGGGCTGCCGATCGGCCCCGGCCGCGTGGTCGACGCCATCCGCGCAGTGCAGGCGGCGGGCTTCACCCGCAAGCAGGATTTCTACTGGACCCTGCACGCCTGTTTCGTGAACCGGCCCGAGCATCGCACCGTGTTTGCCCAGATCTTCCGCCTGTACTGGCGCGATCCGCGGTACCTGGAGCACATGATGTCGATGATGCTGCCGGCCATTCGTGGCGTTCAGGAGGAACGCATGGCCGAGCCGGGCGAAAAACGCGCGGCGGAGGCCCTGCTGGACGGTGTCGAACGGGACGAGCCCAAGGGCGTCGAGCAAGAAGGCGAAAGCGAAATCGAGATTGACGCCACGCAGACCGCCTCGTCCGAGGAACGGCTGCGGTCGCTGGATTTCGAACAGATGAGCACCGCCGAAACCGCTCAGGCCAAGCGCATTCTGGCGCGGCTGCAACTGCCTGTGGACCCGATCGCCTCGCGCCGGGGTCAGGCCAGCCATCTGGGTCAGCGGATCGACAGGGCGCGCACATTGCGCGCGGCCATGCGTCAGGGCGGCGAACTGCGACAGATTGCGCTGGTCAAACCGAAACCGCGCTGGCCCAATCTGATCGCGCTGTGTGACATCTCGGGGTCGATGAGCCAGTACAGCCGGATTATCCTGCACTTCCTGCACACGGTCTCGAACGCCAAGGGGGCCGGCTGGGCCAAGGTGCATGCGTTCACCTTCGGCACGCGACTGACAAACATCACGCGGCACCTGCATCAGCGCGACGTCGATGCGGCGCTGGCCGCTGCCGGGGCCGAGGCGCAGGATTGGGAGGGCGGCACGCGCATCGGCGAATGCCTGCACCAGTTCAACCGCGACTGGTCGCGCCGGGTTATGGGGCAGGGGGCCGTCGTGCTGCTGATCACCGACGGGCTGGAACGGGGTGATCCCGATCTGCTGGAAAAAGAGATTGAACGCCTGCACCTGTCGGCCCGGCGGCTGATCTGGTTGAACCCGCTGCTGCGCTGGGACGGGTTCGCGCCAAAGGCCCAAGGTGTCGCCACCATGCTGCCGCATGTGGACAGCTTCCGCGCCGGTCATTCGATTGCATCGCTTGAGGATCTGGCCGTCGTGATTTCACGACCCGACGACCAGGGAGAGAAAGCGCGGTTGTTGGCCGCGCTTACAAGCTGACGTCACTGCAGCTGCTTTTCGTTGCACTCGCGCGCCATTTCCATGGCCTTGTAGGTGCCGGTCAGATCGACGGTGAAGCCAAAGGATTTCTCGGGGAATACCGCCATTACCTTTTGCTTGGCCAGGTCGTCGGCGAATTGCGGGTCGTCCGACAGGACATAGCCGCCGGAATACCCCTTGGTGATGTTGCCCTTCATTCCGGTTGCCTCGCCGACATACAGGTTGTCGCCCAGCAGGATCGCGACGGCCTCCTTGTCTCCGCGCTTGATGTCGGTTTCCGCCTTGGTAAAGACACCGACATATCCCACGCTGCGGTCTTCGGTCAGACCCATCTGCACCACGTTCTCGGCATCATCGACCGCTTCGATCAGGCATGACTTCTTTTCCTTGTCGACAAAGACCTTCCAGCCCTCGACCTCTCCGTAGCGTTCGAAAGTGTCGGCCCAGGCGCTGCCTGCAATCAATGCCGCTGCGCCGATGGTTAGTGTAAATATCTGTTTCAAGACATTGTCTCCTTTACGAAATCTCTTGCGTCAATTCGGCCGCAAGTCGGGCCTGCCCGCAGGCTAGTCGGCGTGCGAAAAACAATCAAATGTTTGATTGTCTGTCGCGGACTTCGGCCGAAACCTGCCTTCAGCGTCACATGAAGAACCAAGTTGGCGGGGTCGGTGTCCGAGATAATCCACCAGAGAACGTGCTCCTTGCTTTTCATCGCGTCAATCCTGCTTATGTTGATGCGAACCACCGCGGGAGGGTCCGATGGACAGATTTGACAACAGTCCGGAAACGGCATTGGCGTGGTTTCGCGAAGGTCGCGGCGCGGTTCTGGCGACGGTCGTTGAAACCTGGGGCAGTGCACCTCGGCGGGTGGGGGCCCAGTTGGTCATTGCCGGTGATGGTCGAATCGAAGGCTCGGTCTCGGGCGGCTGTGTCGAAGGCGCGGTGATCGTCGAGGCGCTTGAAGCCATCGAAGAAGGCGAGGCGCGCCTGCTGGAATTCGGCGTCACCGACGAGGATGCCTTTGCCGTCGGGCTGGCCTGCGGCGGTACGATCCGGGTTCTGGTCGAGCCGGTGGGCTCGGTCCTGCCCGAACCGATGCTGGCCGAACTGGTGGCGGCGCGGGCGCGGCGCGAGCCCGTGGCCTATGAGGTCAATGTCGAAACCGGCCACCGCGCGCTGCGGCGCAACGCCTATGCGGACCGGCTGCGCATGGATCGCTCGGGGTTTGAAGAAGATGGTCGGACCTTCGTGGCCGTGCACAACCCGCCGCTGCGGTTGATCGTGGTGGGCGCGGTCCATATCGCTCAGGCGCTGGTCCCGATGGCGCGGATCGCGGGCTATGACCCGATCATCATCGATCCGCGCGAGGCGTTTGCGTCCAAAACCCGTTTTCCCGGTGAAAAGCTGCTGAAAGACTGGCCGGACGAGGCCGTGGCTAGCATCGGTCTGGACGCGCGCACGGCGATGGTTCTGCTGACCCACGACCCCAAGCTGGATGATCCGGCCCTGCAGGCCGCGCTGAACTCGGACGTGTTCTATATCGGCGCGTTGGGGTCGTCGCGCACCCATGCCAAACGGGTGCAGCGGATGACCGAGGCGGGCTTTTCGGCAGCGCAGTTGCAGCGCATCCACGGGCCGATTGGTCTGGATATCGGC
Source organism: Ruegeria sp. CRTD044 (assembly GCF_059613485.1). Taxonomy (NCBI): domain Bacteria; kingdom Pseudomonadati; phylum Pseudomonadota; class Alphaproteobacteria; order Rhodobacterales; family Roseobacteraceae; genus Ruegeria; species Ruegeria sp. CRTD044. The sequence goes on along the minus strand of NZ_JBXWSP010000007.1, from coordinate 34,169 downwards.
GCGGCCGGACCGGCCGAGATTGCCGTTTCCGTCATTGCGCAGATGACGGCCGTGCTGCGGGGCAAGGCATGAAGTTCGGCCCTGTACCGGTTGCGGACGCGAGGGGCGCGATCCTTGCGCACTCGGTCATGGCGGGTACGAAAAAGTTGCGCAAGGGAATGATGCTGGACGATACGCATGTCGCCCTGTTGGCCGAGGCGGGCGTGTCCGAGGTGGTGGTCGCGCGGCTGGAACCCGGCGACTGTCACGAGGACGAGGCCGCGCGCCATTTGGCTGCGGCACTGACCCCGGATCCGAAGCGGGCCAACTTGCGCGTGACCGAGCCGTTCACGGGGCGCGTCAACCTGATTGCGGATCACGCGGGCGTGGCCCTTCTGGACGTTGTGGCTCTGCTGGCGTTCAATCAGGTCAATCCGATGATTACGGTGGCCACCGTTCCTCAGCACCAGCAGATGGGTGCGGGTGGCATGGTTGCCACGATCAAGGTCATTTCCTACGCGGTGCCGCTGGCGGACGTTCAGCGTGCGGCCGAGCTGGCCAGGGGGGCCATTCGCCTGGCCAAGCCGATATTTGGCAGCGCCGGGTTGGTGGTGACCGACATCCCCGGCGGGCCGCCCAATGACAAGGGCATCGCCGCGATGCGCGGCCGGGTCGAGGCCCTGGGTCTGAGCCTGGACGACGTGCAGATCGTTCCGCATGCGGTTGATGCTCTGGCGCAGGCATTGACCCGGATGAATACCGATATCGTCATGATCCTGACCGGCTCGGCGACTTCCGATGTCGAGGACGTGGCGCCGCAGGCCGTTCGGCGCGCGGGAGGGCAGGTGGACCGTTTCGGCATGCCGGTTGACCCGGGCAACCTGTTGTTTCTCGGGGCTTTGGGCAAGCGGCCGGTTATCGGTTTGCCGGGATGCGCACGCTCGCCCGCGTTGAACGGGGCCGACTGGGTGCTGTCGCGGGTCGCCTGCGGCATCCCGACCACGGGAGCCTATATCGCGGCGATGGGCGTCGGTGGTCTGCTCAAGGAAATCCCGACCCGTCCGCAACCCCGGGCCAAACGCAAAGTGACGTAACGGCAGTTTCGCCCCGCTGGCGACCTGCGATACATGTTGGCAGTTGGCTCCCAAGAGACGGGTTGGAAACGGCCAAGATTTTTGTTCTCAAACGACTTTTCCCGTGTTTAACTCGGGCCAAGGATAAATACGAAAATGGGAGGAACTTATGACACAGGTCTCAATGACCGTGAACGGAAAGACCGTGAGCGGTGATGTCGAAGGCCGGACGCTGCTGTCCAGTTTTTTGCGCGATCACCTGTCGCTGACCGGTACCCATGTGGGCTGTGACACGGCCCAATGCGGCGCCTGCGTGGTTCATGTGAACGGCGCGGCGGTCAAGTCCTGCAACATGCTGGCGCTCGAAGCCGAAGGGGCCGATGTCGGCACCATCGAGGGGCAGGCCGACCCGGACGGATCGCTGAACGTGATCCAGCAGGCGTTCCAGGATCATCACGGCCTGCAATGCGGTTTCTGCACGCCCGGCATGGTGATGTCGGCTGCGGCCCTGCTGAAGGAAAACCCGCGCCCGACCGAGGCCGAAATCCGCAAATACCTGGAAGGCAACCTGTGCCGCTGCACCGGGTACCACAACATCGTCAAGGCGATCATGGCCGCGTCCGGCCAGGACGTCAGCCACATCGCCGCCGAGTGATGCCGCTGCGGGCGTGACTGAAAGCGCCCGTGGGTTGACAGGGATGCGCCCAAGCATCCGTTTATGGGAGGAGAACAAGCAATGCCCAAAGACAGTGGCATCGGAGCCAGTTCCAAGCGCCGCGAGGACGTGCGCTTTTTGACCGGAGCGGGCAATTACACCGACGACATCAATATCCGCGGTCAGGCCTATGTGTATTTTCTGCGATCCGACATCGCGCATGGCCGGATCAAAAGCATCGACACGTCCGCCGCCGAGTCCATGCCCGGCGTAGTCCGGGTGTTTACCGGCAAGGATTTCGAAGGCGTGGGCGGCATGCCCTGCGGCTGGGAGGTGACCGACAAGCACGGCGCGCCCATGCAGGAACCGCCGCACCCGATCCTTGCGCAAGGCAAGGTGCGCCATGTGGGCGACCCGATCGCGGCCGTCGTGGCCGACAGCCTGGAACAGGCCCGCGACGCGGCCGAGGCGATCGACGTCGACATCGAGGAACTGCCCGCCGTTCTGGACATGAAAGCCGCCGCCGAAGAGGGCGCGCCGCTGGTCCATGACGATCTGAAGAACAACATCTGCTATGACTGGCAGCTGGGCGAGGCCGACGATGCCAAGGTGAACGAGGTGTTCGCCAATGCGGCGCATGTCACCACCTTGGAACTGGTGAACAACCGTCTGGTCGCCAACCCGATGGAGCCGCGCGTGGCCGTGGCGGAATACAGCCGGGGCACGGATGAATACACGCTCTATACCACCTCGCAGAACCCGCATGTGATCCGACTGCTGATGTGTGCCTTCGTGCTGGGCTTGCCCGAGCACAAGGTCCGCGTCGTGGCTCCGGATGTGGGTGGCGGTTTTGGCACCAAGATCTTCCACTACGCAGAAGAGGCGTTCTGCACCTTCGCCGCCAAGGCTTGCAACCGCCCGGTGAAGTGGACGGCCAGTCGGTCCGAGGCGTTCATGTCGGATGCACAGGGACGCGACCATGTCAGCAAGATCGAGCTGGCGCTGGATGCCGACAACAATTTCGTCGGGCTGCGGACAAATACTTTTGCCAATCTGGGCGCGTATCTGTCGACGTTTTCCAGCTCGGTGCCGACCTGGCTGCACGGGACGCTGATGGCGGGCAACTACAAGACGCCGGTCATTCAGGTGAATGTGCGGGCGATGTTCACCAACACCGTGCCGGTGGATGCCTATCGCGGTGCAGGCCGCCCCGAGGCGACCTATCAGCTGGAGCGCGTGATCGACAAAGCCGCGCGCGAGCTGGGTGTCGATCCGGTGGCGCTGCGCCGGCAGAACTTCATCACGCAGTTCCCCTATGACACGCCGGTGGCGCTGACCTATGACACCGGCGACTACAACGGCACCATGGACAAGCTGGAACAGGCCGCCGATTTCGCCGGCTTCCCGGCACGTCGCGCCGAAAGCGAGGCGCGGGGCAAGCTGCGCGGCCTGGGCGTGAACTGCTATATCGAGGCCTGCGGCATCGCGCCCTCGAACATCGTGGGGATGCTGGGTGCGCGTGCGGGCCTGTATGACGCCGCAACCGTGCGGGTGAACGCCACCGGCTCTATCAGCGTCATGGTCGGGGCGCACAGCCACGGGCAGGGGCACGAGACGGCCTTTCCGCAGGTCGTGGCCGACATGATCGGCATCGACGAGTCGATGGTTGAAATCGTGCACGGCGATACCTCGAAGATCCCGTTCGGCATGGGCACCTATGGGTCGCGCTCGCTGGCGGTTTGTGGATCGGCGATGGTCAAGGCGACCGAGAAGGTGATCGACAAGGCCAAGAAGATCGCGGCGCACCTGCTGGAGGCGTCCGAGGCCGATATCGAGCTGAAGGATGGCCAGTTCACCGTGGCCGGCACCGACAAGTCGGTGGCCTGGGGCGATGTAACCCTGACGGCCTATGTTCCGCACAACTTCCCGCTTGAGGTCGAGCCGGGGCTGGAGGAGACCGCGTTCTATGATCCGGCCAACTTTACCTTCCCGGCCGGTGCCTATGCCTGCGAGGTGGAGGTTGACCTCGAGACCGGGCAGGTGACCATCGAACGGTTCACCGCGGCGGATGATTTCGGCAACATCATCAACCCGATGATCGTCGACGGCCAGGTGCATGGTGGCATCGGACAGGGGATCGGTCAGGCCTTGTTGGAGAACTGCGTCTATGACGAGAACGGCCAACTGCTGAGCGCGTCCTTCATGGACTATGCCATGCCGCGGGCCGATGACGTGCCGTTCTATACCGTCGATCATTCCAGCCAGACGCCGTGCACGCACAATCCGTTGGGCGTGAAGGGCTGCGGCGAGGCCGGGGCGATTGGATCGCCGCCTGCGGTGGTCAATGCCGTGATCGATGCGCTGAACTCGGGTGGCAAGGCGGTGGACCACATCGACATGCCGGTCAGCCCCTCGCGCGTTTGGGCAGCGATGAACAGCTGAGTGGAGAGGTTGGACCGCGAGGGGTCAGCCCCTCGCGCTCCCCGGTCAATCAAATGCCAGATGAAGGGCGGTTCCGCGCCTTTCGGAAAGGAAAAGCGAAATGTACAATTTCGAGTTCAAGAACCCCTCGACCATTGCTGATGCGGTTGCCGCGTTGGCGGGAGAGGATGCACAGGCGTTGGGGGGCGGTCAGACCCTGATCCCGACGATGAAGCAGAGACTGGCCTCACCCGCGACGCTGGTGAGCCTGGGTGGCATTCCCGAGTTGAAGGGCGTCTGCATCGAAGATGATGGGTCGATTTCGATTGGAGCGGCAACCACGCATGCCACGGTGGCGGCAGAAGTTGCGGGCAAGTATCCCGCACTGGCTGATTTGGCGGGGCATATCGGTGATCCCGCTGTTCGCAACAGGGGCACGATAGGCGGGTCCTTGGCCAACAACGATCCGGCGGCCTGCTACCCTGCAGCTGCATTGGGGTCAGGCGCGACCATTCGTACGAATGCGCGCGAAATCGCTGCGGATGACTTCTTTCAGGGCATGTTCACGACAGCACTGGACGAGGGCGAACTGATAACGACGGTCCGGTTCCCGGTACCGCAGGCAGCAAGCTACCAGAAGTTTCTGCAGCCTGCCTCGCGCTTTGCGCTGGTGGGGGTTTTCCTTGCCCGCTTTGCGGACGGGGTGCGCGTTGCCGTGACCGGAGCCAGCGAAGACGGCGTGTTCCGTTGGAGCGAAGCCGAGCAGGCGTTGAGCAAGGAGTTCCGGCCCGATGCCCTTATGGATCTTCGGGTCAACCCGATGAACATGATCGGAGATCTGCACGGCAGCAAAGACTACCGCGCCCATCTGGTTGGTGTCATGACCCGGCGGGCGGTTCAGGCCTGCATGTGACGCGGTCGCAGTGACTGCTTTGAGCCCCGGACGTGTTCCGGGGCTTATTTCTTTTTTGCCACACGCGGAAGCCTTTTGGGCTGCCAGTAGGCTCCGGCATCCTCGCGCGCTTTCTGATAGTCCTGAACCCGGTGATAAGCCGCGTCGCCCTTGATTGCGAAAAGGTGGCTCAGAAGAACTTCGAGAACGGCCATCGCTCCGGAGAAGCTGGAGAACTGATGCTGAGATCGGGTGCTGACGGTCAGCGTCACGTCCGCCTCAACCCCCGGGGCAATGACATCGCTGTCAGCGAGCAGAACAACGCGCATACCCCTTTCCCGGGCAAACCGGATGGCACGTATCGTGTCAGCAGAATAGGGATGAACGGTGATCGCGAACAGGCAGTCGGTTTCGCCCGCGCTCAGAAGGTCGTCGATGGCCGAGCCCATATGCCTGGGGATCAACTGCATTCCCGGGTGGGCCATGCGTCCGGCGTAGTGGAAGTAATAGGCCAAGGCATAGCTTGCGCGGGTTGCAGTGACCAAGCACTGGGGAGCATCGGACATTAGTGTGACTGCGGATCTGACCTTGCCCGGGTCCAGCTGGCGCAACGAACGTGACACAACGTTCATCTCGTTGCGGGCATAGTTGGCCTGTGCCGACGCAAAGGCATCGCCGGCATTCAACTGGGTCAGCCAATCCCGGCTGAGGCGATCTTCGCTATCTGTGACAAGATCCCTCCGGAAAGGGCGGCGGAAGGCTTCGAAGCCATCAAAACCAAGATGCTGTGCCAGCCGAACGATCACGTTTGTGCTGACGCCGATCTTTTCGGCAGACACGCGGATGGAGTCGATTCCGAAATCGCCCGGATGGTCGATGATGTATTTTGTTGCGGCCTGCAATTGGGTCGGCAAATGGTCGATCTCTCGGCGCAGCCGACCCATCAGGTGGTGAGTAGGGGGTGTCATGATGGGAGAAAAACAAATGTTTTGATCTATGCAAGAGAAAAACAACCTCACACGAGCTAAGCACGCAAGAAACCGATAGGATGATTCAATGTCTGACACACAGGCTTCGTCGCTTCCGTATGTTTTGGTCGCACCGAACGGTGCACGACGCGGTCATGCGGATCACCCCGCCTTGCCGGTTTCGACCGGTGAGATTGTGGAAACGGCCATTGCCTGCCACGCGGCCGGGGCAAACGGGTTGCACCTGCATGTCAGGGATGGGCAGGGCGCGCATTCTCTGGATGCAGGGCGCTATCGGGAGGCTATGGCCGAGCTTGCCCGAACCGTGCCCACGATGGATGTTCAGATCACGACCGAGGCCGCCGGTATCTACGACGTTTCTGCGCAGTTGGAGTGCCTGGAGCAGGTGGCCCCGAAATGGGCCTCGATCTCGGTTCGGGAAATTGCGCGCGCGCCCGATCTGGCCCCGCGGGTTTATAGGCTGTGCGCGGAACAGGGAACTCGGGTGCAGCATATCCTGTACGATTCGACGGATGCGGATCTGCTGGAGCGATGGCAGTCGGATGGGATCGTGCGGCGCGAGCAGGAAGACCGCTTGCTGGTGCTGGGACGCTATGCCACCGGGCAGGAATCCCAACCGGCGGATCTGGAGGCCTTTCCCGCTGCTCGTACGCCTTGGATGGTTTGTGCGTTCGGGCGTCTGGAACACGCCTGTCTGGCGGCTGCCGCCGCTCGTGGCGGCGATGTCAGGGTCGGTTTTGAGAACAGCCTGACGAACTCGGATGGAACCCGATGGACGGACAACGCGACCTCGGTCGCGGCGTTGATCGCTTTGCTGAAAGGACACTGACATGAGCCATGTTTTTCCGCGCCACACCAAGGCGGAATTGCCGATCGCTGTCGGCGGTGACGGGTGCTATTTGATCGACGCACAGGGCAAACGGTATCTCGACTGCGGGGATGCGGCCGTGTCGTGTCTGGGACATTCAAACCCGGCAGTGATCCACGCGGTGCAGGAGCAGGTCCAGAAGATCGCTTTTGCCCATACTGGTTTCATGACCTCGGAACCGGCCGAAGCCCTAGCAGATCTGCTGATCCAGCACGCGCCCGGATCGTTGGACCGGGTCTATTTCGTGTCCGGTGGGTCCGAGGCGACCGAGGCCGCGATCAAGCTGGCGCGCCAGTACTTCCTGGAAATCGGGCAATCCGAGCGGTCTCGGGTCATCGCACGGCGGCAGAGCTATCATGGCAATACGCTGGGCGCGCTTTCAGCGGGCGGAAATGCATGGCGACGGGCCCAATTCGCACCGATGCTGATCGAGATGAGCCATATCGCGCCCTGCTACGAATATGCCGAAAAGCCCGAAGGAGAGAGCAGCTATGACTATGGTCAACGCGTGGCGACCGAGCTTGAGGTGGAGATCAAGCGGCTGGGACCCGAGACCGTGATGGCGTTTATGGCGGAACCGGTGGTCGGGGCCACGTTGGGCGCCGTCCCCGCGGTCGAGGGGTATTACAAGCGAATCCGCGAAATCTGTGATCAATACGGCGTGTTGTTGATCCTGGACGAGGTCATGTGCGGCATGGGCCGGACCGGCCATCTGTTTGCCTGCGACCACGATGGAGTTGCGCCAGATATTCTTTGCATTGCCAAGGGCTTGGGGGCTGGATATCAACCCATCGGTGCCACGCTGTGCACGGATCGGATTTATGACGCCATCCGAAATGGCTCGGGTTTCTTTCAGCACGGCCATACCTATGTCGGGCACCCGGTCGCCACAGCTGCAGCTCTCGCCGTGGTGACAGAGCTTACCTCGCGCGATTTGCCGGCCCGTGCCCGCAACATGGGTGACAAACTGCAAGCCAAACTCGAAGCAGCCTTCGGCCAGCATCCCAATGTAGGGGACATCCGTGGTCGGGGCCTGTTCCGGGGCATCGAACTGGTTGCTGACAGAGATATGCGCGAACCGTTTGACCCGACCCGGGGAGTGGCGTCCAAGATCAAAAAAGCCGCCGTCGAAGCAGGGTTGATCTGCTATCCGATGTCCGGAACACGCGACGGCAGGAGAGGAGACCATGTGCTTCTGGCCCCGCCATTCATCATCGAAGAGCCGCAGTTGCACGAACTGGTGGACAAGCTGTCGGTTGCGATTTCCAAAGCAATCTGACACGCCGTTCTGAATGTGACCCACAAACAAAAAAGCTCCCTCGAACGAGGGAGCTTTGGTCACTCGGATGCATGTGCCGTCACTTCTGGGGAAGAGGTCCGATCATCATGATCATCTGGCGGCCTTCCATCTTCGGCATGTTTTCGATCTTGCCGATTTCTTTGATGTCTTCCGCCACGCGCTCAAGCAGTTCACGTCCAAGGTTCTGGTGCGCCATTTCCCGACCGCGGAAGCGCAGAGTCACTTTGACCTTGTCGCCATTCTCGAGAAACTTGAAAACGTTCCGCATCTTGACGTCGTAGTCATGCGTATCGGTGTTGGGCCGGAACTTGACCTCTTTCACCTCGATGATCTTCTGTTTCTTGCGGGCTTCGGCTTCGCGCTTCTGCGTTTCGTACTTGAACTTGCCAAAGTCCATGATCTTGCAGACCGGCGGATTCGCGTTGGGCGAGATCTCGACCAGATCAAGACCGGCATCGGCCGCCATCTGCATGGCCTTGGCGGGATGAACCACCCCGACATTCTCACCTTCGGCGCCGATCAGGCGAATTTCGGGGGCACGGATCTTTTCATTGACGCGCGGGCCGGTGTCGCGTTGCGGCGGCGCGTTGTGAGGTCTGCGAGCTATGGGTTCATTCCTTTGATAATTGCAGAATTTCGAGCCCGGAATTTAAACTGAGACCCTGCGTCTTTCAAGCGGGATAACGCGGGCCAGGTGCGAAAATCTCTGCCCCCGCCGCGCGAAAGGCAGCGGCCGGCGCATGGAGCGCCGGCCGGGTTCGATCTCAGCCGACAAAGGCCTTTTCGATCACGAACTCCTTGGGGTCGGAATTGGCGCCTTCGCGCAGGCCGAATTCTTCAAGAATGGCCTTGATGTCGTGGTTGAAGGCCAGGCTGCCGCAGACCATGGCGCGGTCGGTCTCGGGCTTGATGCCGCCTTCGATGCCCAGGTCTTTGAAAACAGTTCCGTCCTTCAGCAGGTCGGTGATCCGGCCCATCTTGGGGCTCTGTTCGCGGGTGGTCGTCGGGTAATAGCGGATCTTGTCGGCAAAACCTTCGCCGATCAGTTCGGCCAGCAACTCGTCCTTGCGGGTGCTTTCGATCAGCTGGCGGCCATATTCCAGTTCCGCCACCTCGCGGCAGGTGTGGGTGATGATGACCTCATCGTATTCCTCATAGGTCTGCGGCTCGCGCAGCAGCGAAGCAAACGGGGCAAACCCGGTTCCGGTGGCAAAGAACCACAGGCGCTTGCCCGGCAGCAGTGCATCATGCACCAGCGTACCCACAGGTTTGGGCCGCAGAATGATCTGATCGCCGGGCTGGATATGCTGCAGTTTCGAGGTCAGCGGGCCGTCTTGCACCTTGATCGAATAGAATTCCAGTTCCTCGTCCCACGACGGCGACGCGATCGAATAGGCGCGCAGCAACGGCTTCCCGTTGTCGCCCAAGAGGCCGATCATAACGAATTCGCCCGAGCGGAAGCGCAGCGATTGCGGACGCGTGACCTTGAACGAAAACAGGCGGTCGGTCCAGTGTTTCACTTCCAGAACGGTCTGGGCGTCCGGCAGGACGGGGGCCTTCACGGCGGTGGCTTCGGTCACGGGCTTCATCTCTGTCATCGTTTCACTACCGGTCTGGTAAACCGGCATCTCCGTTTAAGCTTTGATCCAGGTCAGGAAAAGGGGGCAGATTGCCCCGATCGTTGCGTCAGCCGCGCAGGCGGGCCTGATAGTCGTGGTCCTGCCAGTTGGCGCGGGCCAGCCATTGGTCCTCGGGCTGGCGGGCGGCAAGGTCTGCGTCAATCTCGACTTCGTCGAAGCCGCTGCGCCGGGCCATCGCGTATTGGTCGGCCAACACGTGTCCTTTCGCGCGCAAGCGGCCTTCATAGCCCTTCAGGCGCAGCGTACGGGCAATGGTAAAGCCTCGGCCATCGGCAAAGGACGGAAAGTCGACGCGCACCATGCGCGTGTTTCCAAGCCGCTCGAACAATTCGTCGGGGTCCGTATCCGAGGTGACGTCCAGTGCGATCACATCGTTTGCGGCGTCCTCAAGGGTGACAAATCCGTCGGTCCAGTCATCAGGTGCAAAACCCTGGTCATTCACGATCACGTTCATGTTTTCTCTCCGCTGCGCACCATTTTGCCGTCGACGAAATGGATGCCGCATTCTTCCTTGTTCTGATCGCGCCAGCGTCCGGCGCGAGGGTCTTCGCCATCCTTCACCGGCGAGGTGCAGGGCGCACAGCCGATCGAGGGATAGCCCTTTGCCACCAACGGATGCCGGGGCAGGCGGTTTTCTTCCATGTAGGCGCGCACGTCCTGAGGCGCCCAATGCGCCAGAGGGTTCACCTTGATCCGGCCGGTGCCGTCCTCGACCTCGAAGAACTCGAGCGTGGCGCGGGTGCCGGATTGGAACCGCTTGCGTCCGGTAATCCAGCCTTCATATCTCGCCAAGGCCCGCTGCAAGGGGAAGGTCTTGCGCAGGTTGCAGCAGGCGTCCATGTCACGCAGCCGCAGCGCGCCATAGGGGTCTTCGCGCTGAATATCCTCGTCATCTGCGCGGATGATCTGGACGTTCTTCAGGCCCAGACGCTCGCTGACCTCATGCTGGTATTCCAGCGTTTCGGTAAACAGCATCATCGTGTCGATGAACAGGACCGGTGTGGCCTTGTCGACCACGGCAGCCATGTGCAGCAACACCACCGACTCGGCACCGAAGCTGGAGACCAGCGCTAGGTTGCCCGCCTCCTCAAGCGCACCATGCATGACGTCATGTGCGCTGTGGTGGCGGAACCGGGCGTTCAGCGCCTCGACCTTTTCGGTCAGTTCGCGTCGTTCCCGGCCCAGTTCCGTCTGGATCAGGTCAAGCGGCATTGGCCCGCGCCTCAGGGTAGAGGGCCGCCTTGAATGGCGCCATTCCAACACGGCGGTAGGTTTCCAAAAAAGTCTCCTCGGCGCTTGTGCGCTGTTCCAGATAGGTTTCCACGATACGTTCGACCGCGGGCACGATCTCGTCATAGGCAAAGCCCGGACCGGTACGGTCGCCGATGGCGGCCGTTTCGGTGGCGTCTCCTCCCAGCGTGATCTGGTAGTTTTCGACGCCCGCGCGATCCAGACCCAGGATGCCGATGTGACCCACGTGGTGATGCCCGCAGGCGTTGATGCAGCCCGAGATCTTGATCTTCAGGTGGCCGATGTCGTGCTCCAGCTTCAGCTCGTCGAACCGGGTCGCGATCTGCTGCGCCACCGGTATCGAGCGGGCCGTTGCCAGTGCGCAGTAGTCCATGCCGGGGCAGGCGATGATGTCGCTGATCAACCCGATATTGGCGGTGGCGAGCCCGTGCTCTTTCAGCTTGACGTGGATCGCGGGCAGGTCCGATTTGTGGACATGCGGCAGGATCACGTTCTGCTCGTGGCTGATGCGCAGCTCGTCATAGGCGTATTGCTCGGCCAGATCGGCCATCACGCGCATCTGCTCGGCGGTTGCGTCACCCGGCGTCTGGCCGTGTTTCTTGATCGAAATCGTGACGATCGCGTGATCCGCCTGCTTGTGCGGCGCAATGTTGGTGTCGATCCACGAGCGGAATACCGGGTCGTTCGAATAGGCGCTCTCGAACGCCGCGACCGAGCCTTCGCGGAAGGCGGGCGGGGCGAAATGCGCCTTGATCTGATCCAGCAGCGCCATGTCGGCGCCCTTGAATTGCGGGCGGACTTGCAGGAAGCGCTCGTTCACCTTGGCGCGGATCGCGTCGATGCCGTGTTCATGCACGGTGATCTTGATGCGGGCCTTGTACTTGTTGTCCCGGCGGCCGATCTGGTTCCAGACCGAAACGGTGGCTTCCAGGTAGGCCAGCAGGTCGTCGAAGGCCACGAAGTCGGACAATTCCTTGCCGATCATCGGCGTGCGGCCCAAGCCGCCCCCCACCAGAACGCGGGCACCCAGAACGCCGTCGCGCTCGACCAGTTGCAGGCCGATGTCATGGGCCTTGATCACGGCGCGGTCATGCTCGGACCCGGTGATGGCGATCTTGAACTTGCGCGGCATGAACTGGAACTCCGGGTGGTCGGTGGACCACTGGCGCAGCAGCTCGGCATAGGGGCGCGGATCGGCGATTTCATCCGCGGCGGCACCGGCGAAATGGTCCGCGGTCACATTGCGGATGGTGTTGCCGCTGGTCTGGATCGCGTGCAGGCCGACCTCGGCCAGCGCGTCCAGCATGTCAGGCACGTCGCGCAGCTTGGGCCAGTTGTACTGAATATTCTGGCGCGTGGTGAAATGGCCGTATCCCTTGTCCCACTTCTCGGCCAGCAGAGCCAGTTGGCGCATCTGGGCGCTGTTGAGCGTGCCATAGGGGATGGCCACCCGCAGCATGTAGGCGTGCAGTTGCAGATACAGGCCGTTCATCAGGCGCAGGGGTTTGAACTCGTCCTCGGTCAGCGAGCCGTCGATGCGGCGTTCGACCTGGGCGCGGAACTGGGCGTTGCGCTCGGCCAGGAATGCTTTGTCAAACTCGGAGTAGCGGTACATCTTTGGCTGTCCTTTGTTGCAGCCCCGGATCCGGGGCCTTTTTACGGGGAGAGAGGGGCCTGAGGTCAGACCCGGGGCTGCGGGGAAGATTCCTGTTTGCCGTGGGCATAGTTGGACGGACCAGTCCGGCGGAAGTCTTCCCGAAAATGGGTGGGTTCAGGACCGTTTTCGCCTGCAACGACATCTGCGAGATAGGCACCTACGATCTTGTCGACTTGCTTCTGGGCATCCAGAAGACGCAGCTGAGCGTGCGCTTCGTCGGTGATCAGTTCGGCCTCGCGCAGATCGCGCGACCAACGGTCATCGGCGGTCAGATAGATCACGTCGCCTTCCAGCAGGTCATTTGCTGTAACGACTTTAGGGGTGAAAGCGCGGGCCATCAGGCAAGCTCCTTGTCGAATTCGGTGACGGCTTTGGCCGCGTCGCGCGGGGCCAGGCCATAGAATGTGAGTGCAGGACCGTCGAGGCCGGCAGCGGCGAGGTCTGCAGGCAGTTGATCCAGCGTCGTGGCGACAACGCGCTGATCAGGTCGCGAGGCATTTTCGACCAGCGTGACCGGCGTGGCGCGATCGGCGCCGTGCATGATCAGGCGTCCTTGGATGAAACGGGCGGACTTCTTCCCCATGTAGATGGCTGCAACCGACCCCGGACGGGCCAGCGCAGCCCAGTCGTGATCGGCAAAGCCCTGCATGTCGTGCCCGGTCAGAAACCGGACCGAGGAGTTTCGGCCGCGTCGGGTCAGGCTTTGGCCAATTCCGGCCACCGCCGCCGAGGCAGCCGTAATGCCGGGAACGATCGTCCACGGGATACCGGCGGCGTCCAGCGCATCGATCTCTTCGTCCAGCCGGCCGAACAGGGTCGCGTCACCGGATTTGAGGCGAACGACCCGCTGTCCCTTGAGTGCGTAGTCAACCAGCAATGCGTTGATGTCACCCTGCTTCCAGGATGGACCAAAGCCGGCCTTGCCCACGTCGACCAGCCGGGCGTTCTGGCCGGCCAGTTGCAAAACTTCTGGGCTGATCAGGCGATCATGCAAAACAACCTCGGCCCGCTGGAATGCGGACAGGGCCTTGAGAGTCAGCAATTCAGGATCACCGGGTCCTGCGCCGACGAAGTCGACCTGTCCCGTTTGTCCTTTTGTCTGCGCGGCCTTCATTGGGTAGCCCTGGCTGTTGTTTGACTTGGCCCTCAATATAGGAAATATTCCCGCCCAGATGCCATATTGCCGATCAAAAAAGGACAGACGTTCTGAAATGCGCGGCAGGCGGAACATGGGTTTTCATTCGGAAGGAAAATTGGAATGTCGGTTCGAATAGACGACACGGATCGGAAAATTCTGGCCGAGCTGCAGCGAGACGCCAGTCAATCGCTGGACGAAATCGCGGCCAAGGTGGGCAGTTCAAAGACACCCGTTTGGAATCGCATCCGCAAGATGAAGGGAGCCGGGATCATCGGGCAGCAGACCGTTCTGCTGGATGCCGAGGCGCTGGGGTTCGAGGCCACGTTCTTCGTACTGATCCGTACCTCGGAACACGAGGCCGACTGGCAGCGCAAGTTCCTCAAGGCCCTGCGTGATCGTCCCGAAGTTCAAGAGGCGCACCGCCTGGCTGGCGACATCGACTACATTCTGAAAGTTCGGGTCAGGAACGCACGGGCCTACGATGCTTTTTACCAGGCGCTGATCTCGGAGGTGCGCGTGCACAACGTCACCGCGCTGTTGTCGATGGAAGAAATCAAATCGACCACCATGCTGCCCCTGAACGCCCTGGCCGACACCTGATCGACGCTCAGGCTTGGACCAAAAGTCGTGTCAGCCCGTGGAAATGGTACGTGTTGGCATATTCCGGGGATTCGGCCAGTCGCAGGCCCGGACAACGGTCAAAAAGAACCGGCAGAGCAATCCGCATTTCCAGCCGGGCCAGCGGGGCGCCGACGCAGAAATGCAAACCACCGCCAAAGCTCGTGTTGGCCTGAATGCTGCGGGTGGGGTCGAATTTGTCCGGGTCGGTCCAGACGTCTGGGTCACGGTTGGCGGCCCCAAGCATCAACGCCACCTGATCGCCGCGGGCAAACTGATTGCCAAAAACCTCGACGTCCTCATAGGCATAGCGCGTGAACATATGTAGCGGCGGGTCGAAGCGCAGGATCTCCTCGACCGTCATGTCGATTGTGTCCCGGCTCAGGGCATCAGGGGTGGTTCCGGACTCCAAAAGTGTTTTGACGCCGTTGCCCAGCGAATGAACGGTTGCCTCATGGCCGGCGTTCAACAAAAGGATACAGGTTGCGATCAACTCGTCGCGTGACAGTTTCTCGCCGTCTTCCTCTGCCGTGATCAAACGGGTGATCAGATCGTCTTTCGGTTCGGATCGGCGGTGAGAGACGTAGTCGTTCAGAAATGCCGAGAACTCGGCGGCGGCCTGTGCTGCCTGATCTTCGGTCTCACGGGTGCGGCTGGCCTGATACATGGCGACCATGGCGTGGGACCACTGCAACAACTGCGGTGCCATGCTTTGGGGTACACCCAGCAACCGGCAGATCGTGATCACAGGAACCTGCGTGCAATAGGTATCCAGAAGGTCGAATGGAGCATCGGGGAATGCGTCGATCAGGTCGTGACACAGTTTTTCGATGTCTGGTGCAAGCGCTCCGATAGCCCGCGAGGTAAAGGCGCGCAGAACCAGAGCGCGAAGGCGGGTATGGCGCGGAGGTTCGGCTTCGAGTAGCGAATGCGCTTCGACCGTCAGCCACGGCGCAAGGTGATCGGGGCCTTTTGTGGCCATCTCTGGCGGTACTTCACGTCCGAAACGCCGATCGCGCAAGAGGGTCTGGACCGCCGCGTGAGACATCGCCGCGGGCATGTCGTAGTCATGCCAGTACACCAAGTCACCGTGATCGCGCGCTGCCCGGTAGAAAGGATAGGGGTTTTGAACAAATTCGGGCTCGGTCGGAGATTGGTGCACGGTCTTCATGCGGCGCAGACTTGCCATGCGGCGCTGTGAATGCAAGACCCTGTTTCATGCAAAGAGTTTGGGTCACGATTGGTTTCCTGTTCGCGGTCGCGCTGTTGTCGGCGGCCGTCTGGTCTTATGGGTACCGGCAGGCGCTCTCTCAGCTTAGCGAGAAAGCCGAGGCCGATCTGGAGTTGGCTTCGGATCGTCTGAGCACTCAGTTGCAGGTCTATCAGGAACTTGCGGTGCTGATGGCCGAGCACCCGACGCTGCGGGCGTTGGACACCAGCGACCGGCGACGGGCGGCGCAGGCGCTACTGCTGGAGGTCGCTGACAAGACTTCGGCGGTGGATGTTCTTTATGCGGACAAGACTGGGCGCGTTCTGGCCGCTGCGCGGGACGTGGTGAATGGCAACATGGCCGATCAGCCCGCGTTTCAACGCGCGCTGCATGGCGCTCTCGGCAGCTCTCACGGGGTTTTGCGCGACACTGGGAACCGGATCTATTCCTATGCGGCGCCTGCGTTTTCCGAAGATGGTCAGGTAACCGGAGCCCTGATGGTCATCGCGGATGTCGAAGACGTTGAAAGCACGTGGCGCGGCAGTACCGAGGCGGTGTTTTTTGTGGATCGTTCTGGCTCGGTCTTCATTTCCAACCGGTCCGAACTGCTGTTCTGGCAACGTCCGCTGGGGCAGATCGGCTTGCAGCCGGCTGATGGCAAGCCGGGCGCGTTTTCGTCTACACGCATGGGCCCGCACGAGCTGTGGTCCATCGGCTGGAGCCCGTACCTGCCGGACCGCGCCCTGCACCTGACCCGCGATCTGCCGGTGATCGGAATGACAGGCGAAGTCTTGATGGATGTGACGCCAGCACGACGTCTGGCCGGATTGCAGGCCGCCGCGGTCGCAGCGATCTGCCTTGCCTTTGGCGCGTTGCTGTTTCTGGCGACCGAACGGCGGCGTACGCTGGCCGAAGCCAATGCGGTACTGGAGAGCCGGGTGGCACAGCGGACCCGCGCCCTGACGGCCGCAAACGTGGCTCTGCGCCGCGAGGTGGCCGAGCGGCAAGAGGCCGAAGCGGCGTTGAAACGCGCGCAGGACGATCTGGTACAGGCGGGCAAGCTGAGCGCGCTGGGGAAAATGTCGGCGGGCATCAGCCACGAATTGAATCAGCCGCTGATGGCCATCCGGCAATACGCCGACAATGGCACGGCCTTTCTGGCGCAGGGCAAGCCCGAAAAGGCCCGCGAAAACCTGGGGCGAATCTCGGACATGGCTGCCCGTATGGCGCGCATTATCAAGAACTTGCGAGCTTTTGCCCGCAATGAGAGCGAGCCTATGGGCAAGGTCGATCTGGTTCAGGTGCTCAACACCGCCGTCGAACTGACCGACGGCCGGTTGCGCTCGGACGGGGTCAAGCTGATCTGGCAGCCGCCCAATGCACCTGTCTTTGCCTGGGGCGGAGAGGTGCGGCTGGTGCAGGTCTTCGTCAATCTGATTACCAATGCCGCCGACGCGATGACCGGTCGGGAAACCCGAAGCCTGACGATCACGCTGACCCGTGGCGAGCGGTTGATGGTCGCGGTGCGCGATACCGGCCCGGGCATTCAGGATCCCGATCGCGTTTTTGAGCCGTTCTACACGACCAAAAGCGTTGGTTCATCCGAGGGAATGGGCCTTGGCCTTTCGATCTCATACGGTTTGGTCCAGAGTTTCGGAGGCGAGATACGCGGCGCGAACATGCCCGACGGAGCAGAATTCACCGTTGAGTTGGAACCTTTTGAAAAGGAAGCCGCGGCATGATCCGAACGGTTCTATTGGTCGATGATGACGCTGCCGTGCGTGAGGCACTGGCCCAGACTCTGGAGCTTGCGGACTATTCCGTAATTCCCGCTGGATCGTTTGTGGCTGCCAAAGACCATATCCGGGACGATTTCCCAGGTGTGATTGTCTCGGATATTCGGATGCCGGGACGGGATGGGTTTCATCTTCTGTCCTATGCCCGCGAGGTCGACTCGGAGTTGCCGGTCGTTCTGCTGACCGGCGAGGGCGACATACCGATGGCGGTGCAGGCCATGGGGCAGGGCGCGTTCGACTTTCTTGAGAAGCCCTGCGCTGCCGCCGATCTGCTTGCGGTTCTGAGCCGCGCATTTGCTGCGCGCAATCAGGTATTGGACGACCGTGCAGCCAAGCGCGAACTGGAGAAGGGTGATCCTGCGGCCCGCTTGTTGTTCGGTTTGTCACCGCAGGCTGATGCATTGCGGAACAGGGTGCGCAGCGTTGCCCCAACTCAAGCCGAAGTTCTGGTCACCGGACCGCCCGGCAGTGGCATTTCCAAAGTCGCCGAAGTCATCCATTTGATGTCACCCCGCGCGCAGGGGCCGTTCGTCAAGCGCCCGGCGTCAGGTCTGGGGGCGGATGCCCTGCAGGCGATATGCAAGGATGCGGCAGCCGGATCGTTGTTTCTGGATGAAGTCTCGGCCATGCCCGAGGCGACGCAATATGCGGCCCTGGAGATGATCGAAAACGGGCCCGGAGTGCGCATCATCGCCGGTACAACCGCGGACCTGTCCGAGATGGCGGCCGAGGGTCGGTTCAATGCCGATTTGTTCTATCGGTTGGACGTGATGCGGGTGCGTGTACCGTCTTTGGCCGAACGCCCCGAGGACATCCCGGTGATCTTTCGCCACTACGTCGCCCAAGCGGCCGAGCAGGCCGGGATCGCGACACCTGATGTCTCGTCCGAACACTTGGCTTCATTGATGGCGCGAGACTGGCCCGGCAACGCTCGTTCGCTGATGTCGGCGGCGATGCGTTTTGTTCTGGGGATGCCCGAGGATGTCGCTGCAGCGGCCGACCTTGGGCTGAACGAGCAGATGGCGCGCGTTGAGCGCTCGTTGCTGATCGCGGCCTTGGGTCGTCACAACGGAAGGGCGTCGGACGCGGCCAAGTCCCTGAAACTGCCGCGCAAGACGTTCTACGACAAATTGGCCCGCTACGGCATACGCCCTGAAGACTACCGGCGCTGACGCGGAACGATTCGCCCGATGATTCGATGTGTGTGCGGATTTTCGCACAGTGGCGCATTTGGGTGTGCGGTTTCCCGCACAAATGTCTGCGATAACAAAATACTCATTGCGGATGTTCTATTTAAACTACGGAAAAGTAATTAGAAAATCTGTCTGCTACCAGCCGTTCTCGAATTGTTGAACGGTGTCCGTCGATTCGTTTCACTCTTGCGCATCCGGCATCCCCATGGATGTCAAAGGAAGTTTCTTTGGAAGTCTGGGAGGAAAAGACAGATGAAATTCCTGGCAACAGCCGCCACCGCGCTTGCGCTTTCCGTTACCGCAACAGCGGGCTTCGCTGCCTGCGACGATGGCGAGATCGTCGTCAAGTTCGCGCATGTGACGAACACCGACAAACACCCCAAGGGTATCGCCGCATCGCTGCTCGAGCAGCGCGTTAATGACGAGATGAACGGCGTCATGTGCATGGAGGTCTATCCGAACTCGACGTTGTACAACGACGACAAGGTGCTTGAGGCGATGCTGCAGGGCGACGTGCAACTGGCCGCCCCGTCACTGTCGAAGTTCGAGAAGTTCACCAAGCAGTTCCGCCTGTTCGACCTGCCGTTCATGTTCAAGAACATCGACGCCGTTGATGCGTTCCAGGCCTCGGCGGATGGCCAGGCCATGAAAGACAGCATGCAGCGCCGCGGCCTGCAGGGTCTGGCGTTCTGGCACAACGGCATGAAGCAGATGTCGGCCAACAAGCCGCTGATCGATCCTTCGGACGCCAATGGCCTGAAGTTCCGCGTTCAGTCTTCGGACGTGCTGGTTGCGCAGATGGAGGCCATCGGCGGCAGCCCGCAGAAAATGGCATTCTCGGAAGTTTATGGTGCTCTGCAGCAGGGCGTTGTGGACGGTCAGGAGAACACCTGGTCGAACATTTACGGCAAAAAGTTCTTCGAAGTGCAGGATGGCATCACCGAAACCAACCACGGCATCATCGACTATCTGGTCGTGACTTCGGTCGACTGGCTGGACAGCCTGGATCCAGAAGTGCGCGAGCAGTTCTTGACGATCCTGGCCGAGGTGACCGAAGAGCGTAACCAAGAGGCGTTTGCGGTCAACGAAAAGGCCAAGCAGGCAATCGTCGACGCGGGCGGCACGATCCGCGAGCTGACGCCCGAGCAGCGTCAGGCCTGGGTTGATGCGATGAAGCCGGTTTGGGACAAGTTCTCCAGTGACGTCGGTCAGGACAAGATCGACGCCGCGCAGGCGATCAACGCCGGGTTCTGATCCGACACGCAGGTGTGCTCCGACGGTCGCAAGCCCGCCGGAGCACATACCAGGCGGGCCTGACCACGCCCGCCACCTCGATAAATCAACAAAAATGGGGACAGAAAGATGTCTGGTGCGAAAACCGGCCCCGGTGGGTTGGTCGACCGAATCGAAGAAACCCTGATCGCGTTGCTTCTTGGCCTGATGACGGCCGTGACCTTTGCCAACGTAATCGCGCGTTTCGTCTTCAACTCCAACATCCTTTGGGCGCTAGAGCTGACCGTATTCACCTTTGGATGGCTGGTATTGCTGGGGGCGTCCTACGCCGTCAAGAAGCACGCGCATCTGGGGGTGGATGCCATCCTGAACATGCTGCCACCAGCACCGCGCAGGGTACTGGCACTGATCGCGGTGGGGTGCTGCCTCGTATTCTCGCTGCTGCTGCTTAAGGGGTCCTACGATTACTGGGCGGTCTTCGCTGACCTGCCCCCGACCTCTGGCCGCTGGTTCCCTACGGGCTTTGATTTCGACGCTCGTAGTCAGAGCTTCTACGAGGTGGACGACATCCCGATGGTCGCGCCGCTTCGGTTCCTCGAAGATCTCATCAACTATGGCGAGTACTACGAGAAGCTGCCCAAGGTCGTGCCGTATTTCGTACTGCCGCTGTCGATGCTGCTGCTGGTGATCCGCTTTGCCCAGGCAGGGCTGCAGATCCTGCGCGGTGAGGCCGACCGTATTGTCGCAAGCCACGAGGTTGAGGACGAGATCGAAGAAGTCCGGGCCCTTAAGGGAGAACACGACTGATGGATGTAGTACTACTTTTTGCCATGGTCGTGGGCCTGCTGCTGATCGGCGTTCCGATCGCAGTTGCCCTTGGGCTGAGCTCGACCCTGTTTCTGCTGATCTACTCGGACAGCTCGCTGGCTTCGGTTGCCGGGACCCTGTTCGAGGCGTTCGAGGGCCACTTTACCCTGCTGGCCATCCCGTTCTTCATCCTTGCATCGTCTTTCATGACGACCGGAGGGGTGGCACGCCGGATCATTCGGTTCTCGATCGCCTGCGTTGGTCACCTGCCTGGCGGTTTGGCAATTGCGGGCGTGTTCGCATGTATGCTGTTCGCCGCGCTGTCAGGATCGTCCCCGGCTACCGTTGTTGCGATCGGTTCGATCGTGATCGCCGGTATGCGGCAGGTCGGCTATTCCAAGGAATTCGCAGCGGGCGTCATCTGTAACGCCGGTACGCTGGGTATCCTGATCCCGCCTTCGATCGTTATGGTTGTCTACGCGGCCGCGGTCGAAGTCTCGGTCGGCAGGATGTTCCTGGCCGGTGTCATTCCGGGGCTCATGGCCGGGTTCATGCTGATGGTCACAATATATGTGATGGCCAAGGTCAAGAACCTGCCGAAAGGTGATTGGAAAGGCTGGGGCGAGATATTTGCGTCGGCACGCGAGGCCGGTTGGGGTCTGTTCCTGATCGTCATCATCCTGGGCGGCATCTACGGCGGTATCTTCACACCGACCGAAGCCGCGGCGGTCGCGGCTGTATACGCCTTCTTCATCGCCAGCTTCGTCTACAAGGACATGGGGCCACTCAGCACCGGGGACGGTGAGCAAAACCTCTCGCTTGTGAAAAAGCCGCTGGCGCTGATCACGGCCTTTTTCCACCCCGACACCAAACATACGCTGTTTGAGGCCGGCAAGCTGACGGTCACCCTGCTTTTCGTCATCGCCAACGCGCTGATCCTCAAGCATGTTCTGACCGATGAGCAGGTGCCGCAGCATATTGCCGGCGCGATGCTATCGGCAGGTCTGGGGCCGATCACTTTCCTGATCGTGGTCAACGTGATCCTGCTGATCGGCGGTCAGTTCATGGAGCCCTCGGGCCTGCTGGTCATCGTGGCGCCGCTGGTGTTTCCGATTGCCATCGAACTGGGCATCGACCCGATCCATCTGGGCATTATCATGGTGGTGAACATGGAAATCGGGATGATCACGCCGCCCGTGGGTCTGAACCTGTTCGTTACGTCGGGCGTCGCGGGAATGCCGATGATGGCCGTCGTACGCGCAGCACTGCCGTTCCTGGCCGTTCTGTTCGTCTTCCTGATCATGATCACGTATATCCCGTGGCTGTCGACGGTGTTGCCAAACACCTTCATGGGCCCCGAGATCATTACGAACTAGACCATTGCAATCGATCCGAACCGGGCAGCCGGTTCGGATCACTTTTGCGCGGCCGGCCGGCATCTGAAGGGCCGCCTCGCTGAATGGCCGGGCTTGAACTCACCACCGGTTCTTACCACATAGTGACCGAGGACGACCTCCCCACCATGGGTGATCATTCGGGACGACCCGAAGTTTATAGAGGTGTCCCCGATGTCCTGGATCTTTCTTCTTTTTGCCGGTTTGCTGGAAATCGTCTGGGCAGTTGCCATGAAGCAGTCCGCTGGATTCACGCGGCTTTGGCCAACCGTTGTCATGGGGGGCGCGATGCTCGGTTCGTTCGGTTTGCTGGCCCTTGCCATGCGCTCCTTGCCACTGGGAACCGCCTACGTGCTGTGGACGGGTATCGGCGCGGTCGGTGCGTTCCTGGTTGGTGTGATGTTTCTGGGCGAGGCACTGACCCCGCTGCGTGTCATCGCGGCGACGCTGATCGTGTCCGGCATGGTCGCAATGAAACTTGCGTGACCGGCCCGTTGTTGACGCAGGCACCCGCAGTGGGCAGGCTGGGACCATTCTGATCACCGTAACCAACGAGTGCCGCAACATGCTGACCGATGACGACAAGCGCCTGATGCGCGTTGCCTACCAAGAAGCCAAAGCCGGTTTCGATGAGGGCGGTTGCCCGATCGGATCTGTATTGGCTCGGAACGGCACGATCATCTCGCAGGGCCGAAACCAAAGGGTTCAGCAGGGGGATCCGATCGCCCATGGCGAGATGGATGCGCTGCGCAAGGCCGGGCGGCAGAAGACGTACCGAGATACAGTTCTGTATACCACCTTGTCTCCGTGCATGATGTGCGCCGGGACGATCGTTCAGTTCGGCATCCCACGCGTGGTCATTGGTGACACGAAAAACTTCGGCGGCAACGAAGATTTCCTGCGCGACCGCGGTGTCGAGGTAGTTTTGGCCGAAGACCCGGACTGCATCGCCCTGATGCGCAGGTTCGTGACTGAACAGCCCGAGCTTTGGGCCGAGGACATCGCGGACTGAGCGTGCGTCGACTGGTCAGGCCTGTTCCAGCGCGGAAATGATGCCCGAGAAATCGCGTGCCTTCAGGCTTGCACCGCCGACCAGCGCGCCGTCCACGTTGGACACTCCGAAAATCTCCGCCGCGTTGTCCGGCTTGACCGAACCGCCATAGAGCAAACGAACCGACCGGCCGACACCTTCGCCAAATCGCCGTTCAAGTCTGGCGCGAATGAAATCGTGGACTTCGCCGATTTCTTCCAGGGTGGGAACCTTGCCGGTGCCGATGGCCCAGATCGGTTCATAAGCCACGACGAGGTTCTCTCCGGTGGCAAGGTCCGGGATCGATCCGGACAACTGTCCGCCAATGATGTCGAGCGTATTGGCCGCTTCGCGCTGTTCAAGACTTTCTCCGACGCAGATGATTGCGGTCAGGCCCGCGTTCATGGCCGCCCGGGCCTTGGCGCGGATGTCGTCGTCTTTCTCGCCGTGGTCTTCGCGCCGTTCCGAATGCCCGACGATTACGCTGGTCGCGCCGGCGTCTTTCAGCATCTCGGCGCTCAGATCACCCGTATGGGCGCCCGAAACCTCGGCGTGGCAGTCCTGTCCGCCGATGGAGACCCCCGAGCCTTGCACGGCTTGTGCGGCCCGGTGGATCAAAGTTGCCGGAGGGCAGATCAGAATATCGACCGTCGGAGAAGGGTGCGTTGCTGTCAGCGTGTCCAACTCGGACAGAGCAGCCCCGGTTCCGTTCATTTTCCAGTTTCCGGCTGCCAGTCTGCGTCGCATAGCGGGGTCTCCGTGATCTTTCGTGCGTTTCTATCCAGTTAGCACCCGGATCAAGGTCTGACAATTGCGCTTGGGTGGCCGCGCGCGGGCGAGTCGCGCGACGGATCGATCCGGGCGGACCCAACCAAGCGGTGCAGGCGGCAGTTCACCTGCCCGCAAACGTTGCAGGCTTTAGGTGACTCAGCGCTGTTCGGCCAGGTTTTCGTCGAACCTGATCGACTCGCCGCAGCCACAGGCATCGACGACATTGGGATTTTTGAACTTGAACCCGGATTCCAGCAGTGAGACCTCGTAGTCGATCTCGGTTCCGAACAAAAACATCTGAGCCATCGGAGCGATCATGACCCGCGCCCCATCCTGTTCGACCACTTCGTCATGCGGATCCGGCTGATCGACATACTCCATTGTATATTCCATACCGGCACAGCCGCCTTTTTTGACGCCAATCCGCAGACCGGCATGGCCGCCCGACGTCATCAGGCGGAGGATCTGCTCTGCAGCTTTGGGCGTCATCGTCACGGCCTGTTTGCCGGGAATGCCGAACATCGTCGTCTCCATTTTCGCGCGTTATACCTAATCTAAGGCCCCAAGGGCCCGGGCTCAAGAGAGTGCGGTGCCACAAGTTTGCTCATCGCCGGTTTTGACCGTACCGTACGGGCAGAGGGCAGGGTTTGCCGATGAGATCGAATTGACAGCAGAACAAGGTGGGTTTCGATGATGTTGCGGATTTCAAATAGGATTGGCTTTTGCCGGCAGGTTGCGTTTCTGGCTCTTCTGGTGGCCGGTAGTGCCGTTCATGCAGCGGGCGATCAAAAGCGGCACCCGGTGAATTGCTCGACCGCCGAAGGTGACCTGCGCGCAATTGCGGCGGAAAAGAAACATGCCGAGGATCAGCAGGCGGAAAGTGTGGTCGCGATCACGCCGGCCGGGGCGTTGCTTGGATTGATCTCTGGAACAGAACAGAAGCGGTTGCAGATGCTGTCGGGTGACTATGTCAAGAAACTGGACGACCGCGCCGCCGAGATCAAAGCACAGTGCAACGTGAACTGAGTGTCCCTCAGAGAGTAAAATAGGGCCGCTCTCGGGCAAGAACGGCCCAGTATTGCAGAGCCTCGGCAGGGGGGCGGTAGACGCTCAAACGTGGTCGCCATTGACTACTGGAGCGATATTTGAGTTGCCGAGTTCCAATGACGGGTCCGACTGCGAACCCCGCGTTGTAATTGTTGCGCAACAACGTAACGGTTCGACGACCGATTCGTGACAACTGGGTTTCAGGTTTGTGACAATTCCCACGCGCTCAGCGAGGCAGGCCCTTACATGAAGCCAAGTTCCAGCCGGGCTTCGTCGGACATCATTTCCATTCCCCAAGGTGGTTCCCAGGTCAGTTCGACATCCACCTCCTTGACCCCGGCAACGGGCTCGATGGCCTCGACGATCCAGCCGGGCATGTCACCGGCCACCGGGCAGCCCGGAGCGGTCAGGGTCATGATGATCTTGACTGCGTTGTCGCTGCTGATGTCGATCGTGTAGATCAGTCCAAGGTCATAGATATTGACCGGAATTTCAGGGTCATAGACAGTCCTGCAGGCCTCGACCACGGATTCGTACAGAGGGTGCTCAACGGTCGAAGGCGCAATCAGGGGCGTGCCTTCAAGCTGTTCGCTGGGGTGGGTCATGAATGCCTCGGGTTGTTACCTGAGCAATTATATAGGGAAAGCTGAAGGCAGCGTCCAGAGGGGGTAGGGCGCCCCGCTACAGGGCGCCGCACCGGTCAGTCGTTGATGTCGTGGTCAAACGTCCTGACTTGCCCATGTGGCAGCGCGAACATGCGCCGCAGAACGAGCCATGCGATCAACGACAAGGTGGCGAAGATCAAAAGCAGAACAGGCAGGTTCGGTGCTAAGCCGGGGATGACCAGAAGGATGCCGGTGATAGCCGCCCCGATAGCGAAGCCAAGGAAGATGAAACCTGGCAAAGCCACTTCCAGAATGCCCAGCGCCAGTGCGGCTGCCAGCCATACCCACCACGTCAGCCAGAACGGATCCGCCATCATTTGCCTCCTTTGAGCATTTTGAAGGCGTCGCCAAACGCTTCGAGCGCATTTGCGGGCACGACGATCGTCTGGCTGCCTCCGCTTTTGCCCATCGCATTCAATGCCTCAACTTGCTTCAGCGCAACCTGATACTGGGCGGCTTCGATCCCGTTGTCCTGGATGGCCTTTGCGACGACGCCGGTTGCATAGGCTTCCGCGTCCGCCTGCACGCGGCGCGCCTTGGCGGCTTGTTCCGCCGCATACAGATCGGCGTCGGCCTGCAGTTCGACCGCGCGTTTCTGGCCCTCGGCTTCGGTTACCTGAGCGCGACGGGCGCGTTCGGCATTCAACTGCTGAAGCATGGCGTCGCGGGTCGCCTGATCTAGGTTCACGTCCAGAATTTCGGCGCGGGTTACCTCGATCCCCCAGTCGTCAACCGCGGTTTCGACGCTTTCTTGAATGCGTTCAATCAGTTGCGCGCGATTTGACTGAACCTCGTCCAGGTCCATTTTGCCGATTTCGGCCCGCACGATACCAGCAACGGTCGTTGCGATGGCGCCGTCGACGTCGCGAATGCGGTAAACGGTCTTTTCCGGCTCGAGGATACGGTAGAAGACCGATGTATCGATCTGCACCAAGACGTTATCCTTGGTGATTGCGTCCTGCGTCGCATTGGGCAGCTGACGTTCCAAGATGGATATCTTGTGACGCGCAACGTCCAGAAAAGGAACGATAAAGTTGATCCCGGGCCCCAGCACAGAGTGCAGGCGTCCGAACCGTTCGACCACATATTTCTCGGATTGTGGAACGATCTTGATACCCTTGAGGATGATGACGACGACCAAGGCCGCCCCAAGCAGGTAGATGATGTTCGATGATAGCAGTCCGATGATCTGGTCTTCGGTCATTTCTGTCCTCATTTTTTGTGTACAATGGTATACACTTGGGGATTGAAGGGCTGAATTTCAACTCAGCTATGAAATGAACCGAACAGGATATCCATGCAAGGTAATTGGGACAAAGCACGGAGATTTCGGGTTGTGGCTGCTTTGCATCCGCCGTTGATTGCGCTATCGGGGCGAAATGAAACTGATTATCGACACAGACCCCGGCATCGACGATGCCATGGCGATCGCCTACGCCGCCGCCGCCCCGGAAATTGACCTGATCGGCCTGACTACGGTTTTTGGCAATACGCATGTCCAGCAGTCCAGCCGGAACGCGCGGTTTCTGGCTCACAAGCTTGGGTTGGACATACCTGTGGCGCAGGGCGCAGCGTTTCCATGGGAAGCTGATGCGCACACGCCCTCTCGGCACGTGCATGGGGATGAGGGTTTTGGTGATGTAATCGATGTGCCCGAGATCGGCGCGAACCACGACCTGAGCGCAGCCGAGTTTCTGGTCGAGATGGCCCGGCGCTACATGAAGGACCTAACGGTGTGCGCGGTTGGGCCGCTGACCAACATTGCCAATGCGATGCGTCTGGATCCGGATTTCGCTGAGAACATCGGCCAGTTAGTCATTATGGGCGGTGCAGTCTTCTGTCCTGGCAACATCACCGATCACGCCGAGGCGAATATCTATCACGATGCGAAAGCCGCAGACGAGGTGTTCGCTCAGCCCGCTCCGACGGTTCTGGTCGGCCTGGATGTGACCTTGAAAACGCTCTATCGCGCGGCTGATTTCGGGGAACTGGCGCGACGCGCGCCTGAAATCGGTGGATTTCTGAACGATATCTCTCAGTTCTATCTGAATTTCTACCGCGATGTCGCCGGGTTGGATGGCTGCGGTCTGCATGACTCGACCGCAGTCATCGCCTGTTCGCACCGTGCGATGTTCGAAATTCAAGAAACAGGTTTGAAAGTGGTAACCGAAGGGCCCGAGGTTGGGGCAACCCGGCCGGACCCGTCTCGCCCACCGTTGCAGGTGTGCTGTGACGTCGTTGGTCAGCAGGTGGTGGACCTGTTCACGCAAAGGGTTGCCAGCTTGCCCTGACGGGTTGCATTGGCCGGGCAGATCGGGCAAAGCCTGCCCGGTTCAGCGACCCGAGGCGATGACATGACCCAGCGTTTCTCATTCGAATTGAAGGCCACCGACGGCAAGGCCCGCACCGGCGTGATCCACACGCCGCGGGGCGAAGTGCGGACGCCGGCCTTCATGCCCGTGGGCACGGCCGCGACGGTCAAGGCGATGATGCCCGAAAGCGTGCGGGCGACCGGCGCCGATATCCTGCTGGGCAACACCTATCACCTGATGCTGCGGCCCACGGCCGAACGGATCGACCGTCTGGGCGGGCTGCACAAATTCATGAACTGGGAGCGCCCGATCCTGACCGACTCGGGCGGGTTTCAGGTGATGTCCCTGGCGGGTCTGCGCAGGCTGACCGAGAAGGGGGTGACCTTCAAATCGCATATCGACGGGTCCAAACACGTGCTGACACCCGAGCGGTCGATGGAGATCCAGCGCCTGCTGGGGTCGGACATCGTGATGTGTTTCGACGAATGCCCCGCCTTGCCCGCCGATCGCGACCGGATCGCCGAGTCGATGCGCCTGTCGATGCGATGGGCCGAACGGTCCCGCGAGGCCTTTGGTGACCGGCCCGGCCATGCGCTGTTCGGGATCATGCAGGGCGGGTTGGAGCGCGACCTGCGCGAGGAAAGCGCCGAGGCGCTCAAGGCCATCGGGTTCGAGGGCTATGCCGTTGGCGGTCTGGCCGTTGGCGAGGGGCAGGAGGCCATGTTCGGCTGTCTGGACTATGCGCCCGATTTCCTGCCCACCGACAAGCCACGGTATCTGATGGGCGTGGGCAAGCCCGATGACATCGTGGGTGCCGTGGCGCGCGGGATCGACATGATGGATTGCGTGCTGCCGTCGCGTTCGGGGCGGACGGGGCAGGTGTTCACCCGCCGCGGCGTGGTGAACATCAAGAACGCCCGCCATGCCGACGATCCGCGCCCGTTGGACGAACAGTGCACTTGCCCGGCCTGCTCGAATTACTCGCGTGCCTATCTGCACCATGTATTCCGGGCCAACGAGATGATCTCGGGCATGCTGCTGACCTGGCACAATCTGCATTATTTCCAAGAGATCATGCAGGGCATGCGGGACGCCATCGCCGCCGGTGCATTCGAGGCCTGGCAGGCCGAGTTCCATGCGCAGCGGGCGCAGGGTGATATCGAGCCGCTCTGAAGGGCGTGTTGGGCTGCCCAAGCCAAAATCAGTGGATATGTAGTCGCGATGCCTTGCAGTCGGGGAAACCTCGGGCCATTCTGATTGGCACAGGTAAGGCGACGAGGTTGAAATGGGGCGGTCCGCGCCCCACCTCTATCGTCCGAGAAAGGAGATGGCCGACGGCTGCCTGAAACAGGGGTCAGTGCCATCTTGCCAATGATAAGGATAGAGCATGCAAGAGCCTCTTAATTCCTCATACCCCGTTCTGCCGCTGCGCGACATTGTCGTGTTTCCGCACATGATCGTCCCGCTGTTCGTGGGGCGTGAAAAGTCGGTGCGCGCGCTGGAAGAGGTGATGCAGGATGACAAGCAAATTCTGCTGTCCAGTCAAGTCGACCCTTCCGTCGACGACCCGACCCAGGACGGTATCTACCGCAGCGGCGTTCTGGCAAATGTCCTGCAGCTGCTCAAGCTGCCCGATGGCACGGTAAAAGTGCTGGTCGAAGGGCAGGCCCGCGTCAAGATTTCGGAATTCATTGAGAATGAAGAATTCTTTGAGGCCCGCGCCGAATACCTGACCGAAATTCCCGGCGACGTAACGACGACGCAGGCGCTTTTGCGTACCGTCGCCGATGAGTTCGAGCGGTACGCCAAGGTTCGCAAGAACATCCCGGAAGAAGCCCTGACCGCTGTCAGCGAGACAACCGATCCGGCGAAACTGGCCGATTTGGTTTCCGGTCACCTTGGCATCGAGGTCGAACAGAAGCAGGACCTGCTGGAAACGCTCAGCATCAGCGAGCGTCTGGAAAAGGTCTATGGCCTTATGCAGGGCGAGATGTCGGTTCTTCAGGTCGAGAAGAAGATCAAGACCCGCGTCAAGTCGCAGATGGAGAAGACCCAGCGCGAATACTATCTGAATGAGCAGATGAAGGCCATTCAAAAGGAACTGGGCGATGGCGAGGACGGCGCGAACGAGATCGCCGAGCTGGAAGCCAAGATCGCCGAAACCAAGCTTTCGAAAGAAGCCCGCGAAAAGGCGGAAGGCGAGCTGAAAAAGCTCAAGAACATGTCGCCGATGTCGGCCGAAGCGACCGTGGTGCGCAACTATCTGGATTGGATCCTGTCGCTGCCTTGGGGCACCAAGTCTCGGGTCAAGAAAGACCTTGGCCGGGCGCAGCAGATCCTCGATGCCGATCACTATGGCCTCGAAAAGGTCAAGGAGCGGATCGTCGAGTATCTGGCGGTCCAGCAGCGCTCGAAGAAGCTGAAAGGCCCGATCATGTGCCTTGTCGGCCCTCCGGGCGTGGGCAAGACCTCGCTTGGCAAGTCGGTCGCCAAGGCCACGGGGCGCGAGTTCATCCGCATCTCGTTGGGTGGGGTGCGCGATGAATCCGAGATCCGCGGCCACCGCCGGACCTATATCGGCTCGATGCCCGGCAAGATCATCCAGGCGCTGAAAAAGGCGAAAACCACGAACCCGCTGATCTTGCTCGATGAAATCGACAAGATGGGGCAGGATTTCCGTGGTGATCCGGCGTCGGCCATGCTCGAGGTGCTGGACCCGGAACAGAACAGCACGTTCATGGACCACTATCTTGAGGTCGAATATGACCTGTCGAACGTGATGTTCCTGACCACGTCCAACAGCTACAACATGCCTGGGCCGCTTCTGGACCGGATGGAGATCATTCCGCTGGCCGGCTACACCGAGGACGAAAAGCGCGAAATCGCGAAGCAGCACCTGATCTCCAAGCAGGTGAAGAACCACGGGCTGAAGGCCAAAGAGTTCGAACTGACCGATGAGGCGCTGACCGCGATCATCCGCACCTATACCCGCGAGGCCGGTGTGCGGAATCTTGAGCGCGAGATTGCCAAGGTGGCGCGCAAATCCTTGACCCGGATCATCAAGAACGAGACCGACCGGGTTGTCGTGACGGCTGAGAACCTGCACGAATTCCTGGGTGTGCCCAAGTTCCGGTACGGTTTGGCTGAACAGGATGATCAGGTTGGCGTTGTGACCGGTTTGGCCTGGACCTCGGTCGGTGGCGACCTGCTGCATATCGAGGCGTTGAAGCTGCCGGGCAAGGGTCGGATGAAGACCACAGGCAAGCTGGGCGATGTGATGAAGGAATCCATCGACGCGGCTTCGTCCTATGTACGGTCGATTTCGCCTCAGATCGGGGTCAAACCGCCGCAGTTCGACAAGATTGACATCCACGTGCATGTGCCTGACGGCGCGACTCCCAAGGATGGGCCCAGCGCCGGCCTGGCGATGGTGACTTCGATCGTGTCGGTCCTGACCGGTATCCCGGTCCGCAAGGACATCGCCATGACGGGCGAAGTTTCGCTGCGCGGCAACGCCATGCCGATCGGCGGGTTGAAGGAGAAACTGCTCGCAGCTCTGCG
This sequence comes from Ruegeria sp. CRTD044, assembly GCF_059613485.1. Classification (NCBI taxonomy): domain Bacteria; kingdom Pseudomonadati; phylum Pseudomonadota; class Alphaproteobacteria; order Rhodobacterales; family Roseobacteraceae; genus Ruegeria; species Ruegeria sp. CRTD044. The sequence goes on along the minus strand of NZ_JBXWSP010000007.1, from coordinate 2,669 downwards.
GGGTGGCATCAAGACAGTGCTTATTCCGGAAGAGAACGAGAAGGATCTGGCCGACATCCCCGACAACGTGAAGGAAGGGCTGGAGATCATCCCGGTCAAGCACGTGTCCGAAGTTCTGGAGCGCGCACTGGTGCGCAAACCTGAGCCGATCGAATGGGATGAGGCCGCCGAAGAAGCCGCAGCCGCAGCGGCCAAGGCGTCGGATAACAGTGGACCTTCAGCCACGGCGCACTGATCTGAAAACAACGAGAAGGGCGGGGATTATTTCCCGCCCTTTCTGATTCAAAGCCCGATTACAGGTTTTGCTGGGTCCAAAACTTCTTCCTCGGCTATGTAGAGCTGGAATTTCTCGGGCGGCAGGGCGGACCGGACTGCGATCCAGAAAATGGTCGATGACAGCAGGGTGCAAAACAAGATGTCCCACCCGAACGGGATCAGGTGCAGCGCGCCGTCTCCGAATTGACCAAGAAACGAGATCAACCCAAGTCCAGCCAGATAGGGCGCGAGCCACAAGGCCTGTTTGAGGTCCATCTGCTCTAGGCGTCCCCGAAACCGCGCCAAAAGCAGGAGCAGCCCGATCAGAAGGGTGATGCCCAGGCGCCCGACCGTATCCCAGCCGCTCCAGTAGACGATCAGAGTTGCAATAGCAAAGGCCAGCATTCCCACAAACCCCACCGCCGGAACGCGGATCGAGCGGGGCCTGTCTGGCAATAGGCTGCGCAGGCACACAACGGCGATGGGGCCTACGGCGAAGGACAGGACGATAGCTGCCCCGTTCAGGGCGATCACCGTCTCAAAGGGAATGGTCAAAAGGAAAAGGGTGCCAATCACGAAGTTGAGCACCAGCGCCCAGATGGGCACGCCAAATGCCGACAGATGCTGGATGCGCGCAGGCAGAAACCCGTTCTGCGACAGGGCCATCGCGATCCGTGCGTTCGAGCCGGTGGCCACGAGGGCGTTTCCGAACGGCCCGATCACCGAGCCGACGTTGAGGATGCTGATGAACCATAATATCCCGACGGACATAATGACCCCGTCCAAAGGGCCTTCTCCGGCAAAACTCAGCTTGGCCCAGCCCTGCGCCAGCATCTGAGGATCGAGCGAGCCGATGAAAGCGATCTGCAGGCCCAGATAGATTGCCGCACACATGATGAACGACAACACCAGCGCCGCCGGAATGTCGAATTTCGGGTTTCGCACCTCGCCTGCCATGTCGACCACATGCCTGAACCCGATGAACGAGAAGATTACCCCACCGGTCGAAACGGCGGCCATTATTCCCTTGAGCCCATACGGTGCGAACCCGTCGGGCTGCGTGAAGTTCTCGGCATTGAAACGTGAGAGGATCAGCACCACGGATAGCAGGATCGGAATAGCCACCTTTGCGCTTGTTATCATTGTGTTGACCCGCGCAAAGAACTTTACGCCCAGCATATTGATTAGGACGAAAAACACCATGAATACCAAGGCCACAGCCTGTCCGGGCGTGGTCAGGTCACCAGATGGCGCATGCAGCCAGCGTGCGTAGGGTGCGAGGTAGGACAGCATCGCCTCGACCTCGATCGGAGCGGTCGTGTTGTACCCGATCCAGGCAGTCCAACCCATCGTCATGGCGACGATGTTGCCGTGCGAAAACTGCGGGACCCGGGCGATGCCTCCGGGGATCGGCAACATGGCCGAGATTTCGGCGAATGTGATGGCCAGAATGAACATTGCCACAGCCCCGATTATCCAGGACAAAACGGCCGCGGGGCCAGCGTGCTGAACGGCCAGAAGCGGCCCGAACAGCCAGCCTGAGCCAATGATTCCGCCGACAGATATGAAGGTCAGACCCACCAGGCCGATGTCACGCTTTAGTTCGGCCATGCATGTCCCTGATTGCCATGCCGGTGCTTCACCGACCCGAGCTCAAGGATAGACGCCGAGTCTCATCCGTATCAAGCGTTGAAAAAGAGAGGGAATGGTGGGTGATAAGAGATTTGAACTCCTGACATCTTCGATGTGAACGAAGCGCTCTACCACTGAGCTAATCACCCGTAGGGCGGCGTATTACAGTGCTTTTTATCCGGCTGCAAGAGGGGAGACACGCGGTATTTTAGCCATATTCGGACAAGACCGATTGAGTCCTGTGATTGGGCTTTTCCCTGTCCGATAATTTTGAGCGCCTAACACGTGGCGCAGCCCAAATGCGGTCAAAGCGGCGAGCCAGCTGCGCCAAATTGAAACCGAAACAAATGCAGCCTTGGAATGAACCAGGCTCTGATCGCTGAATTCGTTTCGGAACTAGGAAACGACTGCAACGTGGACGGCTATGAAAGCCAAGCGATTTTTGTCGAGGGGGATTTTGCAGGGCAGTTGGTAGCAGTAGAATCTTCCGCATGACTTTCCGCTGGCGAGTTCGCCGTTTTGTTGCGGCTCGGCGATGGCAACCAAGGGTTAAGGTGTCTCCGCGCCGGAGCTATCCAAAAGGAGCGTGCCAAAGGCGCTCGGGAACAAATTTTCCGGTTCGTGCAAAAAACTTGAAAACGCCGCTTGACGATGCCCGGGCGTAGCCATAATACACCCCAACGTTCAGCAATGAACGGGCAGCGGGCGGTTGTAGCTCAGTTGGTTAGAGTACCGGCCTGTCACGCCGGGGGTCGCGGGTTCGAGCCCCGTCAACCGCGCCA
>NZ_JBXWSP010000006.1:0-2589 GCF_059613485.1 Ruegeria sp. CRTD044 | reverse complement strand
CAAAATACTTCGTTTTTTCCGGGCGCGCGGCGCGGTCAGAGTACTGGTGGTTTGTGTTGTTCGTGGTCCTCGTCAGCATTGTTTTGGCAATCATCGACGCCTCTCTATTCGGCGTGAACCCTGAAACTGGAGAGAGTAGCCAAGTCTTAACTCCGATCTTCCAACTTGCAGTTGTCGTGCCCATGCTGGCCGCCGGATGGCGGCGTTTGCATGACACTGGAAGACCAGGCTGGTACTTGCTCTTGCCTGCAGCGCTCAGCATCGCAACCATGTTCATGCTGTTCAGTGGCATCGCTGTATTTTCAGTCCTCGAGCAAGGGGCTGACGACCCTGAAGCATTGAGGGGCCCAGCGGCTCTACTTGGCGTCACAGGTTTGATGGTTGTGGGAGTTCTTCAACTGATACTCTCTGTGCTGATGATCTGGTGGCTAAGCCGACCGTCACAGGAAGGTGAAAATGAATATGGTGCACCCGCAGCTTGAACTTATGACGTGGATCATCAGTGCTTTCGCGGCAGAATGACGAAACATGGCTTAGTTGCCTAGGAGGTTACTTATGAAGAGACATCTAGTCGCCGGCACGGTCCTCACAATCATGATGTCATCACCTGCCATGGCTGAGTGGAACTTCAGTGGGCCGCCGAACGCCAACGCCTTCATTCAGACCGGCGACATGACTCTGGAGTTGCAGTGCGACCGTGTCCGTTTCGCGCCAGCAGGTTATGACGACTCGCAGGATATTGTCTCCAGGCAGGGCCTGTCCTTTCGGTTCATGAAGGATGGTTCGACCGAGGTAGGTGCGTTTCAGGCAGGATCAGTGAATGCGGATATCTCGCTCGTCGACAACTATCCTGTTGAGGTCCGTTTCTTCGATCAGGGCGACTATGATTTCGTTTTGGATCAGATTGCGCAGAACGCCGTTCTGAACCTTTCGATGGCTGACCAGGATGTCTCTTATGGTATCTTCACGCTCAAAGGATCTTCCGCGGCGGTAAGATCCCTGCGCGCGGCCTGCGGCTCTAACGCGTCGACATCTCAGAGCATGGAGGCGCCAGAAGGCATTGTGTATTGCGGTGGCGGTGCCGTGCAGAGGGTCATCGAATACGCCATCGTGGGTCAACCCGGCGAGCAGTGGGATGCTATCGTGACCGTCAATGGTGAGACAGTTCGGGCGATGACTTCATATAGCTTCTTCGGAAATTCTGAACCACCAGCAGGCTTCCAGGTGGCGCTCCTGGGTGAAGATCGGTCAGAGTTCCTCGTCTTCAGCGATGGGGGCCGGAACTGGATCGAGTTTGGCGATTACACCTACGATCAGTGCAACTGAGGCACACGGAAGGGCTGGAGACACGAACATGGGTAGCCAACTGGTTGGAAATGGCAATCGCGCCGGCGCTGGGGTTTTGGCGGTTGCTGTTTGTGCTCTTTCCGTGGCCTTCTATACGCCCTCGGCGCACGCGCAGGATTTGTCCGGGCTGCCCACACAGCTTCTTGAAAGAGTAGAGGCCGCGCAGCAGGCATGTTCGGATATGGAGAACGGGCAGTTCGCCCTTGAATTGGGAGCCATCCACCGCGTCGATCTCGATGGAGACATCGAGCGGGACTGGGTTCTGGACGAGGCGGGTTTTGCCTGTTCCACCGCTGTGTCGCTCTATTGCGGGACAGGCGGTTGCATGTCTCACTTCTTGGTCGAGGAACATTTGTTCTCGCTTCTCAATCAGGGATGGGACATGGCGAACATCGGCCCATTTCGCGTGCTTTTGGCGGATGTGCATGGCTCGCAATGTGGTGGGATCAACCCAACGCCCTGCATCGTGGCCAGTGTTTGGGATTCAGATGAAACGGTCTGGCGCAGCACGGGTGCAGAGTGGGAGTAGAATATATGGAAAGGCGCCTCGAAAAGACCATGTGTGCCATATGTGCCTGCGCTTTGGCGCTGACGGTGACGGGATGCGTCGAAACCGCTCAAGAGGTAGCGATCAGCGAACCCGACCCGGAACTGAACTTCGTTCGCGGTTACCGAAGTGTTGCGGACGAGTGCCAGCTTGTCGGCGAAACGGCGTTTACTGGCGATTTGCTCGACGATTCGGCCGATCTTGTGGCCTGTCCGACGGGAAGTGCAGCAATGGCAAGCCTAATGGCGGAAACGGGAGCGCCCGTAATCACCCAAACCAACAGCTTCTCGTTCTTCAGCATTCCCTACCGCTGAACCACATGCTTGCCCGGGACTTTGAATGGTCCTCTCTGTCGATGAGTTCAGGACAACTGCCGGACTACTCCGTAACATCCATCGAGAAGAAGTACGTCGCGCACAACGCTTGACCGGCAATGCCTGCAGGCGGTTCCATGCCAGTAAACATCGCTACGCCAAGGTAGGTAAACCCGGAGCTGTCCTCACTCCAGGTTGCCATATACGTGACTGGTTGGTCGCCACAAAGCGTGTTTCCCTGCCTTAGTGGGCCTGCATCGCCTGATACACGAAACACCTGAGCAACAGGCACGTCGCCAGACGCACCCCAATTGCCTGAACTCTTGGGGTCATGAACTTCGAGATCAAGAAACCTGCCGGTCTCGAAGACCATCCGCTTGG
>NZ_JBXWSP010000005.1:0-128816 GCF_059613485.1 Ruegeria sp. CRTD044 | reverse complement strand
GCGTCTCAACCGTCTTTCCAGTCCGTCAGGCCTTCTCCAAGACCACCCAACACCGCCTCAGCAGCGCCGGTGAAGGGCGTTCTAAGGATAACTACAAATCACCGCAAGCAGAAAATGACAGGAATTGGGAAAAAATCGCGAAAACGAAAATATTTGTTTATTTTCAGCATATTGAAGCCGCCACATCTCCCCAGAGCTCAGTTTTCGCTGAGGCCTCGCAGTGAGAAACCACTCACTGCCTGACTTGCCCACATGGTTACCCACAGCCCAGCACCCGAGTCACGCGGAATCGGCGCGCCGGGACGCCGTATTGAGAGCCGGCTTGGGCAGGCGCAGCAGCAACAGGGCAAGAATCACAAACAGGTAGATCATGGGTTCGATCTGAAAGCCCTTCGCCAGCATGACGTAGTGCAGCCCTGCAAGAATGGCTGCCGGGTAGACCAGCTTGTGCAGGCGCCGCCAAGCCGCCCCCAGCCACCGGACCGAGGCATTGTTCGACGTGATCCCAAGCGGCAGCATCAGAACGAATGCCGCCATGCCAACTGTGATGTAGGGTCGCTTTATGATGTCTGCCCAGATTTGACTTGGGTCTTGCACGTCCAGAACCAGCCAAACCAAAAGGTGGCACGCCACATAGGACAGGGTTAAAATGCCGAAGGCCCGCCTGAACTTCATAAGGTTCAAGCCGGTAAGCCGCCTCAGCGGCGTGACCGCCAAACCCAGGATCAACAACTGAAGCGCCAGTTCTCCATATTCATGTTCCAAAGCCTCGATCGGTTCGACCCCGAGGCCTCCGGTCATGCCTTGGTAGAACAACCAGGGCACCGGAACCAATCCGGCAATGTAGACGGCCCAGACAGGAACGCGGCGCAGTATCTGGTTCAGCTTGTGCATGGCCTCAGTAGTATTCCCTGAGATCCATGCCGTCATAAAGCCCTGCGACCTCTTCTTCGTAACCGTTGAACAGCAGTGTCGGTTGTCGCTTGGCAAACAACCCGCCGCCGATGCGGCGCTCCGAGGCCTGCGACCACCGCGGATGATCCACGGTCGGGTTCACGTTGCTGTAGAACCCGTATTCACGCGGGTTGGCCATGTTCCAGCTGGTTGGCGGCTCTTCCTCGGTCAGAGTGATGCGTACGATCGATTTGATCGACTTGAAGCCATATTTCCACGGAACCACCAAGCGCAGCGGGGCGCCGTTCTGGTTGGGGATCGGACGGCCATAGATGCCTGTCGCCATGATCGTCAACGGATGCATGGCTTCATCCAGCCGTAGACCTTCCCGATACGGCCAGTCCAGAACCGGATATGCAACGCCCGGCATCTCGTCGCGGCGCAGCGCGGTTTCGAACGCCACGTATTTCGCCCCCTCCTGCACGCCGGCCATATTCAGCAGGTCGGCCAGCTCGAACCCGTTCCACGGCACGACCATCGACCAGGCCTCGACACAGCGAAACCGGTAGATGCGTTCTTCGATCGTCATTTCGGACATGATGTCCTGGAAATCGTACTCTCCCGGGCGGTCAACCAACCCGTCGATCGTGACGCTCCATGGTTCGGTCTTGAGGGTATGGGCGTATTTCGCAGGGTCGTCCTTGCGGGTCCCGAACTCATAGTAGTTGTTGTAGGAGGTGATCTCTTCCCAAGTGTTCTGCTCCAGCGCATCTTCAGCACCAGCCCGGCCCGCGATCATCGCCAGTCCCGATCCCGCAAGCCCCGCAATAATCTGTCGGCGGTTCAGGAACGCCGTCCGCGGGGTCGTATCGGCATGTGTCAGGGTGTTGATCCAGCGGTGCGCCATTCCGTTCTCCGTTCATTTACAAAAATCAGCCTTGAATTAGCCCCGTTTTAGCACCGGACCAACGCAACTTGCGTCACGATTGAGAGACGGGACTGTAACGAAGCCTGCGTTGCATTCCCGTCGCGCACAGACGAACACCTGTTTGGAACGGCACCAACGGGATGGAAGCTGCACACCCGATAAGGTATCGCCGAAACAACCAGAGACTGTGTGAAGGCCGCCCCGTGTTACTGACCAAAACCATTCCTTTGTCCCTTTCGATCCTGTGGCGCTTTGCGGTGACGTTCCCGATCCTGCTCATTGGCCTTTTTCTGTACGGTGCGTTGGGTGGTGTGATCGGGTTCGTCATCGGGTTGATCCTGCCCGGAACACTGTTCATCGCAACCTTCCTGATCAGCGCCTCATCCGGCGTGATCCCGATCATGGTCGGCGCCCGGTTCGGGTTCCAGTCAAAGCTGATCCGACCCGGTGTGGGCTATCGCAAGCTGATCGTGCCCGCCATTGCCTATGGCGCGGCGGAGTCCCTGGCGATCGGCCTGATCCTTGCACCAGTGGTCGGGTTGGCCTTTGTCCAGGTCGCGCCGAATCTGGTTGATCTGACCAAGACCCCCGAAACACCGGCCCTCGACTGGCTGACCTCGGCCGGCGCGTCGGTTTCTGTGGCGGGCCTCGTCGTCACTGTTGCGGTATTCACGGTAGCCTCGGCTGCGCGGGCCAGTCTGCTGGTTCCCCTGGCCGCGGCAGCCTTGGGCAGCGATCCTGACGACCGACCCTATACACCCTTCCGCAATCTGGGTGCCTCCTTCTGGCCGCTCTTTGCATTGGTGGCCATCAGCTATGTGTCGATGATGGTGCTTTACGTCCTTGCCTTTCTGGCCGTGGCCTTTGTGGCCGGGCTACCGGCGTTGGCAACGTCCGTCACCGAAATCGAAGGCCTGTTCCGAGGCGGCGCCATCGAAAACCCGATCTGGCCTGCCGTGGCCCTGTTGCTCAGCTTTATCCTGGTCGGGCTTTGGGGGCTGAGCCTGCAATCCGCGGGCGCGGTGTTGGCCTATCTGAAGCTGCAGGGCGGGCGTCCCAGCCGCCATATGGTGGATCCGGCCCAGCGCATGGCCCCACTGGCACCACCACCATCGCCCGATTCTGGTCCGCGCCTGAGTGCCAACGACTTGCGCGCATTGCGCAAAAGCCGTCAGAACCACGACTGATGGTGCACATGAAAAAGGCCCGCCATCTCTGGCGGGCCTTTCCTGTTGCAGCCAAGCCGCAGCTTAGTGGACCACGGCCTCGTCCGGGCGTGGGCGGTCGCTGGTGCCCAACCGGTCGCCGATGATCAGACCATCGGGTCCGGCAGTTACCGGCACGGTGTCGCCATCCCGGATGTCGCCGGCCAGCAAAGCCTCGGCCAGCGGGTTCTGCAGGGCACGCTGGATCACGCGCTTTAGCGGACGGGCCCCGAAGACCGGATCGTAGCCTTCGTTGGCCAGCCACTCCTTGGCGGCATCGTCCAGCACAAGATCGATCTTGCGCCCGGCAAGCCGCTTCCGCAGGCGGGACAGCTGGATATCGACGATTGCATCCATGTCCGACCGCTGAAGCCGGTCGAAGATGATGGGCTCATCCAGACGGTTCAGGAACTCGGGCCGGAAATGTGCCCGGACCGCGTCCATCACGTCGCGCTTGGCCTGCGCCGTGTCGGCCCCTTCGGGCAACTGGCTCAGCGCCTGCGAGCCAAGGTTCGAGGTCAGCACGATCAGCGTTTGCTTGAAGTCGACCGTGCGGCCCTGGCCATCGGTCAGGACACCGTCATCCAGCACCTGCAACAGCACGTTGAACACGTCCGGATGCGCCTTCTCGACCTCGTCGAACAGCACCGCCTGGTACGGCCGGCGACGAACGGCTTCGGTCAGAACGCCGCCTTCCTCATAGCCGACATAACCCGGCGGAGCACCGATCAGGCGGGCGACGGCGTGTTTCTCCATGAATTCGGACATATCGATCCGCACCATCGCGTGTTCGTCGTCGAACAGGTATTCGGCGACGGCCTTGGTCAGCTCGGTCTTACCCACACCGGTCGGGCCAAGGAACAGGAACGAGCCCAGTGGGCGGTTCTCGTCGTTCAGACCGGCCCGGGCCCGGCGAACGGCGTTGGCCACGGCGCGCACGGCCTCGTCCTGGCCGACCACGCGGGCATGCAGCGCTTCTTCCATGCGCAGCAGCTTTTCGCGCTCGCCTTCCAGCATCTTCGAGGTCGGGATACCCGTCCAGCGCTCGACCACGGCTGCGATCTGTTCGGGACGCACCGTTTCCTTGGCCATGACCGCGTTGCTTTCCTGGCTTTCGGCCTCGGCCAGCTTGCGCTCCAGCTCGGGGATCACGCCATAGGACAGCTCACCGGCCTTGGCCAGGTTGCCCTCGCGCTTGGCGATCTCCAGCTCGGCGCGCGCCTTGTCCAGCTGTTCCTTCAGCTCGCGGGCGCTGGCCAGCTTGTCACGCTCGGCCTGCCACTGGGCGGTCATCTCGGCGGATTTCTCCTTGAGCTCGGCCAGTTCCCTCTGCAAAGCCTCAAGCCGGTCTTTCGAAGCCGCGTCATCTTCAAGCTTCAGCGCTTCTTCCTCGATCTGGAGCTGCAGGATCTGGCGATCCAGCTGGTCCAGCTCTTCGGGCTTGCTGTCCACTTCCATGCGCAGACGCGAGGCGGCCTCGTCCACGAGGTCGATCGCCTTGTCGGGAAGGAAGCGGTCGGTGATGTAGCGGTGCGACAGGGTCGCGGCCGACACCAGCGCCGAATCCGAGATGCGCACACCGTGGTGCAGCTCGTATTTTTCCTTGATGCCGCGCAGGATACTGATCGTGTCCTCGACCGTGGGTTCCTGCACGAAGACGGGCTGGAACCGGCGGGCAAGGGCCGCGTCCTTCTCGACGTATTTGCGGTACTCGTCCAGCGTGGTGGCGCCGATGCAGTGCAGCTCGCCCCGCGCCAGCGCGGGCTTGATCAGGTTGGCCGCATCCATCGCACCGTCGGACTTGCCGGCCCCGACCAGCGTGTGCATCTCGTCGATGAACAGAACGATCTCGCCGGCGGCCGCGGTGACTTCGTTCAGAACGGCTTTCAGGCGTTCCTCGAACTCACCGCGGTATTTCGCACCGGCGATCAGGGCACCCATGTCCAGGGCCAGCAGCTTCTTGTCCTTCAGCGATTCCGGCACGTCGCCGTTCACGATGCGCAGAGCCAGACCTTCGGCGATGGCGGTCTTACCCACACCGGGCTCACCGATCAGAACCGGGTTGTTCTTGGTCCGGCGCGACAGCACCTGCATGGCGCGGCGGATTTCCTCGTCGCGGCCGATGATCGGGTCGATCTTGCCTTCGCGGGCGGCCTCGGTCAGGTCGCGGGCATATTTCTTCAGCGCGTCATAGCCTTCTTCGGCATTGGCGCTGTCGGCGGTGCGGCCTTTGCGGATATCGTTGATCGCCTCGTTCAGCTTCTGGGCGGACACGGCACCGGCTTCCAGGGCCTCTTTGGCCTTGGATTTGACAATGCACAGCGCCATCAGCACGCGCTCGACCGGCACGAAGCTGTCGCCGGCCTTTTTGGCGATCTTCTCAGCCTCGTCCAGGACCTTGGCGGTCTGACCGTCCAGATAGACCTGGCCCGCGTCGCCGCTGACCTTCGGGATCTTGGCCAGGGCAACATCCAGCGCCTCGACCACGCGCTCGGGCGCGCCGCCCGCACGTTTGATCAGGTTGCTGGCCAGCCCCTGGTCATCATCCATCAGTGCTTTCAGCATATGTTCGGGAGCCAATCTCTGGTGTCCCTCGCGCAGCGCAATGGTTTGCGCCGCCTGCACGAAACCTCGTGCACGCTCGGTGAACTTGTTCAAGTCCATGGCATTCTCCTTTTCCAAGCGCCCGTTAGATTTGCGCCTGCTTGGCAGCACGCAGTGGTCCGGGCCTCATGGATCAATTTGGGAAATGTCCCCGCTGCTTCAAGAGGGTAGCGGGTGAAAAACGCTCAGCCGCGGGGAATCGTATAGACTGTATAGCCGCCGGTTTCGGCCACCTGCTGAGCATTCTGCATCTCGACCAGCGACTGCGCGGCGGCGCTGCCGGTGGGACACGAGACAAGGTCGGCAGTGTGGTCAAGGAAATTGACGGTAAAGGCGGTTTCGCCGGTCAACTGGCACCAGTCATCTTCGGAACGATAGCCGCCGACCAGGTACAAATCGTCATTGGTGGGCGGCGGCGCAGCGCCCGTCTCGGGCTGTGGAGGGGTGTCGTCACAAGCGGCGAGCGCGGCCACGGCGGCCAGCGGAATTAGGTGCTTCATGGTCTGTCCCTTTGGTGCAATTTTTGTTTCTGAATGGCGGCACCATAGCACAGTTAGACCACAGCGGGGAAACGAGGGTCTCCCCGCCCAGCCGTGGGGGTCAATCGCCTTCGATTTCCCGGATCAGCTTTTTTGCAACGTCGTCGCCCTGCTCGGCCGCAAGACGGTAATACTTCAACGCGCCTTCGATCTCGCCCGCCTCGTGCAGCAGCCGGCCAAACTTGCGCTGCGAGGCCATATGGCCAAGCTCGGCCGCCCTGCCCCAGAGGACAAAAGCCGCCTGCGTGTCGTGGGGCACGCCGTCCCGCCCGTGATAGGTCAGCGACCCCAGATTATGCAGCGCCACGACGTCATCCTCTTCGGCGGCCTGGAAATAATACTCCACCGCCTTTTCGATATCCTTGGGATATCCGTTCTGGCCGGTTTCGTAGATCAAGCCCAAATGCACCGCGGCATCGACGTTCCCGTGATCAGCGGCCCGCTCCAGATAGTCGACCGCGCGGTCCATATCCTGTGCGACATGCGTGCCGTCGCGATGAAAGATGCCCAGGCGGACCATTGAGGGACCATACCCATAATACGCGGCCCGTTCATAATACTCGAGCGCCCTGTCGATATCGGGCGCGACACCATCCCCGTGCTCATAGCCGTATGCCACGTTGTGCATCCCCATGGACAGGCCGGCATCGGCGGCCGCCATGTACCACCCGAACGCCGTTTCATCGTTTTCGGGAACGATCTCACCCTCGTTATAGAGCGAAGCGAGCGTGTTCATCGCCAGCCCGCTGCCTTCCATTGCCGCCAGCTCCGAAAACTCGAGCGCCATTTCCAGCTTGCCGCCTTTCATCAGCGCCCGGCCGAACGCGGCGACGACCTCGGCGTCGACATTCTGGTCTTTCAGCAGTAGATCGGCACAGATCGCCATCGCGTTCTCGGCGTCCACATCCGCCCATTCCACCCCGTCGAAATAGGGCGACTGGCCCGGAGCGGCAGCGGCCATCAGGCACTCATATTCTCCGTCCGAATAGTCGGGCTCGTATGGCGGATCGTCGCGGTCCGGTTCCGGCCGGGTTCGCAGGTCGGTGACAAGCAGGCGTCGCGTCTCTTCTTTGGGGGCGCTGACCTCCTCCGGTTCAGGTGCGCCTCCATTGAATTCGGCCAGTTGCTCGCGTGCAAGCTGCGAGTAGATCGGGCACTCCGCGTAGACCTCTGCAAAGCTTTGGATGGCTGCCGCCGACCCGCTGTCCTTGACGTCCGCCCAGACCAGTCGGGCCTCGCCGCAATCCGTTTCACCGGCCCAGACAGCGCCCCCCCCGGCCAAAACAGCTGCCGAAGCCACCACACCCAACCGTATCATCCTGTAGTTCCCTGCGTCTTTTCTTGTCTGATTGCGCCACACGCTCTACAGAAGCGCCGATCCCGTCAAGCCTGAAAGGTCGAAACAATGCCCAAAGCCCTGCCCCAAACCGCAGATGACCGCCTGATCGTCGCCCTCGACGTGCCCAACGCGCTGGAGGGGCTGAAAATGGCCGAGACGCTGGGCGACGCGGTATCGTTCTACAAGATCGGGCTGGGCATGCTGACCGGTGGCGGGTTGGCCTTGGCAAACGAGTTGAAGCAGGAGCACGGCAAGCGCATCTTTCTGGACATGAAGCTGTTCGACATCGGCAACACGGTGGAAAACGCCGTGCGGGGGCTGGCGCAGTTCGATCTGGATTTCCTCACCGTGCACGGAGACCCACATGTGGTGCGTGCTGCCAAGGAAGGCGCAGCAGGCAAGGATCTGAAGATCCTCGCGGTGACCATCCTGACCTCGCTGAACCGTGACGATCTGGATGCAGGTTTGATGAAGTCCGGCGACATGCAGGACATGGTTCTGGAACGCGCGACCCGCGCATTCGAGGCCGGCGCCGACGGCGTGATCGCCAGCCCGCAAGAGGCGGCCCTGATCCGCGCCCAGCCCCAGGCCAACGGCCGGCTTATCGTCACCCCCGGCGTGCGGCCGTCCGGGTCGGACCTTGGCGATCAGAAACGCGTGGCGACACCCGCCGCCGCAATCAGTGACGGGGCCGATCACATCGTGGTCGGGCGGCCGATTTATCAGGCCGCCGACCCCAAAGCTGCAGCCGACGCCGTTCTGGCCGAGTTGCGTTCGGTGTGACCTTTCGAGGACAAGTCGCGGCAAATCCCCGTTCCGGAAGCAAGATTTGGCGCGCAAGCGGTTGACCTTGCGTCACTTTTAGCCGTGGCCGCGCCAAATTGCCTCTGTGCCCCAAAACACACATGAAAAACACGAGTTTTGGGACCTGCTTCGTAAGCCTATCGAAATCGACATTTTTGGGCGATTCTGATCAAGAGACACTCCCCAACGGGCCGCGTCTTCCTGAGGCCCGTTACCTCCCCCCGCGAAACTGCGGGGGGTCTTCTTGTCGGCCCCTCCTTTTCGTTCAATCGCTTTGCGCTGCAGCGTGCGGTGTTGTACTTTTGGCACCTCGGCCAGACCGCTCATTCGCGGTGCCCGTGGAAAGGAAATGATGCCCGCTCTCTGTCGCGATTGCCTTGCCAGTCTTCACGACGAACGGCGCTGCCCCTCCTGCGGCAGCCCGCGGGTACTGCGACATCCAGAGCTGTTCGACCTGACCATCGCCCATATGGATTGCGACGCGTTCTATGCCTCGGTCGAAAAGCGCGACAACCCCGAACTTGCGGACAAGCCCGTGATCATTGGCGGGGGACGGCGTGGCGTGGTGTCAACGGCCTGCTATGTGGCGCGTATTCGCGGCGTGCGCTCGGCCATGCCAATGTTTCAGGCGCTGAAACTATGCCCCGATGCAGTGGTGATCAAACCGCGCATGTCCGTCTATGTCGAGGTCTCACGACAGATCCGCGGGATGATGGACGAACTGACACCGGATATCGAACCCCTGTCACTGGACGAGGCATTCATGGACCTGTCAGGCACCCAGCGGCTGCATGGTGCGCCGCCCGCGGTGATGCTGGCACGGCTGGTCAAACGCATGAAAGACGAACTGGGCCTGACTGGCTCGATCGGGCTTTCGCACAACAAGTTTCTGGCCAAGGTGGCGTCCGACCTGGACAAACCGCGCGGGTTTTCCGTGATCGGCAAGGCGGAAACCGCCGAGTTTCTGAACGGCAAGCCGGTGCGGTTGATCTGGGGCATCGGACCGGCTGCGCAGGAGTCACTGGAGCGGGCCGGCATACGCACGTTCTCGGACTTGCTGCGATGGGATCAAGAGGCCCTCACGGCGCGCTTCGGCTCGATGGGCTATCGGCTGTGGCACCTGGCCAGAGGGCAGGACAAGCGGCGCGTTTCGGCCCACGAGCCGATGAAGTCGATCAGCAATGAAACAACGTTTTTCGAAGACACCGCCAACCCCGACATTCTGGACGGTCACCTTTGGCGCATGGCCGAAAAGGTGGCCGACCGTGCGAAGGCCAAGCGGCTGGCCGGGCGGGTCGTGACGCTGAAGCTCAAGAAGGCCAACCACAAACTGCTGACCCGCCGGGTCTCGTTGCGGGATGCGACACAGATGGCCGACCGCATCTACCGCACCGCCCGCGGGCTGTTCGATCAGGTCGGCGATCAGGGCCCCTATCGTCTGCTGGGCTGCGGATTGTCAGATCTGTGCGCCGAAGATAAGGCCGACATATCCGGCGACCTGCTGGACCCCGGGGCCACGCAACGCTCGAAAGCAGAGCGTGCGACCGACGAGATCCGCCGAAAATATGGAACTGATGCAATCGTGAAGGGCCGAGCGCTGCGGTGACTCTTCCTATTCGGCGGCCAGCCGTGCCGGCTGAGAACCAATTCGGGCGATCTCCGCGATGACTTCTTCCAGAATATCCCTGAACGCCAGGAAATTGGCGTTGGGCTCGATCGTGTTCTCATTCATATAGAGCGCCCGGTCGATCTCGATCTGAATCGCATGCTGATGACGGGCGGGACGACCGTAGGTCTGGGTCACGTAAGCCCCTGCAAAGGGCGTGTTCCGGGCCACTGTCAGACCGGCGGACGAAAAGGCCGCTTCGATCTGATCAACAATGACGCCCGATGCCGAGGCACCAAACCGATCCCCCAGCACGATCTCGGGACGGCGCCCCTTGGGGTTCCCTGCCATGGCAACGGCCTCGTGCGGCATCGAGTGGCAGTCGATCAGGATGGCCTGTCCGAACATGTCGATCGATTCGGCCAAAAGAGACTTCAAGCGGGCGTGATAGGGACGCCAATAGGTGTCGATGCGCAGGCGCGCTTCGTCCATCGTAAGTTTGCCGCTGTAGATTGCGCGACCGTTGGACACGACACGGGGGATCACGCCCAACCCCGATACCACGCGCGGGTTGTGTCCCTGACGGCGCGCGCCGAGAATCAACGCAGGATCCAGTTCCTCGGCGCTGCGGTTGAGGTCAAGGAACGCGCGCGGCATCTGCGCCGCAATCAACGGTGCGCCATGGATCGAGGCGGAAGCGAACAGTTGATCGACAAAGGCATCTTCGGAAGAGCGAATCACATTGCGGTTCAGAACCGAACGATCCAGAAAGCCCGGCAAATAGTTCCGGCCGCTATGTGGCGAAGAAAAAACAACGCACGACGTGCGTTCTGCGGGCATTTCCAAAGCGTATGCGGCGCTGTGCATGGCCTCTCCTTCTTTGCCGATAACATAGACCGGAAAATTGTTGGACCAAACCCCTTGAACCCCTTCGCGACTCCTTTTATAGACCCCTCCACCGGCGCGGAGATCCGCGCCCCGTTTCGTTATGGGGCAGGATACGCAAAGGGAAAGTGGGCGGTTAGCTCAGCGGTAGAGCACTTCGTTGACATCGAAGGGGTCACAAGTTCGATCCTTGTACCGCCCACCATCTTTTCACTGTTTCGGGTCTGACCCGGGGCACCCGCTAACCCAGGCGCTGGCCACGTCCTTGATGAAGGCGCCGCAGAATTGGAGAGAGACCATGAAGGTCAAGAACTCGCTCCGCTCGCTCAAGAACCGGCACCGCGACTGCCGGGTTGTGCGTCGCAAAGGCCGCGTCTATGTGATCAACAAGACGCAGCGCAAGTTCAAAGCTCGTCAGGGCTGAGAGCGGCAAATCGCTGTTTCAAAGAACCGCGCCTCCGGGCGCGGTTTTTTTGTGCCGCGCGCTGAGACGGACCGTTCGTGTTAGGCTGTCCAAAACAGCCGGGAGCGCGAAACGAATGAAACACTCTTGCATCGACATACTGGTGGGCACCACCAAGGGTGCCTTCGTGATCATCGGAGACTCGGATCGCGCATCTTGGCGCGTTACGGGTCCGCATTGCGGCGGCTGGCCCATCAACCACGTCGTCGGAGATGACGAAACCGGGACACTCTGGGCCGGCGGCGGCGGCGACTGGCACGGAGCCGGCGTCTGGCGCTCCGAGGATGGGGGCCAGAGCTGGGAGGTCACCAAGCTCACACAGGGGCAGCAGGACGAGTGGGCCGCAAACGATCCCGACTTTGCCGAGTTGATCGGTTGGACCGGTGAAGCAGCACCGTTCGGCGACGAGTTCTCGCAGATCTGGTCGCTGCATTGTTCAGGCGGCGCATTGTACGCGGGAACAAAACCGGCGCGGCTGTTGGTCAGTTCGGATGCTGGGCAGACCTGGGAAACGGTCAATGGCCTGACCGATCACCCCTCGGCCGAAGAATGGTCACCGGGGGCCGCAGGCTTGGTGCTGCACACGATCGTTTCCGATCCAGACGATGCGGAAAAGCTTTGGGTGGGCATATCGGCGGCCGGAGTATTCGCCTCGGAAGACGGCGGCACTACGTGGGAGCGGCGCAACCGGCTGTCGAACGCCGAGAGTTGCGGGCAGCACGACCATCCGGCAGCGCCGCGGGACGGTCAAATCGGTCATTGCGTGCACAACATGGTCCGGGCGCCCGACACCAAAGAGCTGCTGTATCAACAGAACCATCATGGTGTCTGGCGTTCGTCCGATGGCGGGCGCAGCTGGGACGATATTTCGGGCGGGTTGCCGTCGACCTTTGGATTCCCAATCCACGTCCATCCCCACGATCCCAATACGATCTGGACCATTCCCCTGAATGGAGACAGCATCGGACGGTATCCGCCGAATGCAGCGGCGGCGGTCTGGAAATCCACAGATGGTGGCCAAAGCTGGACCGCTTGTCGCGAAGGGCTGCCGCAGACCAGCTGCTTTTTCACGGTTCTGCGCCAGGCGATGGCAGGAGATTGTTGCAACCCTGCGGGTGTTTATTTCGGAACCAACAGCGGCTCGGTGTTTGCAAGCGCCGACGAAGGCGAAACCTGGACCGAGATCGCCAGGCATCTGCCGACCATTTTGTCGGTCGAGACAATTCAACGCCCGCGCTAGCCAACCCTGGCCGGCGCACCCAAACAAACTGCGGCAAATTAGACCAAGTAATTTTGTCGGATTTTCTTGCATCCCGCCTGGAATCGTTTAATTGAGCAAATCAGTCGGGAAATACCCCGCTCATGAGATTCGACAACCGGGACATCCACAGATGAAAACCACGAGCTTTATCGCCGCCGCCCTGTCGGCCCTGATCGCCGGATCGGCCGCTGCCGAAGGCGAGCTGAACCTGTACTCCTCGCGCCACTACGACACCGACGAGCGTCTCTACACCGATTTCGAAGAAGCCACTGGCATCAAGATCAACCGCATCGAAGGCAAGGCCGACGAGCTGATCGCGCGGATGGAAGCCGAAGGCGCGAACTCGCCCGCCGACATCCTGCTGACCGTTGACACCTCGCGCTTGGCGCGGGCCAAGAACGCGGGCCTGCTGCAGGCGGTCGACAGCGAAGTTCTGGAAGAGCGCATCCCCGCCAACCTGCAGGACGAAGACAACCAGTGGTTCGGCTTCTCGCAGCGCGCGCGCATCATCTTCTATGACAAGAATGACGTGACCAACCCTCCGGCCACCTACCTGGATCTGGCCGACCCTGAATACAAACGGCTGGTTTGCATCCGGTCGTCCAGCAACACCTACAACCAGACCCTGCTGGCCTCGATCATCACCCATCATGGCGCCGAAAAGGCCAAAGATTGGGCCGAGGGAGTCGTGGCCAACATGGCGCGTGAACCTCAGGGCGGCGACACCGATCAGCTGCGTGGAATCGTGTCCGGTGAATGCGAAATCGCCGTGTCGAACTCGTACTACTTTGCACGTGCTCTGCGCAAAGACGTCAAGGGCCTGTCGGACAGCGTCGACATGATCGGTATTCAATTCCCCGCGCAGGATGCCGAAGGCGCACATATGAACCTGTCGGGTGCGGGCGTCGCGGCCCATGCCCCGAACAAGGACAATGCGGTCAAGTTCCTCGAATACCTCGCCAGCGATCAGGCACAGGTCTACTTCTCGAACGGCAACGATGAATTCCCGGCCGTCCAAGGTGTTGAGCTGGCCGAGAACGTGGCCGCTCTGGGTGAATTCAAGGCCGACGACGTGAACCTGTCTGAAGTCGCCAAGAACATCCCCGAGGCCCAGAAGATCTTCAACGAGGTTGGCTGGAAGTAAGCCGCCATCATATCGAGCAGTTGAAGGGGCGCGGAACGGGCGCCCCTTTTTATTTTATTTATTTCTGCTAATTTTCTCATTATCGAAACTGATTCCCGGATATGAGAAATGCTAGACAACCTGTCCAGCCGCCTCGCGCGCCATCTGAGCGACCTGCGCCGCAGTCGGGACTGGTCACTTGAACAACTCGCGCAGGCCAGCGGTGTCAGTCGGGCCACCCTGTCGCGCATGGAGAAGGCCGAGGTCAGCCCGACGGCCGAGAATCTTGGCCGATTGTGCGCAGCCTACGGCCTGCCGATGTCGCGCCTGTTGATGATGGTCGAGGACAGCTTCGACCCCAAGGTTCCGTTCGAACGGCAGATCGAATGGCGCGACCCCGAAACCGGGTTCACGCGCCGGTCGGTTTCGCCCCCCTCGGCGGGGCTGACGGGCGAGGTTCTGGAGTGTCACCTCCCTCCTGGCACCACGATCACCTATGACGCACCACCTCGTCCCGGGCAGGAACATCACTTGATCGTGCTGGACGGCGCACTGACCCTGACCGTTGATGGAACGTCCCATGTGCTAAACGGGGGTGATTGCCTCCGCTATCATCTGTCAGGCGCGACCCGTTTTGAAACCGAGGCGTCCCGCGGCGCCCGCTACATTCTGGTGCTGATATGATTACACGCCTTTCCAAAGCGACTTTTGACCAAGCGGTGGAGGATCTGGCGGATATCCTGCATGGCTGCGTGCATACCGGCGCCAGCATCGGGTTCATTCTGCCGTTTTCCCGTGACGCCGCGCGCGCCTATTGGCAGGAGCGCGTGCGCCCCGGGCTGTCAGCCGGAGAGCTGGATCTTTTCGTAGCCTATGTTGACGGACGCATCCAAGGGACGGTTCAGCTGATTCCGGCTGCGATGCCCAACCAGCCGCACCGCGCCGATGTGGCCAAGCTGCTGGTGCATCCCGACGCAAGGCGGCGCGGGCTGGGCCGCGCCTTGATGGGCGCCCTGCAAGAGCGCGCCGCCGAACTTGGCCGAACCCTGTTGGTGCTGGACACGCGCAGCACCGACCCGTCGCGCATCCTGTATCAAAGCCTGGGATTCGAAACCGCCGGAGAGATTCCCGGCTATTGTCGCAACCCGTTCGAACCCGTGTTCGAACCCACCACCTACATGTACAAGGCGCTGGGCTAACGCAGCACCAGGTCGGCAGCGCCCGAGTTCTGCACCACGCGTCGGGCGTTGGGAATGTCATTGGCGAAGGCTCGGCGCTCGGCTTCGTCGCGAGGCAGGCCCAGCCCGATCCAACGGTCCAGCAAGCGCGCCTCCAGCGTCGGCAGGGGCACGTCCAGAAACACGGTCAGCGCCCAGTGGGCGCGCAGATCGCGCCACCCCAGTTCGCCCAGCAGCAGATAGTTCCCCTCGACGATCACCACCCGCTGGTCGCGGGTCACGAACGAACAGGCTGCGATGGATTTGTCGAGCACGCGGTCGAACTCGGGCACGGCGACCTCGTCTTCGGCCTGAAGTCGGCGCAACAAGGCGTGAAAGCCCGGCAGATCGAATGTCTCGGGCGCGCCCTTGCGCGGCAGCAGATCGCGCGCCGTCAGGATTTGGTTGTCATAGTGGAAACCATCCATCGACAGCAGACCGGTCGGAATGCCGCGCACCTGCAGCGCCTGTTGTGCAAGCGCGGCCACGGTGGATTTCCCCGCACCCGGCGGCCCGGCCACGGCGACAAGCTGGCGGGTTTCACCGCCCGCCAGCCCGGCCACGGCTTCGGCGATCCGCTCGGCCAGCGCCTGCGGCGATGACCCTTCGGTCGTCATGCCGCGCGATCCTGTTCCGGCGGTTCTTTGGCGCCCGTCATGAAGGCCACGGCATCGGACATGGTGTAGTCTTTGGGGTCGATCACGCAAAGCCGCTTGCCAAGTCGATGCACATGGATGCGGTCGGCCACTTCGAACACATGGGGCATGTTGTGGCTGATCAGAATGATCGGAATGCCACGGGATTTCACGTCCTGGATCAGTTCCAGAACCCGCCGGCTTTCCTTAACGCCAAGCGCCGCGGTGGGTTCATCAAGGATGATGACTTTGGACCCGAACGCCGCCGCACGGGCCACGGCCACGCCCTGACGTTGTCCCCCGGACAGGGTCTCGACCGCCTGGTTGATGTTCTGGATCGTCATCAGCCCCAGTTCGTTCAGCTTGTCGCGGGCGAACTTCTCCATCGCAGGGCGGTCGAGCATCCGGAATACTGAGCCCAAAGGCCCCTTGCGCCGGATCTCGCGCCCCATGAACATGTTGTCGGTGATCGACAGGGCGGGCGACATGGCCAACGTCTGATAGACCGTTTCGATCCCGGCTTCGCGCGCGTCTATGGGCGAGTGGAAATCGACCTTGCGCCCTTCCAGCCAGATCTCGCCCTCATCCGGGGCGACGGCACCGGAAACCGCCTTGATTAAGGTCGATTTACCCGCGCCGTTGTCGCCGATCACGGCCAAGATTTCGCCCGGCATAAGGTCGAAATCGCAGTGATCCAGCGCCGTGACCTTGCCATAGCGTTTGACCAGATCGCGCCCTTTGAGAATGGGTTCCATCACGCTGCTACCTTTCTGATCCACTGGTCCACGGCCACGGCGGCGATGATCAGCATACCGATAAGAAGGAAGGTCCACTGCGCATCCGCGCCCAACAACCGCAGGCCCAGGGTAAACACGCCGACGATCAGCGCCCCGAACAACGAGCCCAGGATCGACCCGCGCCCCCCGAACAAAGAAATGCCTCCGATCACGACGGCGGTGATGCTTTCGATGTTGGCCAACTGCCCCGAGGTGGGCGAGACCGAGCCGATGCGCCCGATCAGCGCCCAGCCGGCAAAGGCGCAGATCAGCCCCGACAGCATGTAGACCGACATCAGCGTGCGATGCACGTTGACGCCCGACAGCTCGGCGGCCTCGGGGTCGTCGCCCACGGCATAGACATGGCGCCCCCACGCGGTATGCCGCAGCGCATAGGCCAGCATCAGGATCAGCACCAGCATGAAGATCACCCCGACCGTGAACACAGCCCCACCGACATTGAACTTGGCGCCGAACAGCTGAAGGATCGGGGCGTTGGCCTCGATTTCCTGCGACCGGATGGTTTCGTTCTGTGAATACAGGAAGTTGGCGGCCAGAACGATCTGCCACATGCCCAGCGTCACGATGAAGGGCGGCAGCTTGACCCGGCTGACCAGAAACCCATTCACCGCGCCGATGGCGGTCCCGATGGCCAGACCGCACAGGATCGCCACCGTGGGCGGCAGCCCATAGCGGAAGGTGAACTGGCCCATCACCACCGAGGACATGACCATGATCGCGCCCACGCTCAGATCGATCCCGGCGGTCAGGATCACCAGGCTCTGGGCGGCGGCCACGATGCCGACGATCTGCACTTGCTGCAGGATCAGGGTCAGTGCGAAAGGTGAAAAGAACTTGGCGCCCAGCAAGGCGCCGAAAATCAAGATCGCCGCGACCAAAACGATCAGCGGCACCAGCGAAGGGTTCACATGCAGAAAGTGTTGGACCGTCCCCATGAACCCGCGGTGGTGATCTTCGAATTCGGCAACTTGTTCCGGACTGCCTTTGGCCGCGGCTTCGAAATCGTCGGACTGTCTCGATGTGTCGGACATCAGTGAGGTTCCCCCATGCGTCAAGCTCCCGTCTTGGGGCGACTCTAGCAAAATTTCGGGTGAGGTCGTGGTTCAATTCAGGGGCCGCGCGGTGCGGCCCCTGAAGGGATCAGATCAGCCCCAGCAGAGGTCCATGCCCTCTTTGACCGAGATCGACTCGACGCCATCGGCCGGCTTGTCCGTCACCAGCGCAACACCGGTGTCATAGAAGTCCTTGCCGGGCGTGTTCTCGGGCTTCACGCCCTCGTCGGCCCATTTCTTGACCGCCTCGACGCCAAGCGACGCCATCAGCAGCGGGTATTGCTGCGAGGTTGCGCCGATCACACCGTCGGCCACGTTCTGCACACCGGGGCAGCCGCCGTCGACCGAAACGATCAGCACATCGTTTTCGCGGCCGATGGCCTTGAGCGCCTCATACGCACCGGCGGCAGCCGGTTCGTTGATCGTATAGACCACGTTGACCATCGGATCCTTGGCCAGAAGGTTCTCCATGGCCTTGCGGCCACCCTCTTCGTTCCCGGCGGTGACGTCATGGCCTACGATGCGCGGGTCGGTCTCGTCGCCCCATTTGTTCGGGTCGCCCAAGTCAATGCCGAAGCCCTGCAGGAATCCCTGGTCGCGCAGCACCCCGACCGAAGGCTGGCTGACTGCCAGATCCAGCATGGCGATCTTCGCGTTCTGGGCTTCGTCTCCCAGCGTGGCTGCGGCCCATTTCCCGATCAGCTCGCCCGCCAGAAAGTTGTCGGTTGCAAAAGTCGCATCCGCCGAGTCGATCGGTTCGAGCGGTGTATCCAGCGCGATGACCAGCACACCGGCGTCGCGCGCCTGCTGGACGGCCGGAACGATCGACGATGTATCGGATGCGGTCAACAGGATACCCTTGGCGCCGTCCAGAATGCAGGTCTCGATCGCCTGCACCTGAGTTTCATGGTCGCCGTCGATCTTGCCGGCGAACGCCTTGAGCGTCATGCCCAGCTCTTCGGCCTTGGCTGTGGCACCCTCTTTCATCTTCACGAAGAAGGGGTTGGTGTCGGTTTTGGTGATCAGGCAGACCGTGTCCTGCGCGGCGGCAGCGCCTGCCATGGCTGTAAGGGCCAGCGCGGTCGCGCCAGCGAATGCTGAAATCTTCAAGGCTTTTCCTCCCAATATCTCCGATACCCGATGGGCATCTAAGGAGTCCGGACGGAATTCTGCCGGCTCCCATATGTAAAACCATCCGGTGATTCTCAGGTTCTGTCAATAAATAAATCACTCTTATTTATTATTGACACTGGGTAGGCGCATCCACATTCTTGATCGTAGGAGGAGCGGCCCGTGCCCGAGGAACAATCAGCGCAGAGCAATCCGCCCGAGCGCGTTTCGACCGTGCGTGGGACGAACCAAAGTGGCATGCGCGCCCACAACGAACGACTGGTGCTGTCACTGGTCCGCCGGCACCAAGCGCTCGCCAAATCGGAGCTGGCCCGCATGACCGGATTGTCGGCGCAGACTGTCTCGGTGATCATGCGCCAACTGGAAAGCGATGGGTTGCTGCTGCGGGGCGAGCCACAACGTGGCAAGGTTGGGCAACCCTCGGTGCCAATGCGCCTGAATCCGGATGGGGCCTATTTCCTAGGGCTGAAAGTCGGCCGCCGCAGCACCGAGCTGGTATTGACCGATTTCCTAGGCAAAGTACGGGATCGCGCGCGAGAGACCTATGACTATCCCACCCCCGGCGCGACATTGGATTTCGCCACCGGCACATTGGACCGGATGATACACCAGATGCCGACAGCGTCGCGTGACCGGGTTGCCGGGTTGGGCATTGCGATGCCCTTCTATCTCTGGGACTGGGCGCAGACCCTGAATGTCCCACAAGAAAAGATGGATCCATGGCGCTCGGCCGATCTGCAGGCCAGTCTTTCCCTAGCGCGAAACATCCCGGTCTATTTGCAGAATGACGCCACCGCGGCTTGCGGGGCAGAGTTGGTCTTCGGGCCGTCCGAAAGACCGCGGAACTTTCTGTATTTCTACATGGGCTACTTCATTGGCGGGGGTGTCGTCCTCAACGGCGTCATTTTTTCCGGGCGCGGGAATGCAGGCGCCTTGGGTCCGTTGCCGGTTCCCGTCGGCTCGGGCGCGGTCAAACCCCTGATCGATGTCGCCAGCCTTTGCGTGCTTGAGCAGAAGCTTGTCGCCGCAGGCCTGGATCCCTTCCACATGTGGGAGACCCCGGACCGTTGGGACATGCCGGATATGCTTCTAGAGGCATGGATGGACGAGGCCGCGAAAGGTCTGGCCTATGCGATCCTGTCTTCCTGCAGCCTGATCGACTTTGAAACGGTGAAAATCGACGGCTGGATGCCCGAGAGCGTTACCGCGCGCTTGATCGAACGCGTCGAGACGCATCTCTCCCGGCTGAACTTTACCGGGCTCGAGCAGCCCTCGGTTCTGGCCGGGTCGGTTGGTCCGGATGCCCGCGCCCTGGGGGCAGCCAGCCTGCCTCTGTCGGACAGATACCTTGTCGAAACCTGAGCGACCCTCGCGGACCTACAAAAGTATTGGCGAGGTTTCGCCTGACGAACGATCACAAAGCCCCCACCAACCCTTCCCCGTACTGCCGGTCTAAGTTATTACAGGCACGGCGCCAGCACTGCTTGGCGGGCTGCAGGTACCACGTGTTCAGAATGAGGTTCTATCATTGAAACTGCGTCACCTTTTACCCGCCCTTATCGCATGGTCAGCCCTCCCCCTTGCGGCCAATGCGCAATCGTCTGACGCCGATGGCGCCGGGTTGTCACTGGAACTCAACGCGGCGCAGGATGTGGGGCAGGCCTGTCGGCTGTCATTCCTGATCACCAACGAAACCGGACGGGCGATCGACAAAGCCGTTTTCGAAACCGTGATCTTCGACACGCAGGGTTCGGTGATCAAACTGTCATTGTTCGATTTTAGGGATTTGCCGCAGGACCGCCCGCGTGTGCGCCAGTTCGACCTGCCAGACAGGCCATGCGCAACGGTCGGGCGCGTTCTGATAAACGGAGCCAGTTCCTGCATGACCGGCGGTTCCGAGAGTGATCTTTGCAATTCGACCCTTTCGGTGACCAGCCGCTTGGAAATGGAGCTTTTGGGATGAACATCTTCAACGCGCTTGGCCAGATTCTTGCACTGGGCGGGCCAGTAGTGGCGATCCTTCTTGTGATGTCGATCCTGACCGTAGCGGTTTCGATCTACAAGCTCTGGCAGTTTGCGGCCTGTGGCGTCGGCCGCCATCGGGTGCTGTCCCAGGCATTGGCGGCCTGGGATGCCGGAGACCACGACACTGCGCGCGAGCGTCTGGCCGCCAGCAGCAGTTACCTTGCCCCGATCGTGGGTGCGGCAATGAACGCCCCGGATACGGCGGGGCTGGACGAGCGGCTGGACGCCGAAGCCGGCCTGGCGTTGGCCGGGCTCGAGCGTGGGTTCCGGCTTTTGGATACAGTCGCGCAGTTGGCCCCCTTGCTGGGGTTGTTCGGCACGGTTCTGGGCATGATCGAAGCCTTCCAAAGCCTGCAGACGGCCGGGGCCGGTGTGGATCCGTCGTTGCTGGCAGGTGGGATCTGGGTTGCGCTGGTGACGACGGCGGTGGGTCTGGCGGTTGCGATGCCCACATCCATGGTCCTGTCCTGGTTCGAAAGCCGCACCGCGCGCGAGCGGGTATTCGCAGACAAGGCCTTGCGCACGATCCTCGTACCGACCCAGGCGCTGCCGACAGCAGCTACAAGCACCGCGTTTGTCGCCGCGCCGGGACATGCGTAACGCTGCCCCATTTGTTCGGCGCGCCATGTCGATGACACCGCTCATCGACGTGATTTTTCTGCTTTTGCTGTTCTTCATGCTGACGTCGACCTTTTCGACATTCGGAGAAATTCAACTCAGCAGCGCTGCCGCGGGTCCATCGGAGCCCAGCGCCCCGTCGGATCGCGCTTTTGTGCAATTGGGGGCGGACCGCGTGGTGCTGAACGGAGCTCCGCTCTCGCTGGATGAATTGGCACAGGCACTGCAGCCCGGGCAGGTGCTGGTCAGCCTTGACGGCGACGTCACCGCCCAACGGCTTGTTGACTTTCTGGTGAAACTGCGCGGCCTCGACGGTCTGTCGGTAACGGTTCTGGAGTGACGCCATGATCCGCCACGACCGCCCAAGCCGCAAGCGCGACTCGACCATTCCGTTGATCAACGTGGTCTTTCTGATGCTGATCTTCTTTTTGATCGCCGGAACCGTTGCTCAACCGTTGGACCCGGACTTGGAGCTGGTCAACACATCCGATCTGGATGGCCGCGAACCACCCGATGCACTGGTTCTTCACGCTGACGGGACGCTCAGCTTTCGCGGAACACCGACGGATCCGCAGACCTACATGACCATTCGTGGCGAGGAACCCGTGCGGATCGTGCCTGACCGGAACGTTTCCGGGGCACGCCTGATCGAAGTCACCGGCGCTTTGCGCCGTCTCGGCGCCACCGCAGTCTTTGCGGTGACCGAACGGGCGCTCGAATGATCCGGGAATCTCTGTTTGTCGCGGCGCTGGCCGTTGTGCTTTCGGTGCTGTTCCACCTTTTTCTGCTGCTGCCTGCTGCGCGGGACCCTGCGGAACCTGCGACGGCCGGATCGCAACCGGACACGGTTGCCTTGGGCAACGCGTTCGAGGATCTGGCGGAAACCGCGACCCCGCCTGAGCCGCCGACCCCCGCAGAAGAGCCCGAGCCCGAAGTCGAACAGCCGACAGAGCCGGACCGGGCCGAAATACCCGTCAGCGAAACACTGGTCGCCTCGTCGGATCCGCAAAAGGTCAACTCGCCTGATATCGGACAAACCAACCCGGTGCAGCCTGATCAGCCCGTTCCGGAAATCGTTGAGCCGGCGGACTCGGCCGAAGGTGATCGGCAGGCCGCTGATGAGGTCGACGAAACACCGCCCGTCCAAGCCGAATCGCAGTCCGCAGCGGCGCCCGAAGCACCGGTTGAACCCATAGAGGCCCCGATTTCAGAGCCGGAGCAACTCGCTGCCCTGCCTGCCCCCTCACCGATACCGGAGCCCTCAGTGCCGGCGGAGGAGCAGCAACCGGTCGAAAGCGACACCGACGACGGCACCTCGGATCTGGCGGTTGCGACATCGATCCGGCCGCGTCTTCCGGACCGCACCCCTGCACCGGCCCCTGCGCCCGACCAACGGGCCAGCCGGCTGGACAGTTTTGACAACCTGCGATTTCCCAACAAGCAGATCGACTCGCCGCTGACGACCTATCGCCGACAGGGGGTCGACGCATTTACCCGCGGGGGCAACTCCAATCAGTCCGGCGGTCGAGGCCCCGGCAACTCGAATGTCACCAATTATGCCGGGCAGGTTCTTGTCCACCTCAACAGAACTCCGCCGGTCTATGTCTCGGTTCGCGGCTTTGCCAAAGTCTTCTTTGAAATCAACCCGGACGGAACACTGGCCTGGGTCGAGATCATCGACAGTTCCGGCTCGACCGAGGTCGACAGGGCCGCCAAGGAACAGGTCCGTCGCGCATCGCCCTTCCCGAGACCTCCGGGCGGGGTCAGCCGGAAGCTGTCGTTCTACTTTCAGAACGGCTAATCGGGCCTTTGCTGCGCTAGCCCGAAGCAACTGGGCGCAATCGATCAGTCCGGTGGTCTTTCCCACGGCGGCTTCACGCCGATCTCGGTGATCAGAAAATCCATGAAGACCCGCACCTTTGGCGACAATACGTTCGACTTTGGATAGATCAGCCACAGCACGTTGTCTTCCGCCGCCTCATATTCGGGAAGGACATGACGCAACCTGCCCGAGGCAAGCTCCTCCTGAACGCTCCACAGTGAGTTCATCGAGATCCCCGCACCTGCCACGGTGGCCAGCTTCTGGCTGAGACCGTCATCCATGATCAATGGACATTTCGTGGCTCCGGGATCGAAGCTTGCGACGGCCCCCCGGGCAGTTTTCAGCGCCCGGGCCCGGGTGTGGCGAAATGCAATCAGCCGATGATGCGCCAGATCATCCGGCGTCTCGGGCTCTCCGTGGGCCGATAGGTAATCCGGTGCCGCGCAAAGGATGCGTTTGTCATCCGCCAGCTTGCGCCCCTTGAGGCTGGTATCGATCAGCGGTGCGTTCCGCAAAGCAAGATCATAGCTGCCTTCGATCAGATCAAACTGAGCATCCGACAATCGCAGGTCCAGGGTCACACCCGGATGCTGTTCCTGAAACTTTGCAAGGATTGGAGCAATGTAGAGCTGGGCAAATGTGCTGGGCGCAGTAAACCGCAAAGTGCCGGTGGCTTGGGCCGACCCCTGCCCCAAAGCGGCCAAGGCCGCATTCTCCTGCGCCAGAATTTCGCGCGCATAAGGTAGAAACTCGGCGCCCTCCAGAGACAGCGATACTTTCCGGGTCGAGCGGTGCAGCAACTCGACACCCAACTGATGCTCCAGCTTGGCAAGTCGGGCGCTCGAGACTGCGGGCACCAACCCCAGTTCGCGCCCGGCGGCCGATATGTTCAGCTTGTCCGCTGCAAGCACGAAAAGCCGAAGCGCCTGTGTGTCCATAAGCCTATTATACGCAAAATCCGAAAACTGAAACCTGATATCTGCTGTTTCATCGGATTTCTCAAGTGATATTTCTGGCTCCACGGAAGACAAACCAAATGGAGCCACAAATGTCCGTTCGCCCGAACGTTCAGTTACAGATCCTCGAAGCCTTCAATTTCCGGCACGCAACAAAGGTCTTTGATCCCGACCGAAAGATCAGCGACGCCGATTTCGAAACCATCCTTGAGGCTGGCCGCCTGTCGCCCACCTCTTTCGGGCACGAGCCGTTCAAGATTCTGGTCATCCAATCGCCCGACAAACGCGAGCTTTTGCGCGAGTTTTCATGGGGCGCCAATGGCATGATGAACGGCAGCTCCGGCCAGCTGGGGACAGCCAGCCATTTTGGCATCATTCTGGCCAGCACTGCGGCAACCATGACCGCTGGGTCTGATTATCTGCAGGACCACTATCGCAAGGTCAAACAACTGCCCGAGGACGTCATCGAATTGTTCAACGGTGCTTATGGAAAGTTCCAGTCAACCGACCATCGCATCACCACTGAACGCGAGATCACCGACTGGTCCGGCAAACAGGCCTATATCGTTCTGGCCAACATGATGACGACCGCTGCTTTGATGGGTATCGATTCCTGCCCCATCGAAGGGTTTGACATGGAACTCACCACCCAGACTCTGGCCGATCATTTCGGGGTAGATACCTCGAAATGGAAACCCGCGGTGATGTTTGCCTTTGGGTATCGCGCCAGTGATCCGCAATTCCCCAAGACCCGCCGCCCGATGGCCGAAACCGTGAACTGGTTCTGAGCCAACGTCGATAAAGCCAGGGGCTGCGTCATCCGCAATTCAGTGAGGGTACAGATGCAACGAACCGGTATCGTAAACTATCACGTTCACAAACCTGAACGGCAGGCGTTCCAACTGGACGCCGGCGGCATTGTCGGCAACCTGATTTCGCCCGAACTGTTGCCGACACAGGTGAATCTGACGGATATGCGGACATCCGGGCGGCCCCTGCGCTTTGAGCCCGACGGCGTCGAGTTTCTGAATGCGCCCAGTGCCATCCGCGATTTTTCCGGGGATCAGTGGAAACGGACCTACGAACACGAGCTGGCTCAACTGCTGACCACAAAGATCGGCGTCCGCGAGGTCGTGATCTTTGACCATACCTTGCGCGTGGACGACCCAAAGGCCACGCGCAAGGCCGCGCGCAATGTCCACAGCGATTACAGCGCGGACGGTGCTCGGCAACGGCTGGAGGATTTGCTTGGCGCCGAGCGGGCGGCCGAGTGGAGCAAAGGGCACTATGCCTTTGTCAATCTCTGGCGGCCGGTCGATCA
Organism: Ruegeria sp. CRTD044; assembly: GCF_059613485.1. Classification (NCBI taxonomy): domain Bacteria; kingdom Pseudomonadati; phylum Pseudomonadota; class Alphaproteobacteria; order Rhodobacterales; family Roseobacteraceae; genus Ruegeria; species Ruegeria sp. CRTD044. The sequence goes on along the minus strand of NZ_JBXWSP010000005.1, from coordinate 103,591 downwards.
CCCGATCAACAGCGCGCCGCTGGGGTTCGTCCGTCCTTCGTCCGTCGACCCCAAAGACTGGATCCTGCTTGACCTGATCTATCCTGACCGCAAAGGGCAGATCATGGGGCTTGTCGGGAATGCAAGCCATGACTGGGTCTATCTGTCTCGAATGAGCCTGGATGAAATCGCTGTTTTCAACATCTACGACATTCAGGGGTTGCCTTCCGTCGCGCACAGCGCGCTCGATATGGTCGAGGACCCGACCGTCAACACCATCCGGAAGAGCATCGAGACCCGCACTTTGGTGCGGTACTGAGCAAGGAACCATCATGTTGGACAAAAAACAAAACCTGTCCTTTGCCCCGATCAACAAGGCCTACGGTCAGGTTTTTCGGCCAGATCAGCTGACGCTAGGGCTGGTATTGCCGCTCGAGGCCTACCCGGTGGGATCCGAGCCCACGATGAAGGGCCACATGAAGGCCGCGCAATTGGCCGAGTCTCTGGGCTTTGCCGCGCTTTGGCTGCGCGACGTGCCGTTCAATGTTCCAAGTTTCGGGGACCCCGGCCAGATCTTTGACCCGTTTGTCTATCTGGGTGCACTGGCGACCGCAACGGATCGCATTGCCCTGGGGACCGCCAGCATCGTTTTGCCGCTGCGCCATCCGGCCCATGTGGCAAAGGCAGCCGCGTCGGCGGATGTTTTGTCCGATGGCCGTCTGCTGTTGGGTGTGGCGTCTGGCGATCGACCGGAAGAGTATCCGGCAATGCGTCAATCCTTCCCCGATCGCGGTGAGCGGTTCCGCGACAGTGTCGACTATATCCGTGCAACGGCAACACCCTATCCCAAGCACGAAAGCCTGCAGGGACATCTGTCCGGCGACATTGACCTCGTGCCGAAACCCTCGGGATCGCGCCTGCCGCTGTTGATCACGGGCGGCAGTCGGCAATCCCCGGATTGGGTGGCTGAAAACGGCGATGGGTGGATGACCTATCCGCGCGATGCGGCATCGCAGGGGCGCGCGGTGGCAGATTACCGGAACCGTCTGAAAGCACTGGGGCAACCGGACAAACCGGTGATGCAGTCGCTCTATGTCGACTTGCTGGAGGACCCAAATGCCCCCGCACGTCCCATACATCTGGGGTTCCAGTCGGGTTCGAATTTCCTGCACCGCTACTTGGCTGAAATCCGTGAGGTTGGGATGAATCACGTCGCCCTGAATCTGCGTTTCAACGAGGCTGCCATCGAACCGACACTCAAACGCCTGGCAGATACGATCCTGCCGGAATTCTCATAAGGAACTGATCACATGACCAAAACCATTCTGATCACAGGCGCAACCGACGGTATCGGACTGCTCACCGCCAAGAAGCTGGCGGCTGACGGTCACCGTGTTCTGTTGCACGGGCGGAACACTACAAAGTTGGAGGCAGCCGCCCTGGAGGTTGGAGGGCAGTCGGAAACCTACAGCGCCGATCTGTCCGACCTATCAGCCGTGAGGTCGTTGGCGGAGGCCATCCGATCCAATCACGACCGACTGGATGTGCTGATCAACAACGCCGGCGTCCTGAAGGCTCCGCAGACCACTCTCGAAAACGGTCTCGATATCCGCTTCGTCGTCAACACGCTCGCGCCTTATCTGCTGACCGAACTTCTGCTTCCGATCATTCCCAAGGCTGGCCGCGTCGTGAACCTGTCCTCGGCCGCCCAGGCCCCTGTGGATGTGGATGCGTTAACCGGCAAAACGCGGTTGGCCGATATGAGCGCATATGCGCAAAGCAAGTTGGCAATCACGATATGGACGCGCGAACAGGCCCGCGCCCTACCCGCTGGACCGGCGTTGATTGCGGTCAATCCGGGTTCATTGCTGGCCTCCAAAATGGTCAAAGACGGTTTCGGAGTCGCCGGCAACGACCTCAACATCGGCGCCGACATCCTGATCGACGCCGCACTTAGCGATCGGTTCGCGCAGGCGTCGGGCGCCTATTTCGACAATGACGGCGGTACATTTGCAGACCCGCACCCCGCGGCGCTGAAGTCCGAACACGCAGCCGACGTCATGAAGGCCATTCAAGACACTACCCGCCAATACGGCTAAGCCGGGCGCATTCCCGCGCCCTGCCAATCCATGCAAACCCTCGCATCTTTGATGGCGAGAACAGGAGAGGACTGTCCAATGAAATACGAAAACTTCCAGACCTTTGACGTCGCGGTCGAGAATGCAATCGCCACCGTGACGTTCAACTTCGGAGCGGTCAATGTTCAGGGCCAAGAGATGCTGGCCGACCTCAACAGCCTTGCGATGCGGCTGGAGCGGGACCGGGAAACCAAAGTGGTGATCTTCCAGTCGGCGAACCCCGAAATCTGGGTCTGTCACTACGATACCGAGTTGCTCAAGGATCTTTCGACCGAGGCCGTCTCGCGGGAAGACGCCCAGCTGCTGGACCTGCAGTCCGTTTGCGAACGGCTGAGCAAGGTCCCGCAGGCAACAATCGCAAAGCTTGAAGGCTTTGCCCGTGGCGGCGGACACGAACTCGCACTCGCGCTGGACATGCGTTTTGCGGCACGCGGGAAGTTCAAGTTCATGCAGATGGAAGTTGGCATGGGTATCCTGCCCTGCGGCGGCGGAGCTTCTCGCATGGCGCGCCAAACCGGACTTGGCCGGGCATTGGAAATCATCCTGAGTGCGCAGGACTACGATGCCGACGATGCCGAGCGCATGGGCACCATCAACAAGGCGCTGGACCCCGACGAGATCGGTCCCTATGTCGATGCGCTGGCCAAGCGCATTGCCCAGTTCCCCGCCGAATCCATCAACGCGTGCAAGCAGATGGTCTACGAATCCATCGACAAACCTATTTCCGAGGCGTTGAGAGCCGAGGCCTATTGGCTGTACCAGGCGACAAGCAAGACGCCGGCGGTCAAGCGATTTCGAATTGCCGATGAACAAGGGCTCGAGCATGATATCGAGAACCAGAGAAACTGGAACGAACTGGTCATGAAGGTGCAAGAAATCACCAGCTGACGACTGCACTTGATCCGCTGAAATCGGTTTCGGCGGATCATATCCCGCAGCAGGTTTGGGCGTTCCGACGGCAAGGGGGCCGAGGCACGCAGGTCGCCATACTGCGTCTGTCAAGGAACCCAAACGCCCATGTTCCGAAGCCGGCGGTAAGCCAAAGGATAGACGGCAGCAGCACCGACGTCCGAGGCGGCCGGGCTGATCAACGGTGCGCGGCGCTTTTCGGTCGCCAACGCACGGGATCGATTGTGCCGGAACGACCGGCAGACTTACTAAACACACACCCAAACAACGTTTAGCAGGTGCCTTCTTTGCGCCCAAAGCAGAAGACGTGCTCCAGAAACCGTATTGGCGTGAATCCGAGTTTCGACGCAACTCGTCTTTATCAACCACGCCTTGAAGCGCGGGGAAAAGTTTCGGCCGGCTCATAAAGCAAAGCCAACAAAGTCGATTGGGTGTCTTGGATCACTTGCGCGTTTCCGCCCGAAATACTGAAAACCGCAAGTACCCCGACAAAACCGCCGATTTTGTGGTAGGTTACTCGGTATTAACAAAAAATTTTGGGAGGACGAAAATGAAAAACAAAACAAGATCAACCATAATGGCGGCCTTGTTTGCTGCAGCTGCCACAACCGTTTCCGCACAAGATGATCCCCCCATGAACTTCCTGATTATTTGGGGAGATGACATTGGATTTTGGAATATCAGTGCCTACAACCATGGCATGATGGGGTATCAGACACCCAACATCGACCGCATAGCCAAAGAAGGCGCGTTGTTTACTGATTGGTACGGAGAGCAGTCCTGCACCGCAGGGCGAGCGGCCTTTATCACAGGACAATCTCCCATCCGCACGGGCCTGACCAAGGTCGGCCTTCCAGGCGCGCCCGAGGGCATGCCCGTCGAAGACCCAACCATCGCCGGGCTGCTCAAAAACCACGGTTACATGACTGGCCAGTTCGGCAAAAACCATTTGGGTGACCGTGACGAGCACCTACCCACAAACCATGGTTTCGACGAGTTTTTCGGAAACCTTTACCATCTCAACGCAGAAGAAGAGCCCGAAAACCCTGACTACCCCAAGGATGAAGCCTTCAGGGAAAACTTCGGCCCGCGCGGGGTGATCAAGTCGACCGCTGATGGCTCGATCGAGGATACGGGGCCGCTTACGAAAAAGCGCATGGAAACCGTTGACGAAGAAGTCACGGCCAGCGCGCTGGATTTCATGGATAGAGCCGTTGAACAGGACAAACCTTTCTTCCTTTGGTGGAACTCCACCCGCATGCACATTTTTACGCATCTGAAGGAAGAATCCGAGGGAGTGACGGGACTTGGAGTTTATCCTGACGGCATGGTCGAGCATGATGGGCATGTCGGTGTACTGCTTGATAAACTTGATGAGCTCGGAATCGCCGAAAACACCGTCGTAATGTATTCAACCGACAACGGAGCGGAGACGTTCACGTGGCCGGATGGCGGCACGACACCCTTCCGCGGTGAGAAGAACACACAATGGGAAGGTGGCTATCGCGTCCCAACGGTCATCAAGTGGCCGGGTGTTATCGAGCCGGGATCGAAGGTCAATGGCGTAGTATCGCATACGGATATGTTGCCTACCATTCTGGCTGCGGTCGGTGAGCCAGACATCAAAGAACGGTTGCTCGATGGTGGCGTTGAAGCCATCGGCCGCCAATACAAGGCCCATCTGGACGGCTACAATCTTCTACCGTCGCTCTCGGGTGAAACTGATGAGTGGCCGCGCAGTGAGTTCATCTATTGGACCGATGATGGCAGCGTCGCCGCCTTGCGATACGAACAGTACAAGGTAACATTCCTGAAGCAGAATGCTCATGGGCTTGATGTATGGCTCTCACCGTTTGAAGTCTTGCGCGCACCGATGCTGGCAAACCTCCGCAGCGATCCGTTCGAGCGAGCCGAAGAAGAGAACGCCATGGGATACCAGCGCTGGTTCCTCGAGCATATGTTCGCGATAGCGCCAGCCGCCGCCTACGTTGGGCAATGGCTGCAAAGCTTCGAGGAATTTCCGCCAAGGCAAAAACCCGGCAGTTTCAACCTCGACAACGTTATGGAGGAACTCACGAGCCGCGCCGGGAACCAATAGCACCAACGGGACGCCGTGAGCTGTGTTCGCCAGTCTGAATTCACGGACAACTGTTTGTCGAATTCAGACTGGTAAGTCATCCCCTTGGACTGAAGACCGGCGCAGTCCAAGGGAAAGGATGAACGGCGACTTGGTTCCGTTTTGCGGGCATTGAGCGCTGCTTTCTGGACAGACCCCTGAGCGGTCGTTGGAATAACGTATAGGTGCTGCACCGCTCTCACTCTGTTGCCGGCCTAACTCAACAAGGCAGCAACAGGCTTTTTTGGGCTTTCTGCCATGAGAATCAGTCGCCTTTCACATTCATTCCACTTTTCCTGAACCAATTCGCACGGAGGAGTTTTTAGACGTGAAAAACCGAAAGCTCTACCTTGGCCCCCTGACCGACAATAGACGCTGGGATATGGTTCGCATCCGCCCCGACGATGTGTTCGTGGTGACACCTCCGAAATGCGGCACGACCTGGATGCAAACCATCGTATCGCTGTTGTTTTCTGGTGATCCCGAAGTTGAAACGGAGTTGTCCGTGAAGATGCCTTGGGTAGACATCCGAATCCGAGAAATGCCTGAAGTCGCAGAGCGGCTCGAAGCCATGCAGCATCGGCGCAGCATGAAAAGCCACACACCTATGGATGGGTTACCTCTGGATGATCAAGCACAGTACATCTGTGTTTTTCGTCATCCCCTCGATGCGCATTTCTCGTTTCGCAAGCACGTCAGAAACATTCCAATGACCTGGTTTGACACCTGGTATCCCGAGAACGATGAAGAAGGTATCACATTCCGTCGTTTTCTGGACGGCGGGGCGGAAGGGTTCGATACCGATGCGATGCCACTGGCACATATCATTCGGCATTACAAAGCTGCTGCGGCAGTTTCCGACCGGCCGAACGTATCGCTTTTCCACTACGCAGACATGACCCGAGACTTGAGAGGAACGATCTTCAGGCTGGCTGACATCTTGGGCACGACCCATTCAGAGGCAGTCATGGATCAATTGGTTCAAGCTGCGACCTTCGACAACATGAAGGACAAAGCAGAACGCTATGCTCCCTCAGGTGGCAAGGGGTTCTTCAAGTCGGATGCCGAGTTTTTTCACAGCGGAACGAGTGGCAAATGGCGCGGAAAACTGACGGCGGAGGAACTGGCAGACTACGACGCCGTGATGGATGCACACCTGGATCCCAAAGACCGAGAATGGTTGGAGTATGGCTATTGGGGAAACGTCGCTGCCTAGATATTGCTACCCCGGTCGAACCAGCGAATACCGAAAATAGTAAACCCGGTTCGCAATGGAATATAGAACAGAGGTTTCCCGGGGTTGCTAATCTAAAGGGGCGGCATTCAGGCAAGCAATTCCCCAGCTTGGCCGACACTTAGGGTTCCGCCTTTGGTCACCTCGACATAGACCCCCATGTCCATGTGCCCCATCAACTGCCTGATAAGATATGGTATCTTCAAGTCACGCTCGGCCGTATCCGGGTTCACTTCAGTGGCCGCACACCTTTTCGTTCGCGATAGTATCTTCAACTCAACATCGCCAAATCTCAGAACCGATCCAACTGCGTCCAACTCGGAAAACGAAGGCAAGCCGTCTATCTCGATATTCGCGCGGAAGCGCGCTGGCTGGATCTCTGCGTTCAGTTTTTCACCCAACTCTCGCACCGACGCGCGATTAAGAACGGATATCGCGTTCATCATTTTTGGTGAGACGACGGACACATCCGTAAACCGATGAGGAGCAGACGAGACGAATTCCGGCAATTCGGGATCTTTCAAGCCGATCTCCGAAGACAAGAAACTCGCCGCATTCATCCGGTCTTCTGGTGTTCGCATATTGAAGCTTTGTGTTTTGCCGTTCGCTTTGATCTCAAGATCTTGGGTCTCAATATCAAAACTGGTCTCAACACCCGCCAGCGCGGCCTCATTCAACAGAACAACAAAGCGATCTTTCGGCAGTGGCTGAGGGTTCTGCGCGTCGAACCCGGAGTTGTAGCGCGCAAATCCGAACAGGCGATCACCCGGGATCCCGTCCCCTGCCCGCAGCGTCACGGTTTGCATCGGCTCGGCACTCAAGCCTTTGATTGGGTACCGGTTCAATCTGACGATAGAGAGCGTGTTCATACGTCTGCACCTGTCCAACCGAGTTTTGCACGATCCAGAGTGACCCGTGCCGTTTGACGCTATCTCCAATCCTCAAAGGTATCGACAGAATAATCCGCTAGAGCTTCACAAGCGGGTGCCAAAAACCGGTTGGCCGCATGATGGCCGTGATTGTGAGCTGCGCCGATTTTGGCGGGTGCGGCCCTTAAATGCCCCACTGCTGAAAATACATGCGCAACGACGATACGGAATAAAATCACATAAAATCAGTGTCTAAGAGGAGCGTTCATCGTCAACCGCCGTCCGCTTGAGGTACGAACCTCAAAAATGTCTAGACTTGATGTGCGTACCTCAAATAGCCTTGGAGGTATGCCGCGATTCGCACATCCTCGATTGACGGCGCAAAAAGGGAGGAATGGATGACTTACACAAAACTGGCCTCGGCCAGCGCAATAGTCCTTGCCGCTACTACTCTTTCCACCAAGGCGAATGCTGAAGATCTGACGCTTTGTTGGGCTGCATGGGACCCGGCCAACGCGCTTGTTGAGCTTTCAAAGGAATTCGAAGCCGAATCCGGTCACACGATGAACTTCGAGTTTGTTCCCTGGCCAAATTTTGCGGATCGGATGCTGAACGAGCTGAACTCCGGGGGCAAGCTCTGCGACTTGTTGATCGGTGACAGCCAGTGGATCGGCGGGGGCGCTGAGAATGGCCACTATGTCAAACTGAACGACTTCTTCGATGCTGAAGGCATCAGCATGGACGATTTCGCGCCGGCCACCGTATATGCCTACTCGACCTGGCCCAAGGGCACGCCGAACTACTACGCGCTGCCAGCGATGGGCGATGCGAATGGCTGGTTCTACCGCAAGGACTGGTTCGAAAACCCCGACATCCAAGCCGCTTACAAAGAGGCGACGGGTCAGGACCTTCGCGAGCCTCAATCGCAAAAAGAACTCCTGCAGATCGCGCAGTTCTTCCAAGGTCGTGAGATCGACGGCAAGACTGTCTATGGCGCAGCCATCTTTACCGAGCGCGGCTCGGAAGGGATCACCATGGGTGTGACAGGAGCGCTGTATCCTTGGGGTTTCAAATACGAAAACACGCCGGGTTCCTATGACATGGAAGGCGCCGTGAACTCGCCCGAAGCGGTCGAAGCTCTGGAATTCTACAAGGAATTCTACGAAACGGCGACGCCTCCGGGATACACCAACTCTTACATGGGTGAGAGTCTGGACGCATTTAAGTCCGGTCAGGTCGCCATGGCGATGAACTGGTTTGCGTTCTTCCCGGGTCTTTACGCCGATCCCAATACCGGCGGTGACAAGATCGACTTCTTCGTGAACCCACCACAAAATCAGGCAGGTTCGACACTGGGCGGACAAGGTATCTCGGTTGTCAGCTACTCTGACAAACAGGACGCCGCACTTGAGTACATCAAGTGGTTCGCACAGCCGGACGTCCAGGCCAAATGGTGGGAGCTTGGCGGCTACTCGGCCCATAACTCCGTACTGGAAGATCCGGGTTTCGTTGACAGCCAGCCGTTTGCCGGTGACTTCCTGGAAGCAATGGCCGGGGTGCAGGATTTCTGGCAGGAGCCTGCTTATGCGGAACTGTTGCTGGCGATGCAGAAACGCATCCACGACTACGTGGTTGCGGATCAGGGCACTGCTCAAGAAGCGCTTGATCTTCTGATCCAAGACTGGACCGAAGTCTTCGAAGACGAAGGCAAGCTGTAGCCCGTACACAGGTAGGAGCGGGTGCAATCCCGCTCCACCTTCACCCGTGAGTCCTAAACCAACAAGAGCTGGCAAAGAGATGTCTGACAGGACCGTAGATCGCGTTGCGGAGGCAACGCCCGAGCGAGTTGCGCGAAAAATCCGAGGATTATCCGACCGCGCGATCGCTTGGATATTCATCTCCCCAACGATTTTTCTATTGCTGGCGATCAACATCTTTCCGTTGATCTGGACCATCCAACTGAGCTTTACCAACTACAAGGCCAACCGGATCGGGCGTGAAGTCAAAGATGTCGGTCTCAGGAATTACGAGCGTATCCTGACAGACTCGGACACCTGGCTGAACATGCAGGCGACGGCGCATTTCCTGTTCTGGACGATTTTTTTCCAGGTCCTGATCGGGTTCACGCTGGCCTGGTTGATCAACAAGAAATTCAAGGGCAACGATCTATGGACCACGATCATCGTCTTGCCGATGATGCTGTCCCCGGCCGTTGTTGGGAACTTCTGGAAATTCCTGTATCAGCCTCAAATCGGCCTATTCAACTACATCGTGTCCTGGTTCACGGGCAAGGACCCCTCAAGCTTTGAGATGCTGGGATCGGTCACTTTGGCCCCTTGGGCGATCGTGATTGTTGACACCTGGATGTGGACCCCCTTCGTGATGCTGATCTGTCTGGCAGGCCTGCGCAGCATCCCCGACTACATCTACGAGGCGGCTGAGATCGACAGGGCCAGCAAGCTGCGGCAGTTCTTTACAATCACCATTCCGATGGTGCTGCCGTTCCTGATGCTCGCGGTGCTGTTTCGAGGGATCGAGAACTTCAAAATGTTCGACCTGGTTGTTCAGCTGACCGGAGGTGGACCGGGATCTGTAACGGAACTCACCTCAATCAATCTCAAGCGAGAGGCGTTTGAGAAGTGGCGGACGGGCTACGCCTCGGCCTATGCGATCATCTTGTTCGTCACCGTGTTCGGCCTTGCGTCGATCTACGTCAAAGCCCTGAACAAGGTGAAACAGAGATGAGCAGTTTTTCCGTCACTGAACCTTCGAACCGGTCCAAATGGATCGCAGGCTTCCTGGTCATCACTTATGCGCTGATCACGATGATCCCGCTGGTCTGGATCTTGCTGACCGGGTTCAAATCCCCCGCCGACGCGATCAGCTACCCGCCTAAAGTGGTCTTTGACCCAACGCTCGAAGGTTACGTCAATCTTTTCACCACGCGCACCAGGCAAACGCAGGAGTTTCTGGAAGCCAACCCGCCGCAGAACTGGGCCGATGAGATCGTCCGCCAATACGACATGGTGATCGTTGGGCCCTCCAAGTTCGGCGAGCGTTTCATGAATTCGGTCATCATCGGATTTGGCTCGACGTTCTTGAGTATCTTCCTCGGCACGCTGGCCGCCTATGCGTTCAGCCGATTTAAGGTCCCGCTCAAGGACGACCTTCTGTTCTTCATCCTGAGTACAAGGATGATGCCCCCGGTCGCTGTCGCCATCCCGATCTTCCTGATGTTCAGAAACCTTGGGCTGAGCGACACGCATCTGGGAATGATCCTGCTCTATACAGGGGTAAATATCTCTCTGGCGGTTTGGTTGCTGAAAGGGTTCATCGACGAAATCCCAAGAGAGTACGAGGAAGCCGCCCTTATCGATGGCTACACGAGGTTTCAGGCTTTCTACAAAGTGGTGCTGCCGCAAGCCGCCACGGGCATCGCGTCAACTGCGATCTTCTGCCTGATCTTCGCCTGGAATGAGTACGCGTTTGCCGTGCTGCTGACATCTGCGAATGCACAGACCGCACCGCCGTTCATCCCGACCATCATCGGTATTGGCGGCCTGGACTGGCCCGCGGTGGCGGCCGGCGCGACGATCTTCCTGATCCCGGTCATGATTTTCACCATCCTGATGCGCAAACACTTGCTGCGCGGGATTACATTCGGAGCCGTACGCAAATGAGCGAGTTTCTTTCCGGATTGATGCGGCTCCGCCGCGGCCCATGGGAGATGGTCGCAACCATCCTCATCGCACTGGGTGTCTTCATGCTGATGCAGCCCTTTGTCCTTTGGGCCTTCACTTATTCCTTCATCGTCACGCTGATCGGAACCGTCATGTTCATCATCGTCAGCCATTTCCCGGAGTAGAAATGGCCCAGATCGTAGTCAAAAACGTAAAGAAGATGTTCGGCGATTTCACAGCTGTCCGCGAAAGTTCGTTCACGATTGAAGACGGCGAGTTTTTCATGCTGCTGGGCCCCTCCGGTTGCGGGAAAACGACGACGCTGCGGATGATCGCGGGATTGGAGCTTCCTACGTCGGGCGAAATCTATCTGGACGGCGAAGAGATCAGCCAGCGGCCGCCATCAGAGCGGGACATTGCCTTCGTGTTCCAGATGTTCGCGCTGTATCCGCACATGAACGTGCGCAAGAACATCAGCTACCCCCTGATATCGCAGGGCATGCCGCGGGCTGCTGTCAAAGCCAAAGTAGAGGAAGTCGCGGGAATACTAGGGATCAAGGACATCCTCGATAGCCCGGTAGGCGGTCTTTCAGGTGGCGACAGGCAACGCGTGGCGCTGGGGCGCGCGATTGTTCGCGAACCCAAGGCGTTCATGATGGACGAGCCGTTGGGCGCTTTGGATGCCGAATTTCGCGAGCACATGGCCGAAGAGTTGCGTGCGCTTCATGATCGCATGGGCGCAACCACTGTTTACGTCACACACGATCAGTTGGAAGCCATGCAAATGGGCGACAAGATCGTTGTGATGAACAACGCTGTGATCGAGCAATTCGGCACGCCTCAGGAAATTTACGACAAACCGGCCACAATGTTCGTTGCGGACTTTATCGGATCGCCTTCGATGAACTTCCTGCCGTTTCAAGGAAAGGTCGCGCCCGGCTCGGAAATGGTTCGACTGAATGGCCATGACGAAGCCGTACCCAAACTGATGGAAGGTGCGGAAGGTGACTTGGTTTTCGGCGTTCGACCCGAGCATGTTTTTCTGTCGGATGCCAGCGCCTACCGAGCCAAGGTCCTGGCCGCAGAATATCTTGGAACCACCCAGATCGTGACGCTGCAAAGCCCGAACGGAGAGTTGAAAGCCCGGATTGATGCACGCGAAACCGTCAATCCCGGCGAGACGGTTGGATTGGAATTCCGCTCATCCGCAGTGACCCTTTTCGAAAAATCTACCGGACGCGCGTTGAGGTCCGCACTGAACGACGAGGTACTGAGCAATGGCTGAAGTCGTTCTGGAAAACATTTCGAAGTCATTCGGCGACATCAAAGCGGTGGATGATATCTCAATGACGATCCCCAACGGTGCCTTCGTGGTGTTGTTGGGTCCGACGGGTGCGGGAAAAACAACAACGCTGAGATTGATATCCGGGCTTGAGAAGCTGGATTCAGGCACAGTTCGCATTGCCGGGCGCGACGTCGGGATGGATACACCCGCCCAGCGCGACGTGGCGATGGTCTTCCAGCAATACTCGCTGTACCCGCATATGACAGTGCGTGAAAACCTGTCTTTCCCTCTGCGGTCGCCGATCCTGAAGACGCCAGAGGATGAGATCGCCAGGAAGGTCAACGAAGTCTCGGAGATCCTGCAGATCCCGCACAAGCTGGAGAACAAAGCCACCGAATTGTCCGGCGGCGAAATGCAGCGTGTGTCGATCGGACGGGCGCTGGTGCGCGACCCCCAGATATTCCTGATGGACGAACCGCTCAGCTCTTTGGATGCCAAGCTTCGAGCGGATTTGCGCGTCGAGTTGAAGAGGATTCAGGCCGACCTGGGATCAACCTTGCTTTATGTGACCCATGATCAGGTGGAAGCCATGACAATGGCCACGCATATCGGCGTGTTGGAAAACGGCAGGCTGGTTCAATACGGTACCCCCCGCGATATCTACGAAAATCCCGGCAGCGTTTACGTGGCCAGCAGGTTGGGTCTGCCACGGATAAACATCCTGCCGTCCGAGTTGTTCGGAGGCGACCACAAAGGCCCGCAGATTGGTCTTCGCCCGGAAAACATCGTTGAAGGTGAAGGCAGTGAGGCGCGCGTGATACGCGCCGAGCACCTGGGCGATCAAACACGGCTGCACCTGGACCTAAACGGTCACCCGGTCGTGACGTTGATAGATGTCCACCAGGACTATCCATCTGGAAAAATTATTAAAATCCGCCCCCGTAACCCATTGTATTTTGACGCGTCCGGCGCGCGGGTGAATTAAGGAGCAAAGCATGGCCCAGTTCCTCAACACAAAAGAAACGCTGGTAACAGATGCCATAGATGGTCTTCTGGCCTCCTCTGGAGGGAGGCTTACCCGGCTGGACGGCTACCCGCATATCAAAGTTGTCTACAGGTCGGATTGGGACAAGTCGAAGGTGGCGTTGGTGTCCGGTGGAGGGTCAGGTCACGAACCCGCCCATGCGGGCTTTGTTGGCGCCGGTATGCTGACGGCCGCTGTCTGCGGCGAAGTGTTTGCGTCCCCGTCGGTCGAGGCGGTTCTGGCGGGCATTCTTGCGGTCACGGGTGAGGCTGGGTGCTTGCTGATCGTCAAGAATTATACCGGTGATAGGTTGAACTTTGGGCTGGCCGCTGAACGTGCCCGTGCATTGGGTCGCAAGGTTGAAATGGTGGTCGTCGACGACGACATCGCCCTGCCCGACCTGCCGCAGCCACGTGGCGTGGCAGGCACGTTGTTCGTGCACAAAATCGCCGGAGCACTTGCTGAAAGTGGTGCTGACCTGGACACCGTTGCCAAAGCAGCCAGAAGCACCATCGAGAAGGTTGTCAGCATCGGTATGAGCCTGGACACCTGTACTGTTCCGGGATCTCCGAAAGAAGACAGGATCGCACCTGGCAAAGCGGAACTTGGTTTGGGCATCCATGGCGAGCCGGGTGTGCAGCAAGTCGAGTTCTCAAGTGCCGTATCGGCCATGTCCACAATGGTGGAGAAACTGAGGCAACGGCTTGGGGCCGGGGAATGTGTGGCGTTGGTCAACAACCTCGGTTCCACGACTCCGCTGGAAATGGCCGTCCTAACGCACGCCTTGTCCGAAACCGGTATTGCCCACCATATCATCGGCCCGGCCCCCATGATGACATCTCTGGATATGCACGGGTTTTCTGTTTCCATTCTGCCCGTGGATCAGGACGATTTGTCAGCTCTTGAAGCACCCGTTGGTCTGGCCGCGTGGCCCGGAGTCAATTCCATCGACCCGGTCAAAGTGGCACCATTGCCTGACGGCCTGACCCCGATCGATCCAATTCCTTCGAACAATCCCACCACAAGGGAAACGATCTCGCGCTTGTCTGAACTCCTCATCAACGCTGAGAAGAACCTGAACGAACTGGACGCGAAATCCGGTGATGGCGATACAGGAAGCACATTGGCGACGGCCGCAAGAGCGCTGCAAGGCAGCCTTGACCGCATGCCGCTCGCTGATTTGACTCAGCTGTTTCCGGCGTTGGGCAATGAATTGAGCCAAACCATGGGTGGCTCCTCCGGCGTGATACTTGCAATTTTCTTCAACGCAGCTGGTGATGCATGTGCCAATGGGGCAACCGTTGCCAAATCCTTGGAAGAAGGCCTGAAACGCGTCAGCCAAGTTGGAGGCGCCAAGGTCGGCGACAGAACTATGATTGACGCCTTGGCACCCGCGCTTGCCGCTCTCCCGTCGGGGTTGGCCCATGCAGCAAGTGCCGCCCGCGAAGGTGCGAACAATACGGCCAAAATTCGCCGTGCGAAGGCGGGCCGAGCAGCCTATGTTCCCGAAGAAAACCTAGTTGGACATAACGATCCCGGCGCTGAGGCCGTTGCCTTGTTATTCGAGGGCTTGGCGCGGGAGCTTGAGGGCTGAAGAACACGTGGCAGACCAAAAACAAAAACTAGAATTGGTGAAGAAGCCAACCGTCAATGACATCGCGCGGGTTGCGGGTGTCAGCCTGGCCACTGTGGACCGGGTCTTGAACAGGCGCCCCGGCGTGCGCGCAGTGACCGTTCAGAAAGTACAAAAGGCAATTGATGAGCTGGGGTATGTGCGCGACACCGCCGCGGCCAACCTCGCACGAAACCGGGTTTACAATTTCCTCTTTGTTCTGCCGGACACCGACAACGAATTTGTCAAAGCGATCAGCAACCAGATCGCAGAGCAATCCCGTGACCAGTTTATCGAGCGGACTCGCATCACGATCAAAAGGGTCGCTCCGTTTGAACCGCAGGATATCGTCAACATTCTGGATGCTGTCGACAGTTTGGATGTTGATGGAGTTGCCGTTTTCGGACCCGAAACGCCTTCTGTTCGCGATGCGGTGAGACGGCTCAAGGACAAAGGGGTCCCGGTGGTTGCCTTGGTGTCTGACCTGCCGAGTTCCGAGCGAGACCACTTTGTAGGAATTGACAACGTTTCCGCAGGACGAACCGCCGGTCAATTGATGGGGCGGTTCGTGCATCGGGAAGGCAAGGTCCTGGTTCTGACTGGCTCTCGTTTGGCACGTGACCACCTGGAGCGTCGCCAGGGCTTTGATCTTGTTGTCGCCGAGGAGTTTCCGCATCTCGAAGTCGTGGCGTCTGTTGAGGGCCGGGATGACCCGGATCTGATTTACAAGATGATGCCCGAGATCTTCGAAACCTACCCGGATCTGGTCGGAATATACTCGTCAGCAGCGGGCAATGCCGGCCTTATTCAGTTCCTTTCGGAAAACAAGCTCAGCAAGGATCTGGTGATCATAGCGCATGAGCTGACTCCGCTTAGTCGAGAGGCTCTGAGGCTTGGCACGTTTGACGCCCTGATCTCGCAAGACACCGGGCACATTGTTCGTTCAGCCGTCCGTCTTCTGCGTGCGACTTCAGACAAGGTCCCATTCAACAAAGCGCAGGAACGTATCCGTATCGACATCTATCTGAGGGAAAATTTACCGCCATAGCGGCTTAGCTTTTGGGGAGGAAACTTATGAAAACGATCAAAGGTCCAGCACTATTTCTTGCACAATTCGCAGGGGACGAAGCGCCGTTCAATTCGTGGGACGCGATTACCAAATGGGCGGCTGACTGTGGATACAAGGGCGTCCAGGTTCCCAGTTGGGATGGCCGGTTGTTCGACCTTGAACAGGCCGCGTCCAGCACCGGTTACTGCGATGACTTCAAAGGCAAAGCCAGGGAAAATGGCGTCGAAGTCACTGAACTGTCAACGCACCTTCAGGGTCAGCTTGTGGCCGTTCACCCGGCCTATGACAGCGCCTTTGATGGCTTTGCCGCCGAGAGCGTCAGAGGAAACCCGAAAGCCCGGCAAGAATGGGCCGTAGACCAGGTCAAAAAAGCATTGTCCGCTTCGAAGAACTTGGGCATTTCGGCCCATGCGACATTCTCGGGCGCGTTGGCATGGCCCTACGTCTATCCCTGGCCGCAGCGCCCTGCCGGCTTGATTGAAACGGCATTTGATGAACTCGCCCGCCGCTGGGTGCCGATCCTTGACCACGCCGAGGAATGCGGCGTCGATGTCTGCTACGAAATTCACCCCGGAGAGGACCTCCACGACGGCGTGACCTACGAGATGTTCCTCGAACGGACAGGCAATCACCCACGGGCCTGCATGTTGTACGACCCATCGCACTACGTGCTGCAATGCCTCGACTATCTGGACAATATCGACATCTACAAGGATCGGATCCGGATGTTCCATGTCAAAGATGCCGAGTTCAACCCGACCGGGCGGCAAGGGGTTTATTCAGGATACCAAAGCTGGGTCGATCGTGCCGGCCGGTTCCGGTCGCTTGGTGATGGCCAGGTGGATTTCGGGGCGGTCTTCTCAAAAATGGCGGCGAACGACTTTGATGGCTGGGCTGTGGTCGAATGGGAATGCTGCCTCAAACACCCCGAGGATGGAGCGCGTGAAGGCGCTCAGTTTGTGTCGGATCACATCATCCGTGTGACCGAGAAAGCCTTTGATGATTTCGCGGACGGTGGCGCTGACGAAGCCGCCAATCGCAAGATGCTGGGGATCGAATAATGGTTACAGGACGCAGTGAAGAAGCCTCGGGTCGCATTCGGCTTGGCATGGTCGGCGGTGGAAATGACGCCTTCATAGGCGGCGTTCATCGCATAGCAGCGCGATTGGACGACAGGTTCGAGCTGGTTGCCGGCGCTTTGTCTTCGACGCCCGAAAAATCCATTGATAGCGGCCGGGCATTGGGTCTCGAACGGGTCTATGAAGACTTCAAACAAATGGCGATCCGGGAAGCCCGGCTCAAATCCGGGATTGAAGCGGTCTCAATCGTCACGCCAAATCACGTCCACTATGCCGCCGCGCGTGAATTCCTGAAACGCGGGATTCACGTCATTTGTGACAAGCCACTCACCTCGACCCTTGCCGATGCAAAAAAACTGGTCAAAGCGGCGGAAAGCGCGAATGCCCTGTTCATTTTGACCCACAACTACACGGGTTATCCGATGGTTCGGCAGGCGCGTGAAATGGTTGCCAACGGCGATATTGGCAAGATCCGCGTCGTCCAGGTTGAGTACCCGCAGGATTGGCTGACCGAGCAGCAGGATTTCAAACAGGCGGAGTGGCGAACCGATCCCGAACGCTCGGGCGCGGGCGGATCAACCGGTGACATCGGAACCCATGCCTACAACCTCGCTTGTTTTGTGACCGGGCTGAGGGCGGAAAGCCTTGCGGCGGATCTGCAGGCCTTTGTGCCTGGGCGCCAAGTCGATGACAACGCACATGTCTTGCTTCGCTTCGAAGGCGGAGCGCGGGGTATGCTGTGGTCCTCTCAGGTGGCTCCTGGCAATGAAAACGCACTTCGGTTGCGGGTCTACGGTGAAAAAGGTGGGCTGGAGTGGGCTCAGGAAGACCCGAACTATCTCTGGTTCACGCCCTACAACGAACCAAAGCGTCTGATCACTCGCAATGGCGCTGGAGCTGGTGACGCTGCCAATCGCTTGAGCAGAGTTCCTCCGGGCCATCCCGAGGGATATCTTGAAGGGTTCGCCAATATTTACGGAGAGGCTGCTGAGGCGATCCAGGCTTTCCGAAATGGGATTTCACTTGAGGTGGGCGTTGTTTACCCAACCGTGCATGACGGGCTAGACGGTGTTAAATTTGTAGCCGCTTGTGTGCAAAGCTCGTCCAGAAGCGCGGCTTGGGTCAAGTTGGAGTAAGTCTGGCTGTGGGCATAGGGTAGGCACCGGATACTGAGCCAGACAACCCTTCCCTGCCACTCGGCTCGTCCGACCACCAGTTCGCCGCAGTATTGAAACTCTGTGGCCGCCAAAACCACGGCCCGCCGGCGAAGCAACCCTTCGCCGCATCATCCACCGATGGCCGCTCTGCGGACGAAGCCGCCAACGCGGCCGGCAAGTAAAAATGGCCCGAACCGGCCCACAAAGGAACCATCGGCAAGAGCGTCAATCCAGCACAGCAGCTCAAAGATATCAGCGACCGCTTTTCAGAAAGATCGCCGCAACGGAAGGCGATCAAGGCAAAACTGTATGGGCACGAATAGTCTCCAACCATCACGTATCCGCTGCCGGATTTTGAGGTCTCGGTTTACGCCTCTAG
The DNA here is from genome assembly GCF_059613485.1 of Ruegeria sp. CRTD044. Taxonomy (NCBI): domain Bacteria; kingdom Pseudomonadati; phylum Pseudomonadota; class Alphaproteobacteria; order Rhodobacterales; family Roseobacteraceae; genus Ruegeria; species Ruegeria sp. CRTD044. Next base: position 85,061 of record NZ_JBXWSP010000005.1, on the reverse strand, counting down.
GCCAAACAACCGAGCGCGCAAGCCCCCTCGATTTGACGACCCTGTATTTTTTCTGATAGACAGCGCGCCCTTTCCCAAAAATAGGAGGACCTGCAGATGTGGGTAGCATTCTCGACGCCCGAGGGTTCGGGCTTTTTCTCAGCCGTTGCCAAGGATGAGGACGGCAACACCAGCGGGCCGCACATGGGATCCCGCGTCTGCCTGCGGTTTCGCCGCGCACAGGACGCCGAATTGCTGCGCGACTATGGCATGGACGGTCAGGTGATCGAAACACCGGGCGGCGATTACCGTTACCGGGCATTCATACCGCGCAACCACCTCGTGACCGTGCTGATGAACTTGGGCAACCACATGTCTTACCCCAATTTCAAGGCCAGCATCCCAAAAGATGATGTGGCGTTCGAACGCGCCTGCCACGAGGTTTGGGCGGCATTCGGCGAACTACAGGAAGGCGGACCATATGGAATGCGGTGAAACACCCCATTAAACCCAGCGCGGTTGCCTCGAAGTTGTCTTGAGACAAAACACCTCGGTTTCACCACACGGGCCAAACTGCAAAAAACACTGTTTATCGGAAGTTACCAGTGGCGGACCGAGGAGCAACAATACTTTTTGTATAACTATTTGTTAGTAATTTATAAAATCTCAGAAATTAAGATGTATACCACTAAATATACCACACCAGTCATTGGAACTGGCGCTTCAAGTCTCAGGTTCGACCATGACGGAACGACCGGTAGCTAAGAATAGCAGACACTCATACAAAGTGCAGCGAACGTTTTCTCCGAGCCCTTAATGTAAATTCGATAATCTCGCTGCGTGCGCTCGCAGCGTGGAGAATACTGCGCTAGCAAAAAATTTGGTGCCGCGGACGAGCGCAAAACCGGCCATTCATGCTGAGCTTCGCCAGGCATTCATCGCCTTGCAGCGGCGAAAGACACCCTCTCAGAAGGGGCGCGTGACCTGAATGTGTCTCAAAATGTCTTGAACTTGGGCGTCGCGAAATTCCCGTCCATGCCGGACTAGGATGCTTAGCCTCAGTGCTTCTAATATGGGTACTTGCGAAACGAGTTACGATCGTGCGCTTCAAATGACATTCAGGTTATGCCAATTCTTCGGTCCAAACCTTGAACTCCGTTAAGGTGTTTTCCCCGAATGTCTGTGTCAGCGGCACGTCGGCAGCATCGCGGCCGCGCGCGATCAGAATTCGCGCAAAACGTGGCGTGTTGTTGCGAGGGTCGAACATCTGCCATTCGCCATCGAGGAACACCTCCATCCAAGCGGCGAAGTCCCCAGGCGGATACGGAAAAGGCTCTCCAATGTCGCTCAGATATCCGGTGCAGTAGCGTGCCGGAATATTCATGCAGCGACACAGGGCGATGGCGAGATGGGTGAAGTCGCGGCAGACACCCTGCCGCTCAGCCAGTGTCTGCGATGCAGTGCGCGTCGCCCTTGCTTGCATGTAGTCAAAGGAAACATGTCCATGCACGAAGTCGCAAATCGCCTGGACCCGTGACCATCCGGGGTCGGTGGCCTCAAAACGACGCCAAGCCTCCTCTGACAAGAGATCTGTGTCGCAATACCGGCTGCCTTGAAGAAAAATGAGTGTCTCGAAGGGCAGTTCCTGAACCGCTTGCTGCTGCGCGTTTGGGAACACAGGGTCCGGTCGGCCGGTGTCGCGGAAAATGCCATCCGTGGACAGGGAGAAGTCGCCCGCCGGAGCCAACAAGCGCGTGCACCAGTTGCCGAAGCTGTCCCGGAAACTCTTAAGCGGTACGCTTGGCGAGGTCACGAGATAGTCGGCGCGCTCCAGGTCCCCAAAGCGCGAATAGTGCACGTTCAGCATCGCGATCAACGGCGTCGGCTGAGGGAAGCTGAAGCGCAACCGGCAGCCAATGCTGACCCGCATACCGGCGGCGCTGCGAAGAGAATTGTCAACATCACCGGCCAAAGACACAAACCTCGCCGGAGAGGTGGCTGCTTCGCACCTGCGGGTTTTGCGGACTGGAAGCGGTTCGGTCATGCGCGAATACCGGAAAGGCGGGGAACGCGCGCGCGGTTGCCGCGAAAGTCATACCAAAGTCCAGCGCCGCCAGGACTCGTGTCTTGGGTTGCATGTCGTGGTTCACTGGTCTTCTCCTCGCGGAGGAACCGTCGCACCGCTCTGATGCCTAATGTCCGCCACGGCCGCGTCCCGGTTGAGCGCGGCTTTCAGGTCACTGTCGGAGATCGACCTTAACTCTGTACGGCCCGTAGATTTCCCCCTCCCGCGCACTGTTAAGAATGTCGAGGTGCGCCGCCAGGCCTCGAAGCTCAGCCCTTCAAGAAGCTCCTCTTCAACAAGGACTTCGTATTCACCGGCTGGCAACTCACCTACATAACCGGGCAAGGAAAACGGGTTCGAAAACGTCACCTTCGTTTTGGACGATCGGGTATTCATGTGGATACTCCGCTGAGTTGTTGAATTTACCGTTTACGGCCGTTCGATGTGCGCCCCCCCCGGAGTTCTGGCCACCACAAGTGGGTGGCAATTTGCCATAATGCGAGAACACTCTTTTAAGTGCCGACCCATTTTAGCGCTTTCCGCCAATCAAGGCGTCTTTCGTCCGGGGCAACCATCTACATCATGCTTTCCATGTCAGCCATCTCGGTCCTTCCCGATTTCGTCGGTCGATCAGCAATCATCGCTTCGGTCGTGACCAGCAGGCCAGCGACGGAGGCTGCGTATTGAAGAGCAATGCGCACGACCTTCGTCGGATCAATGACACCCGCCTTCAGCATGTCGCCGTATTTGTCCAATTGCGCATCGTAGCCGAACGTGTTGCTTCCATTCTCAACGATCTTTCCGGCAACGACCGATCCGTCGACCCCGGCATTCTCGGCGATTTGGCGCAGCGGTGCCTGGAGTGCTTTGCGGATGATCGCGATGCCTGCTGTCTGGTCTGCGTTGTCACCCGTAAGACCAGCCAGCACCTTGCCTGCGTGGACCAGCGCGACACCACCGCCGGGAACAACGCCTTCCTCAACGGCCGCGCGGGTTGCGTTCAAGGCGTCATCGACCCTGTCTTTGCGCTCCTTGACTTCGATTTCGGTCGCACCGCCGACCTTGATCACTGCCACCCCGCCAGCGAGTTTTGCAAGACGTTCCTGCAGCTTCTCCTTGTCGTAGTCCGACGTGGTGTCTTCGATCTGTGTGCGGATTTGAGACACGCGCGCGGCAATGGCCGCCTTGTCACCCGCCCCATCGATCACGGTCGTTGCATCCTTTGTGATGGTGATCTTCTTGGCGACGCCCAGCATATCCAGGGTGACGTTCTCGAGCTTGATCCCGAGTTCTTCGGAAATCACCTGGCCGCCCGTAAGAATGGCGAGGTCTTCCAACATCGCCTTGCGACGATCCCCGAAGCCAGGCGCTTTGACTCCTGCGACCTTCAAGCCGCCGCGGAGCTTGTTCACAACAAGCATGGCGAGTGCCTCGCCATCGATGTCTTCGGCGACAACAAGGAGCTGCTTGTCTGCTTGCATGACCGCTTCGAGTAGGGGCACCATAGGAGCCAGAGAGGTCAACTTTTTCTCGTGCAGCAGGATGACGCAGTCTTCCAGGTTCGCCGTCATTTTCTCGGCTTCAGTGACGAAGTACGGGCTGAGATAGCCGCGGTCGAACTGCATGCCCTCGACGACTTCTGTTTCGGTGTCGAGCCCCTTGTTTTCCTCGACAGTGATGACGCCTTCGTTGCCAACCTTGGCCATTGCGTCCGCGATCTGCTGGCCAATCGCGGTCTCGCCATTGGCCGATATCGTGCCGATCTTGGCGATTTCATCGGTGTCGCCGACTGGGCGCGACATCTCTTTGACCTCGGCCACAACGGCGGCCACCGCTTTGTCGATCCCGCGTTTGAGATCCATCGGGTTCATGCCGGCGGCGACTGACTTCATACCCTCCTTGATGATGGCTTGCGCAAGCACAGTCGCTGTAGTGGTTCCGTCGCCGGCCTCGTCATTGGTGCGCGACGCGACATCCTTGACCATTTGTGCGCCCATGTTTTCGAACGGGTTGGACAGGGTGATTTCCTTTGCCACAGTCACACCGTCCTTGGTAATGCGCGGCGCGCCCCAGGATTTGTCCAGGACAACGTTGCGGCCCTTGGGGCCCAGCGTGACCTTGACGGCGTTGGCGAGTGTATTGATGCCCTTGAGCATGCGGTCACGGGAATCCGTGCCAAATTTGACGTCTTTTGCAGACATGTCGGTATTCCTAATAAATGAGGGGAGGACAGAGGGTGTCAGGCGATGATGCCTAGGATGTCGCTCTCCTTCATGATCATGAGGTCTTCGCCGTCGATCTTGATCTCGCTGCCGGACCATTTCCCGAACAGGACTCTGTCACCGGTTTTGACGTCCATGGCGATCCGGTCGCCGTCGTCATCCCGTGCGCCTGCGCCCACGGCCATGATTTCGCCCTCAGAGGGCTTTTCCTTGGCGCTATCGGGGATGATCAGGCCACCCTTCGTCTTTTCGTCGCCTTCGATGCGACGGACCAGAACGCGGTCGTGTAGAGGCGTAAACATGATGGAATAGCTCCTTCTGGAGAGTTCCGATGGGTATGGCCAAAAAAATTCAGGTGCAAGGGCGCTTGCCACTTTTCAGTGCCTTTGCAGGAGCGCGCGAAACTTGCGCGCGCTCCCTTCAGTCTTGCGACGAACCTCGTTGCGGTGGTTATCACCGCAGGGGCAAGCCAGAGCTACTTCAGTTTCTTTCCGCTAATCTCCAATGCAGGCTTGCCTGCAAGGGAATTGGCTGTGGCTGAGACTTTCGGCTTCTCCTGCTTCGGTTTCTTGGCTTCCTTGTTGCCGCGTTTGCCGTGTTTATCTTTGGACATTGTCGTTCCTTTCAGAGTTGGTTGGTTTAATGTCGCGAAAAGCGACACGTTCAGTTTGGAGGTCCTGGCCCCGGCGGGCCGCGGACGTTACCCGGCACCGCTGACAAAATTGCGCATCTGTGACATCTCGCCTTCGGCCAGAGACAAGCGGTGGCGCGTCACGTCGATGATGCTGACCAGTGCAACGGGCACGCCTGCATCCGTGATCGGAATGTGGCGCACATTGTTCTGGGTCATCAGCAGCTCAAGGCGCTGGACAGGATCTTTCACATCGCAGGTGATGACGTCCTTTGTCATTACGTCCAGCACAAGAAGTATGTCCGACACTATTTTGTTGTCGTCGAGATACTTGACGATATCACTGCTCGACAAAATGCCATCGATCGATGCGCCATCAGCCGTAACCAGAAGCGCCGAGGTGTCGTCAGCAGCCAGCATTGTAATTGCCTCGCCGACTTTTGCGGTTGGCGCAATTGTGCGCAGGCTAACCTTCGGGTCCTTCAAAAGCGTCTTGATTGTCACGGTGTGATGCTGACGAGGCACGATAGGCCCCGAGCAAAAGACGGGTGCGGCGACAATCGCCGCACTCCGGAGGGTTTACTGGACGTTGTGGCCTGCCCAGTGGTAGTAGAGCTCGATGAGAGCGCTCAGCACGAACACGGAACCAATCACTTGAGCGTTCCAAACAGCCACAGAGCTTTCGTTGAGATCAAGCACCAGAGGCGCTGCGATCATCGACGACCCCAATGTCAGACCGGCCATCGCTTGCATCAGGTCTTGCCTTGGATGGTTCAAACACGCCACCCAAAGCGCCACCAAGCCGCCAAGCATCAGTACTGCTGTCTCACCTATCCGCGCGTTCATCAGCGATTTTTCACCGCCAAGAAGCAGAAAAGGTGAAACGATCAGCCAAAAACCCAGGCTCACATAGACCCATCTGAACCTGTCATGCACGAGCACTGGCCGACGATTGTGTGACGGCGTCATGCGTCGGTCTCGATATCGGGCAGCATCTCGGTTTCAACCGCGATCATCATTTCTTCATCGTTCACGAAGCCGTCGGCGTCCGTGTCGATCTCTTGAAACAATTCTTCGGTGAGTTCGGGAAAGACAGTTTGAAGCTCAGCGAGGGATGCTTTTCCGTCCCCGTCGGTATCGATCTCGGTGCTCATGGCGTGAGCCGAGAGGGCTACGAAGGTCGCGAGAAGAGCACCAATGGCAACTCTACTCATTTTTCTCTCCATCAGAGATGTGGCGATCCATATTGCTTCGCCTATTGAAGAAGTGGCCTTGGTCGATGCGCAATACAAGATGCGACAGTAAATTATTATCTCAGTAAATGCAGTCACCTAAAAATCATTAGCGGCTTCCTCAAGTAAGCGGGTGAAGCCGCTCTGGGAAGCGTGTCAAATCATGGCCAGAGCACATAAACGTAGCCCGCGTAAGCGACCAACAGAGCCAGACCCTCCCAGCGTGCAATCCGCCATCCCGTCCATGCAAAGACAATCAATACCAGCGACACGCTGAAGCCCACGTTGATGGCGCTGCCGCCCGCCTTCGATGGATTTGTCGAACACAGCAAACGGGTATCGCCGACATGCCTGGTGACCTTCGAACGCAACCGGTACAGCGTGCCGGCCAGCTTTGCCAACCAGCGTATCAGCCTGCATGTCTACCCCGAACGTCTGGTCATCGTGGCTGAGGGTCAAACCGTTTGTTCACATGAGCGGATCATAGAGCGGTCACGCCGCAAGCCTGGCAGAGTGGTCTGCGATTGCGAAACCCGCGACAGGCCGCCCTGCCGTTCGCGGGCGCTTTGGGTGGCATGGTGGTGCCGGTCGCGCTCTATCTTTTGTTGATGTCCGGGCAGCCCGGGGCGCACGGCTGGGGAACCGTGATGGCAACCGATACGGCGTTCGTGATTGGGTGCCTGGCGCTTTTCGGAAGCCGGATCCCGTCCACCTTGCGTCTGTTCCTTCTTTCTCTGGTCATTTTTGACGATGTCGGCGCAATTCTCGTGGTCGCCTTCGGTTACGGGGAAGCGTTGAACTGGTCGGCGCTCGGTTAGGGTCTGCTGGGAATTGGTATCGTCGCAAGCGCCTCGCGTCTCGGGATCAGAAGTGTCCCGGTTTATTTCCTTCTCGGAGCGGCAGTCTGGCTATGCATCGACGCCTCCGGCGTTCACGCGACCATCGCAGGGGTCATTCTGGGCCTTATGACGCCGACGCGCATATGGGTAAGCGATGCCCGGCTGCATGCAATCCTTGGGCGCCTACGCGCCGTTTCGGCCGGCGATCGGCAGCGGGGAGATACCGCAACCCGCCATAACCTGCGTCAAGCAAGCAGAGCGGTCACGGAGGCACTCTCGCCATTCGAACGGCTCGAGACAATGCTGCACCCTTGGGTCGGCTTTGCAATCATGCCGATCTTCGCGCTGGCAAATGCCGGCATCACGGTTCACGGTGCCGATTTCGAACAACCGGTCTCCTTGGCGATAATTGTCGGCCTGGTGTTAGGAAAAGCGCCACAAGCACCGCAGAACAAGACCGGGTACCCTAGAATGGGAAGAATACCGGGATCACCCCGACCACGGCTGCGCCGACGATAAGATTCATCGGAACGCCGATCCTGAGGAAGTCGGAAAACTTGTAGTTCCCAGCGCCATATACCAATGTGTTGGTCTGATAGCCGACCGGAGTGGCGAAACTTGCACTTGCGCCAAACATCACAGCGACGACGAACGGCTTGGCGTCGACACCGAGCTGTTCCGCAACACCGATCGCGAGAGGTGTAACGACGACGGCAACGGCGTTGTTGGTAACCGCCTCGGTGAGCGCCGAAGACAGTATGTAGATCGCAGCGAGCGTAACAATTAGGGGCAACTCTACGAGAGTCGGCACCAATGTCTCCACGATCAGGTTGACTGCTCCTGCATTCTGCATACCGCTGCCGACGATTAGCATGGAAAAGATCAGCACAAGGACGCTGGCGTCGATGGACGCCCAGGCTTCGCCGCTGTCGATGCACCGGAGCACGAGGATGGCAGCGACCGCGACAAGGGCAAGCACGCTGATCTCGGCGAACCCGGCTGCAGCGAGCGCCACAACCGCGAAAAGCGTGAACAGAGCTAGCGGCGCTTTCCCGCGGCGGAAGGCGCGCCCCCCGGCATCCGTGATCGCGGCAAGATCGCCCGCCTCGGTCATTCGGGCAAAGCCTTCAGGCGTTCCTTCCAAAAGCAGTGTATCGGCGGGGCGCAAAAGCGCCGTCGACAGGTCGGGTCCAAGCACTTCCCCATGTCGGTGGGCGCCAAGAACACGCATGCCGTATCGGTGCCCCATGGCAAGCTGGGCAATGCGCACTCCACGGCTTCGGCGTGAAAGCGTCACGATAGCTTCGGCGACGATTAGCTCCGAGGTGTTTTCGGCCGCTGGCCCCTGGCGCAACCCGACTTCGATCCCTTCAAGTTTCCTGAGGGTGAGCAGTTCTGATGTCGCAACCTTGGCAATGATCCTGTCGCCCGGTTCGAGTATGTGTTCACTCAATCCCTCTCTCTTGACTCCAGAACGCGCACGGATGCCGACGATTTCAACACCTCTTCGGCTGAAGGCGGCGATTTCATGAATCGTTCGACCAATATTCGGGTAGTCCTCTTGCGGGCGTACCTCGGTCAAAAAAGTCGCTTCATCGTCGCCGCCCTGTTCCGAAATATCCTTTCGGTCTGGCAGCAGGACAGGTCCAAGCAGGAGGAGCGCCACACCGCCTGTGGCCGCGGCCACCAGACCGACCGGTGTGATCTCGAAAATTGAAAACGGTTCCAAGCCAGACGCCTGGGAAACGCCGTCCACCAGAAGGTTGGTCGACGTGCCGATCAGAGTACACGTCCCGCCCAGGACGGACATGTAGGATAGCGGAATCAACAGGCGTGTCGCAGCAAAGCCCAGGCTCTGCGCCAAACGAATGGCCACCGGTATGAGGACGATGACGACCGGCGTGTTGTTAATCAGACCCGAGGCGACTAGCGTCGCGATGAGAAACGCCGCTATACCGGCGACCGGGCGCTTGCTCCCTGCGGCGACAACCTTGTTCGCAAGTGCGTCGAGAAGCCCGGTTCGGACCAGCGCGCCGCTGATTACGAACATCGCGGCGATCGTTATGGGTGCAGGGTTCGAAAACGCTGCCAGAACTTCATTCGTGGGGACAAACCCCAAGACGACAAACAGCGCGGCGGCCCCCGCAGCGGTTACGTCCGGTTCGAAGCGCTCGGAAAGAAATGCTGCGAACAGAAGGATGACAATTGCGAGCGCAAGATAGGGTTCATAGTCGGTGATGAGATCAATCAGTCCGCCCTCCTTCATTCATACCTTTGCCGCTGACGATATGCCGGTCGCAGCATCCACCTTCCTGACTAGAGCGACAACTGAATAATCAGCCCAATTGTCCCGACAATACTGGCTCAGAAAGAAACCCAACTGGCACAGACGTGGCCGTCCGTGGAGCGACAAATGGCCTATTGAGATGCTCCCAGTTTCCTATCCAACGCACCAATTCACTGACCAGTGGCAATATTACGCAAGGCTCAGGTGGGAAGTGCCCGGGCCTCTGCAAACGACAGCAATCTGCGGCTTTTCTCATCCCAAAGGTGCAGTCGCGCGCAGCGGAAGCTTTCCCAAAGCGTAATGCGTCTGGTCTGTGCCAGGACGTCGTGATCCTTGACTACGTCGTGTAAACGGTAAAACGGGATGCGGCTGGCCAGGTGATGCACATGGTGGACTCCGATGTTCCCGGTGATCCAGCGCAGGATGCCAGGCAGAGCGTAGTGCGAACTGCCGTGAAGGGACGCGTCCCGGATGTTCCAGTCTTCCTCGTGCCGCCAGCTGGTTTCCTCAAACTGATGCTGCACGTAGAAAAACCACATGCCGGCTATTGCGGCCAGAAGCATTGTCGGCAGGAAGACGAACAGCAGTACTTCCCACCCGCCCAGCAAGACAATCACTGTCAGAGTGAGGCCTATGGCAGCGTTTGTCGCCATCGCACTCAACCAGTAGCGCCAGCCGGACCGCATCAGATGGACGGGCAGCCGGTTGTGCAGAAAGAACGTGTAAAACGGCACCACTCCGAACAGGAAAACCGGATGGCGCAACAGGCGGTAAAGCGTACGGCCGGGCCATCCCTTTTTGCGGTACTCTCTGACTGTCAGCACCGGCAGGTCTCCGATGCCCCGCCGGTCCAGGTTTCCGCTCGTGGCGTGGTGGATCGCGTGGGTCTTGCGCCAGACGTCGTAGGGTGTCAGCGTGATAACGCCGATCACGCGACCGATCCAATCGCACAGACGCCGGTCGCGGAACAGGGAACCATGTCCGCAGTCGTGCTGGATTATGAACAGCCGGAGCAGGAAGGCTGCATTCGCCAACGCGAGAGCCAGTGCCAACACGGCGCTGATCGAGAGCACCCACCAGGCAACCGCCCATATTGCCACGAAAGGCACGAGCGTGACCGTCAGTTCGAAAATGCTGCGGGAGGGGATTGGCTGCCGGTACTTCATCAGGGTTCGTGTCCAGTCTGATGCGGTCAGCTGCGCCTCTTCCTGTATCGGACCGGTTACACCGGAGGGGTATCCCGCGCCGGGTGCCCCACCCGTGACGGGCAAGGGTCCTGGCTGGACGCGCGCTTGCCGCGCGGTCGATGCAGATCCGGCATTCTGCTTGTCAGGTTGGATGCCGCCCGGCATGTCCTGCTGGCCGGGCTGTTGGCCCCGTGCATTATTCAAGTTGGACGAAAACGGCATGGACGATATTTATCTCGCTGAAATTATGTGTCATCCCGGCGGCCTCCGAACGGAGTTCCCGCCAGCAATGATCCGGTTGATGAGAACCGCCACGGCCCGATGCGCCTCTATCTCTCCATCAGTTGCAGCTGCGTTTTCATGCGTCTTTGCAGCATCGCGAAGGATGCCCATGATCTCGCGTTCAGCGAGGAGCTTGTGATCGTTCATCGCCAGCAGCATGGACTCGCAGATTGCGAGGGCCGCCATTCCCGAGAAGTCCTGCTCGCTACGCATTTTATGGCTTCCTTCCAGGTAACGGTTAAAGTAGCGCGCGACCGGGCGGCCTCGCTTATCACAAGCATCTTCGCAGAAAAAAGGCTAAGCTGGGCTAACCGAAAGCAGTCTCTGCACGATTGCGTCTGGAGCTTTTCCGGCTTGAGAGGCCCTGATGACGGATATCTTAGAAAGCCCGCTGACACGGAAGCTGCAAGTCTTCGTCGCCTTGTCTGACGACGAATTGGACGTTTTGAAGCGTTTGCATCTGCGCCGCCGGTCCTTCACGGCGGGGCGTGATCTCGTGCATCAGGGGCAGTCTGATCAGGCCGCTTACATTCTGGCTGCCGGCTGGGTTTGTTCCTACAAGCTTCAGCCGGACGGAACCCGCCAGATTGTGGACTTCCAGATACCAGGGGACTTTCTTGGATTGCGCAGCGTGCTGTTGCGCACCTCCGACCACAGTTTCGAGCCGGTCACGGACATTCAGGCGGTGGAGGTTCTGGCGGACGACCTTCTGGATGCATTCACGAAAACCCCTCGCCTGGCGGCAGCCTTTCTTTGGGCAGCATCACGGGACGAAGCCATGGTGGTCGAGCATCTCGTTGGAGTTGGCCGACGCGCCGCGGATGCGCGCATGGCGCACTTCCTTCTGGAACTGGGGGCAAGGCTGAAGTTGGTCGGAATGGGGAGCAAGGAAGGGTACGCCTGCCCATTGACACAGTATCATCTTGCTGATGCACTCGGCCTAAGCGCTGTCCATGTGAACCGTGTTTTGCGGAAGCTTCGCGAAAGCGGTCTGCTGACCTTTCAGGACGGCCGCGTGACGTTCGACGACTATGACGGATTGGTGGGCTTTTCGGGTTTCGATCTGGCGTATCTGGATCAGACCGACCCACTTTTGAAATGAAGGAGGCCGCCCTTCGCTAAACTTGGGGCGGCCTGATTTTCTTCTAAGACGAGATAAGTCAGCTAATCGCTTTTGCAGCCGCGTCGAGTTCCCTGTTCGTCTCGCCGTAGTTATTCGCCTCGTGCGCTTTCTCGGCAGCCTGGTAGTGTTCCAGCGCCCGATCCTTTCTGGGACCGGCAGGCGCTTTGTCACAAGCTGCTTTGACCGAGGTCATCTTCTCGGTGGCATTGGTTTGTTCAGGTGTCATTAGAATGTCCTTTCCTGGACATTCCGAGAGTAGGAGACGCTGGGCAATGCGGCTCGTTTCAAGAACCGCACGCTTCACGCGCTTCTATTTCGCTCGGAACTGAGTGCCGCCGGAGATTCGGCAGGCACAAATATATGTACTCATCTTCTCCGCTCCGCTGCACTGACGCAGGTTAGCCTGGGACACTCGAAAGTTGTACTGTCCGCTTGGGCATCGGCTGTAGTGGTCAAGTTCTGGTTCTGAATCCAGACCCCAGGGGCCGGTTCACATGTCAATAAGTTCGTTAGAGGTTTCGCCCCAAGGTGAAGATTCATCCTGCTGGAGTCAGGTGGTGGGGGTTTGCTGATGTGACAGCCGCAGCCACCGACCGTTGTCCAGAAGATATGTGGACGCGCAGAGCGCCTCATAGATTGGTGAACCCGACTTTTCAGCGAATACGCGATAGGCGAGCACGGCAATGGCTCCTTGCCGGATTTGGCTGCGGTCTTTCATTTCCACGGTTCGCCAGCCCGTGTTTTTCTTCATATGCTCCAGAATCTGTCCGCCCTGAAGGATGCCTGGCGGATAGGGAAGTATCATCACTGCATTTTTTGCAGTCACCGTGCGAGCGCTGTCCGCGCCGCTGGTCCAGTGCCGCGCCTCCAGATCCCAGAGGATCGCATTGTCATGACCGGGTAGACCGCCCTGCCTGCGATCGCCGTCCTGTGCTTTGCCCAAGGTCATTGGCCCGTTCCCGGAGTGCCAGCGAGCATTAATTGCACAATCAGAAAGAAGATCGTCAGTACCACCCAAATCAATCCAGACAAATTTGCCGGCCGGTTTTCCACACCACCAGAAACAGCCCTTAAACGCTTGCGGCGTTTGGGAAGAAGACGGGTCAGTTCTCGCGCGACCGATCTGTAATCCTGTTTGAGTTCGGGCACGTCACGGAATTGCGACAACAGCATCTCCAGTCGCGAACCAGCGGCCTCTTCCTCCAAAGCGGCAAGCGCGGCTGCCTCTTCCCAAGGTTCGAGTTCTAGCCTTGCAAGGGCCGAAAGTACCGTAACAGCATTGCCTTTCCGGTCCTCACCAACGAAGGCTTGCAAAAACCGATCGAACTCAGGGCTGTGCGGGTAAAGAATGCCACCTGCGGGCATCACCACTTCCTCCTTTTCAGTGCTTTCGGACCTTGGGAGCGAACGTGCCGACTGATCGGGGCCTCCTCTGGCAAGATCAAAATGTTTCGGATTGTTTCGATCATACCCGCGTCGCCTGGAGTACGCGCTGATGCAGATCAGCCGGTGTCCAAACCTCTGAAGTCAAACATCAGGGCAGCTCCAGGGTTCGCCAGCGCGGCCCGGGTCCCGGCGGCGCTAACATGGGTCAGCGCGTACCGCCCGGTTCTGGGATATAAGTATGATGACCGTAAAGTTCGGTTGCCACTGTGCAATCGGTATGCTGCAGCCAAGGCAGTGCGGAAGGCACGTATACATCGCGGAGACCGGAGATGGCGCTGCGTTCAATCAGATCCACCGTGACCTTCCCGCGCCCGTTTACCCTATCCGGATATTCGGACGAGCTGCCTGCCGGTGAATACGAAGTATTGGTTGAGGAAGAACTTATCGAGACGCTGAGTTTCCCGGCTTACCGCAGAACAGCGATTTTCCTGACCATAAACGGCAAAGGGCGTTCGCTGGGCCGAACAGAAATGCGGCCAATTTCCTGGACCGACCTGGAAAAGGCTCTTGGCCGCGGCATTCAATATGACATCTGAAGATAGCGAGGCGGCGCTTTGCCGCTGGAGGAACTACGATGAACACTCCCGAATGGCTTAAACCCGGCCTCTACGGCGCCGTCATCGGCGCGGTACTTGTCAGTGTAGCTGGATTTTCTTGGGGCGGCTGGGTAACCGGCCGAACCTCGAACGACAGGTCCGTGGCTATGGCCCGTGAACATGTTGCCACCGCATTGGTGCCAGTCTGTCTGGACATGGCCCGATCCGATCCGGAACGGGCTGCCAAGATGGCGGCGATCCGGGCAGCCTCTACCTTCCGGCAGCGAGAGGCCCTCATGGCGGCTGGCTGGGCGACGGTACCAGGCACAGAGACCCCGAACCGGGACATCGCGCAAGCCTGCCTTGCAGCCCTTGACGTAGACAAGTCACCGGAGCGTCCGGAAAACACGATCACTGAAGGATGAGCAGCGCCATGTCACCACAACTGACTGAAACAACCGATCTTGAACGGCGCGTTCTAGCCCATGAACGGGTTCTCCAGTCGCTCATTGCTTACATGTCGCACACGGAACCGCGTTTTCTTGAGCACCTGAAGAAGCGTTTTGTTGAGCCGATGGCCATGGTGCGGCACGAGCATGACCACCGGAACGCGGATGACTACGCGGAGGAGTTTATTCGCGCCGTGATGGCCCTTGGAGAAACGCAATTGCCAAAGACAGTGAGCTCCAGCGTACTCGTTAAGCCATTGCACCAACCGGAAAAGAGACAAACTTCGGCACACCCCTATTATCCCACTGCGCAAGCTGATCGTGTCTGTGTCAGAGAGAGGAATGGGATTTGGGAGGTCAAGGTGGATGGCGTGTTCCACGGAGACTACCACGACAAGGGCATTGCTCTGGCAGCCGCAGCTTTGGCGCGCTTGTCGCTTTGATGAGAGGACTTCTCCTATGAACGAGCTAGTCAGAAAGTCCATTGCGGTTTTCGCCCGGCCTTTCAGTGTGCCTGGCTTCGAAGAGACGCTTCCGGCAGGAGAGTACGATATTGAAACGGAACTGTGTTCACCGCCCGACCATCTGCACCCGGAAGCCTGGAAAGCATCTGTAGCGGTGAGACTGCATTCTCGGGCATCCCACCCCGGCCTGACGAGAACCTTGGCGGTTTCACTGGCCGACCTCGATGATGCCCTGGCAAAGGACAAGCTGACCGGAAAAGATCTGGCCGAAATTTTCCTCGAAGAAATGCTGGCAGACCCGATGGTTCGGCTGGTGATGGAGGCCGACGGTGTTTCCGAGATGCAGCTTCGGCATCTCTACGCGGGCGGGCGCGCATCTCAGGCGGACAAAGAGGCACGGGATGCGGATACAGCAGGTACATCGCCACAAGAAAACTCACAAATACAGGCTGCGGAGAACGAAGGAATGCCGACACAGAGGGAATAAGACACGTGGATCCACCCCGCGGACCGCCAGAGTCTGCGCCGGGTGCCGGTTCGCACGAGCAAGGGAGAAAACGATATGCCCGAACAGAACGGCGGCCCGGAAGACCGTGGGCCATGGCAAAGCAAACAGAAGAGCAATCCTCCCGAGATTGACGATCTTCTTCGTCAAGGCCGCGACCGCCTGAGCGGATTACTCCCTGAAGGGCGGCCGCCAGTGAGAGGGGTACTGGTTGCAGGAGCGATAGTCTTGGCGGCGGTTGCAGCCTGGTCTTCTTATTACACAGTCCCGAGCGACTCGGTCGCCGTTGTCCAGCGTTTCGGCAAATACACTGCTGAGGTTCCGCCTGGCCTGCATTTCAAATTCCCGTTTGGCATCGACGTTGCCACACTGGTGCCCGTAAAACGGCAGCTGAAGCAGGAATTCGGATTCACCACGCCGGGCAGGAGTGATCCCTTCCAAAGCCCGTCAGACGGCCGACGTGAAACCGAAATGGTTACGGGAGATCTGAACGCCGCGCTTGTGGAATGGGTGGTGCAGTATCGGATCTCGGACCCCCTGAAGTTCCTGTTCGAGGTACGCGAGCCAAGCGCGACTTTGCGCTACGTCTCTGAGTCCGTGATGCGCGAGGTCGTTGGAGACCGCACGGTTGACGAGGTCATCACCATCGGCCGGCAAGAGATCGAGAGCGAGGCACTTTTTAAGATGCAGGCTCTGTCCACGAAATACGCCATGGGCATCAGCATTGACCAGGTGCAGCTGAAAAACATCAACCCGCCGGGACCCGTTCAGGCGTCGTTTAATGAGGTCAACCAGGCCCAGCAGGAAAAGGAACGCCTGATCAATGAGGCGCGCCGCGAATATAACAAAGTCATTCCGCTGGCCGAGGGCGAGAAAGATCAGCGGATCCGCGAGGCCGACGGCTATCGCCTGAAACGGATCAACGAGGCGGAAGGCGACGCCGCGCGGTTCACCGCGCTTTTGGCCGAATACGTCAAGGCACCAGAGGTCACGAGGCGGCGGATATACATAGAGACACTGCAGGATGTTCTGCCCACAATCCTGTCAAAAATCATTGTCGAAGGATCGACTGCGAGCATCCTGCCGCTTTTGAACCTCGACAGGCTTCAGGAGGATCCGTCATGAACATCAGACTGGGTCTCATTGCAGGGATTGCGGCTGCAGTTGGCGTGATTGCCTCCGGTTCCCTCTACACAGTTGGCGAAGTCGAACAGGCTATTATCACCCAATTCGGCAAACCCGTGGGAGAACCAGTTATAACGGCCGGTTTAAAGCTGAAGCTGCCCATCGTTCAGGAAGTCAACCGGATCGACCGCCGGGTTCTTGAGTGGGATGGCAATCCGTCCGACATGCCCACCAAGGACAAGCTCTACATCTCCGTCGATCTTTTCGCCCGCTGGAAAATCACCGACCCATTGCAATATTTCCTGCGGCTGCGCGATGAGCGCAGCGCGCAATCCCGACTAGACGATATTCTCGGCAGCGAAACCCGCAATGCCGTCGCCAAACACGAGTTGATAGAGATTATCCGGACTACGAAAGGCCGGATCCCGCTGCGGGACACGCTTCTAACCGATGAGGAGCGTGCGCAGGACATAGGTTCTCTGGTTCCTATCCAGAAAGGCCGCGCTCTTGTGGAACAGGAGATTTTCGCAGCCGCCTCAGAGAAGGTTCGTGTATTTGGGATCGAGCTTCTCGATATCCGTTTCAAGCGGATCAATTACAATGAGAGTGTGCGTCCGAAGATCTATGACCGCATGATCTCCGAGCGTCGCCAGATCGCTGAACGTTTTCTTTCCGAAGGCAATGGCGAAGCCGCGCGAATTCGCGGCAACCGGGTTCGCGATCTGAACAAGATACAATCCGAAGCGTATCGCGCCGTCGAGGAAATCCGCGGCGTGGCTGACGCCTCGGCGGCTGCGATCTACGCGGAAGCCTACAACATCAACGCCCAAGCAGCCGAATTCTATGCGTTTACCCGGACAATGCAGGCCTACAAGGACATGATTTCAGGCGGAACGACGCTGGTCCTGACAACGGACAGCGAACTTTTCAGGTTCCTGAGAGGAATGGAGGCCGGAGAGCCGGTCGAGAGCACGTCTCCTCTCCCTCCCGGCCTGACGGCTGCGGCCGAACGCTGATGAATCGGAGGACAAAGAGAAGACGGAAGAACCGGTGGATTTAGACGAAACGCGAAGCGCCGAACGCCAGATTGCGACCGACACCCGTTGCCGCAAACGCGGTGTTTGGGAGTAGACGCCATCCACTCTATCCGCGTCTCGTTTGTCCGACCTGACTGCAGCGAAAGGGCGGTTTGAGATTTGGGCATCGACGTGTCATTGAATGACCGGTCTGGCGACATCGGCTGCAACGCAGCGAAGAACTTGCCGCGCCTGCGAGCAGATGCTGCGCCGGCAAACACCCGGAAGGGCAACGGCGGCTTCGTCCGCAAAGGAGACCTCTGAGCAAAACGCAGCGAAAGTCGGCTTGCCGCCCATCGCGACAATTTCTGCGGAACGTGCCAATGGGTAATCTGGGCTCGAAGCGGATTTTAAACCAACTGAGCGAAATGTCTGCTTTGCGGACAAAGCGGCCTTTCGTGTCGATGTTGTCAATCACTGTAAACAAACCCATTCCAGACGTTGACCGCTACCCGGGGCGCTGGAACGAAGCCTGCAAGGGCATCAAAATACGCTTGAATTGCGACTTTTTACTCCCTTGGCGTTGGATGTTTGCTAGCAGCCAACTGACAATTCTCTCTGCCGTTGCGCGTCTCTGATCAAAGCCGCGAGCCGATAGAAGCCATGAGCCATCTTGGTGTAGGGCATTAGCAGGAAGAAGGTCAGAACCGATCCAAGGTGGATGGCAAGCAGCGCAGGCATCACAGACGTTGAACCAAGGGCGTAAAGGACCAGCCCGCTCAGGCCGACGAAACCGAGCAGCAGGATGAAACCGATGTCTCCACCCCAAGCAGACGGATCGCCAAGCTCTCGATCAGATTTTTGCTTGAGCAGAACCATAGCTCCGCATCCCACAGTCAGCAGAATGCCTCCGGTAACCCCGAAGAGTTTAGGCAAGGACCAGAACCCGTAGGGCGCGTGCAACCCGAACCCGTAATGCATAACAGTCGCCACCGAGGTTGACGCGAAACACAATAAGAAACCGTACATGATAGCGTGGTGAATGTGACGGCGCCCCTGGCTGAACCGATCTTCATCTTCAAAGTTACATCCCTCACCATGCCCGGCAGCCAGATCCTGCATCTTGCCAGCGCGTTTGAAGGCAGACATCAAATCGGACAATTGGAGGGGTTTGCCACCGACTTCCGCCCAATAGCGCCTTAGACTGATAGCCACGCTGAAGAGTGGCAACAAGAAGGCCGGCGCAAAGATTGCGACCATCGCATTGTGGGACAGGACAGCATAGAACCCCTCTCCTCCGCTTGATCCAATGGTGCGAATTGCCCAGAACAACAGGGCAAGTCCAATCACCAGAGCCAAGGCAATAGCCCCGCCGTAAGTGTGAAACCGGCGCGCCAGAGGCTGCGGCCAGGCGAAGCTTTCCCAGCTGTCCCGCCGGACTTCGGCCAGAGCTTTTGGCAGGTTCAGGTCAAACTCGTGCGGAGCTGTGTACTGACAGGCATAGTAGCAGCCTCTGCAGTTGTGGCAGAGGTTGGCGAGTTGCGTTATGTCGCCGTCGGAAAACGCGCGTTCCGCATGCAGGGATGGAAAGACTGAGCAGTAGCCCTCGCAATACCGGCAGGCGTTGCAAATCTCGGCCTGACGCCGGGCTTCTTGAATAAGCTCAGTTTGCATAAGCGGCGGCCTCACGTCCTGCGATGCGTCCAAAAACGGTTCCTATGGTCATGCCGAAGCCTGCGAGATACCCTTGCCCAAGGATCGATCCGGCCATCGTCTCGCCAGCAGCCCAAAGGTTCTTGATCTTGCCGTCAGGGGTTGAGCACTGTGCTGTCTCGTCGACTTTCAGACCCAGGTAGGTGAAGGTCACGCCGGTGCGCAGCGAGTAGCCATAAAAGGGCGGCTCCGTGATCGGACGCGCCCAGTTCGTCTTGGGCGGCGCCAGACCCGAGGTCCTGACCCCGTCCAACTCGGTCGGATGAAATCCACTGGTATCGCCGCATGCTTCGTTGAATTCAGCAACGGTGGCCTTTAGCTTGTCGGCAGGCAGATCCATCATTCCAGCCAGTTCTTCC
Organism: Ruegeria sp. CRTD044; assembly: GCF_059613485.1. Classification (NCBI taxonomy): domain Bacteria; kingdom Pseudomonadati; phylum Pseudomonadota; class Alphaproteobacteria; order Rhodobacterales; family Roseobacteraceae; genus Ruegeria; species Ruegeria sp. CRTD044. The sequence continues at coordinate 65,601 of NZ_JBXWSP010000005.1, read as the reverse complement.
AAGGTGTCTGCCTTCAACGGAGGAAAGACCGAGGGCATAAACAGGTTCAGCGACTTCGCATCGATGATCACATAACCAACTTGATCCGACTGGGCCGCGACAAGACGCCCCCAGATCGCATAGCGCTTGGGCCATACGTCTTCGCCCTCGTCATAAAACCGCTCGGCATTCTTGTTCACGACAATTGAAAACGGCACGCAGTCCAGGCGGGTGACGATGCCGCCGTCAAATTTAGGCGCGCGCCCGTCAATGGCGACGGCGTGGCACTGGGTCGGATCCCCGACGCTGTTCACACCCTGATCCAGCAGATCGGACAGAACCACGCCCCGGTTATAGGGTGTGCCGCGGATCAAGAAATTCTTAGCAGGTTCACCCCATGCGCGGGTCAGCCAATCCGTGTCGGCCTGAAACCCACCCGCGGCAACTATGACCGCCTTGGGCGTGATGCGATGAGACTGGCCCTCATAGGTGTAATCGACCCACTCGATCCGATCACCATTCAGCTCCAGATGCGATACAGCAGCTTCGTACAGAACATCGACACCCAAACCAGCAGCAGTTCGGTAATAGGCGTTTACCAGAGACTTCCCGCCCCCCATAAAAAAGGCGTTGGTCCGCGCCAGCGACAGTGTCCCGGATAGAGAGGGTTGGAACCGCACCCCATGTTCTTCCATCCACGGCAGGCATTCCTCGGATGTTCGGATCGCGAGGCGGGCAAGATGTTCGTCGGTTTTGCCGCCAGTGACTTTGAGCAGATCTTCAAGATACTCATCTTCACTGTATTCTTCGATCAGAGGGCCCAGAGGAGCGCCATGCATACAACGAAAATTGCGTGTATGGCGGGAGTTTCCACCACGATAGGGTTTTGGTGCCGTCTCGAGGATCAAAACACGGGCGCCTGCCTCGGCAGCAGTCATCGCCGCGCAGAGGGCAGCATTCCCGCCGCCGATCACAGCGATATCATAAGCTTCCTTTTGGGTGGCCATATCCTGTCTACCTATCGATTTTCGTCGGTTGTCCGATCGCGTTCCTGCAACGCCCGAATACGCATCCGTTGTGCGGCCTGAATATGCGCCCGCATTTCTGTTTCAGCCGCTGCGCCATCGCGGGCCGTTAAGGCAGCCATGACGCGCTTATGTTCTGCCACTGCTGTCTCGGCTCGATCACCGTCCAGCAATTGAGATGGCCCAAGGATCAACAGAGCTTTTTGCAAAGACAACATAGACTTGGCGAGAAACCTGTTCTTTGCTGCGTCCAAAAGTGTGGCGTGGAAAATCCGGTTGATCCGAGCCGCTTCCGAACCGGTACCAGCCTCGGCCAAACGATCATTCAAAACGCTCAGCTCATCCAACTCGACATCTGATGCAGCACGCGCAGCTAAACGGGCCGCAGTCCCCTCGAGTACCGCGCGCATTTCATAGAGCTCCATTACTTCGGCGTAGTCGAGGCTGCGAACGGTTGCGCCCTGCCGTGGCACATGAGTGACTAGCCCGTCGGCCTCCAACTGACGGATAGCCTCGCGCACAGGGGTGCGGCTGACGCCAAGTCTTTCCGACAGCTCAATCTCCCGCAGGCGTTCGCCAGGCAGAAGTGTGCCATCCCGAATCTCGTCCAGCAGGCGTTGATACGCTGAATTGCCTTGGGGACCAGGCTGTATGGGGTCGTCTTGAATGGTCATCGAACGCTCTCTTGTCTTCTTGCGTCCAGTTGTATACATTTGGATACATAGCGAGTCAATATTGTCGGAAGCCGCGCCTTGCCCACCCAAAACAAAACACCTTCTCTCCTGACAAAGCGGGCCGTAACACTGGTCCTTGCATTACTGGGAACCGGAGTATTTTGGGCAATGAACCTGCCGCTGCCCTTTCTGTTCGGCCCAATGAGCGCGTGTCTGATCGCCGCCCTGGCGCATGCCCCTATGGAAGGTTTTGGTCAGGTCTCGGTTGCGGCGCGCACCATACTCGGCGTTGCAGTTGGGGCTTCGATTACCCCTGCCCTTTTTGCAGAGCTGCCGAAGATGGCCGCGTCTATCGCGCTAATCCCGTTTTTCATCCTGCTGATCGCACTGGTCGGAGTACCCTTTTTCCGCAAAGTCTGGGGATTTGACTCCACAACCGCGTTTTACGCCGCCATGCCTGGCGGATTGCAGGACATGATCATCTTTGGAGCCGAAGCAGGCGCCAACCCGCGAACGCTATCCCTGATCCACGGTACGCGCGTGCTGATCATCGTGACGCTGGCCCCGCTGTTTCTGACAGTGTTCTACGATGCCCAACTCACCAACCCAATCGGTGAGCCTGTGCGTGACCTCCCAATACATGAATTGGCGTTGATGGTGCTGGCGGCCCTTATAGGCTGGAAAGGTGGTGAGCGGATCGGCCTGTTCGGGGCGTCCATCCTCGGCCCGATGATCCTGACAGCAGCCCTGTCACTGGGGGACTTCATTCATACCCGGCCACCGCGTGAGGCCATCCTTGCAGCGCAGTTCTTCATCGGTTGCGGGATCGGCGTGAAATTCGTGGGCGTCACTTGGGTCGAAATCCGCCGGGTGGTCGCAGCGGGCTTCGCCTATGTCATCGTTCTTGCGATCCTCGCAGCCGCTTTCACCGCCGTTGTCACCACGTTGGGCTTGGGCCAGCCGGTCGAGGCGTTCTTGGCCTTTGCCCCCGGTGGCCAGGCCGAGATGACGGTTCTCGCCATTGTCTCGGGTGCGGATCTGGGCTTTGTGATCACGCACCATCTGACAAGGATCGTGCTGGTGATCATCGGTGCGCCGATAGCGGCAAATCTTATCCTGCGCTGGTCCAAACCTCGGGGTTGATCATGTGAATGGGAGCGCCTTCAGCATAGGCGTTCACCTGATCAAAAATGTCTGCGAATTGCAGGTCGAATTCGTCCTCGGTCACAAAGCCGATATGCGGCGTCGCGATCAGGTTAGGATGTGAGAGTAACGGGTCATTCGGGTCGGTGAGCGGCTCAGTATCGAAGACATCAATTGCGGCCTTACCCGGGCGAACGGCGTTTAACGCGTCCAACAAAGCACCCGGAGCGATCAGCCCGGCCCGGGAGGTGTTCACAAACAATGCCCTCGGTTGCATCTGCGAGAAATCCGACTCTGTGATGATGCCATGTGTACTTGGCTTCAGGCGAACATGCACCGAGACAACATCGCTGTTGGCAAAGAAGGCTTCGCGACTTGCAGCGACCTGAACGCCATCTGCTTTCGCGCGCGCCCGGCCTTCGTCCGAGGACCACCAGACCACATTCATCCCAAATGCCTCGGCGTAGCCAGCAACAGCGCGGGCGATGCGACCATATCCATACAGTCCCAGCTGCCGCCCCCTCAGGGTCTTGCCAACTCCTGCCTGCCAACGACCAGCTTTGACCGAGGTCATCTGCGCAGGCAAATCGCGCATCCCGGCCATGATCAGCGCCCATGTCAGTTCGGCTGCTGCATATGAAGGCGTCCCGCCATGCATGTTCGAACACAGCAGCACTCCGTTATCCGAGCATGCCTGCACATCAACATGCGGATACACGCTGCGCTGACTGATCAATTTCAGGTTTGGGAGTTTTTCAACTAAATCGCGGGTGATCTTGGTGCGTTCGCGAAACAACACCAGCGCCTCCGCCGCCTGCAAGCGTTCAGCCAGTTCGCTGGTATCCTCGACATGATCTGTCCAGACCTTCACATCATGGCGAGATAGCTTCTCAAAACAGGGCAGGCCCTGCAGTGTATCGAACCAGTCATCCAGAATGTGTACTTTCATCGGCTTTCTTTGCCCTGCTCGGTGCTCGGTTTTCTCGGCGTCGGTACAAAATGGCGTGTGTCGAGTGCATTTAGCGCATCGCGAACCCGTTCGCGTTGATCCAGCAAATGGTTGAATTGTTCATCACACCCGGCGATCGGGGTGGGGTAGTCCGCTATGTCCCTCCGCAGAGCCGACTGCGCCAGCCGGAGTTCCTGGCGAGCGATTTCAAGGCATTCAGAATAGTCATCCATTGTGACACCCCCATAATGTATACCATAGTATACTTTTTCGGGGTCGCTTTTTCAACTGCCGTTCCACACAGATTCCGGTACATAAACATGCCCATCCGCCAATTTGCGCGCAGTCCTCACCAGACCGGCGGCATTCACGTTGAATTGCCCGTCGTATGAGAAATCCACCAGAACGTCGATCTTGCCCGAGGCGTGCTCCAACACAACTTCAGCGGGGCTTGAATCCGGGCGATCAAGCAACCCGTCTGCGACGGTTCCAGGCGTCAAAGCGCAAGATGCCATGCATTGCGCACCCGTAACGGCCATTGTCGGGTGGGTTTTCCATGGCATGAAATACCGAACCGCAAGGGTTCCACCCTCTCTGGCGGGTGCCATCAGCCCGAATTTGGGAGTTACCGATTTCGATACGTCCCCCATACCCATCAGTTGCCCGGCTTCGATCCGCACGGCCTCCATCCGATCAAAAAAAGCCCGGTTGGCGTCCAGCTCTTCGGCGCTTTCATATCCCGTCAGTCCGAAATCGGCCGCCCGCGCTATCGCCATCGGCATGGCGACATCCATGCACGTCACCTCAATCCCCTGCACTGTATCGCGCAAATTTCCTGTGGGCAGAAATGCACCTGTTGCCGAGCCCACAACGCCCATGAAACTCAGGTGCACCGGTGCAGAATGGCCGGGAACCCCGGCGATTTCCGCATCGCCCTCATAGACCAACTCACCGCCTGGGGTCTGCACTTTGGCAACGACACGGGCGCCTGTATTGACGGCGCGAATGCGGATTTCAGTCTCATCGCCGTTGGGCTGAAACAATCCCATTTCGATCGCTGCTGGACCAACTCCTGAGAGGATGTTTCCGCAGGTGGGTTTGAAGTCGACCAGCTTCTCATCAACAGAAACCTGCGCGAAGAAATAGTCGATATCAGCCCAGCCGTCCTCGCTGGCAGACAGCATCGCCACTTTGGTCGTCACCGCGTTACCGCCACCGATCCCGTCGATATTGAGCGCTTGTCCAGCCCCGAGAGCAGCAACCAGCACATCAGCCAGCTTGTCCATATCTTCAGGAAGATCAGAGAGTCGAAAATAAGGCCCTCGGGAAGTGCCGCCGCGCATGAAAACATATGGGATTGCTGTCTGGGTCATTGCGAACCCTCCTTTACAAACCGTTGAAATTTCTGATTTCAGTGCTGCCCGGTTGCCAGATAGGCAGGCCGGGCAGACGCTGAGCGCCTACTTGAACGGCCATGGCAGGTTCACCACGTCTTGCAGCAGGCCCGGCGGGAAATCCCGGTTCAGAGCGCCCGCCATGAAGCACATGAAACCGATGCCGCAGGCCGTCAGGAGCAGCGTCATCTGCCAGCTGGACCCCGCGCGAATGCGGAAGAAAGCGATTAAAAACCCGATCAGGGCGAGGATGAACCCCACAACCCAGGTCGCCGCGATCAGACCTGCAAACCAGGCGATGGTCGACCAAAGTCCATGCGGCGCGTTCGCATCCTCACCGGCGAGTTCCTTGTCCGCAAAGATCGCATCCCCTTCGGGTCGCCGCATCATCTGGATCAACAGAATGACGCAGCAGAACAGTGACACGCTGCCGATCACCAGCGGGATGATCTTGTCGGTCATGTTGTAGTCAGGGATCGTGTTGGCATTGATCAACGCCACGATCAGATAGGCCATGATCACCAGCAGGAAGATCAGCGGCGCGCGCTTGCTGCCGGATTTTACCTCACCCTCGGCCATGATCATCTTGGCTTGACGAATGCCCAAAATTACCGAAACCACGGTGACCACGATCAGTACGATAACGATCGGGCTGAAGACGTACTCCATGCCTTCGCCAAAGCTTTTGCGGAAGCGGAAAGAGGCAATCTGGAATGCCTGGTTGGTGAATTTCTCAACCGGGTTCGACAGAACGAACCCAATCAGAAAGGCCGGGCGCGACCAGTCGAAGCGGCGCAGGAAAATACCGATCAGGCCGATGACGAACAAGGCCAGCAGATCTTCGAAGTTCTGACCGGACTGGAATGCCGCAAAGCTGATCAGCATGAACAGAAACGGTGCCAGATAGGTAAAGCGGATTGTCGTCAGCTTGGCTATCCCACCCGAGGCCGCGATGCATAAGATGGTGCCAACCACGTTGGCGAGAGCCAGCAACCAGACAATCGAATAAGTGATGTCGAGATTATCCTTGAGCATGCTCGGACCAACCTCGATATCGCCGGATCCCAACAGTGCGACGGCACCGATAAAGATCGCCATCGAACCCGAGCCGGGGATGCCGAATAGCAGCGTTGGGACCAGCCCCCCGCCCTCTTTGGCGTTGTTCGAGCTTTCCGGCCCGATGACACCCCGCACTTCGCCCTTGCCGAAGTTGCTTTTGTCTTTGGTCGATTGAACCGAATGGCCATAGGCGATCCAGTCGACAACCGAGCCTCCGAGGCCGGGAATGACTCCAACAACCACACCAATGATCGAACAGCGGACCGACAACCAGATGTTCGCAGCCCAGTCTTTGACGCCATCCAGCCAACCCGCGCCTAGTGAGGCACCCTTGGCAATGGATCGATCTTGACGCAGCAGCGAGACGATTTCGGGCACCGCAAAGATACCCAAGCCAACGATGACCAGCTTCAGACCGTCGGTCAGATAAGGAATGTCATACGTCGCCATACGCAGCGAACCGCCTGCGTCCGCTTCGCCAATCGTACCAACCATCAGGCCCAACCCTGCGGCGGCGACACCCTTCAGCGGGATACGTCCGGCGAGGATAGCGACCATCGACAAGCCAAGAATGGTGATCATCAGCATCTCGGGCAGACCGAATGCCAGAACGATGGGTCGTGCGACCAAGATGAAAATGGTCAGAAAAGTTGCGCCGACCAATCCGCCAAACAGCGATGACGCAAAGGCCGCTGACAATGCACGCGCGGCCTCGCCCTTTTTTGCCATCGGGAAGCCGTCCAGCACCGTCGCCTGTGAGGCAGAGCTGCCGGGGATGCCCATAAGAACCGATGCGAAGGTGTCAGAGGTCGGAACAACGGCAACCATCCCGATCATCAGCGCCAACCCAAGAATAGGGTCCATGCCGAACATGAAAGGCAGCAACAAAGACAGACCAGCAATACCACCAAGACCTGGGAAAACACCTACGGCCAGTCCCATAACGACACCGAGAACAAGGTACCCCAGAACAATAGGTTGCAGGATCAGACCCCACGCATCACTGAGCGCAGGAAGAGCGGTGGCGAAAACCTCCATAGCGGCCGCCTTTCATAATTTTTCTTGTGTTTGGAAAAGCGCGCGCCCGACATAGGGGCACGCGCAATGTTGTATGGGCTTAGTTCAGCTCGACACCATAGGCTTCCTTGAGCCAGTTCAGGACATAGGCTTTGGCGTTGTCGTCGACGTTTGTCGCGGTTTGCAGTGCCGCCTTAGAGCCGTCACCTACAAACACCGGATACTTGCCCACGCGCTTTGACGAGATTTCGGCAAAGTCGCCGCGCTCGGTTACAGCCTGAAACGCCGCGGTGTATGCGTCGACCACTTCCTGAGGTGTATCACCCGGCAGGAAGGCCAGCTTCTGAACCGGGAACCCGGCTACAAAGAACGCTTTCCACGCATCCCATGCCTCACCGCTGGTCTCACAACCATCGGTGGCTTCGCATACTTCTTTGAAAGTCGGGATATCCGGGAAGGTAGGGTCACGGACAATATTTCCATCCGCATCCAGCGCCCCCCAGGTCATCATCGGCACAGCCTGACCAGATTCGACCAGCGCGGCCGATCCACCCAGGTAGCCAGACGAGGTCTGATAATCGATGTTGGCTTCGCCGCGCTCGAACATCAGGCGACCATCGCCACGGCCTTTGATACCAAAGACAGGCTCCACATTCATTCCCAGCATTTGCCAAGCCAACAGCGGCACGAGGTCAAGACGGGTCGCGCCCTGCGAGCCGTAGATGAAGTTGGTATCTTTCAGCGCATTGGCAGAGCCATCAAACTTGGCTCCATCCTCGGCGTTCAGGTAGGCAACGCCACCGGTGCCCGATGCCATAACCGGGATCCAGTCGTTGTATTCGTAGCGCACGCGCGGATCACTGAGCAGATACGGGAATTGAGTCGAACCGGAGGTGCCAAAAAGCAGCGTTCCATCCTTATGGCTCTGCTCTTGGAACCAGTTTGCGCCTTTGGTCGAACCGGCACCCGGCATAAATTTTACAACGACAGTCGGTTGACCCGGCAGTGCTTCGGATAGAAGCGGCGCAAAGAAGTTGGCCCACTTGGCCGACCCGCCCGTTTCTGAGAACGGGATAACCCATTCAACAGTCTTGCCCGAAAAATCTACTTCGGCAGCAGCAGGTGCGGCAATACCTGCGGCGGCGATCAGCCCCACGACGGCGCGGCGGGTGAAGTTGGAAATGGTCATTGGTTCCTCCCTGTTGACCAGACAACCACGCTAGCGCCCTCTGCGCCACCGTGATCGCAAATAGAACTGTGGGGTTGATTCCCCCTCCCATCTGGCAATCATGGAGCGCCAACCTTGCGCGAAACTTGCAGGAGACCCGATGCGGATCGTCATCGTCGAAGACAACGAGACCCTCGCCAACGCTATTGCTTATCGTCTGCGGGATCGCGGTCATGCGGCGGAAGTGCTTACGGATGGAGACGAGGCTGACGTTTATCTTGCGCAAGAGGGCGCCGACTTGCTTGTTCTGGATATTAATTTACCCGGACAGTCAGGACTGGAAATCCTGCGATCTCTGCGCAATCGTGGTGACGGAGTACCGGTGATCTTGCTTACGGCACGTGCTGAAACCAGTGACCGGGTCTCGGGTCTGGACATGGGCGCAGATGATTACTTGGTAAAGCCATTCGAAATGGACGAGTTGGAAGCGCGCATACGGGCCCTTTCCCGACGCAAGGAACTCGACTACGGAGCAAAAGAGAGCATCGGTGGCCTGGAATACGACCGTGTCGCACGTCAGGTAAGTGTGCAGGGCAGTGTTATAGATATTCCGCGGCGGGAGATCGCAGTGCTTGAATGCCTTTTAGAGCGCAGAGGCAGAATCGTTCCCAAGAGCCAACTTACAGATTTTGTCTATGGAGTGGGTGCCGATGTCGAGTCCTCGGCTGTTGAACCTCATGTATCTCGACTGAGAAAACGCCTTCAAGATTTGGGTATCAGAATTAAGTCGGCCCGTGGCCTGGGATACCTGCTTGAGGTACAGAAGTGATCAATCACGGCTCACTAAGGTTAAGACTTTTCATTCTTATCGTAACCCCGTTGGTGCTAATTGCCGCTCTGCTTGGTCTTTGGCGATTTTTGGTTGCCCAAAATACGGCTCAGGAATTGTTCGACGACAGCCTATTGTCAGCTGGCCTCGCAATATCGCGTGATGTTGCGATTTCCGGGGGTGACGCGCTGTCGCCAACGACACGCAGCATGATCCGCGACGCGTCAGGCGGAGAGATTTTTTACCACGTAACGGGTCCCGGCGGCTTCTATGTAACAGGTTATGCGTACCCTCCGGCGGCCACCAACCAGTCTGCTCAGGAGGCGTACAAGCCGCAGTTTTTCGAAGCGCTCTACCGCCAGGAACCAGTCCGCGTGCTCAAGATGACGGAACGGGTGACCATAGAAAATCTAGTTGGAGATGCGACAGTTACAGTTTGGCAGCGTTTGGCGGATCGCAACGCATTCGCGACTGAACTGTCAATCCGCGCGGGAATCCTCATGGGAATTCTGCTGGCCACCCTCGCCATTGTGGTATGGTTTGGCGTCGCTCGTGGTCTTAGGCCCTTGTTGGACTTGCAGGACGCAATTGACCTGCGTTCACCGGATGACCTCAGCGAGATCAAGCGCCCTGTCCCCATCGAAGTTCAAGGCGTTGTCAGAACCTTGAACCGGCTGTTTAGACAGGTGGAAAAAAGTATCAACGCCCATCAAGTGTTCATATCCGAAGCTGCACATCAACTGCGGAATCCAGCAGCCGCCGTGCAGTCGATGGCCGAAGCACTGCAGGACGCGAAAACGGATGACGACCGAGAAAAACGTATCTCAGAACTTGTGGCGGCTGCAAAAAACTCGGCGACGGTGGCGGAACAGCTGTTATCACTTGAAAGGCTCAGGCAGCCGACGCACCAAGACCAAATGGATAAAATTGACTTCCGTTCGGTCGTGGAAGAGGCCTGCGCGGAGATGGGAGTTCAAATCCTGGCAAAGGGTATCGAGTTCGAGGTCACGATACCTGAGACGGCGGTCCCGGTAATCGGTGACCGGATCTTTCTGATTGAGGCTCTAAAGAACCTGTTGGACAACGCAGTCAAACACGGTGGCGCAATGTTGAGCCAAATTTCAGTGGCGCTGCGGTGTAACGGCAAAAACGTCAACCTAACTGTGACCGATGATGGTGCTGGCCTTTCGCCAGGCCAAAGCGAAGCGGCATTCAATCGGTTTTCTCAATTGGAGTATTCCGGGGGCAGCGGATTGGGCTTGTCCATCGTCTCTGCAGTGGCGGAGCGCCACGGAGGAACGATCGAAATCAACCAAGTCGAAAGAGGAGCGAGCATTACGCTTGAGCTTCCCATAGTCCCGTAAGCTGTTTCTAATTTCACTCGGAACCCAAAACCAGTCAAAGTCAACGCGAGTTTTTGCGATTGCTGCGAAAGTCAGGTTTTCGCCCTGAGCGAAGAACGCAACTCTCAAAATCTGTATCTATGTCGTCTTTGGGCTCGGTGCAGACATCCGACTAGTTCTGTCGAATGACTACTTTGTGTCGGTTACCAGCCCCTGCCCAATCAATGGATCAGCTTCTGCAGCGTCTTGTCTGTTCGGATCAATTCAGTGATCGTCTTGCGCAGTTCCTCAGCTTCTCTGGACCTTTGTCCATGTCTCCAAGACGGATGGCTTGGTCCAGCAACGTGCCCACCTCTTGCCCCATGCATGCGACAGACACTCCAGCCTTGAACGGCGGGTGCGCGGCACCGCTTGCCAGTGGATTTCGCCGTAGCGGTGCATCTGGGCGCATCATTGAGCCGTTTGGTGGGGTTCATGAGGTTGTCGTTGTTTTTTTTCATTCACCCCGCCCCCTGTTTTGGACGTTACCAACGATTGCCTGCCCACCTTCATTGACTTCCACGCGTTCGACGCGGACGGTTTGATCTGCCTTGGATCGATATCGTTTCAGGGTTTCAACCTGTCTGGTGAAGGTCCGCGCAAGTTTGTTGAGCGCTCGTTCCGCAGAATCTTGCTGCGGGAGAGTTTTTACGTGGTTCAGGCGACGTGCCATCATCATCGTGGCCTGATGGATCGCGCCCATCTGGATCGCAAGCATGGCTTCGATCTCGTCTTGCGGCTTAACCCCAGCGACAACCGACATCACAAAGTTCGATGCCGTCTCTGAGACAGAGCTGTCTTGTTGCCCAAGAGTCGCGATTTGATCCATGACGCCTTCGAAGAACCGGCAGTCTGTTGTGCCAAGCTCATGCATTGCCAGAGCACAAGCCGTCGTTGGATCTTTTCCTTTGTGCCCAACCGTGAGCCGGCGTGTGCCCTCATCAAAATCCAACTTGATGTCCGGGGCCCGGACGCGTGATCTCTTCCGTTCCCTCAAATCGGCAACAGCAATGGTCTCCGCTTCGGTAAGCTCGGAGTTCTTTGTCTGCAGATCGTTGCCTTCGTCTTTCGGTGTCTTGCTCATGTCCGCCTCGCATAGCTGGGAGTGGTAAGTATTAGTGTTCCGTTTCAGAACCGAGGGACCTGATAGAAACCGGCCTGACGGGTTCTGATTTGGAACCATGGGAGGTCTTTGGGTTCTCAAACGGAACCACAGAGGATGGTGACGGGTCCGTCCCAAAACCGCGTTTTGTTTTTTCGGGCTGCCAAAAGCGCCAGTCGTTTGTGGCGGCTTTCTTGCCGAACCGGGTCTGCGTCGCCTTAGTCGTCAACCGCCATTCATGCGCTCGCCGGTGATACCAGTTGCCTTCCTGCTCCAGCACAAGGAAGCCTTTGTCCTGCAGATCCTCGAAAGCGCGTTGAACGGTGGCCTTGCCCAGACCCAGTATCTCTGCCGCCTCGTTCATCGACAGAAACACCTTGCCGTTGTTGCCGCCATTGAAGCGGGTGTGAAGCTCCAGCCAGAGCTTCACTGCAGGACCGGGCAGAGCCCGCCACGCCGGGGACTTGATCATTGCGTAGGGCAGAGGGATGTATTGACCGTCATCCGACCGTTTACCCTTGGGAGTCCGCCGCCTACTCATCTCGAGACCTCCGCGGGAAATGCTCGGGAAGGACATCCAATTCCGGAACGTCGCAACCGATATGCGCCCGGACGAGCCGGGTTAGCCCGGATTTGGACACACAGTACCCGAGCGTGTCCCAGGCCGCTCCCCCGGCCGGAAAATGGGGTCTCTGACGCTGAAACAGCCATTGGACGCCATCTCGGCATACGGCAACCCGGTAGATGCCGAGACGAAAGAGCTCGCCGCTGTAGTTCTCGGCGGTTTCCCGATGATCAATTTGTGGAAGAGGGCCTGTTTCGGCCCCTCTTGCGTGACTGGCATTGGTCGATTTGGAAAAGGACATATCAGCCATGCTCGATCCGTCCTTTCCGTACGATCACCCGTTCGACCGAGTGGCTCAGGGGCGACCAGTAGTACCGCCGCTCGTTTTGTCTTGTCGGCGCGGGGCATCCTGTGGCATCAACTGTACTTGCTAGGGTGGCAGTCGATGTCACTGGAAAAGCCCCATCTCCGCGCTTGGAGTTGGGGTTTTTCATTATGCAGCCTCGTTGTTGGGATCGGTGCGCCGGGCGGCCAGCCAGGCGTTCAAGTCGGCGCCGTGATAGGCGATCCGCCGACCTATGCGGATAAAGGCCGGACCACACATGCGATGGCGCCATTGAGCCAGCTTTTCGCGGTTTCCCAGCAATCGCATTTCAGGGTCTTCTGGGAAATAGACCCGGTCGTCATTGAAGACGTTTGCCATCGTTGAAATCCTCTTGGATCAGTTGCGATGGCTGAACTATGCGATTGGTTTAGCCTTTTGGGCAGGCATCGAAGGAGAAAGAATTGGAAGGAAAGAATTATTTCCTAACCTTTCGTTCACGGTCGTAGTTTTGTATCGAGCGTCCCGTTATCGGGTAACCGTCTTCGGTAAGCTCCGCGGCAACCGCATCTGCACTCAATTCGTCCGGTAGTCCATCTGGGTAGCGCGCAATAAATTCGCGTTTGGCAGGCGAGGGTTTGGGACCTCGTTTTTTGGTTATGGGCTGCTGCTCATTTTCTTGTTTTGGTTTCACCCAGTGTTTGTTCAGCAGATTCAACGCTTCAAAAGTGTCGTAGTAGCCATCCGGATATACGTCAGGATCAAAAACTACATACCAACCAATAAATGGTTTTACGTATTGATCAAAAACGCCACCGTCACACTCATCGCTTGGAGACTGGCCAAAATAGTTAGCAAACAGCCGTTTGGTTTGGTTCTTTTGCTTCACTACGCCTGTTTCACCGTCGATGCAGCAATATCTGTCCCAAAGGTCGCGACCAGACATTCTTTTGGCATCAAACTCTTTGAAGATCGTCAATAGTTCAGTCATGTCGCGCAACAGAAATTCAAGGAAAAAATAGAAAAACTGATCAGGGTGAAAGAGTATTGGGTGGTTTGCCTTTAGAAGGTTCCCAGCACTTGAACACAGAACAGCACCATAATCTTCGTCTAATCGGTTCATAATCCAGAACGCAATCAGTTCTATTTCGAAGTTGGAACTACTGAGACTTAGCTTTTTACGCGCCCATTTATGGTTACTTAGAGAGAGTATTTTTTCTTAGGGTTGATATTCTCATCCAAGGCAACCTGGGGATTTTCATCCAACATCTCGAGTGCATCAGCTAAATACAGTCGTTCTGCCAGATTGCGAACGTTTGACCGCATTTCTTTCCAGTCGATATAGCCGGGAGGACAAAACACAGTCGATCTACACCTTCTTTATTGGGCATACATAGCCGCACCATGCGTCGCATAGACGCCGTCGCTTTACCAACAAATCCGAACGCGCATAGGCCCTCTCCACGTCTGACCCAACCTGATGGGCCAAAGCCGCCTCTGCCAATTCACGCGGTGCATTAGCAGCTTCCGCTGCCCAATCCCGAAACGAACTGCGGAATCCGTGTACGGTGACGCCATCCTGTCGCATCCGGCGCAGCAGCATCAGCATGGACATGTTTGACAGGGGCTGATGCCGCTTTTGCCCCTCGAACACATAGTCAGAGGCCAACGCGCGCAGCGGTTCCAGAATGGCCAGCATTTCGTTGGTGAGGGGGACACGATGGACCTGCCCGCCCTTCATGCGCTCCGCTGGTATGGTCCACAGACGTGCGTCGACATCGACCTCGGGCCATTTCATATCTAGGACCTCTGAAGTCCGACAGGCGGTCAGAATGGTGAACTGCAGCGCTTTGGCGGCCATGGCCGAGCGGGTCTGCAACTCGGCATAGAACGCGGGCACCTCTTGCCAAGGCATTGCGTCGTGGTGCTGGACCTTGGCTTTGACGGTGGGCAGCACCTTGCCTTCGCGGATCGCGGTCACCGGGTTCTCGCCCGAGCGGAAGCCCTTGGACTTTGCCACGTCGAGCACCGTCTTAATCCGCTGCGACAGCCGCTTTGCGGTTTCGTGTTTCTCAGTCCAGATGGGCGATAGGCACATCAGCACTTCGGGCTGATCGACGCTATCCACAGGCATTCGTCCGATCTTGGGGAACGCATAGTCGCGCAAAGTGTTGAGCCACTGCTGACCGTGTTTGGCATTCTTCCACGTCGGCAACCGGTCGATGTGAACCTGACGGCTGAGTTCTTCGAAAGTAGGAATTTCACGCTGGGCATTAAAACGAGGGTTCACCCCAGCTTTCGCCATTCGCCTGTATTCGAGCGCTCTTTCTCGGGCCTGGTTCAATGTGACGACGTCGGCGCCGCCCAAACCGAAGTCCGTTCTCAGCGGAGCGCCCTTGCGATTCTTCTGTCCTTTGACCGTTACGCGTACGATCCAACGCCGTGCGCCTGATGGATCAACAACAAGGTACAAGCCAGAACCGTCGCCATGCCGGCCCGGGCCCAGATTCTCTACCAGCTTCTTTGTCAGCTTCCCGCTGAGCGCAGACATGAAAATACCACAAAATATACCACTCAATGGAAGTATACGAGTATGACCGGACAAAATCCAACAAAACCCAGAAGCACGACTATGGCCATAAAACACAAAGGTTCAAACGACCTAGTATATCTCATCGAAATCAGGGAGAATTACCAAGTGGCGGACCGAGGAGGATTCGAACCCCCGACCCCTTGATTCGTAGTCAAGTACTCTATCCAGCTGAGCTATCGGTCCGCGTTGGTGAGGCGGTATTTAGACCCGGCGTTCGGGACGTGCAACCCGATTCTTCAAAAATAATTCAAAAACCCATCTCCCCCCGTGGGAGCCTTATTTCAAAGACCGTGCCCTCGGGGCCGGTGCAGGTCAGCACCAACTCTCCCCCGTGGCCGCGCACCAGTTCCTGAGAAATCGCCAGACCCAGGCCCGAGCCACCTTTGCGCACACCGCCCTGAAACGGCGTGAACAGATTCTCCTGCGCTCGTGGCGGCAAACCGGGACCGGTATCCCGAACCTCGATGACCCATGCGTCCTGATCTTCGCAGGCCGAGATCGTGATTTTTCCTGGTTGGCCGGATATCATCAGTGCTTGGCGTGCGTTGCGCACAAGGTTCATGATGACCCGGAACATCTGTTCCGGATCGGCCCGAACGACCAGGTCTTCGGGAACGTCGTTGGCAATTTCAATACAGCCGCCGTCTACGGCCAGAGCCTCGCTGGACGCTACGTCGGCAGCGATATCGCGCAACCGCACCATGGTCAGGGTGGGCGCGGGCTCTTCGGCCCGCCCGAAGGCCAGCGTACTTTCGCACAGGGACACCGCCCGGGTGATCGAGTTGACCAACTTGGGCGCCATCCGTCTGACCAGCGGGTCGTCACTGGCCTCGATCCGGTCAGTGAACAGCTGGGCCGAGGTCAGGATGTTGCGCAGATCGTGGCTGACCTTGGCCACCGCGCCACCCAGTTGTGCCAGCCTCTCGCGCTGTTTCAGGGCCTGGGTCAGGTCGGTCTGCAGCATCTGCAGGGCTTCTTCAGCCTCACGCAGTTCGGTCACCTTGGATTGGGGAGAGATGATGCCGCGCGCATCTTCGGGTGCCCGGGCGTAGCGCTGCATGTAGCCCACCACGCTTTTGATCGGGCGAACCAGAACCACTCGCACCGCGAGAAACAGAAAAAACGCGGTGATGATCGAGATGACAAAGGACAGACCGAGGATGCGCAGGCCATAATCGATCATCGCCATACGCAGCGGCGCGCTGTCCATGGTAACCTCGATAAGCAAACCCGCATCCCGCACAGGCTGCCCGATGACGCGAATGACCTGGTTCTCGGGCGTGAAGAAACGGATCATCGCGTCCCGAATGAGAACCCAAGGCCCGGCGCCTCGCAAATCATAGGTCTTGGCGACCTGGTCTGGGATAGGGGAAGACAGCATCAGCTGGCGCACCTCGTCCCGGCGCAGCACCACGTTGTAGACCCCGGCATTGGCCAGAAGCTCGGCCTCCAACTCCTCGGCCAGCATGTCGTCGGCCAGCAGCGCCAGCGAGGCGATCTGGGCGCGTTCCAGCCGGTTCAGAAGGAAATCCTCGCGGAAGCGCGCGATCGACGGCACGAAGATCAGCACCTCGGCCAACATCACGAAGACCGTCGTCAAGATCAGGAAACGACCCGACAGCGAGTTCAAGTGGCGCTCCTTTCCCGATCAGGGGATCCAGCGCTGGACCAGCCTGACCACTCGTTCAACCATCTGATTCTCAAACAGTCTTGGCGAGAAATAGGCGCCCGCCACCCGTTTGTTAAGCTCTCCGATCGTGGGATAGGGCGACACCATCGCCGCGATCTGGCTCATCTTCAGGTTATTGGCCAGCGCCAGAGACCACAAGTTGATCAGTTCGCCGGCCTGATGCCCCACGATTGTGGCCCCCACCGGTCGCCCCTTGACGACCATGACCTTGATGAACCCGGTCGTTCTGCGTTCAGCCACGGCGCGATCGTTGTGGGCATAGTCGAACCGGGCGATCTCGACCTTGTCGCCGTGGCGGTCGCGCGCCTGCGCCTCGGTCAGGCCGACCTGGGCCAGTTCGGGGTCGGTATAGGTTGCCCAGGGGATATGCGCCGTCTTGGCCTTGGACCGCAGCCCGAACAGGGCCGAACGGATGATGACCCCGGCATGATATCCAGCCACATGGGTGAACTGCATTCCGCCCGCGACGTCGCCAATCGCATAGACCCGCCGGTTGGTGGTGCGCAGGCTGTCATCCACATTGATGCCCGTGTGTGTCCGGTCGATCCCGGCAGCCTGCAGGTTCAGGCGGTCGGTGTTGGCCTTGCGCCCCACCGCCAGCAGCAGGTGCGAGCCCGCATGGACCGCGCCATCCTCGGTGATGACCTCGACCGCGCCGGCCTTCCCGCGCACCCGGGCCACCATCGCATGTTCCAGAACTTCGACCCCTTCGGCGCGCAGGGCCTCCAATACCACTGCGGCTGCCTCGGGGTCATCTTTGCCCAGCGCCCGCGCGCCTTCGATCACCGTTACCTTGCAGCCCAGTCGCACATGCGCCTGCGCCATCTCCATGCCGATGGGGCCCCCGCCGATGATCAGCAGGTGGTCGGGCTTGTCGCGCAACTCGAAAATGGTCTCGTTGGTCTCAAACGGCAACTCATCCAGCCCCGGGATCGGCGACACCAGCGGGGACGAGCCCGTGGCCAGCACCACGCGGCGGGCGGTGATGACGAAATTGCCGGCCTGAACCTGTGTGGGCGACAGAAAGGTCCCCCAGTCGCGAATGACGCGCACGCCGAACCCTTCGAACCGTTCCTGGCTGTCCATGGGCTCAATCTGGGCGATCACGTCCCGCACATGGTTTTTGGCGGCGGCATAGTCCACCTGTGGCGCGCGGTCGGCAACGCCGAACGGCTCGGCATGGCTCTGCGCATTGGCCAGCTTGGCACTGGCCAGCAGCGCCTTGGACGGGACGCAGCCATAATTCAGACAGTCGCCACCCATCTTGTGCCCTTCCAGCAGGATCACGTCGGCGCCCATCTGACTGGCCCCAGCGGCCACCGACAGGCCACCCGACCCGGCCCCGATCACCAGGATGTCGGTCTTGAGTTCTTGCATGGATCAAAGGCCCCTTCGGCCGCGCATGAGTTTGAGGAAAATCGGCAGAGCCGCCAGCGCGCACAGCCCCAGGATCGGGCCGATCACGAAAGGCTCGGTCAGCAGCGACAGGTCCGGCGTCTCGCCCCGGTCGAACACGCCGCCCAGGCCGACACCGATCCAAGTATAGACGATGCCGCCCGGAATGATGCCCAGCGCCGTGGTCAGCAGAAAGTTCCGGAACTTCACCCCCACCAGCGCTGGCACCAGGTTGGCGACGAAGAACGGCACCACCGGCACCAGCCGCATCAGGAACAGCACCGGGATCTCGTTCTCGCGCAACCCGTCCTTGATTCGCTTGACGGTGCCTTCCGAGGCCTCCAGCCGCGCCGTCAACGCCTCGCCCAACCCCCAGCGGGCCGCAAGAAAGATCGCCGAGGCCCCCACGGTTGCAGAGAAGACGTTGAACACGGTGCCCGCGAACAGTCCGAACAGGAACCCGCCCGTCATCGAGGCCACGGCCGCACCGGGCAAAGAAAAGGTGACGATCAGGACGTAGACCAGGATGAAAACCCCCGCCAACGACCAGTAGTTGGCGTCGCGCCAGGCCAACAGCGCCTCGCGATTGTCGCGCAGGGTTTCAAAGGTCAGGTAGTCGCCCAGCGCAAAGAACCCGACGACGGCAACCGTCAGGATCACGACCAGGGGAATATGTCGCGCCAGCCCGCTGCGCGGCACTTGGGTGGTTTCGGTCATTTTGTCGTCCGGGTTCGAATGCTTCATCTGCCCCACAAGATGCGCGCTTGGCCTTCTGTGCAACAGGGTCCTCACGCCGGGTTGAACACGCACCGGTTCAATGTGAGAAATCCGCCATCCACGGGCTGATTCTGAAACTTTTGCCCCGTCGCCCGACAGAATTGTTGCAAAAGGCACGAAAACCGTTGCGATGGGGTTTGACTTGCCCGCCGGTTCCCAGTAGAGGACGGGCTTCGAACACCACGGGCAGGCGAATCCGCGCCGCACCCGACCGCCAAAGATTGGAGACGGAGCGATGAAACGCACCTATCAGCCTTCGAACCTGGTTCGCAAACGCCGCCACGGTTTCCGCGCGCGCATGGCCACCAAGGCCGGCCGCAAGATCCTGAACGCACGCCGTGCCCGTGGCCGCAAGTCGCTGAGCGCATAAACCGCGCGACCTTTCAGGTTTTGAACATGACGCCGCCGGAGGCCCCTGTGGATGGCACTGACCACCCCGGGGATATGCCCCCGGCGGCGTCCGTTTGCGCGCCTGCCCTGTCGGTGTTGCGCAAGCGCAGCGATTTCCTCAGGGCCGCTCGGGCGCGCCGACAGGGCACGCCTTCCATGATGGTGCAGGCCCGCAAGCGCGCACCGGATGAGGCCGACGGCATTCGTGTCGGGTTCACCTGCTCGAAGAAGGTCGGCAATGCCGTGGCCCGCAACCGGGCCAAGCGCCGGCTGCGCGAGGCGGCCCGCGCCGTTCTGCCGGACCATGGCCGGGACGGATGGGATTACGTCCTGATCGGACGGGCCGAGGTGACCGCCGCCCGCACCTTTGACGCTCTGCTGGATGATCTGCGCCAGGCCCTGCGCAAGGTCCACAGCCCGCGCAAATGACCCCTCTTGCCCATATCCTCGCGCTGCCAATCCGGGCCTACCGGCTGATCTTCAGCCCTTGGGTGGGGTTCAATTGCCGCTATCAGCCGACCTGCTCGGCCTATGCGCTGGAAGCGTTGCAGAAACATGGCGCCATCAAGGGCGCATGGCTGGCCGCGCGCCGCATCGGGCGCTGCCACCCTTGGGGCGGCGACGGCTATGACCCGGTGCCCGACGACACGCCCGATGCGCCCTGATCTGACACCCCGTCACGCTTGACCCAAGGGGGCTGCGCCGCTGAACATCGGTTTCAGCAACAACCGCCCGAGGCGCCCATGTCCAAATCCCACGCCCGCAAGACCCTGCCCACGCATGAGGTGACGAACCAACCGCCCGACCGAGGGGACGTTGACCTGTGGGCCTCTGATCTGGTTCTGCGCGATTGCGCCACGCGCGCCGGGGCACGGGCGGCCCTGCTGGCCGCCTACGGGGCCGCTTTGGGCCGGGCCGAAACGCGCGAGGCCGGGCGCGACGCCAACCTGCACCCGCCCGAACTCTGCCTCTTCGACCGGGGTGGCCGCCGCCTGGACGAGGTGCGGTTCCACCCGGCCTATCATCACATGATGGATCTGAGCCAATCGGCAGGCTATGCCGCGCTCGCCTGGGACGGAGCGCCGGGCGGTCACGCCACCCATGCCACGATGGTCTATCTGGCCAGCCAGGTCGAGCCGGGCCATTGCTGTCCGCTGACCATGACCTATGCCGCCGTGCCGGCGCTGGCCGCCAACCCCGAACTGGCCGAAATCTGGCGCCCGAAACTGACCGCCGACACTTATGACCCGGCCCCCCGCCCGATCGGAGAAAAACGCTCGGCGACCTTGGGCATGGCGATGACCGAGAAACAGGGCGGCTCGGACGTGCGTGCCAATACCACCACCGCCAACCGTGACGGCGATGCCTGGCGGCTGCGCGGCCACAAATGGTTCTGCTCGGCCCCGATGTCCGACGGGTTCCTGACGCTGGCGCAGGCTCCGGGCGGGCTGACCTGCTTTCTGCTGCCCCGCTGGCTGGAAGGCGAGCGCAACGCCATCCACCTGATGCGCCTCAAGGACAAGCTGGGCAACCGCGCCAATGCCTCGTCCGAAGTCGAGTTCCATGACGCGCTGGCCTATCAGCTGGGCGACGAGGGGGCCGGCGTGCGCACGATCATCGAGACGGTGCATCACACCCGGCTCGACACCGCGATGGCCCCCGCCGGCCTGATGCGCGCAGCCCTGTCCGAAGCGCATCACTGGGTCAGCCACCGCAGCGCCTTTCAGCGCCGCCTGATTGACCAGCCGCTGATGCGCGCCGTTCTGGCCGATCTGGTGCTGGACTGGGAGGGCGCGCTGACCCTGGGCCTGCGCGTGGCCCGCGCCTTTGACGGGGACACCGCCGAAGACCGCGCCTTTGCCCGGATCGGGGTGGCGCTGGCCAAGTTCGTGTCGAACAAACGCTGCCCGGTCGTGGCGGTCGAGGCGATGGAGGTGCTGGGCGGCATGGGCTATGTCGAAGACACGCCGATGCCGATGATCTATCGCGAAGCGCCCCTGAACGGCATTTGGGAGGGGTCGGGCAACGTGATCTGCCTGGACATTCTGCGCAGCCTTGCGCGCGACCCGCTGGCCGCCCAGACCTTGCAGGCCGAACTGGACGCGGCAACCGGAGCCGACCGCCGTTATGACGCCGCCCTGAAGGCGCATCGCGACCGCTGGTCCACCCTGCCCCCCGAGGCCGAGGCCCGCTGGTTCGCCGAGGCCACCGCGCATCTGCTGACCGCCGCGCTGCTGCTGCGCCATGCGCCCGGTGCGGTGGCCGATGGATATATTGCCACGCGGGTTCTGGGCGAAAGCGGGCGCATACCCGGATCGGTCTCGGGGCTGGACACCGACGTCCTGCTGGGCCGGCTGTCCGGATAGGCGGGCCTTGCCCGGTCGGCGCATCTGCGGTAGGGGCTGCGCATGTTCGACGAAGCTGACGATATCCATCCGCTGTTTGCCGGTGCGCCCTCGACCACCGAGTTCAAGAAGCTGCGCAAACGCATCGTGCGCCAGACGCGCGAAGCGATCGAGCAATACGGCATGGTTGACCCGTCGGCCCAAGACAAGGACGGCAAGCCGCCGCGCTGGCTGGTCTGCCTGTCGGGCGGCAAGGACAGTTATACCCTGCTGGCCGTTCTGTACGAGCTGAAGTGGCGCGGCCTGCTGCCCGTGGACCTGCTGGCCTGCAATCTGGATCAGGGGCAGCCGGGCTTTCCGGCCACCGTGCTGCCCGAGTTTCTGGAACGCATGGGCGTGCCGCACCGGATCGAGTATCAGGACACCTATTCCATCGTGGTCAACAAGGTGCCGCAGGGCCGCACCTATTGCGCGCTGTGCTCGCGCCTGCGCCGCGGTAACCTGTACCGGATCGCGCGCGAGGAAGGGTGCTCGGCCGTGGTGTTGGGGCATCACCGCGATGACATCCTGGAAACCTTTTTCATGAACCTGTTCCACGGCGGCCGTCTGGCGACCATGCCTCCGAAACTGGTGAACGAAGAAAGCGACCTGTTCGTCTATCGCCCGCTGGCCCATGTGGCCGAGGCTGATTGCGAGAAATTCGCAAAAGCGATGAACTATCCGATCATCCCCTGTGATCTGTGCGGCAGTCAGGACGGCCTGCAACGCCAGCAGGTCAAACAGATTCTGGACCAATGGGAAAAGAACAGCCCTGGCCGGCGGCAGGTGATGTTCCGCGCACTGACCAATGCCCGGCCCTCGCACCTTCTGGATTCGAAGCTGTTCGATTTTCCCGGACTGACGCTGAACCCCGACAAAAACGGCGAAAATCCGGAAGAAATTCCGCTTCTGCGTTAACGTCTGACTCAGATTGATTTCCTAGCCTCCGATTGGACTCAGTTCTCCCAATTGGAAGGCCGGAATCGATGCTGAAAAGGTTCTCACTCCAGAGTTTTCAGAATGCTCTGCTGACCGTTCTGGCAATGCCGCAGGTTTTGGCGTTCGTACCTGCATTGTGCCTAGCTGCTTTCTGGCTGGGCGGCGACACGGCGTTGGTCGTTGTCGCCCTGGGGCTGCCCTTGTTGTTTTCGGCCGCCCAACGGCTGCAACCGGGCGCCGGTCCTGCTTTGGCGACGCACATGCGGCCCAAGGGACTGTTACCACGTGATGTTTTCTGCGCCGAGATGGAGTATCTGCACAGCACATCGCGGGCAACCGGAGAGGATTCAGCCTGCATCGTTGTGTCTCTAGATGATTTCGACGATGTCGAAGAGCTGCACGGCACCGCGGCAGCCGACTATGTGGCAGGGCGCTTCTGCGACCGCCTCCTGGCGGTGATCCGGAGCGAGGACATTGCAACACGCCTGTCGAGAAACACGTTTCTGATCGGGTTGCGCCCCTCACGGCATCTGGACTTGGAAAGCTGCATCCAGACCTCGGGCCGCATACAAAGCACGGTGGAGGAACCGATCCCGCTGGACAATGCCAGCCTCTATCTGTCCTGCTCTGCCGGATTTTGCCTGCACTCTGCCGTTGCCGACGAAGCGCCGGACGGATGGATCGAGGCCGCTCGGGCCGCGCTGGCCGAAGCACAGCGGAACGGGCCTTCCACGATCCGCGCCTACTCCGAGGCCACGCGACGCAGATCAGTCGTCCATATCAATTTCCGCAAGGAGTTGGAGACCGCTCTGGAAACCGGTCAGATCCGCCCTTGGCTTCAACCACAGGTTTCAACGGACACCGGCGACATCACCGGGTTTGAGGCCCTTGCTCGATGGGAGCACCCTTCCAAGGGAGTTGTCGGGCCGCAGGTGTTTCTGCCTTTTGCCGAACAGGCCAAGCTGATGGACAAGCTGGGCCAGACGATCCGCCACCACGCCTTTCGCGCGATGCGTGACTGGGACTGCGCTGGCGCCGTCATTCCTCGGATCGGCATCAACTTTTCGTCGGACGAATTGCGGGACCCCTCACTTGTTGACCGGGTGCGATGGGAGTTGGACCAGTTCGACCTTTCGCCGGACCGGCTGGCCGTGGAAATCCTTGAAACCGTTTTTTCGCGCCGACCCGATGATGTCATCACCCGCAACGTGACCCAGTTGTCCAAGCTCGGCTGTTGCATCGATCTGGACGATTTCGGCACTGGTCACGCATCATTTTCGTCGATCAAGCGCTTTGATGTCTCCCGCATCAAGATCGACCGGTCTTTCGTGTCCAATGCAGATCGGGATCCGTCCCAGCAGCAAATGGTCAGCGCCATTCTGATGATGGCCGAGAGGTTGAACCTTGAAACCCTGGCTGAGGGGGTGGAAACCCCTGGCGAGCACGCGCTGATGGCGCAATTGGGGTGTCGCCATGTCCAAGGGTTTGGGATCGGCAAGCCGATGCCGGTCGAGCATACGCTAGACTGGATCAAGGACCGCCGCGCGAAACTGGGAGGCGCACCGCGGATTGGCCGCGAAATGGGCCGGGAATCCTGATTTCGGGGACTGGATTGCCCTACACTCACGATTTCCGGGGCGATTCCGCTTGACCTTTTGGGCTGCACTCTGTTGAACCCTGCGGTGTCTTTCACTGCTCAAGGTGGCTGTCCCAGATGGACGATCAGAACAAGAATCTCATCCTTGCAACCGCGCTTAGTTTCCTTGTGATCCTAGTCTGGTTTGTGCTGTTCCCTCCGCCAGAACCGACCACAACGCCTGAGCAGGCCGAGATCAGCGCCTCGGAGGGGAACGAGGTTCAGACGCCAAGCGCCGGAAGCACGACTGTCGGCGAGGCAACCGCCACCGCAGAGGAAACCCTGCCGGAAGCCACCGCGCCGCGGATCCAAATCGACACGCCGCGTCTGTCGGGCAGCCTGTCGCTTTCGGGTGGACGGATCGACGAACTGTATCTGAAAGACTACAAGGTCTCGATCGACGAGGGCGCGCCGATCGTCGAACTGCTGTCGCCGGTTGGGTCCAACTCGGCCTACTACGCCCTCTACGGGTGGGCGCCCGGTGCCGGTTTGGCTGGCTCGGACGTGCCGGGCCCGAATACAAACTGGACGCTGGAACAGGGCGAAACCCTGTCGGTAGACAGCCCCATAACCCTGAAATGGGAGAATGGCGCGGGTCTGACATTCCGCCGCACGATCGGTGTGGATGCGGATTACATGTTCACCGTGACCCAATCCGTCGAAAACGGCACTGGAGCCGAGGTCGGAATGGCCCCATACGGCATTCTGGCACGCCACGGCATAGGCGAGGATGGCGATCTTCCGGGGTTGAAGAACTTCTTCATCCTGCATGAAGGTGTGATCGGCATGGCCGACGGGACCCTGTCCGAGGTCGATTATGGCGATGTCCGCGATTTCGACATCGACCCCAACGAACGGGCGCAGGCCGAGGTCTATCAGGTCAAGGAAAACGGCTGGATCGGCTTTACCGACCACTATTGGATGACCACGCTGATCCCCGATCCCGGATCGGCGTTCAAGGCGGCCGCGAAATATGACGCGCGTCGCAAGATCTACCAGGCGGAAACGGTGTTGCCGACGATGACGGTTGCCCCCGGCGAATCCGCCGAGGTTACCACCCGACTGTTTGCCGGTGCCAAGGAATGGGAAACCATCCGCGAATATCAGGCCCAGGGCGTTCAGAAGTTTATCGACAGCATTGACTGGGGTTGGTTCTTCTTCCTGACCAAGCCGATCTTCTGGCTGCTGCACAACATCAACGCTCTGATCGGCAACATGGGTTGGTCGATCATCGGGCTGACCCTGATCATCAAGGCAATCCTGTTCCCGCTGGCGTTCAAATCCTACGTCTCGATGGCGAAGATGAAGGAATTGCAGCCACAGATGGAAGCCCTGAAAGAAGCTGCTGGCGACGACCGTCAGAAGATGCAGCAGGGCATGATGGAGTTGTACAAAAAGGAAAAGGTCAACCCGGCCGCCGGCTGTCTGCCGATCCTGATGCAGATCCCGATCTTCTTTTCTCTTTACAAGGTGATCTTCGTCACCATCGAACTTCGGCAAGCCCCCTGGTTCGGTCCTTTCCGGGACCTGAGTGCGCCGGATCCGACCTCGATCATAAACTTCTTCGGCTGGCTGCCGTGGGCCGGACCTGAGCCTGGCACGCTGATGGCAACGATTTTCATCGGCATCCTGCCGCTGCTGCTGGGGATCTCGATGTGGCTGCAGCAAAAGCTGAACCCGGCGCCCACCGACGCGACCCAGGCCATGATCTTTGCCTGGATGCCATGGGTATTCATGTTCATGCTCGGCAGCTTTGCCAGCGGGCTGGTCGTTTACTGGATCGCGAACAACACCATCACGTTCACCCAGCAATACCTGATCATGCGCAGCCAGGGCTATACGCCGGATGTGTTTGGCAACATCAAGTCGGGGTTCAAGAAAACCCCCAAGACGGACAAGAAATGACCGGACAAGTCACGCAGATCTGGCGCCATCCGATCAAAAGCCATGGCAGGGAACCCCTGCAGGAAGTCACCGTTATCCCCGGGCAGACCATGCCCGGGGATCGCGTTTGGGCGGTGGCGCATGAAATGTCCAAGGCCGACGGGTCCGAGTGGGCGCCTTGCGCCAATTTCAGCCGCGGCTCGAAGGCGCCCCAGCTGATGGCGATATCGGCTGTTCTGGATGGGGATCGCGTGACCCTCAGCCACCCGGATCGGCCCGACCTGACCTTCCACCCGGACACAGAACAAGACCTGTTTCTGGAGTGGGTCAGCCCGCTGATGCCCGCCGACCGCGCCGCATCTGCACGAATCGTCCGGGTTCCTGGCCGTGGTATGACCGACAGTGATTATCCCTCGGTCAGCCTGTGCAACATGGCCTCGCATCGGGCGGTCGAGCAGCGTCTGGGCCGCGAGCTGTCGATCTGCCGCTGGCGTGGCAACATCTGGTTCGATGGCCTTCCTCTTTGGGAAGAATTTGATTGGCTTGATAAGGATGTGCAGATCGGCGAGGCCGTATTTCACGTACGCGAACGGATTACGCGCTGCATGGCAACGACTGCGAACCCCGACACCGGAGTGCGGGACGCAGATACGCTAGGTGCTCTGCGCAGCTGGGACCATCAGGATTTCGGAGTATACGCCGAAGTCATTCGCCAAGGCACAGTCTGCCCCCGAGACAAGGTGCAGGTTCTATGACAGCTCTGCCATTTCCCCTGGCGGCCGATCCCGATGACCACGCAATAGAGGCCGGCCGCAAGCTGTTTGCCGGGCCGTCCGAATTCGTCAAAGGCGTCGTGGCAATGAATGGTCTGCCCGCCCCCGACCGGATCGAGGTCTGTTTCGCCGGCCGCTCGAACGTGGGTAAATCCAGCCTGATCAATGCTCTGACCGGCACCAAGGGGTTGGCCCGCGCGTCGAACACGCCGGGCCGCACGCAAGAGATCAACTTCTTCACTCAAGGCCCCGAGCTGTATCTGGTTGACCTGCCCGGCTATGGCTATGCCAATGCGCCGGTCAAGGTGGTCGAGAAGTGGCAACGCCTTCTGAAACAGTACCTGAGCGGGCGTCAGACCCTGCGCCGGGCCTTCGTGCTGATCGATTCCCGCCACGGCGTGAAACCCGTGGATGACGAGATCATGAAGCTGCTGGACACCAGCGCCGTAACCTTTCAATGCGTGATGACCAAGGCCGACAAGGTCAAGGCCAAGGACCGCGAAAAGGTTCTGGAACAGGTGCGCGGTGCTTTGTCCAAACACCCCGCCGCCTATCCCGAAATCGTGCTGACCTCGTCCGAAAAAGGCGACGGCATCCCGACGCTGCGTTCGATCATCGCCAATCTGGAATGATGCTGCTGATGCGCGTCATTTAGGTGCTGACGCTGGTTGCCGTGATGGTATCCGGTGCTATCCCGATGGGCTGGATGCCCACGCGCAGCTCGGACGGGGCGATCCTTATGGTGATCTGCACCGGCGACGGCCCGGTCGAGCGCTGGATCGACCCGGGCGAGGACGCCCCAGACCACGACGAAACCGACGAACGCAGCGCCTGCCCTTATGGCGGGGTGAATCTGGCAACCCAATTGCCCGAAGTGGGCGCAGTGTTGCCGGTCGACTGGCCGATTGCCGCGCGCTGGGCGCATGTGGCTTTCACCCATCGCAGCGCCGGGTTCTACGCCCGGTATGACGCACGGGGTCCGCCCCACCTCTCCTGAGACCGCGAACAAGACCTGAAACCTCGGCCGCCCGGCCGGGGATGTTCCGAATTTCTGGAGACTGAAATGGCACAAAACAGCCAAACCGGGGTCGCTCAGGCAGCCCGGCGCGAGCACGCGCAAAAATTCTATTGGGCCGCCTGGCGGTGGCACTTCTATGCGGTACTTTTTGTTGTCCCCTTCCTGATCATCCTGGCGGTGACCGGCCTGATGATGATGTTCATTACCCAAGCCGATGGTCGCGACGGAGAAAAGATCGCGGTCGAGATCACGGGCCAGGCGATGCCCGCATCCGAACTGGCCGATCTGGTGCAGGCCCGCGTTCCGGGCCGCGTGGTCGAATGGATCGGCCCCAAGGCGCCGGATCTGGCGACCGTGTTCCGCTTCAAGGCCGAAACCGGCCAGCGCATGGTGGCGATCGACCAGTATTCCGGCGAGGTGATCCAGGTCTGGGACCGTCGCGCGGGGTGGTACGATCTGGCGGATAACATCCACTCGACCCTGCTGATGGGCGATACCGGCGACCGCATTCTGGAAATCGCGGCCGGGATGGCGCTGCTGCTGGTGTTCACCGGCCTTTACATGTGGTGGCCGCGCGGAAACGTTGTGGCGGCCCTGGTGCCTGACCTGCGGGCGCGGCGCCGGGCCCTGTGGAAATCGCTGCACGCGGTCACCGGGTTCTGGATGTCGGTTCTGCTGGTCGGGCTCCTGATCTCGGGCATGTCGTGGACCGGGATCTGGGGCGGCAAGTTCGTGCAGGCCTGGAGCAGCTTTCCGGCCGAGAAATGGGACAACGTCCCACTGTCGGACGATCTGCATGCCAGCATGAACCACGGCAGCCAGAACGACGTGCCGTGGGCGCTGGAACAGACGCCGATGCCGGCCTCGGGTTCGGAAGCGGGCGGTGCCGGGGTACCGGCGGGTGTTCCGGTCGATATCGATGCGATGGTTGCGCTGGGTGAGTCCCTGGGCATGCAGAACCGGTTCCGCGTCGCCTACCCCAGCGGTGACACGGGCGTGTGGACCCTGAACCGCGACAGCATGAGCGGCGATTCGACCGACGCCACCGAGGACCGCACCGTCCATGTCGACCAGTACACCGGCAAGATTCTGGCTGACGTGCGGTTTCAGGACTACTCGCTGATGGGCAAGGCCATGGCGGTGGGTATCCCGCTGCATATGGGTCTGGCGGGTCTGTGGAACTTTGTCCTGAACGTGGTGTTCTGCCTGTCGGTGATCTTTGTCTGCGCGTCCGGCGTGGTCATGTGGATCAAGCGGCGGCCGTCCGGGGCCAGCCGTCTGGCGGCGCCGCCGATGCCGGCTGAGATGCCCCTGTGGAAGGGCGCGGTGCTGATCGGGCTGTTCACGGCCGTGGCCTTTCCGCTGGTCGGATTGACGCTGCTTGCGGTGCTGACCGTCGACCTGCTGGTGGTCAGCAACATCCCCGCGGTTCGGCGCGCATTCAGCTGATCGGTTCGGGCGGTACCACTGTGGCGCCGTCCGGCTGCGTGGCGCGACAGCGTCCCCCTTTTGGCGCGCCACGCAACAAAACCTGCAGCCTGCCCGTTCCGGGCTTGGCAGGTCCGGCCAAAGGCCCTAACAGGGAAGGCCAGAGGGACGACAGCCATGAAGAAACAGGATATGAACCGGGATTGGATAGCCACCGCCGCCACGCTCAACAGCGCCCTGCCCTATCTGCAGCGCTATGACGGGGCAATCGTCGTGATCAAGCTGGGCGGGCACGCCATGGGCAGCGACGAAGCGATGGAGAGCTTTGCCCGCGACGTGGTGCTGATGCGTCAGGTCGGCGTGAACCCGGTTGTCGTGCATGGCGGCGGGCCGATGATCAACGCGATGCTGGACAAGCTGGACATCCAGTCGGACTTCGTGAACGGCAAGCGCGTCACCGATGCCGCCACGGTCGAAGTGGTCGAGATGGTTTTGTCCGGCGTGGTCAACAAGCGCATCGTGCAGGCCATCAATGCTCAGGGCGGAACGGCCGTTGGCCTGTCGGGCAAGGATGCCAACCTGATGACCTGTGACCAGACCGATGCGTCGCTGGGCTATGTCGGCACGCCCGCCGAAATGAACCCCAAGATCCTGCATGATCTGTTTTCGCACGACGTGATCCCGGTGATCGCCCCGCTGGGGGCCGGTCGAAACGGCGAGACGTTCAACGTGAATGGCGATACCGCCGCCGGCGCGATCGCCTCGGCGCTGAAGGCCGATCGCCTGCTGCTGCTGACGGACGTGTCCGGCGTCAAGAACGCCGCCGGAGAGGTCGTGACCGAGTTGAAGGCCGGCCAGATCCGCGAGATGACCCGCGAGGGCACCATTGCAGGCGGTATGATCCCCAAGACCGAAACCGCGCTGGACGCGCTGCACAGCGGCGTGCGCGCCGTGGTCATTCTGGACGGCCGTGCCCCCAATGCCGTGCTGCTGGAACTGTTCACCGAACATGGTGCGGGATCTCTGATCCGCCCCGACTGACGCGGGCAAGCCCGCCCTTGCAGTTCAGATTCACATGCTTAAATTTGAATGCATGGAGCGTGAACTCATCATCCGCTTGGGCATCTTTCTGACGCTGTTTCTGGCCTTCGCGTTGGCCGAAAGGCTTGCCCCGCGCCGCCCACTGCGCGTGCCTCGATCGCGCCGCTGGCTGACCAACCTGTCGATCACCCTTCTGAACACGCTGACACTGCGGGCGATAGCGATCGGGTTCCCTTTGCTTGCGGTCGGGGCTGCCCTGGATGCCGGCCGGTTGGGCGTCGGAGTCTTCAACGCTCTCGACTGGCCCGAATGGGTCGAGGTCACCCTTTGTGTCCTGGTGCTGGATTTCGCCATCTGGGCGCAACATCTGATCACCCACAAGGTGCCGATCCTGTGGCGTCTTCATCGTGTGCACCATGCCGACCGGGATATGGATGTCACCACGGCCGTTCGCTTTCATCCGATCGAGATCGCCTTGTCGATGGGTCTGAAGATCGGTCTCGTCTACCTGCTGGGGCCCAGTGCGCTGGCGGTCATCCTGTTCGAAGTCCTGCTGAACAGCACCGCTTTGTTCAACCATTCGAACATCCGTCTGCCCGCCGTCGTCGATGCCCCTCTGCGCCGAATACTGGTCACACCGGACATGCACCGGGTCCACCATTCGGTGCTGCGCAGGGAACATGACAGCAATTATGGCTTTGCATTATCCATCTGGGATCGTTTGATGGGGACATATGTGGCGCAGCCCGAGGCCGGCCACGACGACATGACCGTGGGGCTTGAATGGCAGGACGATCGACCGACGAAGCTGGGGTGGAGCCTCGCTCTGCCGTTTCGGCGCAGGTGACCTATGATCAAGTGGTGGCCACATCCGAGGCAGCGGGCCTGATCGTTATGGGCGCGCAACACCCGCGGGTGAGTGGCGCCAAACAGTTGGATCGCGGCACGCTCATTCTGCTCGGGGCAGGCAGCAGCTTTTGGCCGGTCCTCACCGCTTCGGCCGAGTGGTTGGACGGCAAGCCAGACCCGGTCGACCGTTGGTCGCTCCGAGTGGTCGGCACCCTTGCGGAAAACCTGGGCGCCCAGGCGCGGTATCCATTCGGCGGCCCCCCGTATGCGCCATTCATAGATTGGGCGTTGAAATCGGGACGTGCGTTTCAAAGCCCGGTGGGCGCGCTGGTGCACGACACGGTGGGAATGATGATTTCATTGCGTGGAGCCCTGCACTTTGATCACGAGTTCAACATTCCCGTCGCAGACGACCCGTCGCCATGTATCAATTGCCCTGCGCCCTGCGCATCGGCCTGCCCGGTCGGGGCCTTGAACGCCAAAACGTTCTATGACGTCGACGCCTGCCACGGCTACCTGAGAGCTCCGCCCGGTCAGGCCTGCATGACACAGGGATGCGCAGCCCGGCTGGCCTGTCCGCTCAGCGCGGGGGCCGGACGTCGGGCCGAGCAATCCGCCCATCACATGAGAGCCTTTCACCCGGAATGACCTGCACGCTTATCCTGACCCGCCACGCAAAATCCAGTTGGGACCATCCCGGCCTGCCCGATCATGACCGACCACTGAACAAGCGCGGGCGAGCTTCGGCCTCCGCCATCGGCGATTGGCTGCGACGCAAGGGGTATAAGCCCGACGAGGTCCTCAGTTCTTCATCCGAGCGCACGCGCGAGACCTGGCTTCGGATGGGGCTGAGCGCGCGCAACATCCGGTTCCTCCCCGAACTCTATCATGCCTCGCCCGACCAGATCCGGCAGGCGCTGTCCAGCGCGACGGGCCAAACGGTCCTGCTGCTGGGCCACAATCCGGGGATCGCGGAGTTTGCGGAACGTATTGCTCAGTCTGCACCGGAGCACCCGCGGTTCCTCGACTATCCGACCTGTGCGACCACGGTTCTTCAATTTGATATGGCGGACTGGTCCGGAATCGGTTGGTACGACGGCCAGGTGATCGAATTCGTCACGCCGCGCGCGTTGCTGGAATAAAAAAAGGGCGGGATCACCCCGCCCTTTCCAACGTCGTTTTCAACCCGCCTCAGTGACCCAGAATCTGGCTGAGGAACAGCTTGGTCCGTTCGCTTTGCGGGTTGTTGAAGAACTCTTCCGGTTCGTTCTGTTCCACAATCTGACCGGCATCCATGAAGATCACCCGGTTCGCCACCTGGCGGGCAAAGCCCATCTCGTGCGTTACGCAGAGCATGGTCATGCCTTCCTCGGCCAGCTCGATCATCGTGTCGAGCACCTCTTTGATCATCTCGGGGTCCAGAGCGGATGTCGGTTCGTCAAACAGCATGATCCGCGGCATCATGCACAGGCTTCGTGCAATCGCCACACGCTGCTGCTGACCACCCGACAGCTGACCGGGATACTTGTCGGCCTGTTCGGGGATCTTGACCTTCTCAAGGAAATGCATCGCGCGCTCTTCGGCCTCTTTCTTGGGCGTTTTACGCACCCAGATCGGGGCCAGCGTGCAGTTTTCCAGAATCGTCAGATGCGGAAACAGGTTGAAGTGCTGGAACACCATGCCAACCTCGGACCGGATCTTGTCGATGTTCTTCAGATCGTTCGACAACTCGGTTCCGTCCACCACGATTTTGCCCTGCTGGTGTTCTTCCAGCGCGTTCAGGCAGCGGATCAGAGTGGATTTGCCCGAGCCCGACGGCCCCGCGATCACGATCCGCTCGCCCTGATTGACGGTCAGATTGATGTCGCGCAGCACGTGGAAGGACCCGTACCACTTGTTCATGTTGGTGATTTCGATGGCGACCTCGTCGCTCACCTGCATTTTAGAGCGGTCAATTTCGCGGTCGATTGCAAGTTCAGACATGTGTTGAACTCCTTAGTGATGATCCGTGGCAAGGCGACGCTCGAGCCACTGGGAATATTGAGAGATGCCGTAACAGACGACGAAGAACAGAAGCGCGGCAAAGCCCAGAAGCTCCCAATAGACGCCGTTCCATTCGGTCGACGCCAGGATGGGACCCCGGATCATGCCCACCAGATCGAACATCGAGATGACCGAAACCAGCGTGGTATCTTTGAACAGGCCAACGGCCACGTTTACGATACCAGGGATTGAGATCTTCAAGGCCTGTGGCAGGATGATCAGACGCATCGCCTGCGGGTAGTCCAGACCCAAACTGTCTGCTGCCTCATACTGACCGCGCGGAAGCGCAGCCAGACCGCCGCGGATCACCTCGGCGATATAGGCGGCAGAGAACATGGTGATCATGATCACAACGCGCAGGAACAGGTCGACCGTGCTGTCAGGCGGGAAGAAATAGGCCAACATCACCGAAGCCACGAACAGCAGCGTGATCAACGGCACGCCACGGATGAATTCGATGAAGATGACGCAAACCCACTTGATCAGCGGCATATCGGACTGACGACCCAGAGCCAGTGCAATACCCAGGGGCAAGGACAGTGAAACACAGGTCACGCCCAGCATCAGGTTCAGCATAAAACCACCTAGGTCACGGCTGGGCACCGCAGTCAGCAGCGCACCTTCGTTGGCGTCTTCGGGAATTAGCGCCCCGCCGACATTCCACACGACCAGCGCCACGACAATGGCCCCAAAGAACCCGGCTGCAAAGCTGTTGCGGCCAAATTTCTGGAATACCACGCCTGCCGCGACACAGCCCAGCAGGGCCACGATGGGCACCATGATGGTTCCACCCCAAATCAGCCAGAAAGCGATGAACGGGTAGAGCGCCGTGAACAGCAGCAACTTTCGAGGCAGGTCGAAGAACAGAACAGGTGCCACAGCCACCAGCATCAGCACAAACGCCAAGTTCGGGCGCCAATACGCTTCTACCGGATATTTGAACCCGTAGATCAGTTGATGCCAGCGTTCGGTGAGAACTGCGAAACAGGCCCCGGTCTTGCCGTCCAGAATCTCGCGGCATTGCGCCAGCGAGTCCGCATTCCAAACTCCGTTCAAAATCCACGGCAAGGTGTTCTTGAGAAGCACATAGATCAGCAGAATCGACAGAAGGGTAAGGATCGTGTTTGTGACACCCGAGAAAAGGTTCTCACGCAGCCATTTGACGATACCCGTCTGGTTTGCCGGCGGAGGCGACGGAGGAATGGTTCCGTCGGCCACAAATGCGATCGGATTTGTTGTTTGATCAGCCATGGCTCAGCGCTCCTTCAACTTGACGGATGCGTTGTAGATGTTCATCGCCATCGAAATCAGCAGCGAGGCTGTCAGATAGAACAGCATCAGCAGCAAGACGCACTCGATCGCGCGACCGGTTTGGTTCAGCGTGATGCCACCCAGTGTTGCGGTGATATCCGCATAGCCGACTGCAATCGCCAGAGACGAGTTCTTGGTGATGTTCAGGTATTGCGAGATCAACGGCGGGATGATGACCCGCAGCGCCTGAGGCAGGATCACAAGATTCATGATCCGACCGGGACGCAGGCCCAACGCGGCCGCAGCCTCGGTCTGACCTTTTGAAATCGCTTGAATACCCGCACGTACGTTTTCTGCGATGAAGGCGCCGGTATAGATCGACAAAGCGAACCACAATGCGATCAGCGGACCGCCGACCTTGATACCACCGCTGAAGTTAAAACCTTTCAGAGCGGGGACATCCCAGATCAGGCCCATCAAAATCATCAGCAGCGCAAAAGGCACGAGCCAAACTGCAAGCTTCACAAGGCCGGTCTTTGGACGCTCGCCCGTCTGTTCCTGTTTGAGCGTGGCGCGTTTCTCAATTTCACGAGACGCGAACCAGGAAGCGACCAAAACCGCGATGACCAGCAGCCAATTCAGAAAGGTCGAACCGAACAGCCCATTCGCAAACTCGGGGCGCGGGACATAGACGCCGCGGTTGGTAAAGGCGAACAGATCAAACAGCATGCTGGATGTTGGGTTATCGCCGCGGAACTCCCTCGGTCCCGGCAGCACGGCGGTCATGATCGTGAAGATGATGATGATCCAGATCAGAACCGGAATATTCCGGAAGATTTCCACGTAGACCGCCATCAGCTTGGATACAAGCCAGTTGTTTGACAGGCGCAAAACGCCTGCGATCACGCCAAACACCGTCGCAGTGATACAAGCCAGGACTGCAACCAAAAGCGTGTTGAGAATACCGACGACAGCCGCACGCCCATGCGAGGACTGGCTGTCATATTCGATCAAACGCTGGTTGATGTCATACCCGGACGGATCGCCCAGGAAAGAATAGGAAATATTGAGCCCTGCGGCCCTAAGGTTCTGGATCAGGTTGTTACCAAGATACCAGATGCTGAGCGCAATAACGATTGCCGCGATCACCTGAAATGTAAGAGAGCGATAGCGTGTATCGTTTATGAGCATCGACAACCGAAAGTCAGCCTTCGGTGGGTCAGTCATAGTCGACATATTTTGGGATCCCCGTGCTTTTCGGACGCTTCCTTCCCGGCAGGGTTTTCCCCGCTCCCGAGCAGCCCGTAGCATTCTGTTTTGCAAAAAAGGGCGCAGGTTGCCCTGCGCCCTTTTCCGTGGATTTTAGCGGAACGGCGGCGAGTACAGCAGGCCACCATCGGTCCACTGTGCGTTCAGACCGCGTGCCAGACCGATCGGGGTTTCCTCACCGATGTTCTTGGCAAACACTTCACCGTAGTTACCACCCGCCTTGACGGCGCGCATGGCCCACTGTGCGTCCAGACCCAGCATCTCGCCCAGGGTGCCTTCGCTACCCAGCAGACGGTTGATTTCCGGGTTCTCGGTACCTGCAGCCATCTCGTCGATGTTGGCCGAGGTGATGCCCAGCTCTTCGGCCGAGATCAGCGCGTTCAGGGTCCAGCGAACGATGTCGCCCCACTCGTTGTCGCCGTGACGGACCAGCGGGCCCAGCGGCTCTTTCGAGATGATTTCGGGCAGCAGAACGTGATCACCGGGGTTTTCGAACGTGGCGCGGGTTGCGGCCAGGCCCGAGGCGTCGGTGGTGTAAACGTCACAGGCACCTGCCAGGTACTGCTGCTGCGCTTCGGCGTTGGTCTCGATCGGAACCGGCTCGTAGCTGATGTTGTTCGAGCGGAAGAAGTCCGCCAGGTTCAGCTCGGTGGTGGTGCCGGTCTGGATGCAGACGGTTGCGCCATCCAGTTCCTTGGCCGAGCTGACGCCCAATGCCTTGGGAACCATGAAGCCCTGACCGTCGTAG
Source organism: Ruegeria sp. CRTD044 (assembly GCF_059613485.1). NCBI lineage: Bacteria > Pseudomonadati > Pseudomonadota > Alphaproteobacteria > Rhodobacterales > Roseobacteraceae > Ruegeria > Ruegeria sp. CRTD044. The sequence goes on along the minus strand of NZ_JBXWSP010000005.1, from coordinate 28,885 downwards.
TAGTTCACACCCACGAATTCGAACTTCAGGTCGACGTCGCGGCTGAAGGTCCAGGTGGTGTTACGGGCCAGCATGTCAACTTCGCCCGAAGCCAGAGCGGTGAAGCGGGTTTTGCCGGTGGTGGGAACGAATTCAACGGCGTTCGCGTCACCCAGAACGGCGGCGGCTACTGCGCGGCATACAGCAACGTCAAAGCCCTGCCATTCGCCATTCGCGTCAGGTGCAGCAAAGCCAACCAGACCGGTGGTCACACCGCAGTTCAGCTTGCCGCGCGCTTTGACGTCGTCCATGGTTCCTGCCGCGGCCGCGCCGGCAGCAAGACCGGCAATCGTCGCCGCGCCCAAGATTACGGATTTTTTCATTTTTACCTCTTCCTGATTTCCCGCCCCATCCCGGGACGGATCTTGTCCGACACACAAAGGTAGCCGGATAGGTTACCCCAAAGGTGTCTCCCCTTTAGTGCGCCCGAGTTTGGGCGCATTCATAAACAAACGTCAAGGGTCGGATCAGTGAAAACGATATGTTCCCGGCAAGGCAGCCGCCCAAGCCTCTCAAATCAGGACCAGAAAGGCTCAAACCGATAGATCGTAGAAGGTTTTCGCATGCAAAAAGGCAATCTTCTTGAGTTCGGCGGCTTGGACCGCCTCGTCGTCATCCCCCCATTGCTCGGCCTGCCAAGATTCATCGAGCCGAGAAATGCGCCATATCTCGTCCGGTTTGCGCCAGTTTTGGGCAGCGGCAAAACCCAGAATCAACGAACCCGACAGGCTCACAAGGTCGTGAAACGCCGCCAGACGGAACGCGTCTAGGCCGTGAACCTGCCGACGCAGCCTGTCCAGTGCCTCGGGGGCTTGAGGCTGATGCCGTACGCCTTCAACTGGGATCAGTCTGGCGCCCAGCGTTTCCGCGGCCCAGTCCAGCGCGGGATCCCATTCGTGGTGCTGACGTTCGATCAGGGCTTCGGGGTGCGTTGCGCGATAGCACAGCAGGTCCGAATCGCCATAGTCCGACAACATGTCGGCGACTTCCGTGTGCTGATGCTGCACCTTGTCGATTGCCGCGTTGGCTGATCGGGTGAAGGGCATCGTCGCCGGATCGATTTCCTTTTCCTGCGCGTCCCATTCGCGGGCCACCGCCTCGGCCATGGCCCGGGTGGGCAGGACCAGAGCAGCCTTGGCCGGTGTCCGCACGCGGCGGCCGTCCAATTCGATGGTATAGCCGCCATCGGTCGCGACCACGGCACTGCCTGTCCAAAAGCGTTTCGGTTTCCACTCACTCATGTCGTTATCCCCAGACTGCGGTCAGGACGCCGGGCAGCTGCTCGAACCGGTCGATCACCGCTGACGCCGCACTCAGCTGCGACCGATCATGATAGCCCCAGCCCACACCGATCCCCGCAACCCCGGCGGCCCGCGCCATTTCCATGTCAAAGCTGGTGTCGCCGATCATCACGGCATCACCGGCCGAAACCCCTGTTTCAAAAAGCGCCGTTTCGATCATCGAGGGATGCGGCTTGGATGGATGATGGTCCGCCACCTGACGGGTAACGAAGACAGAATCCAACCCGTGCGCCTCGAGCAAAGCATCCAACCCCCGCTGCGATTTACCTGTCGCCACGCCCAGAAGGATCTCGGGCACGGCCTGCAACGATCCTATAACCTCGCGCGCGCCGGGATAGAGCGGTGAACTTGCCGCCCCCATCTCAAGCCGATGAGCGTGATACGCCTCTTTGTAACCCTCGACCAACCGGCTTTGAGTTGCCTGTGACTGATCCGGCGCGAGGCGTGCGATTGCAATTGGCAAGGACAGCCCCACGATCGACAGGATCGCCGCGCGATCCGGCACCGGAAGGGACAGAGCCTGGAAACTGGCGGTCATGGCCGACACGATGCTGGCCTGGCTGTCCACCAGCGTGCCGTCGACATCGAACAGAACCAGGCGCAGAGGCGCGGTCATTGCAACTCCTCGAACGGGTCCTCGGCGGCCAGATCCTCGGTCCAGCCCAAGGTGTCCCAGCTGTCCTTCATGTGCGGTGGCAGCGGAGCGTTGATCGTGATCTGCTTGCCGGTCATCGGATGCTTGAACGACGCGGTTCGGGCGTGCAGGTGCAGCTTTTTGCTGATGACCCCGCCCAATTGCGCGCCCCAGCCATCGCCTAGGTTTTCCTGACCCGAGCCGCCATATTTCCCATCGCCGATGATCGGGTGCCCGATGGCCGCCATATGCGCGCGCAGCTGGTGCGTGCGGCCGGTGACGGGCTCCATCGCCACCCAAGATGCGCGCCCCGCCACCCGATACAGCGTGGCATAAAGCGTGTGCGCCCGTTTGGCGCCCGGCGTGCTGTCGATCTCGTTCAGGTGAACGGCGATCATCTTTTCGCCCTCGCCCTGCTTGCCATGACCGGGGGCCTTGACCAGCCCGGTCTTGATCTCGCCCAGATACGGGGTCGGCACGCCGGCCACCAGCGCCCAGTAGATCTTGCGCGTGTTGCGATGCCGGAAGGCCGCGGTCAGGCCCTTGGCCGATTCGCGCGTACGCGCCATCAGCAGCACACCCGAAGTGTCCTTGTCGAGCCGGTGCACCAGCCGCGGGCTCTCGTCATAGCCAAAGCGCAGCGCCTCGGCGAGGCCGTCCACATGCCGGGCCTGACCGCTGCCGCCCTGAACGGGCAGGCCGTGGGGTTTGTTCAGCGCCAGCACGTGGTCGTCGCGATAGATCACGCAGGACTGGATCATTTTCGCATCGGCATCGGTCACGCGGGGGCGGGCCGGGGCCGGTTTGTGATCCGGGTCCGGCAGGGGCGGCACGCGCACCACCTGTCCCGCCTGCAGCCGGGTCGAGCCCTTGACCCGCCCGCCGTCCACGCGCAGTTCACCCTTGCGGCACATCTTTTCGATCCGGCCTTGGCTCACATGCGGGAACAGGCGCCGCAACCAGCGGTCCAACCGTTGGTCGCCGTCCCCCGGCTCGACCGTGATCATCTGTACGCCGCTCATGCCAATACCCCTTGCGACCGGATGCTGCGCGCCCGGAAAACCGCCCGTGTCAGTGCCTCAGAAAACATCCGCGTCTGTCGCGCGCCGCAAGGCAAGAGTCAAGCAGGCTGACGGGTTCGCGGGACCAAGGCCGTTCAGATATCGGTGAAATCCCCGTGCCGCCCGGACTCATCGCGGAACCGAGCCGCGCCGGATGTGCCCTCGCGGCGGATGGCGTCCAGCCCGTTGGCCCATTCGACCTTCAACGCCTCGCGCATCGGCATCCCCCGGGTTTCGATGATCGAGCGGCGGTCGGCGCGGACGGCCTCCTGCGGGAACCGGGCAATCTCGTGCGCCATCGCTTCCGCCGCCGTGCGTGTTTCACCCTGCGGCACGATTTTCTCGGCCAGCCCGATCCGTTCGCACTCGTCAGCCTTGACCTTGCGCCCGGTCAGCGCGATCTCGAGTGCCTTGCCCGACCAGCCGCGGCAGCCGCACCGGACCGCCATCCATCAGCGTGATCCCCCAGCGGCGGCAATAGACGCCCATATAGGCGTCCTCGGCCATCACCCGGATGTCGCACCACAGGGCCAGTTCCATGCCGCCGGCCACCGCGGCGCCTTCGATCGCGCCGATGACCGGCTTTGACAGCTCCAGCCGCGATGGGCCCATCGGGCCCAGCAGCGACGGCGCGGCCCCGATTGGAAAGGCGTGCCTGTCGAAATAGGGCTCGCGCAGGTCCGGGTCAGACAGCGTGGCTGCCATCTTGAGGTCCCAGCCCGCGCAGAAATTGCCGCCCTTGCCCCAGAATACGGCGGCCTTGGCCGTGCTGTCCTCGAAGGCGATGAAGGCCTCGGCCAGGGCTGCCGCGTGTTCGGCATCCACGGCGTTTCTGGCCTGGGGCCGGTCGTGGATGATGGTCCACACGTCGTCTGTCTTGTCGATGGAAACGGTCATCTGCGCTCCTCCCTGGCGGCATGTAACCCTAGGGAAACCCGGGCGCGCCTTGGGTGTCGCGCAGAACGCGACGGCACGGTCTGATCTGACCTTGCGTCACGACCCTTTGCGTTGGCTGCGCAGTTTCGAAAAGTAGTCCAGACGCTTTTTCAACTCGCGCTCGAACCCGCGTTCGACCGGTTGGTACAGAACCGGCCGCTTCATGGTCTCGGGAAAGTAGTTCTGCCCCGAGAACCCGTCCTCGGCATCATGGTCATAGGCATAGCCCGCGCCGTAGCCCTGATCCTTCATCAATCCGGTCGGCGCATTCAGGATGTGTTTGGGCGGCGGCTCGCTGCCCGACTGCTTGGCCAGGCGCATCGCCGCCTTGTAGCCCACATAGGCCCCGTTGGATTTGGGCGCCAGCGCCAGATACACGACCGCCTGCGCCAGCGCCAACTCACCCTCGGGCGACCCGAGCCGCTCGTACACCTCCCAGGCATGCAGGCAGATCGACTGGGCCTGCGGATCGGCCAGACCGATATCCTCGACCGCCATCCGGGTGATGCGGCGGGCCAGGTACCGCGGATCCTCGCCCCCGGTCAGCATCCGGGCGAACCAGTACAGCGCCGCATCCGGGTCGGACCCGCGCACCGATTTGTGCAGCGCCGAGATCAGGTTGTAGTGCTCGTCCCCCGACTTATCGTATTTCGCGGCGCGACGCATCAGGCGCTTGGCCAGCGCGTCGGGGTCCAGCGGCGCGTCAACCGACCAGGCCGCGATTTGCTCGATCAGGTTCAACAGCGCCCGACCGTCTCCATCCGCCATTTCCTGCAGCGCATCGCGGGCTGCGGGTGCCAGGGGCAGAGCCTTGCCCAGCTCTTTTTCGGCACGCTGAGTCAGGCGTTCCAGATCGGTCAGGTCCAGCCGTTCCAGCACCAGAACCTGCGCGCGGCTGAGCACGGCGGCATTCAACTCGAACGAAGGGTTTTCCGTGGTCGCGCCCACCAGAAGGATCGTCCCGTCCTCCATATGCGGCAGGAACCCGTCCTGTTGGGCCTTGTTGAAGCGATGGATCTCGTCCACGAACAACAATGTCCCCTTACCGTTCCGCCGCCGCAACTTGGCGGCCTCGAACACCTTCTTGAGGTCGGGAACGCCGGTGAAGATCGCGCTGATCTGTTCGAAATGAAGGTCGGTTTCCTTGGCCAGCAACCGCGCGATGGTGGTCTTGCCCACCCCCGGCGGCCCCCAGAAGATCAGGCTGGACAGGCTGCCCGACGCCAGCATCACCCCCAGCGGCGCCTCGGGGCCCAGAACCTGTTGCTGCCCGATCACCTCGGACAACGCCTGGGGCCGCAGCCGGTCGGCCAGCGGGCGGTTCGGGGCCGGCTCGGAGGCCTGGTCTTCGGTGTCGAACAGGTCACTCATGCCGTCAGAGCCTGAACCGCAACGACACAGGCTTGCCACCGCGCACCAGATCGATCTGCACCCGCCGCCCCGGGTCGCGCAGCGCCCGAACGATGTCGCGCGGGCGTTCAGCCTGTCGCCCGTTCACGGCATTAATGACATCGCCGGGCCGCAAGCCGGCCCGCGCACCATATGGGCCGGGGTCGACCACGACCACCCCGGTCTGCGACAGAAGCAGGCCCATCTTGGCAATCATTGCCGGGTTGATGCGCGCAACCGTCATACCCGGCAGAACCGTGCGATCGTCCAGAGTGGTTTCCTCGGCCGGAGGCGTCTCGGGCGCGGGCACCAGATCGACGCTGACCTCAGCACGCTCGCTGCCGCGGAGCCGGGTCAGAACGGATGTCCCGCCAACACCCGCCACAGACATGCGGAACTTCATCTCAGCCGGAGAATTCACCTCTTCGCCGTCCACATGCGTGACGATGTCGCCGACCCGCAAGCCGGCTTCGGCCAACGGGCTAAGCGGATGGAGATCCGAGATCACAACGCCCTGCGGCAGCGAAAGCCCAAGGGATTCGGCAATGTCCGCGCTCATGGTCTGTCCGGCCATACCCGCCCAAGGGCTGACGAAACCGTCGTTTCCTTCCTGAGCCTGCCGTAGAAACTCTGCGACCAGATTGGCCGGAATGGCGAAGCCAATCCCATTGGATCCACCCGACCGCGTCAGGATCGAGGTGTTAATTCCGATCAGGTCACCATTCACGTCGATCAGGGCGCCGCCGGAATTGCCCGGGTTGATGGGCGCGTCGGTCTGAATGAAATAGCCCCGCGCATTGCCGGTGGCGGTGCCAGACCGCGCCAGCCCCGAGATGATGCCAGACGAAACGGTCTGCCCGACGCCGAACGGATTGCCGATGGCCAGAGCCAACTCCCCCACCTCGACATGGTCAGAATCCCGCAGACGCAGAAACGGCAGTCCCTGCGCGTCCTGCAGGCGCAGGATGGCGATGTCGCTTTCCTCGTCGCCCAGAACGACCTCGGCCTGGAACTCGCGACGATCCGTGGTCACGACCCGGATCTCGGTCGCGGTGCCAACAACGTGATAGTTCGAGACAACATAGCCGTCCTCGGTCAGGATGACGCCCGACCCCAGCGAGTTTTGAACCCGCGGCCGCGGCACACCGAACCCGCCGCCAAAAAAGTCGCGAAAGAACGGATCCGTGAAAATCGGGCTGCTGCGCCCGGGCCGGACGATCTTGGCATAGATGTTCACCACCGCCGGGGCCGCCTTTTTGACCACCGGGGCAAAACCCATCGAAATCTCGACCTGTGACTGAGGAACCCGCGTCTCGGCACCGGCATGGGTGGCCAGTGTCATCAGGCATAAGGCCAGGATCGTGCGTATCATGACAGCTCCGTTCATCATCCGCCGAAGATATGCGGAGGTCGGCACGCGAATGCAATAGAGCACGCGAAACCTTGCCGCTGCCATGTCCGCCGCGACCGAGGCGATCCATAAGAAAAAGCCCCTGCCCGGGATGTCCGGACAGGGGCCATGAAACGGCAATGTAGCCGGTTCTTATTCTTCGTCAACGTCCACTTCTTCAGCGGCAACGCGGGCCTTGTCAGCTGCGCCTTTGGCGTCGATGTCACGATCAACGAATTCGATGATCGCCATCGGAGCCATGTCGCCATAGCGGAAGCCGGCTTTCAGGATGCGGACATAACCGCCCTGACGGTCCTTGTAGCGCGGGCCCAGAACCTCGAACAGCTTGGCGACGTCCTTGTCTTCCTTCAGCTGAGCTGCGGCCTGACGGCGGGCGTGCAAGTCGCCGCGCTTGCCCAGCGTGATCAGTTTTTCAACGATCGGGCGCAGTTCTTTTGCCTTGGGCAGGGTCGTCTTGATCTGTTCGTGCTCGATCAGCGAGCCGGCCATGTTCGAGAACAGGGCCTTGCGGTGCTCATGAGTACGGTTCAGGCGGCGGTAACCACGTGCGTGACGCATTTTTCAATTCCTTATTTCGCGTTTTGCTTTGTCTGGCCGGCGATGCGTGTCACCGGCTCTCCTTGGGGCGGAAATGCCCATACGGTCCCCGGCAGCCCGGGCATTGGCGAAGACGCGCTTAGAACGCGTCTTCGAATTTCTTCGCCAGATCTTCGATGTTGTCGGGCGGCCAATCCTCGACATCCATGCCGAGGTGCAGACCCATGCCGGACAGCACTTCCTTGATCTCGTTCAGCGACTTGCGGCCGAAGTTCGGCGTGCGCAGCATCTCAGCTTCGGTCTTCTGGATCAGATCGCCGATATAGACGATGTTGTCGTTCTTCAGGCAGTTTGCCGAACGGACCGACAGTTCCAGCTCGTCCACTTTCTTCAGCAGCAGCGGGTTGAACTCCAGACCATCGTCCTCGTCCTGGCGGCCAGCCGATTCCGGTTCGTCGAAGTTGACGAAGATCGACAGCTGATCCTGCAGGATGCGCGCGGCGAAGGCCAGCGCGTCCTCGGGCGTGATCGAGCCGTCGGTTTCGATCTTCATGGTCAGCTTGTCATAGTCCAGAACCTGGCCTTCACGGGTCGGCTGAACGTCATAGGCGACCTTCTTGACCGGCGAATAGATCGCGTCGATCGGGATCAGGCCGATGGGCGCATCTTCGGGCTTGTTCTTCTCGGCCGAGACATAGCCTTTGCCAGTGTTGACGGTCAGTTCCATGAACAGCTCGGCGCCATCGTCCAGGTGGCAGATGACGTGATCACGGTTCAGAACCTCGATGCCGGCGCTTTCGCTGATATCACCGGCGGTGACAACTGCGGGGCCTTTGGCATTGATCGACAGGCGCTTGGGCCCTTCGACTTCCATGCGCAGAGCAACCTGCTTGAGGTTCAGGATGATGTCGGTGACGTCTTCACGAACGCCTGCGACCGAGCTGAACTCGTGCAGGACGTTGTCGATCTGGACGCTGGTGATGGCCGCGCCTTGCAGCGAGCTCATCAGAACACGGCGCAGCGCGTTGCCCAGGGTCAGACCAAAGCCACGCTCAAGCGGCTCCGCAACCAGGGTTGCCTGCCGCGCGGGATCGTTGCCCGGCTTGCCTTCCAGCTGGGTCGGCTTGATCAATTCTGCCCAATTCTTGTGGATCATGTAATCCCTCCATTCCTGTCTGCGCCCCATGACCAATCAGGTGCAGACGCCCGAGGTTTCAAAACGGCGAACCGGGGCCGTGTAAAAACACGGCCCCAGCCTGGTAATTCGATCGGTTAGACGCGGCGGCGCTTCGGCGGGCGGCAGCCATTGTGGGCAATCGGGGTCACGTCGCGGATCGACGTGATATTGAAGCCCACGGCAGCCAGCGCACGCAGAGCCGATTCACGACCCGAACCGGGGCCCTGAACTTCGACTTCCAGCGTCTTTACGCCATGTTCCTGCGCCTTCTTGCCTGCGTCTTCTGCAGCCATCTGAGCGGCGTAGGGGGTCGATTTCCGCGATCCCTTGAAGCCCATGGTGCCGGCCGACGACCAAGCGATGGCGTTGCCCTGCACGTCCGAGATCAGGATCTTGGTGTTGTTGAAGGTCGAGTTCACATGGGCGACGCCCGATGCGATGTTCTTACGCTCTTTACGCTTAACGCGAGTCTTGTCACGTGCCATCAGTCAGACCCTCCCTTATTTCTTCTTACCAGCGATGGCCTTTGCGGGGCCTTTGCGGGTACGAGCGTTGGTGTGGGTACGCTGACCGCGAACCGGCAGGTTGCGGCGGTGACGCAGACCGCGATAGCAGCCCAGGTCCATCAGACGCTTGATGTTCATCTGAACTTCGCGACGCAAGTCACCTTCGACGGTGAAGTTGGCGTCGATGTATTCGCGGATGGCCAGAACTTCGGCATCCGACAATTCATTGACGCGACGAGTCGTGTCGATGCCAACGGCTTCGCAGATCGCTTTGGCCGAGGTGTTGCCGATACCGGTGATATATGTGAGGGCGATTGGTACCCGCTTTGCAGTCGGGATGTTTACGCCGGCAATACGTGCCACGTGTCACTTTCCTTTCGTTGCGGTTCCGTAGTTCCAGAACCTTTTTTCACAACGCCTAACCGTGGCAGTGTGGCCAGAGGGTTCAGCATTATTCGAGGTGGTCTATACATGCGGAACGAATCCCGCATGCGCGATTGATTCCCCAAAGGGATGGGGGTCGATATGGGCTTTTGGGCTTGGCGTCAAGCCCTTTGCAAGCTTAACCCAATATGGCTGCGATCGAGGCCCGGACTTCCTTGATGTCCGCCAGCCCGTTCACCGGTCGAAGATCGCCCTTGGCGTAGTAATAGCCAATCAACGGTGAGGTCTTCTTGTAATATTCCATAAGCCGGGTGCGCAGGCTTTCCTCGTTGTCGTCGGCACGACGGACGAAATCGTTTTCCTTGCCGCAATTGGTACATTTGCCATCGGCTGGGATCGGTTTGGTCTTGTCATTGTAGACCTCGCCGCAACCGCCACAGGTCGACCGGGCAGTGATCCGTTCAACCAGAGCCTCGTCATCCACGCGCATTTCGATCACGGTGTGCAGCGACTGGCCCAGCTTGGTCAGAAGGGCCGACAAGGCGTCAGCCTGGGCCAAGGTGCGCGGAAAGCCGTCGAAGATGAAGCCGGCGCCCTTTTCGGTGGTCAGCTTCTCTTCGATCAGGCCAATCACGATCTCGTCGGTGACAAGCTTGCCCGCGTCCATGATCGCGGCCACCTTCTTGCCCATCTCGGTTCCCGAGTTGCGGGCCTCGCGCAGCATGTCACCGGTGCTGAGCTGGATCATGCCCCGCGTTTCAACCAGCTGACGTGCCTGCGTACCCTTGCCTGCCCCCGGGGGGCCCAGAAGAATGATATTCATCGACGAGCGGGTCCCTTCCTGCCGCGTTTCTTGCCTTTGCCGCGCAACTGGGACTTTTCGATCAGCCCTTCGTATTGATGCGCCAGGAGGTGGCTCTGAACCTGTTGGATCGTGTCCATGGTCACAGAGACGATGATCAGAACCGAGGTGCCGCCGAAATAGAACGGGATGGCGAACTGGCCGCGTAGAATTTCAGGCAGCAGGCAGACCGCCGCCAGATAGGCCGAGCCCAGAACCAGTACGCGGTTGACCACGTATTCCAGATACTCGGCGGTCTTCTTTCCGGGACGGATGCCGGGCACAAAGCCGTTCTGCTTTTTCAGGTTGTCCGCCACGTCATCCGGTTTGAACGACACGTTGAACGTGTAGAAATAGGCAAAGAACACGATCATCGAAGCGAAGAACAGCAGGTACAGCGGCTGTCCCGGTCCGAAATTGGCCAGCAGCCACGACATGATCGGCCCGTTTGCAGCGCCCGACGAGAAGGTCGAGATCGTGACCGGCAGCAGCAGCAGCGAGCTGGCGAAGATCGCCGGAATAACGCCGGCCGGGTTGACTTTGACCGGCAGGTGGCTCGAGCCGCCCTCGTAGACCTTCATGCCGACATTGCGGCGCGGGTACTGGATGTGGATCTTGCGGAGCGCGCGTTCCATGAACACCACGAAGGTGATAACGGCGATCACCATCACGATCACGCCGACGATCACGGCAGGGCTGATCGCGCCCGAACGGCCCGAGGCCAAGAACTGGGCCAGCGCGGCCGGAACCTCGGCGATGATGCCGACGAAAATGATCAGCGAGATACCGTTGCCGATGCCGCGCGCGGTGATCTGTTCACCCAGCCACATCAGGAACATGGTGCCGCCGACCAGCGTGATCATCGTCGACAGGCGGAAATACAGGCCCGGATCGGTGGCCAAATCGCCCGATTCCAGCGAAACCGCAAGGCCATAGGCCTGCACGGTGGCCAGCGCCACGGTGCCGAAACGGGTGTACTGGTTGATTTTCTTGCGGCCCTGCTCGCCCTCTTTCTTGAGTTGTTCGAGCGCGGGCACCATCGAGGTCAGCAGCTGTACGATGATCGATGCCGAGATATAGGGCATGATGCCGAGGGCAAAGATACCCATCCGCCCCAGCGCCCCGCCGGTGAACATCGAAACCATCCCACCGATGCCCTGCCCCGCCTGCTCCATGAACTCGCGCAGCGCCTGACCGTCGATCCCCGGCACCGGAATAAAGGTGCCCAGACGATAGACGATCAGCAAACCCAGCGTGAACAGGATGCGGTTGCGCAGATCGGTGGCCTTGCCCAGAGCAGCCCAGCTTGTGTTGGCTGCCATTTGTTCTGCTGCTGATACCATAAATCGGTCTCTCTTATGAAAACGCCGCCCGGAACCGTTTTCCGGCTCGGGCGGCGTCTTGGAAAACTCTGAGGTCTATGTAAGCGGGTCGGCGCCCGCTCACAAGCGCTTACTCTGCCGCAGCGGCTTTTGTGACCTTCAGTGAACCGCCCGCTTTTTCCACGGCTTCGATCGCCGCCTTAGAGGCGCCGGTCACTTCGAGGTTCAGCTTGGCGCTGATTTCGCCCTTGGCCAGAACGCGGATACCGTCCAGCTTGCGGCGCACCAGACCCGAGGCAACCAGTGCGTCCTCGGTGATGGCCGATTTAACGTCCAGCTTGCCGGCATCGACGAATTTCTGGATCAGGCCCAGGTTGATGACGGCGAATTCCTTGCGGTTCGGCTTGTTGAAGCCGCGCTTGGGCAGGCGCTGATACAGAGGCATCTGGCCGCCTTCGTAGCCATTGATGGCCACACCCGAACGGGATTTCTGGCCTTTGATACCACGGCCACCCATTTTACCTTTGCCCGAGCCAGGACCACGGCCAACGCGGGTCCGTTTCTTGACCGCGCCGGGATTGTCGCGCAATTCGTGCAGTTTCATGTCGCTTCTCCTTCGCCGGAATTGACCCCGAAGCGTGATGGGTCAAACACGGCATTTCTTGGTTTTGATTCTCGTGGCAAACACGCCACCGGAGCGCAGTACAGCCTCGGGCCCCGAGTTGCAAGTTTTGATTGCCTTGCAGCAGCGGCTCAGTCGTCGCGGCCAGCGATGGGCGCATCTTGGGGCTCAATTCCATGTTTGGCCACAAGTCGCCCGACCAGGCTGTCAGGATGTGGTATTCCGCCATGGTTCTTTCGCATGATCGCCCGCATCCGGCGCCCGTACAAATGGATCGAGACGGTATCCTCGTGGAAAAACCGGTCAAGATTTTCGTTCGGCCGGGCAAGGGCCCGGCGCCGCGAAAAGTTGATCGGGTAAAAAACATGCTCTGGCAGGGCGTATTTTATCTCGCCTGTTTCCTTCAGCGCCCAGGTGAATGCCTTTGGTCCCCAAACGCCCCACAACGCCTCGGGAACGTTGGTCGGGTTTCCAGCGTCGCGCGCCTCTTCCAACGGCCGGCGGTGGCGCGGGGGCAGCCAGGGCGGGACACGGTAGGGATCATTCGTGTACTCGATCAGCTTGGCCAGAGTTTCACTGTCCTGCGGCAGACCCAGAACCCCGATCGCCACCTCACCCTCAAGATACCCATAGTAATGACCATTCGCCGTTGAATAGGGTTTCAGGCAATAGGCATCGGTGTCTGCCCAAATCAGGTCGGGCTCCTGTGCCAGCATTCGGTAACGGAACTTGTCGGAATGCGGCGCGGGGCTGTTGGTGCGCTCATGAGTGATAAATTCGGAATCCGGCAGAATCTCGCGGGCATCACGGTGCTCGACACCCTCAGGGATGTTCGTCACATTGCTATAGGTATATAGCCGCACGCTGTGGCCCATATCCAAGTAAGACTGGATGCACAGCAGTTCCAAAAAGCTGAGCGGCCCCTCGACCCACAGCATTGCAATCTGGAAGTCCCGTGCCATGTTCTGCCCTCTCTGCCCAATGTGTTCGTGCCCTGACGGCTTGCCTGCATTGGAGTGACCCAATTCCCGGCGCCGCGCAACGTCGCAGTTGTGGTGACAACTATTTTCCTGCCTGCGTGGGATCCGTAAACACAAAAGAGGCGCCACTTGGGCGCCTCTGCTTCTTCTGTTGTCGTCCCGTTTTTTACGAGCAGTAGGCATGCTCGCGAGCGATGTCGGCGATGTCGCACCGGCGGATGCCGATGTCGTTCAACTCGCGGTCGCTCAGACGCTGCAACTCGGTATACGTGCGGGTGTACTCGCTGGCCCGGGCGCGGTTTTCTTTCACGCGCTCGATCAGGTTTGCGATACGGGCGGTCAGGTTGAAGCCGCCATGTGTCAGGGTCGCTGTGTGTGCCATTATCTCATTTCCTTTCGAATGTCGGGGCGTATTCCCCGATGTCACTTACTTGGTTCCTGTCTTGGACAGGGTTGAGATAGGCACTTCAATTACCGCTAACAACGATGGTTTTGGACTGGCCGCTATGCATTTTTGGCATGGCGGCACAAATCAGGAGTGACCGCTACTGGCCGCAAGCCGGGACAGGTTGTCCAAAGCAGCAGACCAGCCACCTTTGTAGTCCTGAAACAGTTCTGGCCCGGCCAGGCTTGTGATCTGCAACGTGACGCGCAGCGTACTGCCACGGCCATTCGGCATGATTTCGTGGCCGCACAGCGAGACCGAGACCAACTCTCCCTGAATGACCAGCGTTTCGGTCAATGAAAGAAACTCCGGCGAGACTACGTGGAACAGGCTGGTCGTATTGAACTCGGGCGCTTCTTTCGGTCCACATCGCGTTTCCTCACGGCCTCCGGGTCGACAGTCGAAAACATCGATCAAAACTACGCTTTCATCGTCTGGTGCGGCCCATTTCTGGCGCATCTCGCGGTCGGTCAACACCTGAAACAGCCGGTCGGGAGCGCAGGCAATCTCGCGTTCCAGGATCAAAGTTTCGTAATCAGCCATCATCGGATTCCTTTTCTATTTGCTCGGCAAGTGCGGACAGGCGATCCAGCCGGCCTTCCCAGAGGTGACGTTGTTGTTTCAACCAACCTTCCGCCTCGGCGATCGGGGCGGCTTCGATATGCAACATGCGAACCCGACCGATCTTCTCCGAACGGATCATTCCAGCGGATTCCAGCTTGCCGAGATGCTTCAGAAACGATGGCAGCGCCATGTCGTGCGCTTCGTGCAGCTCTGACACGGCCGCTGGGCCAGTGATCAGCCGTTCGATCACGGCACGCCGGGTCGGATCGGCCAGCGCAGAAAAAAATGTATCGAGTTTGTTAGCCATAAGGCTAAGTATTTCAATGCAACGCTTACGTCAATAAAAAGTTAGCCGTTTGGCTATGTTTTGATTTTTAGGTCAGGACAGAGGGCAAAAAGGTGTCTATCTGCGAGTTCCTGGCCAGGCCGTGGCCTAGTTCACCGCAAAAGGCGGCCTTCCGACATTCCGCACAGGCGACGGCTAAAAAAAGAAAACGCCCCCGATCAGATCGGAGGCGTTCATTAGGCTTTCGAAGCTGGCGCTCAGCCGCGCTCTTCGATGATCTCAACCAGATGCGGGATCTTGTTGACCATGCCGCGGATCGACGGAGTGTCTTCCAATTCGCGGGTCTTGTGCATCTTGTTCAGGCCCAGACCGATCAGGGTTGCGCGCTGTTCGGCGGGGCGACGGATCGGGGAACCGATCTGCTTGACGACGATGGTTTTTGCCATTGCTCGCTCTCCTTACGCTTCGGCTTCAGCCGGTGCTTCATCCCGCTTGGGCAGGATATCGGCGACCTTTTTGCCACGACGCGCGGCAACCGAACGCGGGCTCTGTTCTTTCTTAAGGCCGTCGATGGTGGCGCGGATCATGTTGTACGGGTTCTGCGAGCCCAGCGATTTGGACACAACATCCTTCACGCCCAGCATTTCGAACACGGCACGCATCGGACCACCGGCGATGATACCGGTACCTTCCGGTGCGGTGCGCATGACCACTTTACCAGCGCCGTGACGGCCCTCGATGTCGTGGTGCAGAGTCCGACCTTCGCGCAGTTGCACGCGGATCATCTGACGCTTGGCTTGCTCGGTCGCCTTACGGATGGCTTCAGGTACTTCTTTCGCTTTACCTTTGCCAAAGCCCACGCGGCCTTTCTGATCGCCAACAACCACCAGAGCGGCGAAGCCAAAGCGCTTACCACCTTTTACGGTTTTCGACACGCGGTTGATTGCGACCAGACGATCGGCAAATTCCGGTGCTTCTTCACGGTCGCGGCCACGGCCCCGACGGTTTTCACGTTCTGCCATTTGGCATCCCTTTTCTCATGTGGCGCTTGGCGCCGTTTTCTTCAATCCAAGTGAGCCTCGACTGACGCCGAGGCCCCCGGATCATCGGGGCGGATCGAAACCCGCCCACAGGTCTTAGATTTTCAGGCCGCCTTCACGCGCGGCGTCGGCAACTGCCTTCACCTTGCCGTGGAACAGGAAGCCACCACGATCGAAATAAGCCTCTTCGACGCCGGCCTTCTTGGCCCGCTCGGCGATGGCTGCGCCCACTTTGGTGGCCGCTTCGACGTTGTTCTTGCCAACAACACCCAGATCCTTTTCCAGGGTCGAGGCCGAGGCCAGGGTCACGCCACGTACGTCGTCGATCAGCTGAACGGAGATGTTCTTGTTCGAACGGTGTACGGACAGACGCGGACGACCCGCGTTGACCTTGCGAAGTTTGTTCCGAACGCGCAGGCGGCGCTTCAGAAACAGGGTTCTTTTGCTGTTTGCCATTGTGTTCGTCCTTACTTCTTCTTGCCTTCCTTGCGGAAGATGAACTCGCCCTTGTAGCGGATACCTTTGCCTTTGTAAGGCTCGGGACGGCGCCACTCGCGGATTTTCGCCGCGGTTTCGCCCACCAGCTGCTGGTCAATGCCTTCCACAACGATCTCGGTCTGCTTCGGCGCGGTGATGGTGACACCTTCCGGAGCAACGAAATCAACATCGTGGCTGTAGCCCAGGTTCAGCTTCAGGGTGTTGCCCTGCATCTGAGCGCGGTAACCCACACCCTGGATTTCCAGTTCCTTCTTGAAGCCTTCGGTCACACCGGTCACCAGGTTGGCGACCATGGTGCGGCTCATGCCCCACTGCTGACGCGCACGCTTGGACGAACCACGCGGGTCGATTTTGACCACGTTGTCTTCGACCGTCAGGGTGACGTCGTCGGTTGCGGTGAAGCTGCGGGTGCCTTTCGGACCTTTGACTTCGATGGTCTGACCCGACACAGAGGCGGTAACGCCGCTGGGCAGCTCGACCGGTTTCTTACCAATACGAGACATTGCAGACCTCCTTAGAAGACGGTGCAGAGCACTTCGCCACCAACGTTGTTGGAGCGAGCGTTTGCGTCCGACATCACACCTTTCGGAGTGCTGACAATCGACACGCCCAGGCCCTGACGAACCTGCGGGATGTCATTGACGCCCATGTATACGCGACGGCCGGGCTTCGAGACCCGCTTCAGTTCGCGAATGACAGGGGTGCCTTCGTAGTATTTCAGGCTGATTTCCAGAGCCGGATGACCGTTTTCACCGGTCGTCTTTTCATAGCCGCGGATATAGCCTTCGTCCGCCAGCACGTCCAGCACCCAGGCGCGCAGTTTCGACGCCGGAGTGATCACGGTGGACTTGCCGCGCATTTGCGCGTTGCGGATGCGGGTGAGCATATCGCCGATAGGATCGTTCATATCTGTCTCTCCCTTACCAGCTCGATTTCACCATGCCGGGGATCTGACCAGCAGAACCCAGCTCGCGCAGCGCGATACGGCTGACCTTCAGCTTACGGTAGTAAGCGTGGGGACGACCGGTCAGCTGACAACGGTTGTGCAGACGGGTAGCCGAGCTGTTGCGCGGCAGTTTCGCCAGTTTCAGACGCGCTTTGAAACGCTCTTCCATCGGCTTGCTCTCGTCATTCGCGATCTCTTTCAGAGCCGCACGCTTTTCGGCATACTGTGCCACCAGGCGTGCGCGCTTCTTCTCGCGTTCGATCATTGCTTTTTTAGCCATGTCTCAATCCTCCCGGCGCTTACGCGTTGAACGGCATGTTGAAAGCTTTCAACAGTGCCTTTGCTTCAGCGTCGGTTTTCGCTGTGGTGGCAATTACGATGTCCATGCCCCAGACCTCGTCGACCTTGTCGAAGTCGATTTCCGGGAACACGATGTGCTCTTTCATGCCCATGGCAAAGTTGCCACGGCCATCGAAGGACGGTTTCACACCGCGGAAGTCACGTACGCGAGGCATCGCGATTGTGATCAGACGGTCCAGGAATTCGTACATCCGGTCGCCGCGCAGGGTCACCTTGGCGCCCAGCGGCATGTCTTCACGGACGCGGAAACCCGCGATCGACTTCTTCGCCTTGGTCGAAACGGCCTTCTGACCGGCAATCGCCGTCAGATCTTCGACCGCGGCTTTCGCCTTCTTCGAGTCCTTCACCGCCTCGGCACCACAGCCGATGTTCAGAACGATCTTCTCCAGCTTGGGGATCTGCATATCGTTCTTGTAGCCAAACTCTTCTTTCAGAGCGGCACGGATGGTTTCAGCGTACTGAGCTTTCAGACGCGGGGTGTAGGTTGCAGCATCAAGCATCGATCACGTCCCCCGTGGTCTTAGCGTAACGAACCTTCTTGTCACCTTCCATGCGGAAGCCGACCCGGGTTGCCTTGCCGTTCTTGTCCAGCAGGGCCAGGTTCGACAGGTCGATCGGCAGAGCCTTGGGCAGGCGGCCACCTTGCGACGTTTGCGACTGGCGGGTGTGGCGGATGGCGATGTTCACGCCATCAACGACAGCTTTGCCGGCTTTGGGGTCGACCGAGGTGATAGTCCCCTCTTTGCCCTTGTCCTTGCCGGCCAGCACGACGACCTTGTCGCCTTTGCGGAGTTTAGCAGCCATGATTACAGCACCTCCGGAGCCAGCGAGATGATCTTCATGAAGTTCTTCGCGCGCAGTTCACGAACAACGGGGCCGAAGATACGGGTACCGACGGGCTCGTTGTTGTTGTTCAGGATGACGGCGGCGTTGCGATCGAAGCGGATCGCGGTGCCGTCTTCGCGACGGACTTCTTTGGCGGTGCGCACGACGACGGCCTTGCGGACGTCACCTTTCTTCACGCGGCCGCGCGGGATGGCTTCCTTCACCGAGACGACAATGATGTCGCCGACGGAGGCGTATTTACGCTTGGAACCACCCAGGACCTTGATGCACTGAACTCGGCGGGCGCCGGAGTTGTCAGCGACATCCAGATTGGTCTGCATCTGGATCATGTGGTTTCTCCCGACCTGTGGGGGCTGGTCTTGTTAAATCCCCCAGGGTTTCGACAAATGGAAAAATCCCGGAGGCTTAGGCCTCCAGAACCTCCCAACGTTTCGTCTTCGATTTCGGCGCGCATTCGATGATGCGTACGGTGTCGCCGACCTTGAAGGCGTTCTTTTCGTCGTGAGCCCGGTATTTCTTGGACTTACGAACGGTTTTCTGCAGCAGAGGGTGCTTGAAGCGGCGCTCGACCAGAACGGTGATGGTCTGTTCGTTGGCGTCGCTGGTCACGGTGCCTTGCAGGATACGCTTGGGCATCTGATTACTCCTCGGATGCCGCGGCAGCGGCCTTTTCGTTCAGAATGGTTTTGACGCGGGCAGCATTGCGGCGGGCCGCTTTGATACCAGCAGTGTTTTCCAGCTGACCGGTGGCCTGTTGAAAGCGCAGGTTGAAGCTTTCTTTCTTCAGGTTGGCCAGTTCCTCGCGGAGCTGGTCCGGGGTCTTTTCACGCAGTTCTTGGGCGTTCATCGCCTTTTCCTTTGCTCAAAACACCAGAAGGCCCCGTACACGGGTCACCTTGGACCTGGTGGATGAATGATAGACATGCGAATCGCCCGACAACGCCGGGAGACCGCAGGATGCCGCCGTATAAGGGTTTGGTGGGTGGGTGGCAAGGGAAAGTTTTGCAGCCAGAACCGGGCAACCAACGGGTCACGTCAGAACCTGACCACTTGCGCGTTGTCGTTTGTGGAAACGGGTTTGGCCGAAACTCAAAAGACACTTGAAACCCTTGAAGTATCTTTATCCCGCTGACTTAGGAACGGTGGAAAAAATGGAATTGGTTGTCCTAATTGGGTTCGCGGCACTTCTAGTTGTTTTAATACCAAGAAAGCCACGCTTTGTCGCCCGTCATAGAGGCCTTCAAAAACCTCCGCAAGCCTCCACACGGAAACGCGCAATCCCGCGACAACAGCCTAGTGTTGCTCCCTCCAACCGCGTTCTGACGGGGCGCGCTTATGTGATCGATGGCGACACAATCATTGTCCGTGGAACAAAGATCCGTCTAGCCGGCATTGATGCGCCCGAGCTGGACATGCCATGGGGTCTAAAGGCAAAGTGGACGATGGTCGAAATCTGCAAAGGTCAGGAGATTACCGTCAAGCTGAACGGCGAAACATCTTACGACCGGCTAGTAGGAATTGGATACCTACCCAATGGGCAGGACATCGGCGCGGAGCTGGTCAAAAGGGGGCTTGCGCTGGACCTGCCTTTCTTTTCAAAGGGAAGGTATAGGCATCTCGAACCGACCGGCGCCAGAGAACGGCTGCGGAATGGGGCATTCGGCCACGCATCAATTTCGGTTCGCAGGACGACGACAGTCGTCGCCTATGGGCGCAGATCAAACCGGCGCAATGCGGGCAGTTGAATACGCCCCTAGGGGTTCACTCCCACTTATAGTTAAAACTTACCGAAATCCGCTCTTCCTCGGCCATGTTCATCGGCACCTCGTGGCGCAGCCAGCTTTCCCACAGCAGAACGTCGCCGACCTTCGGCTTCATATAAATGAAGGGCTGCAATTCGCGTCGGGCGCCCTTGCGGCGCACCGGCGCGGCCATCATGCGGCCTGAGCGGGGGTCTTCAAGCTTCAGCGCGCTGGCGCCTTCCGGCATTGACACATAGGTCGTTCCAGAAATCACACTGTGCGGATGGATGTGGCTGGCATGCATTCCACCCTCGGGCAGGATGTTGATCCAAAGATCCTCCAGCTTCAATTCCCGGTCATCGAGATCAAACTCAAGGTCTTTTGCGAATGCAGCCACGTGCTGATCCAAAGTCTTCACCAAATCCTGAAAGATCGGAAACCGCCAGGGCAGATCAGTCAACGAGGCATAGCTGGTGTAACCCGGATAGCCGTTCTTTTCGCACCACTCCTGCCCGGCCTCGTCATCCTCAGCGATGACAAGGCACGAGTTCTCCAGCTCCTCCGGATCGATCCTTGGATCGAACTCAGACAGAGCGGCGCGGTAGAGACGGGTAACAAAGAGTGATTCAATCTGTGCCATGGGCGTCCATTACCCCATTCGACGCCAAGGCGCGATAGAGGAACTTTCTTCGAATTTGGAAAACCGCTGTAGCTGTCACAAGTCAATATAGGGCAACGGGTCGCTGTGATGCGCGATCAGCTTCCACGCTCCACCTTCATGGCGATAGACATTCGTGCCGCGCATCCGGATACCGGACCCATCGCCCTGCCCCGATGCCTCGGCGACGTGATGCACGGTGGCAAGCGTATCCCCTAGCACAACATGCCGGTTCAGCACTTTGATCGACCCACCAAGATGCGCCCGTCCCTGCGCGACCCAATCCTGATCCGTGACCTTCCACCCGATGTGGAACAGATCGGGTGATGGCCCCATATAGATGACGTCGTCTGCGTGCGACCACAGCGCCTCCATCGGTGCAACGTCACCCTCGAACATAGCGTTCAGTGCGGCAAAGAAGCCGTCGTCAATCTCTTCAATCTCTGACTTCAAAGTCATTTGGGGTCCTTGTTTTGGGCTTTTCCGAAATATCAAAAGCTGAAGCTGAGCCTAACCCAAACCATCCGAAATACAAAAAACCCCGCCGGTTCGGCGGGGTTTTCTGAAGTCTTAGAAAGACCGGCTTACCAGTCCTCGCGGACCACCACGCGGGTCTTGATCGGCAGCTTCATCGCAGCCAGGCGCAGGGCCTCGCGCGCGATTTCATCGTTGACGCCGTCGATCTCGAACATCACGCGACCGGGCTTCACTTTGGCTGCCCAATAGTCGACCGAGCCTTTACCTTTACCCATACGGACTTCGGTCGGCTTCGAGGTCACGGGAGTATCCGGGAAGATCCGGATCCAGACGCGACCTTGACGTTTCATGTGACGGGTCATGGCACGACGAGCAGCTTCGATCTGGCGTGCGGTGACGCGCTCGGGCTGCAGGGCTTTCAGACCGTAGGTGCCAAAGTTCAGATCAGAGCCGCCTTTGGCTTCACCCTTGATCCGGCCTTTGTGCATCTTGCGGAATTTTGTACGCTTTGGTTGAAGCATATCTTTCCCTCCTTAGCGACGACCGCCACCAGCACCACGAGGTGCAGGGCCGTCCTGGAGTTCCTGTGCTTTACGGTCACGTGCCTGCGGATCGTGCTCCATGATCTCACCTTTGAAGATCCAGACCTTGATCCCGATGATCCCGTAGGGGGTCATCGCTTCGGCATGTGCGTAATCGATGTCGGCACGCAGGGTGTGCAGAGGCACGCGGCCTTCGCGGTACCATTCGGTCCGTGCGATTTCGGCGCCGCCCAGACGGCCAGCGACGTTCACCCGGATACCCAGGGCGCCCATGCGCATGGCGTTCTGAACCGAGCGCTTCATTGCGCGACGGAAGGAAACACGACGTTCCAGCTGCTGAGCGATCGACTCGGCAACCAGCTGCGCGTCGAGTTCCGGCTTGCGCACTTCGACGATGTTCAGGTGCAGTTCGCTGTCGGTCATCTGCGCGATTTTCTTGCGCAGAACTTCGATGTCCGCGCCTTTCTTGCCGATGATGACACCGGGACGCGCAGTGTGGATCGTGACGCGGCACTTCTTGTGCGGACGTTCGATGATCACACGGGCGATGCCGGCCTGCTTGCACTCTTTCTTGATGAACTCACGGATCTTGAGGTCTTCCAGCAGAAGATCACCGTAGTCCTTGGTATCTGCGTACCAACGGCTGTCCCAGGTGCGGTTGACCTGAAGGCGCATGCCGATCGGATTGACTTTATGTCCCATTAGGCTTGCTCCTCAACTTGACGCACCTTGATGGTGATCTCCGAGAACGGCTTCATGATCTTGCCGAAACGGCCACGGGCACGCGGACGACCGCGCTTCATGACCAGGTTCTTGCCAACCCATGCTTCGGCGACGATCAGCTCGTCGACATCCAGGTTGTGGTTGTTTTCGGCGTTCGCGATTGCGGACTGCAGGCACTTTTTGACGTCCTGCGCGACACGCTTGTTCGAGAAAGTCAGGTCGGTCAGAGCCTTCTCGACTTTCTTGCCGCGGATCATTTGCGCAACCAGGTTCAGTTTCTGCGGGCTGGTGCGAAGCATACGGGTTTTTGCCATTGCTTCGTTTTCAGCCACGCGGCGGGGGTTCTTTTCCTTGCCCATGACTTACTTCCGCTTCGCTTTTTTGTCTGCGGCATGGCCATAATAGGTCCGGGTCGGCGAGTACTCACCGAACTTCTGACCGATCATGTCTTCCGAGACGTTTACCGGGATATGCTTCTGGCCGTTGTACACACCAAAGGTCAGACCCACGAACTGGGGCAGAATGGTGGAACGACGCGACCAGATCTTGATGACTTCGTTGCGGCCCGACTCGCGCGCAGCTTCGGCTTTTTTAAGCACGTAAGCGTCGACGAAAGGACCCTTCCAAACAGAGCGAGACATGTCTTAACGCCCTTTCTTCTTGGCGTGCCGCGAGCGGATGATCAGCTTCTGGGACGCTTTGTTCTTGTTGCGGGTACGCTTACCCTTGGTGTCTTTACCCCAAGGCGTAACCGGCGTACGGCCACCCGAGGTCCGGCCTTCACCACCACCGTGGGGGTGATCGATCGGGTTCATGGCAACACCACGGACCGACGGACGCACGCCCTTGTGGCGCATACGACCGGCTTTGCCGAGGTTCTGGTTGCTGTTGTCGGGGTTCGACACGGCACCGACGGTGGCCATACATTCCTGGCGTACCATGCGCAGCTCGCCCGAGCTCAGACGGATCTGAGCATAGCCGCCATCGCGGCCGACGAACTGGGCGTAGGTGCCCGCCGCACGTGCGATCTGACCGCCCTTGCCGGGCTTCATCTCGATGTTGTGCACGATGGTACCGATCGGCATGCCCGAGAACGGCATCGCGTTGCCGGGCTTGATGTCGGCCTTGGCCGAAGCGATGACCTTGTCGCCAACCGCCAGACGCTGCGGCGCCAGGATATAGGCCTGCTCGCCGTCGTCATATTTGATCAGTGCGATGAACGCGGTCCGGTTCGGGTCATATTCGATCCGCTCGACGGTTGCCGCTACATCCAGTTTGTTCCGTTTGAAGTCAACGATCCGGTAGAGACGCTTTGCGCCACCGCCACGGCGGCGTGAAGTGATCCGTCCGGTGTTGTTCCGGCCGCCCGATTTGGTCAAACCCTCAGTGAGAGACTTGACCGGACGTCCTTTCCAAAGCTCCGAACGGTCGATCAGCACCAGCCCGCGCTGGCCCGGCGTCGTCGGTTTGTACGACTTGAGTGCCATGCTTTCTGTCTTCCGTTTAGCAAGCGCGAGGATCAATCCCCGCTATGTGAGAGGCCCCCGTAGGTGCCCAGGTTATAGGGCCCCGAAGGTCCCCGGTTGCAAATATCAGAGGCCCCGGAACGAATCCGAGGCCGCAAGATTGGGAGCGTTTAGCAGGGTTGGGGGTGGGGGGCAATAGCTAGAACGCCTTCTCAAGTAGTTATTCTCGAACCGCCTTTAAGCCTTGTCCACCGCTTTCGAAAACGCCTGCGCCAAAATCGCTGCAACCGATTTTACAGTTCCCTCGTCTACGCTGGCAGAAGAGGCAACCGTTTGGTTGTGCTGCTGACCGAACATGCGCTTGATTAGTTCCGCTTTTATCTTTTGTTGCTCTGTCGCTTCTAGGTCGGCCATGAAAGGATCAAGCGCCTTAGTTTCAAGCGCAAACGATAGCATTTGCTTCTCATTGTCGCGATGCATCTTCGACTGTTTGGAGGCGTATCCAGCGGCGACAAGCAAAATAGCAGTAAGCGATGTCGCCGTTACGATGCTCGCCCAATTCAGCTAGCCGGAAACAGTAGGATCAAAGCCCATCCAGTACTTGAAGCCCAACCAAAAGACCGCTGCAGCAAGCGACGCCATAGAAATCCAGCGCCAAAGGTCAGCCTGCATTTTTTCTTCCTCCGCGCTACTTTGGTAGCCTCCGGCAACGCTATCTCGACCTACCAGCCTGTGAATTTCCAACACAGATTGGTGCTTTTCTCTCACGTCTTTCATTATTTCTTCGCCTTCACTTGCGAAGTGTACTAAAAGCTCTTCAAGTTTTTTTGCCTGCTCTGCGCCTATCTCGGAGTGCTGCCGATCAATGGACTTCGTCCATTCGGAAAGCTGATTCTCAAATTTCTTTTCGCGATCAATTTGCACCGTGGAAAACTCTTCAGCACGCTCCGTCTGCTTTTCTGTAAACTCTGATTGCCACTCTGAGAGTTTCGTTTCCGTTTCTGATGACAAAAGATCAAGCCGCTGGCGGAACTCGTCCGCTTTGCCGGTCAGCTCCGACAGTTTCCCCACGCTCTCCCCGATTTGTTCTTTTGTCTTACTTTTAAAGTCGTTCATCACGACAGCGAGCGAATGAAAGGCTTTCTCAGTATGACGAATGACTTTCTGAGATTCTGGAAGCCTAGACATAGCTGCCAAGTGATAGATCTGAGGAGAATACTGCGAAATATGATCGTTTGCAGCCCGCAGAGGGGCAGTTTGTGGCGAGTTTGAATAATTCTGAAGCTGCTGGAAAAAATTCCCATGCCTCAAGTGTTGGTTGAGTTGGTTCAACAACGCCAGAGGAAAAAATTCTGGATCGATACCTGCAAGTATTTCTTGCAAATTGCTCAGGATCTTCCTGAGACGCCGCCGCTCTTCTTCAAATTCTGCATCTATATCTCCGGTATCAACATCCAACCACTCAACGGACTGACGCAGCGTTTCATGCAAAGGGTGTTTCTCAAAATCTATTGACCAGCGAGACAACTTAAAGATCCTCCGTTTGCATTCAGAACACGTTATGGATGTAACGCACACCCGCGGACTATGCATGTATGAAATTGAAGGAAAAAACAAAAAACCCCCGCCTTTCGGCGGGGGCCTTCATCTCTCTCCAAAGACGGGTCCGATCAGAGACCGGTGGTCACGTCGATGGTGTTGCCCTCTTCTAGGGTCACATAGGCCTTTTTGACGTCTTTCCGCTTGCCCAGCTGGCCGCGG
Organism: Ruegeria sp. CRTD044; assembly: GCF_059613485.1. Classification (NCBI taxonomy): domain Bacteria; kingdom Pseudomonadati; phylum Pseudomonadota; class Alphaproteobacteria; order Rhodobacterales; family Roseobacteraceae; genus Ruegeria; species Ruegeria sp. CRTD044. Next base: position 3,391 of record NZ_JBXWSP010000005.1, on the reverse strand, counting down.
AACCGCTTGACCTTGCCTTTGGTCACGGTGGTGTTCACCGCCTTGACCTTCACACCAAACAGCGCCTCGACGGCCTCTTTGATCTGCGGCTTGTTGCTGTCGATCGCCACTTCAAAGACAACCGCGCCGTTTTCAGACGCCATGGTCGTTTTCTCGGTGATGATCGGCTTGCGGATCACGTCGTAGTGTTCTGCCTTCGCGCTCATTTCAGTCGAGCCTCCAGTGCTTCGACACCCGCTTTGGTGAGCACCAGGGTGTCACGCTTGAGGATGTCATAGACGTTTGCGCCCATCGACGGCAGGATATCCAGACCTTCGATGTTGCGGGCTGCGCGGGCGAACCCTTCGTTCACGGTGGCGCCGTCGATGACCAGAGCGCGCTTCCAGCCCAGGTTTGCAACCTGCTTGGCCAGTGCGGCGGTCTTGCCTTCGGCTTCGGCGCTTTCGATCACGACCAGCTCGCCAGCTTTGGCCTTGGCCGACAGTGCGTGGCGCAGGCCCAGCTTGCGGAACTTCTTCGGCAGGTCGTGGCCGTGCGAACGCGGGGTCGGACCCTTGTAGATGCCACCTTTGCGGAAGATCGGCGCGTTGCGGTCACCGTGACGTGCGCCACCGGTGCCCTTCTGGCGATAGATCTTCTTGGTCGAGTAGCTGGTTTCCGAGCGGGTCTTCACCTTGTGGGTGCCAGCCTGCGCATTGTTGCGCTGCCAACGGACCACACGGTGCAGGATGTCCGCGCGCGGCTCCAGGCCGAACAGGTCTGCATCCAGCTCGATGTTGCCGGCTTTACCGCCGTCCAGTTTGATTACATCAAGTTTCATGCTTCACCACCTTCCGCGGGTGCTTCTTCCGCAGGTGCTTCGGTTGCAGCCGATTTCACAGCAGCCGGGAAAGGCAGGCCTTCCGGTGCTTTCTTCTTGACGGCGTCCTTGACGGTGACCCAGCCCGATTTTGGTCCGGGAACGGCGCCTTTGATGAAGACCAGACCACGGTCGGCGTCGGTTTTGACGACCTCGAGGTTCTGGGTGGTTACACGGGCAGCACCCATGTGACCGGCCATCTTCTTGCCTTTGAACACTTTGCCCGGGTCCTGACACTGACCGGTCGAACCGTGCGAACGGTGGCTGATCGAAACACCGTGCGAGGCGCGCAGACCACCGAAGTTGTGGCGCTTCATTGCACCGGCAAAGCCTTTACCGATCGAGGTGCCCGAAACGTCAACTTTCTGACCAGCCAGGAAGTGATCTGCCGAAATCTCGGCGCCCACTTCGATCAGCGCGTCTTCCGACACGCGGAACTCGGCCAGCTTGCGTTTGGGCTCGACCTTGGCAGCGGCATAGTGACCGCGCATGGCCTTCGAGGTGCGTTTTGCCTTGGCAGCACCGGCGCCCAGCTGAACGGCGGTGTAGCCGTCTTTGTCAGCGGTGCGCTGTGCAACGACCTGCAGGTTGTCCAGGTGAAGAACGGTCACAGGGATCTGCTTGCCGTCTTCCATGAACAGGCGGGTCATGCCGACTTTTTTTGCGATAATACCAGAGCGCATCATCAATACCCTCCGATCTTACGACTGCAGCTTGATCTCGACGTCCACACCAGCCGCGAGGTCGAGCTTCATCAGCGCGTCAACGGTCTGGGGGGTCGGATCAACGATGTCGAGCAGACGCTTGTGCGTGCGGATCTCGAACTGGTCGCGGGATTTCTTGTCAACGTGAGGGCCACGGAGAACCGTGAACTTCTCGATCTTGTTCGGCAGCGGGATCGGGCCGCGCACGTTCGCGCCGGTCCGCTTTGCAGTGTTGACGATCTCTTGCGTGCTGGCATCCAGGACGCGATAGTCAAATGCCTTCAGCCGAATACGGATGTTTTGGCTTTGCATATTAACAGCCTTTTTTCAGGCGTTGGAGTTGAGAGGAGGACGGGCGCTCATCGCCAACCCTCATCGAACCCAAAAGGCGGGAATCACCCCGCCTTCACGTTCTCACCGAGAACTCGCGCGGTTTAGTGGGGTTGGCGCTGTTTGGCAAGGGGGAAATGCCACCAAGCCCCAAATGCGGATTGTCCAACGAGTGATAGGCCGCCGCGCTGAACCTTGAACACCCTACCCGGCTTCAGGATCGTTTTGGGATTGCCCCAATTCCGCCAGCTCTGTCCAGACCGCATCCGGGATAGACCAGCCGGCCCATTCGAATGTCTGGTCCACGTGCTGCGGCCATGTCGCGCCGCAAATTGTCGAAGCTATATCTGCGTTTTTGATCGAGAATTGCAACGCAAGCGCCCCCAACGGGACATCGTAGCGGGAACAGATACTCTCGACAGCACGAACCGGGCCCAGAACCGCTTCGGTCGCCGGCTGATAGACGTAGAAATGATGCGCGGAACTTCCCTTGGCCAATACTCCTCCGGAATAGGGCGCCGCATTCAGAACGGTCACTCCCTTGGAACGCGCGAGTTCAATCAACGGAGCGGAATTCACGTTGACGACTGTATGCCTGTTGTGCGTCAGAAGGACGTCGAACTCACGATCGCGTAGCATAGGCATCAGGACGTCAATTCGACCACCGGCAAGCCCCACAGCTTTCGCCAAGCCTTCTTCCTTCATCCGAAACAGCTCATCAAGCGCGCCGCCCTTGCCGGTCACCTCGGAAAGATCTGCAGCGTATTCAGGGTCATGAAGGTGAAGAATATCCACGTGATCAACGCAAAGGGCTTCAAGGCTTGCTTCAAGCGACCTTCGCGCTTGTGCCGCATCAAACCTGTTACTCTCCATGTCCCGGTCCAGTTTCGTGGACAGAACCCGGCCCTCGGGCCACCCGCCCAGTTCACGAATGACTTGCCCGATACGTTCTTCGCTTCGGCCCAACGCATACCCGCGCGCTGTATCAATGAAGCCATCCGGACGCTGGAGAATTGTCCTGATGGTATCCAGTGCACGGCTTTCGTCTACTTCGTATCCATATATCTGTGGAATGCTTCCCAGCCCTGTTGAACCGAACCCTATTTGCGGCAAGCTGACTCCAGTCCGGCCGATTTCAACATGCTTGGTCATCCCACCATCCTCCCCTACAGGACATTTCTGCCTGCAATTGTGTCGAGGGGTGCCGCTCAACGCAAGCTTGGCGTATTCGCGTGCAACACCAAGATCGGCGCAGCCATGGTTTTGGGAACTTAACGAAAAAGGCCGCCCCGGTTTGGGACGGCCTTCTTTGATTTCTCACCGAGTTGCTTTCGGCTGGCTTCGCTTTGGAAAACCGCCTGCCGCAACCGGGCGCGAAAAGCGCGCCTTACTCGATGATTTTGGACACGACGCCTGCGCCAACGGTGCGGCCGCCTTCGCGGATGGCGAAGCGCAGACCGTTTTCCATGGCGATCGGGGCGATCAGCTCGACGCCGAA